>DAOUCA010000015.1:0-52688 GCA_034432375.1 Caldilineaceae bacterium
TGCGACGCACGCTGGCCGAAACTAGGGGTTTCATTCTGATTTGAGTATAACACCGAAAAGCCGCCTCAGCGGCTACATACCTAGCCGCTGAGGCGGCTTTTCGGTGTTAGCAGCGGGTTTCAACCCTGCAAAATTGAAATGTCAACAGAACCTAGCAGAAAGGAATCGTTGTGAGCAAACGCTGTTTATCCATAGCCCGATCCTCACGACCGAAGAGACGTGGAGTGTCGATCAGCGCCGCCACCTCATGCGCACCGCCACCAAAATTAAACACGACGCCATCTTCTGCGACTTCTTTGACAAATTAGCTGCCTTTACCAGTGGAAAGTAAGTCGCCGTCGCACTGTCGCACTGTCGCACCGTCGCACTGTCGCACCGTCGCACTGTCGCACTGTCGCACTGTCGCACTGTCGCACCGTCGCACCGTCGCACTGCCCACATAGTCGTTCATCAAAATCAACAGAACCGAGAAACACCTATGTCCACCAAGCAATTACCACAAAGTACTCCCGCCGCCCAAGGCGTCGATCCCATGGCCATCACCGCATTTGTCAAGGCCATCGAAGCGAACAAGTTGGAAGTCCACAGCTTTATCCTGGTACGCCACGGCCACCGGATCGCTCAAGGCTGGTGGCAGCCCTACCAGCCCCATTTGCCCCACATGCTCTTTTCCCTAAGCAAGAGCTTCACCTCCACCGCCGTCGGTCTAGCCGTAGCGGAGGGCTTACTAACGGTCGATGATCATGTTGTCGATTTCTTTCCGGCTGAAGTGCCGACTACGGTCAGCGCCAACTTGGCCGCGATGTGCGTACGCCATCTATTGACAATGACCACCGGCCACGTCGAGGACACCCTCACCCGCACCGTACGCGCTACCGATCAGAATTGGGTCAAGAAGTTCCTTTCGCTGCCGGTGGAGCATGAACCCGGCGCGCCCTTTGTTTACAACAGCGGTGCCACCTACATGCTTTCGGCAATTGTGCAAAAGTTGACCGGTCAACCAATCGTCGACTATCTGCGACCGCGCCTCTTTGATCCCCTGGGCATTGACTACGCCGTGTGGGAAAGTTGTCCGCTGGGTATCAATACCGGCGGCTGGGGCTTAAATATTACGACCGATGCCATTGCGCGCTTTGGCCAACTTTATTTACAGAAAGGTCTCTGGCAGGGGCAACAGTTGATTCCCAGTGCTTGGGTTGCTGCGGCTACCTCCTATCAAACCCCCAATAACGGCGACAACCCAGATTGGGTGCAGGGTTATGGTTATCAATTTTGGATGTGCCGTCATAACGCTTACCGGGGCGACGGGGCCTTTGGCCAATATTGTATCGTGATGCCCGCGCAAGATGCGATCCTCGCCATGACCAGCGGCGTGGGCAATATGCAGGCGGTGCTTGATCAGGTGTGGAGCCATCTGCTGCCGGCCATGGGCGCGGCACCAGTGCCGGTTGATCCTGGCGCGCAACAGGCCTTGGCAGCAAAGCTGGCCAACCTGGCATTGCCCACCATCAGCGGTGCTGCTACTTCACCTGCTGCTGCCGCGGTTTCTGGTCAACGTTTCCACTTTCACGATGTGCCCAAGAGTGAGGATCCGCGCGATCTTCCAATCAAAAGTATCGCTTTTACCTTTGAGGAGGCGCAGACGATCTGTCAATTGGAAGATAGTGATGGATGCTATGCGATTGCCTGTGGGCATGGCGCATGGATCACAAGCAAAACCACCTATGGTCAACCGTCCGGCCAACAGATCGCCGGCTGTGGCGCGTGGACGGACGAGGATACCTATACGATAAGACTACAATTCATCGAGCGCCCCTTCAGTGTTACTGCCACCTGCCGCTTTCTTGATGGCCAACTGCACTATCAATCTCAATTGAATGTAAACTTTGGGCCAACGAATGGCGAAGTATTGGTGGGACAACGAGTATAAGTAGATTTTGGATAGTGCCTCGTCCCATAGGAATGCCTGATTTTAGAGACATTCAGAAAAACATTCGTAGGGCCACGATATATCGTGGCCCTACGAATGGGACCTTGAATCCCGAATGTTTTCTGAATGTCCCTAGAAGCTTTCTGATAGATAGCTTACTAATTCTCCGGCTGAAGTCAGGCATCCCCACTGCCAATAAGGACAATCCCCCCAATCTGCCCGCGTCAAAGCTACCATTCACAACAACCCCGCCATAACTTCGCACTTCGCGCCATTTCCAGTATACTTTGTGTACAGAACCGTTCACGCACTGCGTGCAGGTACCCTGTGCGTTGTTTGGCGCGCGTAGCAGAAAGGCATCACCATGGCGCTGGCACTAACCAAACCCCCATTTATCACGCCGGAAGCGTATCTGGCAGAAGAAGCGTTAGCCACCGAGAAAAGTGAATATTTTCACAAGGGCGAAGATGGGCGCTGGGTCTTGACCGAGTTTAGAGCCATGACAGATCAACTGAGGATTGAGGCCATTGATATGGCCTTACCCTTAGCGCGGATCTACGAACGTGTCGTATGGGAAGAGAATGAGAACGCCTGAAGTGTACAAAATCAAACAGACAGAAATGAAGCAAAATGCCAAAACGAACTGACCTCTCTTCGATCTTAATTATCGGCTCCGGCCCGATTGTCATCGGCCAAGCCTGCGAATTTGACTACTCCGGTGTCCAAGCGTGCAAAGCGCTGCGCCAGGAAGGCTATCGGGTGATCCTTGTCAACTCCAACCCGGCCACAATTATGACCGACCCCGAGATGGCCGACGCCACCTATATCGAACCGCTGACGGTCGATGTGCTCGAAAAGATCATTGCCAAAGAGCGCCCCGATGCGCTGCTACCCACCGTCGGCGGCCAAACGGGGCTGAATCTCTCTGTCGCATTGGCCGAGGCCGGCATTCTCGATAACTATGGCGTCGAACTGATCGGTGCCAATCTCCACGCCATGCGGACCGCCGAAGATCGGGAGCTCTTCAAAGATGCCATGACCGCGGCCGGGCTAGAATCGCCGCGCAGTGTGTTGGTGCACAATCTCGAAGAAGCACGGCGTGCCGCGGTGGTAATTGGGCGCTATCCCATCTTTATTCGCCCCAGCTTTACCCTGGGCGGCAGTGGTGCTGGCACTGTCTTTACCCCGGAAGAGTTTGATGAAAAAGTCTCCTGGGGGCTGCGCGAAAGTCCAGTCCACACCGTACTTGTCGAAGAGTCACTGATTGGGTGGAAGGAGTACGAACTCGAAGTGATGCGCGATAAGGCCGATAACTTTGTCGTCGTCTGCTCGATTGAGAACCTCGACGCGATGGGCGTGCACACCGGTGACAGCATTACCGTGGCGCCGTCACAAACCTTGACCGACAAAGAGTACCAGCGGTTGCGCGATCAGGCACGCATTGTCATGCGCGCGGTTGGCGTCGAAACGGGGGGCAGCAATGTGCAATTTGCCGTCGACCCAGAGAGCGGCCGCGTGGTGATCATCGAAATGAACCCGCGCGTCTCGCGTTCCAGCGCGCTCGCCTCCAAGGCGACTGGCTTCCCGATTGCCAAGTTTGCGGCCAAGGTCGCCGTCGGCTATACGCTCGACGAGTTGAAGAATGACATCACACAGCAGACGGTCGCCGCCTTTGAGCCGTCGATTGATTATGTCGTCGTCAAAATTCCACGGTGGGCCTTTGAAAAGTTTCCCGGTGTTGACCGCGAGTTGGGGCCACAGATGAAATCCGTCGGTGAAGTGATGGCGATTGGGCGCACCTTTAAAGAGGCGTTACAAAAGGGCGCGCGCAGCCTGGAAATTGGGCGCGATGGCTTGGGGCCAGTGGAACGGGACGCCGAAGGCAATTTTAAGGGCTACGAACCAGCCACCGAATTGCACGATCTGTTGCGCATTCCCAATCGCGACCGGCTCTTTGCCACCTACGAAGCACTCCTACGCGGTGATGATGTGACCACGGTCTGCCAACTCACCCGCTTTGACCCGTGGTTTGTCACCCAAATCGCCGAGATCGCCATCTTTGAACGCAAGCTCACCACCATTGATGAAGAAACGTTACACCGGGCCAAACGACTTGGCTTTAGTGATGCCCAATTGGCGCGTATTTTACAGAAGAGCTCAGAGAAGGGAGAATTGGAGACGGGAGCGCCGACGACCGCCATCAGCCAATCTCCAATCTCCAATCTCCAATCTCCAATCTCCGAAACGACCATCCGCGCCCTGCGCAAAGCGTGGCACCTTTTCCCCACCTATCATCAAGTGGACACTTGCGCCGCTGAGTTTGAGGCCTACACCCCCTATCTCTACAGCAGCTACGAGTTGGAGAGCGAAGCGATCCCAACCGATCGCCAAAAGATTATTATCCTGGGCGGCGGTCCCAATCGTATTGGGCAAGGGATCGAATTTGATTACTGCTGTTGCCACGCCAGCTTTGCGCTGCAAGATCTCGGCTACGAAACGATCATGGTCAACTGCAACCCAGAAACGGTCAGCACCGACTACGACACGAGCGACCGTCTCTACTTCGAGCCGCTTACCTTTGAGGATGTGTTGAATATTGTGGAGCGGGAAGCGGGGGAAAACCTTGACAAGGTGACAGGAGGACAAGATGACAAGGTGAATAGCGCAGATGTCACCCTTTCACCCCCTCACCCTGTCACTCTATCAGGCAATGTTAAGGGGGTCATCGTGCAATTTGGCGGGCAGACGCCGTTGAATCTGGCGAATAGCCTGGCCGCCGCCGGGGTGCCGATCCTGGGGACGCCGCCGGATGCCATCGATTTGGCCGAGGATCGGGACCGCTTTGGCGAGTTGCTAGAGCGACTCGACATTCCTGCCCCAGCACATGGCATGGCGCGCACCGCCGATGAAGCAGTGGCGGTCGCGCAGGAGATCGCCTATCCGGTGGTCGTGCGTCCTTCCTATGTTCTTGGTGGCCGTGCCATGGCCGTCGTCGAGGATGAGTCGGCGCTGCGCAGCTACATGCGCGAGGCGGTCAGCGTCTCCGCCGACCGCCCGATTCTCATCGACCGCTTCCTCGAAGATGCCTTTGAGGTCGATGTCGATGCGATCTGCGATGGGGAGCGCGTCGTGATTGGCGGCATCATGCAGCACATTGAAGAGGCCGGCATCCACAGCGGTGACAGTGCCTGTGTGCTGCCCCCCTACAAGATCAGCCAATTTCACCTCAACATCATCCGCGAATATACCGAAAAGCTCGGGTTGGCGCTCGGAGTGCTGGGGCTGATGAATGTGCAGTACGCAGTCAAAGACGATGTTGTCTACGTGCTGGAGGTTAACCCGCGCGCTAGCCGCACCGTGCCCTTTGTCAGCAAGGCGACGGGTATTCCGCTGGCGAAGTTGGCCGCCCAGGTAATGGCCGGCAAAAGCTTGGTCGAGCTGGGTTTGACCGAGGAGCCGAAGCTCGATGGTTTCTTTGTCAAAGAGGCGGTGCTGCCGTGGAAAAAGTTCACTGGTATTGATACGATCTTGGGGCCGGAGATGCGCTCAACCGGTGAAGTCATGGGCCACGCTTCAACCTTTGGTCACGCGTTTGCCAAGAGTCAATTGGGGGCTGGCACAGGGCTACCGACAACGGGTGGGGTGCTGATCACCGTCAACGACTATGACAAAGGCAGCGCGCTCAAGCTCGCTCGCGATCTGCACCGCCTCGGCTTTACGATCTATTCAACCGAAGGGACCGGCAGCCTGATTGAAGGGACGGGCACACCAGTTACAATTTTGGAAAAGGGCAGCGCCGGCGGCGAAGGCTACAGCACGTTGGCGGCGATCCAAGATGGCAAAATCCATCTGATTATCAACACGCCGCTTGGCCGTGACAGTCGCGAAGATGGCATCCGCATCCGTCGCCTGGCCACCCGTATGGAGATCCCGCTGATCACCACCCTATCAGCAGCGCAGGCGGCGGTCAATGGAATTCGCGCCATGGGGCAGCAGGAGTTGCGTGTACGCAGCCTACAGGAACATTACCGCGGATAGCCAAGCGTACTGTTTTGTGAAACAAGTAATGAGAGGCAGCGCTGGTTGAGTAGCGAAGCGTACCGAAACCAAGCGGTGGGTACTCACTTTGGTTTTGATACGGCTGCAAAAAGCCGCAGCCTACTCAACCTGCGTTCGCTAGACCTATTAGAATTTTGTTGACAAAACAGTAGGGGCACGGCATCGGGTGGGATCGACGATTGGAATAGCAAGGATCATCCACTCCACCCGATGGCATACCCAAGACATGGTTTTATCACTAGAGTTGTTCCTTTTTAACGGATCTAGGTGACTGTCACTGTCCGCAACCAAATTCATACAGCCGGTCACACAGGGGACAGTGACAGTCACTTCAGCCTCAGCATTTAATTGGGAACAACTCTACTATATAAAACGTGGTACTGTCGGCAGAGCTACGTCACGATCCAAACTATAGTCCGGTTCCGGATCTTGCAGAAATTGCACAGCAGATATTATATCCAACTGCAATAAATACGCTTTTGCGATGCGATGACCACCATCCATCAAGTAGCCCTCTGCCGAAAGAATGATCGGATAGCGCAAATCAGCATCACTGATACGGCGCGCATGTTCTGCCACGGCGCGACACGTTGGCGGTGCTGTTTTTCCAAACCAACAATTCTGATCAAACTCGGCGATTTGAGCAATCGAAACCTGTCGTACCGGCAAATCGTGGGCGAGCGACCACAATCGCTCCGTAAACCAAACCAAACGGCCTTCTTTGGTCAAGCGAGAATGTTTTTCTGCCATTGCTAGATGGGAAAATAACCCGGCGTGCGACGCTTGCCGCGGAAAACCCGCCCCGCCACGCGATAGTAATCGACCAGTTGATCCATTGTCACGCGCCAGGAGCGACTTTGCGCGTGGCGGTAGCCATTTTCCGCCATCTGGTCGCGCAGTTGCGGGTTATCGCGTAGCCGCGCAACCAGCGGCCCGATCTGCGTCAGATCATTCGGATCATAGAAAAAGCCATTCTCGCCGTCGATCACCGTATCGACCACTCCCCCTGCTTTGGCCGCGATTACCGGTAAGCGACAGGCCATTGCTTCCAATGCTACCAAACCAAAGGTTTCGGTGGTCGAAGGCAGGATAAAGGCGTCGGCCGCTCGATAGGCGGAGATCAGTTCGGCACCGCGCAAAAAGCCAGGGAAGGTTGTTGGGGTGCCGCGGTAGTGTTCCTGCAACGATTCATGGCTAGGGCCACCACCGATCAACGAGAGGCGCACCCCCGGCTCAGCCAAGACATGATCGCGCATCTCCTTGAGCCCCTTCTCCGGCGATTGGCGCCCAATATTCACAATCAAAAAGTCATCCGGATGGCCATTGGTCAGGCGGTGGCGCATCGCTTCGTCGCGCGCGCCAGGGGTAAAAAGATCGGTGTCGATGCCACGTTTCCACCAGCGTACACGGCGGAAGCCTTGTCGCCGCAGATCGTCGCGCACAAAACTGGACGGGCAAAGGTTGACATCGGCCTGATTGTGAATCGTGCGTAAATAGCCACGCAAAACCGGCGAAACAAAGCCCAATCCGTAGTGTTCAACATAGCGGGGTAGATCGGTGTGGAAGGAAGCAACGGTAGGCACATTCAACTTCCGTGCATAGGAGAGCCCGAAAGGACCAAGCACAACGGGATTAACCAGATGAATTAAATTCGGCTGAAATTCTTTGATCTTGGACCAAACGCGCGGCCGTGGGACATTGATCCGCAATTCAGGATAAAAAGGGATGGGCGGGCCACCGACCCCCACAATTTCGGCCCCTGCGTATTCTTCGGGCCCACCGCGGGGGCCAAAGAGGATAACCTGATGACCCTGCTCCTGCAGACGTTGTAACGCCAGACAAAGAATACTTACCACGCCATCAATTTTCGGGAGAAAGGTTTCGGTAAAGATTGCAATCCTGAGTTGCTCGCCACTTTCGTGCATATTGGTCCTCGTGAATATATTGATTCTTTGCGCTTGAACTGGTCACAGGTGCCATCACAGTTGTGTAACAGGCGATTGGTTCCGCGTACGTTACCGGCTACCGCAACACCCACAGTCCGACAGAGAGCATCTTAAAGTATAGCGCAGAATCAACTTTTATTGAAGATAACACCTTTGCTACTATCATTTCTAGTAACTAAATCACTATTATGT
Organism: Caldilineaceae bacterium; assembly: GCA_034432375.1. GTDB lineage: Bacteria > Chloroflexota > Anaerolineae > Caldilineales > Caldilineaceae > JAHBVH01. Next base: position 8,128 of record DAOUCA010000015.1, read on the forward strand.
TAGCGTTTGGTTAAAACCTATCTCGTCGGGTATGCTTGGCACGAGGATAGTTGGTTAAAGAATTTGGGCTCTTCAGGATCTCAGGAGGTGACAATGACAAGTAGCGTAGCGGAGGCTGCGCTTGTCGAAGCCAAAGCGGGCCACCCCCTGAGATCCTGAAGAGCCAGAATTTGCGGGTTATATACAGATACGTTTGTATCACCAAAGCGTTGCGATTTTTGTCGCAAGATGTTTGGCGGAGAAAATCGTCAGCAGGAAAAGTAGAGGAGAAGAAGATGAGTAAAGGAAATGTGATCGTTCTCGGGGGTGACGGCTTTTGTGGTTGGCCGACGACGTTGCGCCTTTCGCAAGAGGGCTACGATGTCACCATTGTGGACAATCTGTCGCGCCGCAAAATTGATATCGAGCTGGGTTGTCGTTCGTTGACGCCGATTGAAACGCCAGAAAACCGGCTGGCGGCTTGGAAAAATGCTACGGGCAAAATCATTAATTTTGTCAACTTGAATATCGCCGAAGATTACAATGAATTGCGCGATCTACTGACCGAGATCAAGCCCAAAGCTGTGGTCCATTTTGCCGAACAGCGTGCAGCACCCTATTCGATGAAATCGCCCAAGCACAAGCGCTATACCGTCGATAACAACGTCAATGGTACGCACAACCTGCTCTGTGCGTTGGTCGATGCGGGGGTTGATGCCCATCTCGTTCACCTGGGCACCATGGGCGTTTACGGCTATGGCACTGCCGGCATGGCGATCCCCGAAGGCTATCTCAATGTCAAGGTCGAAATCGAAGGCAAGGATCACGATATCGAGATCCCTTACCCACCCCATCCCGGCAGCATCTATCACATGACCAAGACGCTCGATGCACTGCTCTTTTACTACTATAACAAGAATGATGGTGTGCGGATTACGGATTTGCATCAGGGGGTTGTTTGGGGCACCAACACCGAAGAGACCCTTCTGGACCCGGCGCTGATCAATCGCTTTGACTATGAAGGCGATTATGGCACCGTGCTGAACCGCTTCCTGGTACAGGCCGCGGTCGGCCATCCGTTGACCGTCTATGGCACCGGTGGCCAAACCCGCGCCTTTATTCACATGCGCGATTCGGTGCGCTGCGTCTCGTTGGCAATTGCCAATCCACCTCAGCCGGGCGACCGCGTCAAGATCTTCAATCAGATGACGGAAACCCATCGCGTGCACCAACTGGCCGACATCGTCGCCGGCTTGACCGATGCCGAAATCCGCTACTATGTGAACCCACGCAACGAATCGTTTGAAAATGAACTCGTCGTGCGCAATGATCAATTCCTGGCCCTTGGTCTCAACCCGATCAAGCTCAGCGACGGCCTGCTCGACGAGGTGGTCGACATTGCCGCCCGCTACAAAGATCGCTGCAACCTCGACAAGATCCTCTCCGACTCGCGCTGGCGCAGCGACATCCCCAAGGACAAAGTCGGCTCCGACAACCCCGTTCTCACCCGTACCACGGCGAATGGCCACGCGCCGGTGAAGGCGTAGGGGGAAACAGGGAAACAGGGAAACAGGGAAACAGGGAAACAGGGAAACAGGGAAACAAGTACGTGTCTACCTATCTACCTGTTTCCCTATCTACCTATCTCACTTCCCTACCCCTTCACAATCTCCATCTCAATATCAATCTTCACCTTGTCGCCGACGAGGACACCGCCGGTTTCGAGGGCGGCGTTATATTCGAGGCCGAAGTCTTTGCGGTTGATTTCGGCCTTGGCGCTAAAGCCGGCGCTGGTGGTGCCCCACGGGCTCTTGGCTTGGCCGGCATATTCGGTATCCAAGACAACTTCTTTGGTGACGCCGTGGATCGTTAGATCGCCGGTAATTTTGCCGTGGGTCTCGTCAATCGGCTCGACGCGCTTGCTGACGAAGGTGATCGTCGGGTAGGTGGCGACATCGAGGAAATCGGGCGAGCGCAGATGATCGTCACGCTGCTTTTCACGGGTATCCACGCTGGTCACATCGATCTCGACATTGACGCTCGAATTGCCGGGGGTCGCTTCGTCAAAGTCAACGGTACCGTTAACGGTATTAAAACGGCCACGGACGGTCGAAATCATCATGTGGCGAACGCTAAAGGTTACTTCGGAATGGGCTGAGTCAATTTTCCAAGCCATGAGAGAATGCTCCTTGCTGTGATAGCTTTTTTTGATTAGGGCTTACGCAGATCGCCGGTTGAGTAAGATGCAGGTTCCTGTATCGAAACCGGCGATCTGCGTAAGCCCCTATAGCGTACATTTATTTACAAAAGTGGACGGCTGTCCGTTTGTCTGGCCTTATCATAGCGGACACGTGTCCACTTGTCAAGTTGGCGTTTTGTTAGCGTTCGTTTATACTATTCCCATGAGTTTCGAACCGTTGTCCCTTGAAGAACAGAGTATCATTCCTATCGCGCTTGGCCCAGAGCCGGCACCGGTACGTGTGGAACGGGCCGATGCCCAGGAAAACCGGGCCCGTATTTTGGCTGCCGCGGCAACGCTCTTCCGTGAACAAGGGGTAGCTAACGTCAATATGGTCGATATTGCGCGCAAGGCTGAAGTCGGCCAGGGTACCCTCTATCGCCGCTTTGGCAGCAAAGGCGAACTTTGCCTGGCTCTGCTCGATACACAAATGCGCGATTTTCAAGATCAGACGCTACAGCAATTACGCGCCATGGCGTTGGACGCTGCGCCGTTCCGCCAACAGTTGGCCTGGTTTATTGAGGCCTGGATCGGCTTTCAAGCCCATCACAGTCTGCTGCTCTGTGCTGTCAGCCAGGATTATCAGGTAGAAGCCCACCCACAGTCGCCCCCGTTTCGTTGGCAGCGGATGACAGTGCACGCGCTGCTGCACCGTGCTGCCGCGGCCGGCGAATTGGCGAACGATGTGGATATCCCCTTTACCGCTGACGCCATTCTGACCTTGTTACAGCCCGACATCTTACGCCTGCAACAAGAGATTGGCGGCTATCCCTCTGCCCGAATGATTGCCGGCATTCAACGGCTACTCCAAGGGTTGCGGCGGTAACGCGTATCAAGTTGCGTGAATCGGATACCCATGCGAGAATAAGAACGGATTTATTCCACCACGTGTCACGTGTCACGTTTCAGGGGAAGGAGATACGAATGGAGATCGCCGTCAATCCGCAAGAGGTAGCCCAAGCGCAGCTAACTGCCGAACATTTGGCGCAAGCCGTGCAAGCGATACGCACCGAAGGCTATGTGGTCCTGGCCGATGTCATCGCTCCGGCCCATCTCGATACCCTACGCGAACGCATGGCGGCCGATTCGCAGCTGCTGCTTGCCGCCGAGAAGTGGGGCGGTGCGGGAAGAATACCAGGTCATCTACAACAAGGCCCGCCACCCTGCGCACCCTACATTTTTCAGGATATCGTCGCCAACCCGTGGGCAATTCAAGTGACTACGGCGGTCTTGGGTGCTGGTGCCTACAACCGCTTCTACAACGGCAATGCCAACTGCCCCGGCAGTGGTACGCAACCGCTACACGCCGATACGCTCCATCTCTGGCCCACCATGACGACCCCTCATCCGGCCCATGCGCTCGTGGTCAATGTCACGCTGATCGAGGCCAACGAAGCAAGCGGGGCGACCGAAATCTGGCCGGGTACTCATTTGCTCCCCTTTGACAAGCAATATATTGCGCCGGAGCTAGAAGCGGCCCGTCGTGCGATTGCCCCGCCGGTGCGCGCCAACAGCCGCAAAGGCAGCATTGTCATCCGCGATATGCGCATGTGGCACCGTGGGGTTCCCAACCACATAGACGAAGTGCGCCACATGGTCGCGATGGTCCACCAAATCAAATGGATGCAGCGAGCCGCGCCGCTGCTCTTCAGTTGCGGCTGCGAAGCAGCCTTCCCCCCTACCGAAGGCTTTGACCACAACGTTGAATTTACCGACCAGCCGCTTGAATATTTAACCACCCGCACGCCGATGATTGTGAGCCCTGCACCATGAGAATCCCCCCCGCCGGCAAGCAACCACCGAAATTGGGCAACGGCTTCACCAGAATGCTAGGCCGTGGGCTCTTTGCCTTGCTCGGCTGGCATGTCAAGGGTGAATTGCCCAATGTGCCCAAGATGGTGGCGATTGGCGCGCCCCACGCCCACAACTTTGATGTTGTGATTGCCTTATCGCTGATCCTCGGCTTCGGTGTACGCATCAGTTGGATGGCCAAACACACCGTCTTTAAACCACCGTTTGGCTGGATCATCCAAAAGCTAGGCGGCGTGCCGATTAACCGCACCGCGCGCTTTAATGTGGTTGAGCAGATGGTGCAAAAGTTGCAAGGGGTAGAGCAGTTGATTCTGGCCGTGGCACCGGAAGGTTCGCGGCGCAACGCCGGAGTACCGATCAGCGAATGGAAGACCGGTTTCTATTACATCGCGCTCGGGGCAGCGGTGCCGATTGCCCCAGTCTACATCGACTATCCCAACAAGCGCATCGTCTTTGGTCAAGCCCTGATCCCCACCGGTAATAAAGAAGCCGATTTCGCGCAGCTTCAAGCTTTTTATACCAACCCCGACCCGATTCTATATCCGTAAACCGGTAGGCAATGGTTTCAACCGGGCCTGCTATGCCAAACCCGTTTAAACGGGTTTGGCATAGCAGGCCCAGGTTTCAACCTGGGATGAGCGTTCGCTCACTCCATCTACTACTAGATAAAATCCTTAAAAGCCATAGAGCTTCTCTCGTGTAAAAGTACCCTTGTTATGTATGGCTTTTAAATGATTAGTCTATAAGTCGCGAAGACCCGCCTTTCTTAACTGAAAGACGTGGGGATAACCCTACACCAACCATAAACCCAGGAGAATCTTTCATGACAGGCTACGTTGCTTACATCGCTATTGGCGGGGAAAACAAGCTCCTCCTCTTTGATGTTGACAATGCAACCGGCGCGTTGACCCCGCGCGACGAGTTCCCGACCGCCGGCGCGCCCGGTCCGCTGGCCGTGGATCCCAGCCAGCGCTATCTCTATGTCGGTCTGCGTTCGATCAAGACCGTTGTCAGCTATCAAATTGATCCAACCACGGGTGGGTTGACAGCGTTTGGTGCGCCCGTTGCACTACAAGCGGATCCCTGCTATCTCGCCACCGACAAGACGGGGCGCTGGCTGTTGGCGGCCTCGTATAGCGGCGGCCAGGCCTTTGTGCACCCAATCAATGCCGACGGCACGGTCGACGCCGCGGTGGCCTCTTCTCATCAGACCGAACCGTGCGCGCACTGCATTGAGCTTGATGCGAGCAACCGCTTTACCTTTTTGCCCCACGTCGCTGATTCCAATGTGATCTACCAATATCGCTTTGATGAGGCCACTGGCCAACTCACCGCCAATTCTCCGGCCCATATTAAACCGGCCTTCGGTGTCGGCCCCCGCCATTACGTCTATCATCCCCAAAAAGATATTTTGTACTTCTCTAACGAGCAGGAAGGCAGCGCCACCGCCTACCATCTCGACCCGGCGCAGGGCACCCTCGCCTCCTTCCAGAGCCTCTCCACCTTGCCCAGCGATTTCCGCGGTGAGAATACCTGCGCCCAGATCCATATCCATCCTGCGGGGCGCTTTCTCTATGTCTCCAACCGTGGCCACGATAGCATCGCCTGCTTTGCCATCGACGACAAAACAGGGCTGCTCACCGCACTCGGCCAACAGCCGACGGAACCGACGCCGCGCGCTTTCAACCTCGATCCGACGGGCAACTTTCTCTATGTCAGTGGCCAGGGCTCAGGGCAGTTGACCGCCTATCGCATCAACCAGGAGAGTGGCCTCTTGCAGGAGTTCGCCCGCTATCAGGTTGGCGAACGCCCCATGTGGGTGGCTGTTCTTGCCCTTTGATGTAATTGCTAAGCCGTAGAGGTGTTTACGGGCTTGTCATTCTGCAAGAATCTCCAGGTGTGAGGATATCCATCGGTTTGGTAAGCGGAATTCTTTATCCGTGTTTCCAACTATCCGTGTCCACAACAAAGCTTTGGTCTGAGGCGCAGTATACACGCTGCACCGTCGTCGATAGTCCCACAATCGAGTTCAACCCTATAGAAACACCAAGCGCTCCCCGCTACTCACCAACGTCAGATGATCGGAAGGACAACCTATGCGTGAAATGACTATTGCGGAATTACAAAGCACGATGGAGCGCGGTCTCTACAGCGCCCGCACGCTGACCCAGATGTATCTAGCGCGCATCGAAGCGCTCGACAAACGGGGGCCGACGGTCAACGCCATCATCGAGCTCAACCCCGACGCGCTTGATATTGCCGCCGCACTCGACGCCGAGCGTGCCGCAACCGGACCACGCGGGCCACTCCACGGCATCCCGATCCTGATCAAAGACAACATCGACACCGCCGACAAGATGATGACGACTGCCGGTTCGTTGGCGCTTGAAGGTAACTATGCCGTGCAGGATTCGTTTGTGGCCGAAAAATTGCGTGCTGCCGGCGCGATCATCCTGGGCAAGACCAACCTGAGCGAGTGGGCCAACTTCCGCTCAACCCGTTCGTCCAGCGGCTGGAGCAGCCGGGGCGGACGCACGCGCAACCCCTACGCCCTCGACCGCAACCCCAGCGGTTCTAGCTCCGGCTCGGGCGTGGCCGTAGCCGCCAACTTCTGCGCCGCCGCAATTGGCACCGAAACCGATGGCTCGATTGTCAGCCCTTCTTCCCTGAATGGCATTGTCGGCTTTAAGCCAACGGTCGGCCTCGTTAGCCGCAGCGGTATCATCCCCATTGCGCACACCCAGGACACCGCCGGCCCGATGACCCGCACGGTGACTGACGCCGCCCTTCTGCTCGGCGCACTCGTCGGCATTGATCCGCGCGACGAGGCGACCGCGGCCAGTGAAGGCCACTTCCAGCGTGACTACACCCAATTTCTCGATAAGGATGGGCTCAAAGGCGCGCGCATTGGCATTGCCCGCAACTTCTTTGGCTTTCACGAACGGGTCGATGCGATCATGGAAAAGGCGATTGCCACGCTCAAACGGGCCGGCGCGTCCGTGGTTGATCCGGTGGAGATCAAGACGGCCAAAGCGCTGCGTGAACCCGAATGGCAGACGCTGCAATATGAGTTCAAAGCGGATCTCAATCAGTATCTGGCTGGTGTTGGGCCGGCGGTCGCGGTCCATTCGCTGGCAGACGTGATCGCCTTTAACAACGACCATGCCGCGCGTGTCATGCCCTATTTTGGTCAGGAGACCCATCTGGCCTCTGAAGCCAAAGGGCTCCTCAGCAGCGAAGAATATCTGCACTTGACCGCCGAAAAACAACGGCTGGCGCGTGACGAAGGGATCGACGCCACGCTGGCCGAGCACAAGCTCGACGCCATCATGGCCCCCTCCAATGGCCCGGCGTGGGTCACCGATCTGATCGGCGGCGACCGTTTCCTTGGCGGCAGTTCTACCCCGGCCGCGGTTGCCGGCTACCCCAACATCACCCTGCCTGCCGGCTACATCTATGGGATGCCGATTGGCGTCTCCTTCTTTGGCGGCGCCTGGCAGGACGCAACCATTTTGCGCATTGCCTATGCGTTTGAACAGGCAACGCTGGCGCGGGTGCCGCCACAGTTTCGACAGGTGGCGGTGTGATGATCCACGAAGGGCACGAAGACACACGAAGAACTGCCTCTCTTCGTGTGTCTTCGTGCCCTTCGTGGATAATATACGGCTCATTCCCTAATCGACTAAATTGGGAAAGTACATGACAGCCATACAAAGGAAAAACGCTGTGCAACAACGACAACTTGGTAAAGATGGTCCCCTGGTTTCGGTGCTCGGGCTGGGCGCGTGGCCCTTGGGCGGTGGCATGGGATTGGTCGACGAGGCGACGGCGATCAGCACGATCCACGCCGCGATCGACAATGGTATCACCTTGATCGATACGGCGCAGGCCTATCGTACCAGTGAGGTGACCCTGGGCAAGGCGCTGCAGAACGGCTACCGCGAACGCTGCTTCCTCGCCACCAAAGTGAGCGGTGACTATTCGCCGGCCGGTATTCGCAGCGCGATCGAAAACAGCCTGCGCGATCTGGCGGTTGACTATGTCGATCTCTATCAGATCCACAGTTGGAAGGCGGAGTATCCGGTGGAGGCGAGCATGGCGACGATGGCGCGCCTCCAGGAAGAGGGCAAAATCCGCTACATCGGCGTCTCAAATTACAACGCCGCCCAGATGGCACAGGCACTCCAAAGCGCCCCCGTGCAGGCCAACCAGCCGCGCTATAACCTCTTTGACCGCGGCATCGAAACGGAGGATATCCCCTTTTGTGCGCGCAACGGGATTGGCATTCTCGCCCACAGCCCGCTGGCCAAGGGGCTGCTGACCGGCAAATATCGCGCCAACCACCAATTCCCCGCCGATGACGAACGGGCTAAGATGCCACGCTTTCAAGGCGAAACGTTTGCCCGCTACCTGGCCGTGACCGACCGGCTACAAGCTGAGGTTGCCCGGCCCAAGGGGCTGACGATGGTGCAGTTGGCGATTGCGTGGCAGTTGCGTTTGCCGGAGATTACTTGTGTGCTGGTCGGCGCAAAGAATGTGCAACAGGTGCAAGAGCATCTCGCCGCCGCCGCTGTCGACTTCAGCGCAGACGAGTTGGCGCGGATTGACCAGATCCTGGTCGACGCGCCGTAAGGCAATGCCTAAATTCAAATTGTCCACGAAGTTACACGAAGACACATGAACGCACACGAAGAACCGCTTTTTCTTCGTGGATAACTATTTGTTTGGTTTGGCCTAAACAGAAGGAGGAGAATTTATATGACAGCGTTTTCGCAAGCGATCCAACAAGCCTTGGTCACCGACCAGGTGATCGACATTACCACGATTGGCCGCAAATCCGGTGAGCCGCGGCGGATCGAGATCTGGTTTCACAACCTCGATGGCCGGCTCTACATCACCGGTACGCCGGGCCGCCCGCGTGATTGGTACGCGAACCTGCTCGCCCATCCCGACTTTACCTTTCATCTCAAAGCGAGTACGCAAGCCGACCTGCCGGCGCGGGCGGTGCCGATTACTGAGGAAGCGGCGCGGCGTGAAGTGTTGACCGCGATTTTACAGAAGTTGGGGCGCGCGGAGGAAGATGTCGAGACATGGGTGGCGGGGAGTCCGCTGGTGGCGGTGGTGTTGGGGGAGTGAGTGGCATGAGACTAACGTTTTTGCCATCTTGTATTGTCGGCTATATCCATCTTTGCGCTAAAATGAACATAAGAAAACCGTGATGTCCATGGATGGATATAAGAAATACATACCCCATGTCCCTTAACGAAGCTGATACCCGTGCCCAACTTATCGACCCCCAATTAAACATTGCCGGTTGGACGCGCAGCCAGGTGACGCGTGAACAGTACTATCGACCGGACTGGGCCTACACGGCGGGCAAAATTGTCTTGCGCGGTGATAAGGCCGAACGCGAGGCACCCAAGCGTGTCGATTATCTGCTGCGCTTTACCGATAGTTTTCCCATTGCTGTTGTCGAGGCGAAAGAGGAGGAAAAGACGGCTGTCACCGGTTTGGAGCAGGTGAAAGGTTATGCGCGTGATCTGGGGCTCGCCTTTGCCTACACCACCAACGGTCATGAGATCCTGGAATGGGATCAATTTACCAATACTTCCCGCAAATTGGATCGCTTTCCCACGCCGGAAGAGCTTTGGCAACGCTGGCAAATGAATCTGGGGCTGACAACGACTGATCTGAAACGGATCGATGAGTTACGCCCTATTTACAAGCCGGATCTGTCCGCGGCACGGCGGCGCAATCCACTTTTACACCCCTATGCACCAACAACGATTACCCGTGGCAAAGAACCGCGCTATTTCCAAGAAGCGGCCATTAAAGAAGCACTGCTGCGCATGATGCGGGGCCAAAGGCGTATCTTGTTAGCGATGGCGACCGGCACCGGCAAGACGTTCACCGCCTTTCAGATGGTCTGGAAACTTATTCGTTCCGGCTGGCTGCGCCATCAAAAAGGGGAAGAGCCGGGACGGGTGCTCTTTTTGGCGGATCGAGTCGTCCTGCGTGATCAGGCGTACAATGCCTTTGGCCCCTTTGCCGACAACACCAATGATCCTCGTTTTTTGATCGATGGTCGCCAGAAGCTGAGCACAAATCGTGATCTCTACTTTGCCATTTATCAAAACTTATGGGCGCAGGAGGGGAATCAACAACTCTTTCAACAGTTCCCACCTGACTTCTTTGACTTGATCATTATCGATGAGGCCCATCGCTCTGGCTTTGGGACCTGGCGCGAAATTCTAAATTACTTTGGCGGGGCCATTCATCTGGGGATGACGGCGACGCCCAAACAAGATGAAAATATTGATACCTACGCCTATTTCTGTGCAGAAGAGACGCCACAGCCGAGCGTTCCCAATACACCGGAAGCAGACACTGTCCAATTTCCGGCCTATCGGTATAGCTTGGGCCAAGGTATTGACGATGGGTTTCTGGCCACCTATAAAGTCCATCGGATTCGCACCAACGTGGACAAGGAAGGGCTACACATTGAGGAGGCATTAGAAAAAGGGGCTGAACTCTTTGTGCCTGAGGATGCCGCATTGCGCGATGATTACTTTACCCAGCAATTTGAGCGCGAGATTAATCTGCCCGACCGCACGGAGGCAATGGTCCACCATCTGGCGGAACTGTTGCGCCGTTTCGGCCCCATGCAGAAGACAATTGTCTTCTGCGTCGGCATCCCCCATGCGCAAGAGGTGGCGCGTTTGCTCAACAATGAGTTTAGTGAATTAGGCTATGGTGATGATTATGCCACCGCGATTGTGAGCGAAGAGGGCGAAGCCGGGCGACGACGGTTGGCACAATTTCAGGATAGCGATAAGGCCCTGCCCGTGGTCGCAACAACCGCGGAGCTTCTATCGACGGGAGTTGACGCGCCAGCGGTGCGCAATATCGTCTTTATGAAAACCTTGACATCACCGATTCTCTTTAAGCAGATTATGGGGCGCGGCACGCGTGTTGATCCCGACAGTGGCAAACTCTGGTTTCGCATTATTGACTACACCGGTGCTTCGCGGTTGCTCGATCCACAGTGGGATAAGCCGCCGACGACTACCGAGCCAATCGGTGCCGCAGCAGAGACAGCGAGTTTGACGGGTGTTGTGCGGTTGGCCGAAACGAGTGATCTGTTAGTCGGGGCAACCATTGCTCTGTTGGTTGGCCCCAATGATCAGAAGGGCCCCATCCTGACCGATGAGGAGGGACGGTATCACTTTGCCAATCTGTCACCTGGTGCTTTGACAATCACTGCCGGCGGTCCGCGCCTCATGCGTCGCCAATTGCAGGTGGTCACCGAGCCATTTCTGGAAACCATCTGCGATATCGTCTTGAAGCCCCAAGGAGAAGGCAAAACCGGCAAAATCACCATTGCGGGCCTCGAAGTGACAATTGCCGATGAAGCGACGTTTGTTGTCGATGGCATCAACGAACCACTGACATTGGAGCGCTATCTCGATTACACGCGTGACAAGATTGCCGGCTTTGTGCCCTCTTGGAATAAATTGCGTGCGATCTGGCAAGATGCAGAAAAGCGCCAGATATTTTTGGAACAGTTGGCGCAAGCCAGCATCCATGCCGAGGTGTTGGCCGAAGTATTACAGGAAGCCGACGCCGATCACTTTGACCTCTTGGCATACCTGGCCTATGGCAAACCATTGCAGACACGCGGCGACCGTGCGGCCGCGTTTCGCCAGCGGGAGGAGCGTTGGCTAGAGGAGCAGAGCGCACAACCGCGTGAGGTCATTCTAGCCTTGCTGGAAAAATATGAATTGGGCGGTCTGCAAGAGATGACCAATCCGGCTGTCTTCCGTGTAAGCCCTTTCCGCGAAATGGGCGAAGTTCGTGGTGTGATCAACCGCTTTGGTGGCGATGCCCAGCAACTGCGGCAGACCCTCTCCGAAATTCAGCAACGTCTCTACGCTGCATAGCCAGACAAGGTGACAGTCACGGGCTGTTGAGATTCTCACTATTTCAAGAACTGACTAGCCAGTGACTGTCACCTTACACGTACATTCACGACATTTGCAAAACATTTGTTCTGCCTGTAAAATACGTCCACTGATTTCCCTCCGTATCATCGTTGCAACTTACATGGTAGAGCTTCTCACGCCTACTCGAAAGTCATACTGCCGGGGCGGGGCACGACATGCAGTGCCCCGCTTTAGTTAACAACGGTAAGATAGGACGTGCAACCATAATGCTACCCGACGTGAACTGTTCATGAAAACTGATGCCCTCTTTTACGAATTGTTTCAAGCTGCGCCGCAGACCTTCTTTGAATTGTTGCAGATTACGCCGACTTGTTCATACCGTTTTGAAAGCATTACCGTCAAGATGGCCGAGAAACGGATTGACGGTGTACTGGAGCCAACCGAATCAGATCAGCCAATTTACTTTTTGGAAGTCCAAGCTTTCCCGGATGAAGTAATTTACTGGCGTGTGATGCGGGAAGTTGCGACCTACTTCGAGCAACGTCCCGCGCAACGTAGCGCCGCTTGGCAAGCAATTGTTCTCTGGTTAAACAAAGAAGACGATCCCGGGCTGGAAACATTGATCGCCTTAAGTCATAATCCCCAGCCCCGCCTCATTTCTACGGATCTGATGACGCTGCTTAAAGGGTTGGATGAGCGAGCGCTGGCCCTGCAAGTCCTGCGTCCTTTGCTTGTCGACGATGAGTACGAAGTACGTCGCAATGTGGTACAATGGGTAGAGACGATTCGGCAAACCCCTAACCTAGATGCCCAAACCGAGGAACGGCTGGTGGCGATTCTATCGCAGCTGATTGAGCAAAAGTTTAGGAATTTGAGTTATAAGGAGCTGAGCGAAATGTTGCGTTTAACCCCACTCCGTGAAACAGAAAGTGTCCAGGAAGTGTTGAAAGAGGATCGGATCGAGATGCTCTTATTGCTAATCCAGGATAAGTTTGGGCTTACCCCAGAGACAACAACGAGCGTCGCAGCGAATCTAGCACAGTTGGACATGAATACCTTGAAATTATTAGCGCCACAACTTCTGCACATAGAGACCTTCAGTGCACTGGAAGAGTGGCTTGCTGCCCACCGGTCGCTTGAAGCCGCCTAAAGCATGAAAGTATACCCAATGAGCAACGCCACCACGCGGGAAACCGAACGCGCAAAGAAAAGACCCCGCCAGGCCAGCCTCCCCCTGCCACCCGCCCCGACCAATGGGGCGCTTGTGCCTGCCAACAAAAGAGAGACCGCGATAGATCCGGCTAAAGACACGGCCCAAGAACCGGTCAAAGAACAGACCAACGACACGTTGCGCAACGACATGTGGCGCGCCTGTGACATCCTGCGCCGCGACAACAATGTCGGCGGCATTATGGAATATACTGAGCATCTGGCCTGGCTGCTCTTTCTCAAGTTTTTGGACGAGGAGGAGAAACGGCGCCAGGACGAGGCCGATTTTGCCAACGAAACGTACAAGCCGGTGCTGCTGGGCACGGGATTGGCTTGGGATGCGTGGGCTGGGGCCGAAAAGCTGGCCAAAACGGAAGCCAATGACCTGATCACCTATGTGCGCGGGCGGTTACTGCCTGGCCTTGCGGTGATGACCGGCTCGCCACTGGCGCGCACGATTGCCAAGATCTTCTCGGAAGAGACGGTGGGCGATAATCCTAACCCGGTGCGCAATATGCCGGTCTGTGCGTCGGGCTACAACCTTAAGGATGTGCTGGCGATCATCAACTCGATCCAGTTGCACAGCAGCGGTGATATCCACACCATCTCACAATTTTACGAAGATCTGCTCGAGCGCATGGGCGGTGAGAACAAATCCGCGGGCGAGTTCTACACACCGCGCCCGGTGATTCGCTTTATGGTCGAGACGATGGCACCGCAGATCGGCGAGACGGTCTATGACCCGGCCTGCGGCTCGGCTGGCTTTTTGGTCGAGGCCTTTCAATATATGCGCCGGCAGGAGCGCACCACCGCCGACCATGACCAACTGCAACACGCCACTTTCTTTGGCCGCGAAAAGAAGGGCATCTCTGCGCTGCTCGGCACGATGAACATGGTGTTGCACGATGTGGCGACGCCGAACATCGACCGCGGCAACACGCTCGAAGAGAGCATGAAGGGCAGCGTGAGCGGGCGGCACGATGTGATCCTGACCAACCCGCCCTTTGGCGGCACGGAAGGGCGGCACATCCAGCAGAACTTTGCGATCCGGGGCAATGCCACCGAACTGCTCTTTTTGCAGCACATTCTCAAGAAGCTCAAGCGCACCGCCAATGGCCGCGCCGCGGTCGTCGTGCCCGAAGGGACACTCTTTCGGGGCGGGGCCTTTGCCGACGTGAAGAAGGAGTTGCTGGAGCAATTTCACCTCTTTGCGGTGGTCAGCCTGCCGCCGGGCACCTTTGCCCCCTATTCGGATGTAAAGACGGCGCTGCTCTTCTTCCAACGCCCCGATAATGTACTGAGCCGCAACCCGCTGGCGCGTGAGGAGAGCTGGTACTTTGAGTTGCCGCTGCCCGGCGCGCTCAAGAAATTTAGCAAGGGCAGCCGCATTGCCCATAGCGACTTTGCCCAGGCGCGTGAACTGTGGCAAGGGTGGCAAGCCTATCTCAACGGCGAACGCGAGCGCCCGTTTCCGCTCGCCGCCGCTGTGCACACGGCTTGGGACGCACACTACCGGGATGACGGCCCCAAACCGGCGGAGCCGTACAACAGTTGGGTCGAAACGCTGGCTGATCTCAAGGCGCGCGAGTTCGACCTGAGCGCGCGCAACCCCAACCAGGATGACCGTGTAACCCTGCCCCATCCGGCCGAGATTACGGCGCGGCTGATCGAGAATACACGGCTGCTGCAGGAGCGGTTGGAACGGTTGCACGAGATGTTGACGGAGAATGGGATTGAGACGAACGGTAATTTGATAGAAGAAGATGAGTTAGAGGCTTCTTGATGAAAAAGTGGTCGTTACCATCTGAATGGAAATGGCAAGCATTAGCTGGCGTTGCTGATGACACAGACCGGAGAAATCCATCTGCACAACCAGACCTCGAATTTTCGTATGTTGACATCGGTTCTGTTGATCCGGATAAAGGGGCAATCAAGCTGGATGAGGTGCGTGTGTTATTAGGAGAGCAAGCACCAAGCCGGGCTAGAAAAGTTATTCGTCAAAATGATATTATCTTTGCGACTACAAGGCCATATCTCAAAAATATCGCAGAAGTTCCGAGCGAATTAGACAATCAAATTTGTTCAACTGGTTTTTGTGTCATTCACGCCAAAGAAGGGATTGCACATCCAAGTTATCTTTATCATGCTTGCCGTAGTGGATTTTTTATAGAACAACTTCTTCCAAAACAACGTGGGGCAAATTATCCAGCAGTTGTTGATGGAAATGTGTTTGCAACTGAAATCCCCATTCCCTACCCCGACGACCCGACCCGCTCCCTGGCCGAACAGCGGCGTATCGTGGCCCGTATCGAAGCGCTCTTTGCCGAGTTGCGGGGGTGTCAGCAGACGCTTGACCATTTGCAGACACAGACGGGGCGGTTGATGAATTCCTTTGTTGTTGAAACATTCATGGGACCAGCAACAAAAGGCTGGAAGCAAACTGTTCTTGAAGATCTTATGGTAGGTACTCCGCAGTATGGAACTTCTCAGAAGGCTGAGGCAGATGAACAGACTGGTGTACCAGTCCTTCGTATGGGAAATATTCAGGATGGCAAATTAGATGTTCGAGATCTCAAGTATGTTGAATTGTCTGAACGAGATCAAGCGAAGTATAAATTGCAGTATGGAGATATAATTTTTAACCGCACAAACAGTGCTGAGTTGGTTGGCAAGTCTGCTGTATTCGATAGCAGCCAACTGATGGTTTTCGCATCATATCTTATTCGCTTCAAGGTTGATGCAGATCAAACGAATCCCTGGTTCATCAAATATTACATTAATTCCTCACTGGGAAGAAAATATATTCAATCGCAGCTTGTAAGAGCCATTGGGCAAGTGAATGTAAATGCTCAAAAGCTCAAAGCAATGCCAATTCCGCTGCCTTCGACAAAACAAGAGCAGGATAGTATAGTCGGCTATCTCATGACAGCGGAGGGTGAAATTTCGGATATGCAGGAAACTCAGGCCGCCGACGCTCGCAACTTTGCGGAAATGGAACAAGCGATCCTCAACCAGGCATTCCGGGGTGAATTATAGTTTCATCATCGGTCGGCTTTACTCCAGGTATTGACAAACCCTGCGTTTCCCATGTATTGTAAGCTATCACGTCACTTTTTCCGTCGAATCTGGTACTTATCACCATGTCGATTGTCTCGCGTCAGATGCAGGACAAGGACCGTTGTCTGAGGTAGCGAAAAGAGGCTAATTATGGCCGATACCCAAATTGAAATTACGCTAGATGGTCCTGCCGTGGCCGACGGTGCGATTGAACTGCGGCGCTTGATCCAACTTGGCGAACAGTTTCAAAAAGCCGTGGATCGCATGGCCTATGCACTGGAAAAAGAACAGGGCTCACGCCGCAAGCTACATGAAGTGCGTGATGACACCAAGCTGAAATTTGTCGGCCACCGCCAAGGCAGCTTTACTGCGCAATTGAGCGTGGTCCGGCCGCCGGTACTCTTCGAGGATTTCTATGATCTTGCATCTGATGCGTTGGAAAAGTTGGTCGAGGGGATCAGCCAACTTAAGGTCGGCACCAATGGCAAATTGCCCAGTGGCTATGATCAGGGTGTACTGCTCGTCTTAAAAGAGTTGGGTAATCTGCTCAATCACGGGATTGATACGATTGAATTTCGGCTCTCTTCACAGCAACACGAATACCGCGCCACCTACGATCAGCTCTTCAAAACGCAACTGACCGAATACATTGCGGAACCGGAAGAAAAGATCGCCGGTGTTGAAGGCCAGTTGTTGATGGCGAACTTTGGCCGCGACAAATATCAGTGTCACCTCTATCACACAGACCACGAGTATCTTCGCTGCACCTTTGATGAAGATATCGCCGATGAAATCGATGATGCCATTCGCCACATTGTCTACGCGATTGGGGTCGCCACTGTCGATCCCATTACCGACGAGATTGCAAGCCTCCATATCAAAGAGTTGCATCTGTTGGACCGTGAGGAGGCACCCGCAGGTAACTTAGTCGAAGCGCTGCGCGCTTACATTGCAGAACACGATACGGTGGCCAGCTTCCAACGGGGGTGGCAACAAGTATTAGCGGGCCAAACTTCAACAATCGATGATCTCTGGGATGACATTGATGCCGAATGAACGTCTATTCCCGATCCAAGTCAAATACACAGCTGAGTTCAAGAGCAATCTGAAGCGGCTGGCCAAGCGTTATCGCCACATCAAGTCCGATGTTGATCCACTCATTACGCAGCTATCCGACGGTGAACTACCCGGCGACCGCGTGCCTGGCACCAAGTATGTAGTCTACAAAGTCCGGCTTGCCAATAGCGATAACCAAAAAGGGAAGAGTGCGGGCTATCGGGTGATCTACAGTGCCGAAGATATCCAGCATGTTGTGTTGGTCACCATCTACGCCAAATCAGACCAGCCTGATATCAAAGCCCATCAAATCAATGCGATTATCCAGAATGACCGCTAGTCGGCAAAACCTATGAGCCAAGCCGCTCCCATCCTGCGTGAGATCAAAAATATCTTCAATCGTCAAGGCATCAACAACGATGTGCAGATTGCTAGTTACCTGGGCTTTTTGCTGTTGGTGCGAGATCATTGGGGCGAACTGCGTTCCATCCGCGATCCTAGAGAACTTAGTGACCTCTTTGAAGATTTACACCGTAGGCTTGAGCGCGAGATATATTTTTCTCCACTTTTACCAGCACCACCCAACCGTCAACTTAAAAATGATGGTCTTTATGAAATTATTCACGTACTTGATCTTTTAGAGAGAGCAATTGATCTGGCAACGATCAGGACAGTTGGCGACTTTTTCCAACATGAAGTTCGTTTTGAAATCCTCAAGGATGTCCGCCGCGAGTCTTATCCTACACCGCATCATTTGGCCGATTTCATGGCTGCGCTTGGTGTCAGACATAACGATCCGTCAACGAAAATCATCGATTTAACAGCAGGCACAGGTGGATTATTAGCAGCGGCATTATCCTATGCTCCTGATGCTGAGTTCATCGGCTATGATTATGATCCGAATATTGCCCAGTTAGGGATAACGAACCTGCTCCTCCATCGTCAATCCAGTGTTGTGTTCCATCAAGAATCAGCATTTACACTAGCGGGAAGGTGGCATGAGCCAAATTTTGATACGGTTTTGATGAATCCGCCCTTTGGTGGTACGCGTAGCGCTGGTGAAGTAGAGCAGCTAAGGTGGCACTTCTTTGATGACAATTATGGACGTAGTGTACACACTCTCTTGGCTGTCGTAGCGTTACACATTCTCAGGCCTGGTGGCCAAGCATCATTCCTGCTGCCCACCGGTTCTCTCTTTGGCAGTGGCGGCGAGGAACGCTTGCGCCATTCCCTGTTGCGCCGCCACCATCTCGAAGCTGTTATCACGCTCAACAAAGAGCTATTTCAGCCGTACAGTGGTGTTGCCGCCCATCTGATTGTTGTGCAAAAGGGTGAAAACGCGGTAACAGACCTTAACGCGATCTGGTTTGGCGAGGTCAGCAGCGATGGCTACCCGACTGGTGCAGGCCGGGATTTGACGGCATCTCAAGACCTGGGAACGAATGAATTGCCTCGCATGCGTGATCTCGTGCTATGCACACGCACAGCCGATTGGGATCTTTCACTCACGTTGGCAGAAGATACCTATCTTCGTGGTCTGTTGCTTCAACCCACTGATGGTCTTCCTGGCGTTGCTCTTATCAAAGAGGGTCCGGCAGCAATTCGTTGGCATGTAAGCGCGCTTCCGTCTGGCATTTTGGCAGCGATCGCACAAGATAGCAATGTCGATACCGATGACATCCCGCCGTTGGCCCAACTTTATCTACTCTATCAGGGTGATATGCCAACGATCCTTCGCCCAGAGCAAGTTGCCAACGTCACTTGGTCAACAGCTATTCCGGCAGCTTGGTCGCCGACAATTGTTGCGGCGGAAAGCGCCACCTGGCAAGGTGACACAGAGACAATTACGGCTCAGGTTGAGGCTGCATCGACACTGATTCTAAAAAGCGGCACGACGCGAAGCACTACATATCGATTTCAACATACTGATACACTTGATGCGGCACCCATTGCCTGTCTCGTCAGCGGTGAGGGCCAACCACTCACCCCTTGGCTAACCATCATTGCCAATCAAACATCCCAATCAATTCAGGACGCGGCCTTCGCCGAAAAATTTGCCGCCCTGCCACTTTTGGATGCGACGCAAACGCAATGTGGCTGGATTGTGCAATTGAGCGCACAGAACGAAACAGCAACTCTTCCTGATGGTCTGCTGTTGATTCTCTTCGCGCAAATAGCTATACTCTGTCATGCCCCGACACTGAATGAGCAGATCGCTATGTTACCGGATGGCTGGATGAGAATCGCTGCACAGGGCACGGTTCACGTTGAAATGGGCGAGCGGGTTCGATTACGCAATGATGTTGCATCGGTTGGATTTGCCATCGGGCCAACACCGACTGGTTCGGCAGAAAGCCATTGTGTCTTTGCGGTGGCAGTACCCAAACCAAACCTCTTTGACACTGACAGTGGCCGTGTAGAAAGTTTTGAACCGCGACGCTTTTTGCCGGAACCGGAGACGGCGGATGTTGGCCATCCATCCGAGATTATCGCCAACATCCGCAAAAATCAGGCGCGCCTGGGGTTGCAGGTCGATCTGCTGCTCAACCTATTGGGTTCATCGACCCAACGGGGACAGGCAATAGAGAACCCAGTGGCAGCACATCCCCTCATCCATTTACTGGAGGCGAAACAGCAACAGTTTTGGCAACAACTTCAGCAACTGGCTACTGCTGATGCTGATTCCAGCTATTTCACGGCTGATGAATTGTCGACACGTTTGCCGGCAATGGGTTACACCGAGGATTTCATCCGCCAGCAACTCGACCTCTTTATACGTATGGGGCTGATCGAAGCAGTCCACATTGGCGAACGCAATCTCTATCGGCTCTCAGCGCTTGCCGGAGGGGAACCATCGCTATGAAAGTGGAGAGCCTGTACATTGAAGAGTATCGGATCCTCAGAGATCTCGCGATTGACTTTAGCCGTGGCGGCAACAGCACGCTCAATCCACAGAGCGGTTACACGCTCGATTTTCTCGTTGGCGTCAATGGTACCGGCAAGACGACGGTGCTCCAATTTTTGGGCCGGTTACTGGTGGCGTTATATGAACAGGATACCTTCCCCATTTCCTTCAAACTCGTCTATACGTTAACTGGGGTAGAATCGGGGGCTGAGCGAAGAGTTACTGTCACAAATATACCGGATGAAAGTGATGGAACGCGCACAAATGAGACAGATGGCACAGATACCAACAGCGAACGTTTCTACTACCGCGAAGGGGATGGCGCAGTGCAACGGGGGCGGCTTCCCGATACGCTGCTGCCCAAACTGGTTGTTGTCTATACAACTGGCAGTGAACGCGAATGGCTGGCTGTGCTTCAGCCATCAAGCACACCGCCGGATGCGGCTGAGCCGGAGCAAGCGCAGCGTGAGGCGCTGGTGGAGCAGCCTGGTCATCGCCCTAACCTCGCTATCTTCAACGAAGAAGATGCTCCCAATCCCAGCAATGTGCTCTTTATTCAAGCACAGCATAGTTCATTGGTTACGCTCTGTGGTCTACTGGCTGCCGAACAATATGGCCAACTCCAATTACAGGACGATGCCAGCGCACAATCTGTCTTGCATCCTGTCCTAGAGGCACTGCGACTAGAGCCATTAGGCGGTTTTTCGCTGCGCATTCGCGCTCATCAAAATTTAACGCCACCCTATCAGCAGGAGATCCTTGAGGCACTGTATGCCTGCGCGGACAGTACACTCATGCAAGGTGCCGATCAATTGCTGCTCTTTGATATGGCCAAACAGATCGCAAAGTTCCACAATGGCGAAGCGCAGAAGTCACTGTTACACCTCTACAACTCGCCCATCACCTTGTTTCGCAATCTCTATCGCCTCTATGAGCACTGTCCCTTTTACGATCCGCCGTTGCAGGAAGTAAATCTCTTCTTCAAGCGGACTGTCGGCAAACGCACTGATGCAACAGCAGACGAATCACAGACACCGGAAACTAATACGTTTCTCCAACTCTTTGATTGGCTAAGCGATGGCGAACGCAGCTTTCTCTCTCGTATGGCGCTTTTTGCCCTCTTCCGCACTGACGATCTGCTGATCCTGCTCGACGAGCCGGAGGTTCACTTTAACGATGTATGGAAGCGTGAAATTGTCCACACGCTCGATCAGATTATGCAAGGTCACGCCAGCCATGCTCTTATCACCACCCACTCCAGTATTACATTGACCGATGTGCCCTCGAAGGATGTGATCGTGCTGCAGCGTGTTGACGGCGCAACCACTGGCGCTGACGTGGTGAGCGAACGCAAATTTCAAACTTTTGGTGCCGATCCCAGCGATATTATGGTCCATGTCTTTGGCACCCAAAGTGCCAGCGGGGAACACAGTCGGCGCTTTATCCGACGCGAGATTGGTAACCGCAACACGGCGAGTGAATTGGACGAACTGGCGGCCATCGTTGCGCCCGGTTACTGGCGCTATCGGATTCAGCTCGAAAAGACACGTATGGAGCAGGTCCATTGATCCATCAGGTGAAACCGCCAACGACCGCCGTCGCAAAGTTGAAGGAGATAGTTGCGCTACAACTCTTGCTTTTGGATCACGCTATAGAACAGTCAGTTGTTGATGTAAACTCAATTGCCGATCATTTGGCAGAGACTCACAGTACCGCGGCAGAATCTGTTGCCGAGTGGATTGCGCAAAAGGGAAAGTGGCTGGCTGCGCTGAATCAATTTGCTGCCCACACAGATCAGGAGGCTAAACGTGCTCTAGTTGCTGGGATCTGGGCAGACATTCAGTTACTCTATACGCCAACGCCACAACGCTTACAGGTAACAATTCCTAAAGAGGCACCCGTGTGGCAGGTAGGCGTACGAAATTTTTGTCTACATTTCTTTGAATTGTGGCGGACCGAGACAAAAGAGCCAGGATTCCCATCCCAACTCTTCCCAAAGGACACCGATACACTATCGTTCACGCGGTGGGATTATCTCGAAGAGTTTCGTTTAGCCAATGATGGCCTCTATCTCTGCGCCATCTGTGATATTGCAGCCTACCGAACCGCGGTTGGTGACCGTGCCTTTGCCAGCATTGAACACTTTTTCCCCAAATCGTACTATCCCCATTTGGCCATCCATCCCTACAATTTGGTGCCGATTTGCCCATTCTGCAACAGCATTGCCGGTGACAAGGATGTCATGGAATTTTGTGATGAAGCGCTCGGCATTTCTGAAATCCTGCTTCCATATAGCCAATGGCATGGCGGCTTTACACAGCAAGCGTTCATTGAAATTCAATCCCGGCCTCCCTCACCAGAAACTGACAGAAAAGCGATCCACCCGCTTAAGATCAAATTCCGTCCAGCCAAGCATTATCAATCTGAACGAGCACTCCACATTTTCAATGAGATTTATGGCATCGAAGCGCGCTGGAACAAAGAATTTGATCAGATCGGCGAACATGTCTTCCGACGTATCCAGCAGTTTCTGCTTGGCGATGTTCACATGGGGAACAGTCTGACCGATTACCGATTTTTACTAGATAAACTCAAGGCATTAATGGCACTGACCGAGCGTCAAGACCTAGGCAAAGATCCCTATGGGTTTGCGACGGTCTGGCTGCTAAATTATTTTATTGATCGATTAGAACACGATCGAGAAAATGCACTAATTTATTTGGAGCTAAAGCAATGGGCTGAAGTACAACGAGAAGATTGGCGCGTGCTAACGGAATACGCAGATGAGATTCGAACACGGGTACCTTAGCTTTCATCACAACTATCGATTAAGTATCATAGGTTATCAACCACCATACTGACCGTTGGCGTACCTATCTAGTGTAGATACAGATTTTACAACTTGTGATTGCAGCAGTTATTGAAGGAGTCCCCTATGTACAATCGAGTGAATCTCTTTTTAATTGCATTCATCCTGGCTGGAATGAGTGTTATTTATTACGGGCATCAGGTTACTGCCGCGCCCAAACAAGGAACCGTCCCGACCGCAACCAACACCCCTATAGTGAACGAGCTAACCATTATGCCCACATCAACGGGAACGCCGACTGGCACACCCACGCCCACGGCAACCGTTCATGGCGATGCCACGCCAACGCCTGACCCCAACCGAGAAACACCCACGCCACTTCCCCCCCAACCAACGGCTACTCCACTAGCGACGGATCCCATCGCAAGCCGTTGTGATGGCAGCCCGTGGCAATTTACGGCAAGCATGACTACAGGCCGTTGGGGGCACAGTGTAGCCGCCGTTGGTGACAACCTCTTTGCCCTTGGCGGTGCGATTAATGGGTCGAGCGGCGGCGCTTATGCGGGGATCGAGTGGGCGGCGATCAATGCCGATGGTACGTTGAGCACCTGGCAACGGATCGGGGAGCTACCCACGGCGCGTGCCCACAGTGTTGCCATTACCAACGGCCAAACTATCTATCTTCTAGGGGGTACAGACCATTCATTCACCTATCGCAATGTTGAACGAGTACAGGTCAACGAAGACGGCTCACTTGGACTATGGATGGAACTGGAACCAATGACCACAAAACGGGCGCGCTTTGCCGCAGTCATGTCGAATGAGTACATCTATGCCATCGGCGGCGTTCGGTCATCTGGCCCCGAAGCGCTCGACAGTGTAGAACGGGCAAAGATCAATCCCGATGGTACTCTTTCATCCTGGGAAGCTACGGCACCGTTGGTTAGCGCTCGGTTCAATCACAGCGCGGTCGTTGTTGAACCCTTTATCTATGTGATTGGCGGCTTTGGCGGTAGTGATTCGAAAGCAATCCAGCGCGCTGAGATTTTTAGTGACGGCAGCTTGGGGAACTGGACAATCGTTGGTTCTCTTACCAGTGAACGTTTGGAAGCAATGAGTGTGGTGTATCAAGATTACATCTATTCATTTGGTGGCTTTGCCACAAACAGTACGCCCAATGCGCTAGTCGAACGAGCCGCTTATAGTGCGGATGGGACTCTGTCCGCTTGGGAACAGGTCCATCCATTTGCAAAGCTGCGCTCTAGCGGTGCGGCTGTTATACACGCCGATAGAATATATGTTGTCGGTGGTAGTTGGGAACAGAGCGACCCATATGCAGCATCGAGTGTTGAGTGGGCTGGCTTGGCTCAGCTTAGCATACCTAAGGACAATGGCATCTCCATCAACAATGGTGAACTCTTTACCAACCAAACCGCCGTGACGCTCAACATCAGTGGACAACCCGGTGCGACGTTGATGCAAGTCAGCAACGATGGCGGCTTTGCCGGTGCCACTTGGGAACCCTGTGTGAGCGAAAAGCCCTGGACGATCACCCAATTTGGCAATTCGATTATCCCACGCGTCGTCTACACCCGCTTCCGTGACGAGGCTGGCAATACATCCGGCGTGGTGCAGGATGATATTATTCTTGATGTCACCGCGCCATCGGGCAGTGTGGCAGTTGTACCTTCTGTAGCATTGCTGCACGAGGAAACAATTGTAGCCCACCATGCACAAGCAAGCGAACAGGCGGCAGATGCCACCGTTTACCTGCCGTTGGTGTTTGCTGCGCAAGCCGACTGTCCAGCCATGGGCGCACCCAATGTTACAGTGAAACTCTCGGCGCAAGATGATGTCAGTGGTGTCGCCGAAATGCTGATTAGCAATGACGGTGGTTTTGCCTGTGCCGCCTGGCAGCCATTTGTCGCGTCACAGGGGTGGTATGTACCACCAGCCGTTGAAACGACTGTTTTTGCCAAGTTTCGCGATCACGCTGGGAATGTTTCTGCGATGGTACACGATACGGTAACGCTGCCTTTGCCATAGAGAGATGAGCTTCTAGGAAGTGACTGTTCTACTTTCTATACTGCGGTTGAAATGGGAACCGGA
Source organism: Caldilineaceae bacterium (assembly GCA_034432375.1). GTDB lineage: Bacteria > Chloroflexota > Anaerolineae > Caldilineales > Caldilineaceae > JAHBVH01. The sequence goes on from DAOUCA010000015.1 coordinate 33,246, forward strand.
GTTTCTACCCCAGCAAAACTCCGGTTCCCATTCAGAGCTGAGTATAGAAGCCTTTTAGCTGCATCAAATCATACTGAAAACGAAAAACCATGACTGAAAAAGTGACCGCCACCTTCGCCGCCACCTGCCCCACCATCGCCCACTTCCTCCAAACCACCGGCACGATCAAAATTGGCCATCACCACAACTACCCCCCTACCTCCTTCATCCGCGCCTTTGTGGAGGATGGCCTCGTCTAGAACCTTGTCGGAGTAAGGAAGGGTTCAATGGCTAAAAAACAAGGCTCTATACGGATTCCTGGGAGTTGGTGTGAAGTGGTGTAAAGTGTTCCCGGGACGAACCAGCACTTCTCTGGTCTACCGACTATCATTTGGTTCGTCCCCGGAACACTTTACAGGAGATCCTTAGAATCCATATAGAGCCTTGATTTTTTTCCTAAGGGCGAACTACGCCTACCCAAACAAAAACCGATGATCTCGATCCAGATTGATGCTGATGCGTTGGAATGGTTTAAGGCGCAAGGAGCGGGCTATCAAACGCGGAGATAGGTAGAAAATAAACCGCAAATGCTCATTTTCTACCGATCTTCTATGGGGTCAGGGGCTATAAGACTAAGTATGCTGCGTTCCCGATTACATTTTCATCCGCATCGCCACTCTCTTCAGCCGTAACAAACTCGCCCTTGTTCGTGCCTAAGCGCGCCTGCAATGCGCTCATCTGCGCCGGGGTGCAGTGGATCTCGCCCCAATTATGCACTTTCGCAAGCTGTTGAGCGAGCAACTTGGGCTCGACCTCAGCGTCGATGGTCAGTTCACCCCGCACGACAAGGGTAGCCTTACCCTCCAGATAGTCAAAACGGCTGGCATGGAGGGTACTTTCATTCTCAATCAACCACAACTCGCCCTCGTAGAGCACCGCTTCCGTCTCCAACAGATTGCACTTCTTGGCGAGCACGGTGCGCAGTGCGGCTGGGGCGATGAGCAGATCGCTCAACGCGAGTGCCTCGATGGCGGCGTCGAGCGCCTCCGCCGTGACATCCGGTTCAATGCGCAAGGTAGAGCCATAGAGCTTTTTGCCGGGTAGCGCATCGAGCAGATTGGCGTCGAGCACCAAAGGCTGTGCTAGATAGGCATACCCCGTTGGAATCGTCGTGACTTGTGGGGCATTCTTGATGCATGCCAGCAACACCTCGGCGTTTTCCTCGCGACAGGTCACCCGCCCCATGACTTCGAGCTTCTCGATCTTTTGGGCAATGAGTTCATTGGGTAAGAGCGCAGTGGCATCGAGCCGTCCAAAGACCAGAAGCACACTCCCTTCTGCCAAACTCCGTAAATACCCTTCGGTTAGCGCCAACTTGCCCATGATAAATTGAGCCCCATCGCTATAGGCCATCGCCTGGCCATTGACCTCGCGTAACTTTGCCTTGACGGCACCAGCTAGCGACTCCGGATAGAGCAGTTGCCCCGTCACATAGAGGCTGTTCAAGCCGGCGCGCAATTCATCCTCTGGCACGTCAGCTTTAATGATCACCTGGCCGGTGACAAAGAGATCGAGGGGCGACTCCAGCCCTTTGAAGGTGTCGCGACTGATCTCTTCCTGCCCCGTGACAAGCCGCGCCCCCTCCGGCAATTTAACCATTGAGGCGACATTGCCAATGCTGAGGTTGGCTACCAATCCAGCTTTCTCGGCGGAATAGATGATCGTCGCCACGTTATCGATGCGGCGAATGCCGGCCAGCGTCTCAGCGGTTGCTGTGCGCAGATCGAGTGTTGCTACGTTGCGAATGATTCTTCCAGTTGTCGTATCCATTGTTCTGCTCCTATTCTTCTATTGATTTGTTTTGCCGATACTACTGCTTATTCCCAATTCGAGCGATACAGCCGTAACTTCTCGGTAGCAAAGTGCAGGCGCGAACGCACCGTGGCGGGCGGAATGCCAAGCGCTACACCAATTTCAGTGCTGTTCATACCAAGGGTGTAGCGCATTTCAAAGAGTTCCCGCACATCATCTGTCACGTTTGCCAAAGGATTGGGGGTGAGCACCTGCGCAAAGACCGCTTGCTCGCTGACGGTTTCGGTGACTTCAAGCTCTTGCAATAGCCGTTCCTGTCGTTGCCGCGCGCGCGCTTCGTCGATGAAAAGATTCTTCAACGTCCGCTTGAGCCACGCACGGCGTTGCGGCGCGGCCAACATTTCGAGCAGCGACAGGTGGCCTAGTGAGCGGATAAAGGTCTCCTGCACCAGATCGTCAGCACGATCGGCATCATGGGCCAGACTATTGGCATAGCGCTGCAACGGCGCTTCGTAACTCGCGTACAGGTCATCTATCGTCATCTTAGCGGCTCAGGTGATACTCTTTCAACAAGCCTGGCTCAATCTGACACTGCGCTTGAGCGCGCAGCAGCTGTTGCTCTCGATAGCGCTGTAATGCTGTGCCCAGTCGTAAAAGAAGGTGAGCACTCCATTGTAAAAAGTTGTTGCGCGGTTCAGCGAGGAACATGCGGTTGATGGCAATCTGCCGGCGCATTTGCTGCTGGTGTTCACGCCACAGTTCTTCATATAGATAGGGGTTACTGGTTGTATCCATGATAATCTCGTTTCACTTTCTCTACACGACCGCATCGATGGCTACGGCTCATTGGTTGATGACCACAATTTTGATGATCACAATGGCGTTTGCACTCTAATAACGACTGGCGTTTGCCAAGTGTTTGAACGAATTTAAAAGAATTTGTAACCCCATCTAGTTCATGTTCCTAGATTCCGACATATACCTATTGCAATTACTGCCGGTATGCTAATCGGTATGCTTTAGGTAAGACGTCCTATTAAACTATTGACAGGAACAATCAATCCTGCTCAACCGTCCTCCTACTGAGGAACAAAATTTCAAATAAATACGGTTAATAATTCGCGAGGGATCCGATGCGTAGAGAACAGACTAACCTCTTCCTGATGACATTTTTTCTGCTGATTGCAATGGCTTGCACACCGATCATAGCGCCGGCTGGTGAAGGTAACGCAACACCAACCGGCACTGTGCCTGCCACAGCGACAACGGGAGTGGCTGATGCAAGCGATGAGACGATCAGCGAACTCACCATGTATATCGCGCCGAAACAGGTTGCCTGTACCGGTGTAGCCCCCATGCAATGTCTACAAGTTAAATTCGATGCAGGTGATCCCTATGAACTCTTTTACGATGGGATTGACGGCTTTGTCTACGTGCCTGGTTACAATTATGAGCTGCGGGTACAGCGCCTGGAACGGGAAAACCCGCCCGCCGACGCGTCAAAGTACCTCTATAGCTTGATCGAAGTTGTCGCGCAGACACCTGCCTACACTGGTGAAGCGCTGATGCTCGAAGGGGAGGAGTGGCAGTTAATTGCCTTTGGCGGCGAAGATATGGTTGTGTACCAGCCTGATGTGGCGGTCATTACGGCAACTTTTGCCGATGGGCGACTTTCTGGCAACGCCGGTTGCAACAGCTACGGCGGCGAGTACACCGCTGCTGGCAACACGCTGATCCTATCCCCTATTGCCAGCACGCGCATGGCATGCGCCGACGAAAACGTGATGGCGGCCGAGAATAGCTATCTCACGGCATTGGCCTCGGCGAGTGAGTATGCAATTGAAGGAAACCTTCTCACCATTACCTATGCCGCCGGCCAGCTAACCTTTATCGCTGCCGGGACTGAGACAGCAGTTGCCGGTGAAGTCCCAGCCGCTGAGACCGAATGTCTCTTTGCCGGCACCGGGGCAACCACTGCCATCGATGATAAGCGTGTTAATTTCACTTGTGGCACACCAGATGTAGTGCTGTTGGGCGATGTTGAACCGGGCGCAGATGGCTGGTTGATTGAGAAAGCGACCTTGACCCGGCAAAACGGCACCTTCACGGTTGCCGAATCGACGAAAGCGACCATTCGCTTTATTGAACTCACTGATGGCCGCCGTTGTGCGTGGGCTGGCAGTGGTGCCACATTGACAGTTGATGATAAGAGAGTCAATTTCACTTGCGAGGCCGAAGAAGATGTTTTGATTGGTGAGATTCAACATGGCGCAGAAGGCTGGCTGATCGAAAGCGCCACTGTTACACACGATGACAGCGGTTTTGCGGTTACGCCGGCTGAAATGGTGTTGATTGCCGGATTGGTGATCCAATAAAGCGCACTTTGTGGGTGGGCTGAAGTCAATGTTTGATCTATTCAGCGCAATTCAGACATTGAACTAACAGTTTGCCAACGTCAATCTAACAGTCGCGTGGGATAATAGTAGCTGTAAACGGACAACAAGAGTCCTGGTCAACGAGCCAACTTTTATTGTCTGCTTAAGTGGAATGAGTTCTGTAATTGAGCGAAAGTAACTTTTAGGAGGTAGCTTTATGAAAACCCTGACCCGTTATGAACCGCTCCGTGAGATGACCAACTTCAGTCGTGCCATGGAGCGCGTGTTCGATCGCTTCATGGATGAATCGCTATTGGATATGCCGACCGTTTGGCAGCGTGGCAATGGGCAAAGTAATAGCTTGGCCCTTGATGTTGCCGAGCAGGAAGATAAATTCCTTGTAAAAGCTTCTGTTCCCGGTATCAATCCCGAGGATATTGAGATTACCTTTACGGATGGTGTGTTGACCATTAAAGGTGAGACCAAGGATGAGCATGAAGTAAAGGAAGAGAACTATCATCTGCGCGAGCGCCACTATGGCAGCTTTATGCGGCGCATTGCCCTACCGACCAATATCGATGCCGACAAGATTGACGCAACCAATGAGAATGGTGTCTTGACCTTGACTTTGCCAAAGGCAGAAGATGTTAAGCCGCGGCGTATTGAAGTTAAGAAAATGGTTGAGAGTAAGTAAAGCGACGAGTACGTAGACAAGTAAATACGTAGCTCATGTTACGCAATGATAGAGCCTCCCACCCTAATCCCGCCCCAAGGGCCTTACTTTTACCCATAAGTTTACGTGCGAAGCAGCGTTCCGGGGACGGCCCAGAGAAACGCTGGTTGACGAAATTACGTGTGGGCCGTCCCCGGAACGCTTGCCACCTCTGGTACACGCCGATGTGGGTAATGGTAAGCCCAAGGGCGGGGAACAGGGTAAATCTGCGTGAGGTTGGCGAGGAAGCCGCCAACCTCACGCAGATGAAAGGATTTTTCTTCCCTCCCCCCACGCTGGGGAGAAGGGGGGAGTAACCCGTGCGTAAGATGAGTACGCAAATAGGAAATACCCGTTGGGGAATGTAATTCCCAACGGGTATTTTTTTGCAATCTGCCTAATGTTTTCTATAAAGCTTTATCTACTCTGCTACTTGGCAGATTGGCATTCAAGCGCTATTATACCAACAGATATTCTGCGCTATCCTCAGCTTTCCATAGAGTTCTCCCAGTACGATCGCCACGCCACCTGTGGCACTGCTTCATCCTATGGCCGGCGCAGCAGATCAACCTCCGACAACTTGCAGTCAATAACACAGTTTGCTGTTTAGAAGTTTGTGCCATCAATCGCCTTAAGAGCGAGCTTCGGTCTCTTAATAAAGCCGAGTATAACACAGCACACTTTCATATAATAGATAAAATCCTTAAAAATCATACAGCTTCTCTCGTGTAAAAGTACCCTTGGTATGTATGACTTTTAAATCCTTAGTCTATACGCTATATACGCTTCAACAACTAAAAACTGTTACCGCAAAGGAGACTCTCATGACAGAGCAAGCCGACCGTGATCTGATGCAGCGCGTACACGAAGAATATCACCGCGCTCACGATTTTGATCCACAAGATCCCCTCTTTGGCTTGAGCAAACGCAAACTCAGTGGACCACGGCTAAGTCGCCGTTCGGTATTGCGGTTGATGGCCGCGGCCGGCACCTTGACGATGGCGCAAGTCATGGTTGCCTGCACTGCACCGGCCGCGACGCCGGCGGCTAGCACATCGAGTGACGCAGCAGCAGCTCCCGCCGTCACGAGTGGCGGCGAATTGGTGGCCGGCTGGGCAGGGGTGGCCGAGATTCAAACGCTCGACCCGGCGCAGATCAACCAGGTACTACAATTCCAGATTGCCTCGAATGTGCTCAGCGGTCTCACCCATATCGACGCCAGCCTAACCGCGCAGGGCGACCTGGCCACGGATTGGACGGTCTCTGACGATGGGCTAGAGTGGACCTTTCATCTGCGTGAGGGAGTTACCTGGCACGATGGCGCACCCTTTACTGCCGATGATGTTGTCTTTACCTATAACCGCTCCAAAGATCCTGCGCAGTCGATCCACTCGGCGGTGATTGCTAACATTCTGGACTGCCAGAAAGTAGATGATCTCACCGTTAAATTGACCCTCGAAAAGCCACAAGCTTCTCTATTGACCAAGACGCTAGAGCGCTCTAGCGGACGGGCGATGACCATTGTCAGCCAAAAGGCGATCGATGAATTGGGGTTGGAACAGTATGGCCTCACCCCGGTCGGCACCGGTCCATTCCGCGTGACCGAGCATCAACTGGGGCAAGGGGTCGTCGTTGAGCGCTTTGAAAATTACTATGATCCCGAGCGCCCTAAGCTCGACAAGATCACTTTCCTCCCCATTCCAGAACCAGAACCGCTAGCCGCGGCGATCGAAGCGGGTGATATTCAACTGATTGGCGGCAACGGTGCTGCTGCCGAATTAATCGACCGCTTTGTGGCAAATCCCGATCTGGTTGTCTCGGAAGTGACTGGCCCTGGCTTCCAAGCGGTTTTCCTCAATCCCTGGCGCGAACCGATGGTGGTGCCCGATTTCAACAAGTCGGTGAATGAGTTAAAAGCTGAGCCGGGGTTTAAGGTACGGCTGGCACTTGCCAAAGCGTTCGACCGTGATACGTTTATTGAGAAGGCGCTCTTTGGCCGTGGTCGCCCTGGCTTTGGCACGGTCAACCCGGCGATGGGCTTTTTCTTTGATATGGCCATTAACGAAAAGAGCGAGCAACGCTTTGAACTAGATGTCGCCAAACAATTGCTGGCCGATGCGGGTTTCCCAAATGGTGAAGGCTTCCCCACCCTCAAAGTGCTCACCACGCCGGCGGGCAAGCGCGCCGGCGAAGTGATGACGAATATGTACAAAGAAAACTTGGGCATTACCCTGGAATTGGATCTTAAAGATTTTACGGTGCTCATCGAAAATGGCAATACCATGGAGTATGACCTAATGGTTTTGGGCAGCGGCGGTGACTATGACCCCGACGATGCGCTGGTTGACTGGATGCAGACAACTTCCAAGTTTAATGGCCCTAACCGTGATGTGGAAAAGATGCCCTTTGGTTTCTTCTCCGACGACGAGGTCGACGCATTGACCGATGAACAGCGCACAGTCGCCGATCTGGAAGAGCGCAAAGCGCTGGTCCAACAAGCCAACCAGATTACCTCTGACAAGGTGGCCGCCATCTTTACCCACCATCCTACCGATATCCTGATCTATCGCACCGAGGTCATCTTCCCCGACGAAAGCCGCATTCCGGGGCTAGTCGATCTTGATCGGACGACGATCAATAGCTAAGGAGACAAGGAGACAAGGAGACAAGGTGACAAGGTGACAAGGAGACAAGGAGACAAGGAGACAAGGTGACAAGATGGCTGTCTACACGGCAATGTCTCGTGTCTCGTGTCTCGTGTCTCGTGTCTCGTGTCTCCTAACTTACAAACCCTATGACTCGTTACTTACTCAGACGTCTTTTCGCGTCACTTCTCGTGATCATCGGTGTGGCTACGCTGGTCTTCTTTTTGTTGCGCGCGGTGCCGGGCGATCCCTTTGCCGCGATTTTGGCGGAGGTGGATCCATCAGCGGCGGACGCGTTGCGCCATAAGTTTGGCATGGATCAGCCAGTCTATATTCAATATTTGTTGTGGATGGGGCGGTTGGTACAGGGTGACCTGGGCAATTCGCTCTATGGCAGCAATGTCTCGGTGAGTCGGATCATTGCCGAGGCGATCCCACGCACGCTTTCGCTCACCTTTCTATCGGCGTTGGTGGCGTTGGCAATTGCGCTGCCGGCGGGGATTCTTTCAGCGTTGCGCAAGAATACGGCACTTGACTACGGCTTCACCTTCGTTGCCTTTCTTGGGCTGAGCATGCCGGACTTTTGGGTCGGCATTCTGCTGATCATCGTCTTTGCCGTCAACCTACACTGGCTACCCGCGATTGGTTACAAGCCGATGAGTGAAGGGATCTGGCTTTGGTTTAGCCATCTGATCCTCCCGGCGATTGCCACGGGTATGGCCTTTTCGGCGATCATTGCACGGATGACCCGCTCGGCGATGTTAGAGGTGCTCAATGCGGATTACATCAAAGTTGCCTACGCCAAAGGCTTGGGCTATCGACAAGTTGTCTTTGGCCATGCAGTGCGCAATGCGTTGATCCCCGTCGTGACCGTGATGGGCATCGCCTTTGCATTGCTCATGTCCGGCACGGTGATCGTCGAGAATGTCTTTGCGATCAAGGGCTTGGGGCGCGTGCTGATCCAAGGGATTCTCAACCGCGATTATCCGGTGGTGCAAGGGGCAATCTTGCTGGTATCGACGATCTTTGTCTTCTCTAACCTGCTGATCGATCTGCTCTATACGGTGATCGACCCGCGCATTCGGTACGAATAAGGACACACGGTGACTCAGTCTCTTTCGCTTCAATCTGAATTAGCGCATGAGAATCAAGCCGCAGTGGCGCAACGCTTGCGCTGGCTTTGGGCACGCACATTGTGGCGCAGCAAGCCGGCGGTGATCGGTGTGGTGCTTCTCCTGGTGATTGTCTTTTGCGCGATTTTTGCCGCCACGGTTGCGCCCTATGATCCAAATAGCCAACAATATGAATTTCTGGAGGCACCTACGGCCGTGCATTGGTTGGGTACAGATGATCTGGGGCGTGACCTCTTTAGCCGCATCGTTTACGGCGCGCGTATTTCGCTCTTTGTCGGCGTGAGTACCGTGCTGTTGGCGATGGTGTTGGGTGTGCTCATGGGGTTGTTGGCGGGCTATTACGGCGGCTGGATCGATACGATTATCATGCGCTATATTGATCTGCAATGGGCCTTTCCCAACTTTATTATCGCGGTCTATTTGGTTGCCGTCTTTGGCACAGGGCTATCAAATGTAATTGTCGCGGTCACCCTCGCCTTCCTTGATGACTTTGCGCGAATTGTCCGTGGCATGGTCCTTTCCCTGCGGACGATGGATTATGTGACCGCGTCACGTGCGGTCGGTTCGTCCAATTGGCGGATCATGTTGCGCCATATCCTGCCCAATGCCGCTGCCCCGGTTATCGTTCAAGCCACGGTGAGCATCTCTGCCGCCATTCTGGCCGAAGCGGGGCTTTCGTTTTTGGGTCTTGGTGTGAAGCCGTCAACCCCAACTTGGGGGCTAATCCTTAGTGATGCTCGCACCTTCGTCTCTAGGGCCTGGTGGTTAGCCGTCTTCCCCGGCATGGCGATTACGCTTACGGTCCTCAGCATCAACTTTCTTGGTGATGCACTGCGCGACATGCTCGATGTACGTGAATATTGATAGCAGTCTCTCTCTGCCAGCAATTTGGCGTAGCTTCCCTGAATTTTTATTATACATACCGCAACTTGTTACCCGATAAGGTGTTTAAAATAGAATCAACGTAGTACCTTATCCAGCTAGCCAGGTTTAGTAAAGCTGGCATTCTGCAAGAGTTTCCAAGTAACCCTAACCTGGAAGATTCTTGCAGAATGACAGGCGGCACATGGGAAGATGGCTGGATCGTTACAAACCGTGTTGAATAAACAAGAGCAACAATCGCTACCGGGAACTTTTGGGGCGGTGGCTTCGTTCTTTGTCTGGTGTCTAAAAAATGCAGGGGTTACGCAGCACTTTAGCTTCGACAAGCTCAGCTGCCGAGTGGTGCGTAACTCCTGGTACGAGGGTTTTGAAAGGGGAGATTGCTTTGTTGTCAGGCATGTACCATTATTGGGAATTGGCGCGTGTGGAGATCCGGCCCTGGCTCTGGTCGTTGTTGGCGTTGCTCTATGGTGCTGCCATTGTGCCGGGGCAAACCGTAACGTTGATGATCCTGGCGTTTGTCAGCTTTCAAGCGCTCAAAGAGTACTTTAGCATTATTCCCATGCGCCAGGTGGAACGGCCACTGCTTTTCTTGGGCTATCTCAGCATTCCACTACAATTTATCTGTGTGGCACTCGGGGGCTATGGGTTGGCCCTAAGTTTCATGCCACTCTATATTTTGGTGATCAGTCTGATTGGGCTGCAAAAGTTTGGCCGCACCCCTCAAACGCTCAACTCGATTCTAAAAGTTGGCTGGGGCGTTTTTACCCTGGTTTACACCTTTAGTTACATTGGTCTTTTGACTGAGTGGCCGGTACGAGCCGATCTGGCAGGGAGTGGCGTTACGCTCTTGCTCTTCTTCTTGGTCATGGTTCATCTCCAGAGCGCGGCGCACTTCCTATTGGCACGTTGGGGTGTCAACGAATGGCCACGCCACGTTTTCAACAGCTCGGTCGATGGCATTGGCGGCGTAACGAGTATTTTGGCTACAGGTATCTTTGCCTGGAGTATTGGTCCTTGGATCACCTGGCTGGCACCACAGGCTGCCATGTTAGCTGGGTTGGTCATCGGCGCATCGGCCTATATTGGTACAGCAACGGTGCGTGCTGTGCAACAAGCATTATATATTAGCGAAGAAGAGCATCTGATTCCTGGCATGGGTGGTATCCTCAATTTAGTCTATCCCTTTGTCTATGGTGCGCCACTGCTCTTCTTCCTGTTGATGCTCCTCTATCGCTAACCATCCATGCTGCGTTTTCTCTTTTTTGCCTTGATTATCCACCCGGTCGTGCGGGTTCTGATTGGCTGGAATGTGCGGGGGCGGGAATATCTACCCCAGCAGGGGCCGGCGATAATTGCGGCCAATCACAATAGCCATCTCGATACCATGGTGCTTATGGCGCTCTTTCCCTTTGCCGTATTGCCCAAAGTGCGCCCCGTCGCGGCGGCTGACTATTGGCTAAGCACGCCGACGCTCTCCTGGTTTTCGCATAATATTCTGCGGGCCATTCCGATTGAGCGCGAACGGCAGGAAAAGGGTGCGGATCCACTGGCCACCAGTGTTGCCGCATTGGAAGCGGGTGACATTCTGATTTTTTTCCCCGAAGGATCGCGCGGCGAGCCGGAACAACTCTCTAATTTTAAGGCTGGGCTGGCCTTATTGGTAGAGCGAGTGCCTAGCACCACTGTCGTTCCGATCTTTTTACATGGGCTCGGTAAAACATGGCCCAAAGGTACAGGTCTCTTTGTCCCCTTCTTTTGCCATGTCTTGATCGGCGAGCCGATGGCTTGGGACGGCAGCCGTCGTGGCTTTATGAAGCGCTTTAAGGCACAGATGCACCAATTGGCCGCACAAGGTAATTTCCCCCCCTGGCAGTAATCCCTTAAACCGTGTAAACTGCATCATTGACGCTTGTTGCTGACAGATCCTATGTTTTGCTGTCGGCAAGATGGAAGTATCCACAGGCGCGATATTGTGAACCACCAAAGCGATAAAAATCTGATAGAAAGCAAATCATGTCTAGTCAAGCCACTACAGAATCTTTGCGCATCTTGATCATCGGTGCCCACCCTGATGATCCGGACTATGTGGCCGGCGGCACAGCCGCGCTCTACGCCCGCCACGGCCACACCGTAAAAATGGTTAGCCTAACCAATGGCGATGCCGGCCACCACGAAGAGGGAGGCGCGCCGCTTGCGTGGCGCCGGCGCAAAGAGGCCGCCGCCGCCGGCGCTAAACTGGGTGTTGAATATATCACCCTGGATATTCACGATGGTGCGCTCTTGCCCTCGCTCGAAAATCGCGACACCGTGATTGCGCTCATTCGCGACTTTCAACCAGATCTGATTACGGTGCACCGCCCCAATGATTATCACCCCGACCATCGCTATGCCTCGCTGTTGGTCCAAGATGCCTCTTATATGGTCACGGTCCCCAACGTCGTATCGCATGTGCCCCATCTGCGCACAATGCCGGTAATCGTCCACACCTGGGATCATTTCCAAAAGCCCTACCCCTTTCAGCCCGATGTCGTTGTAGCCATCGATGAGACCGTAGAGCAAAAAGTCGATGCGCTCCATTGTCACACCTCGCAAATGTACGAGTGGTTGCCCTACAATGGACGCTATCTGGAGGAAGTGCCCTCCGATCTGTCAGCGCGCCGCGCTTGGTTGCGCCAACGACAGGATGCACGTCTACGTTATCAAGCCGATCAATACCGTGACCAGTTACTTGCCTTCTACGGGGAAGAACGGGGACAAGCGATCCAATATGCCGAATCGTTTGAAGCTTGTGAATATGGCACGCCACTTACGGCTGAAAATCGGCAGCGGCTCTTTCCATTTTTTGACTAAGGCTAGTTGCAATATTGCGTAGTTCGTGTTGCGTGTTGCGTGAACTGTTACTGAACGATTGGCGTGCGACTGGATCTGTCCTGCGTGGGGATGGTATAAACGAAGTATTCTAGCGAGCAGGCGAAGCTCCGGTCAACGTTCAAGCAACACGCAACACCCGCAAGCTACTGCGCCGCGGTTACGCAAGCTACTGCGCCGCGGTTACGCAACACGCTCCAATTCACCCCGCTTACAGATACAAAGGAAAATCCCATGCACCCATTAGCCGAATTGACCGTACCCGATGGCACCATTGCGTTGCACTGGTTTGAACAGAGTAGCTTTGCCTTCAAAGATAGCCAGGGCACGACAATCCTAATCGACCCTTACTTTCCCCATGAACGTCCGGCGGACCGTTTTATCCACGCCGAACCGCCATTGGATGAAGCCACATTACCGGTTGATTATGTTTTGTTAACCCATGATCACATGGATCACACACATCCAGAGACATTGCGTCGTGTCTATCAAGCTTCACCATCGGCTAAATTTGTCGGTCCAGTAGAGAGTATTGCGCGCATCATTGGCGAGGTAGGCGTGCCCGGTCGACAGACCATCACGGTGCAAATCGGCAACCAGATCGAATTGGGCACGATGATGCTCAATGTCGTCTACGCCAAACCGCCGGGCGGTGATCCATCAGCCAATATCAAGCCACCAGATGTGACGCACTTGGGCTATCTGGTCCGAGCCGGCGAACGGGTGATCTATTTGACGGGTGATCCCATCAACAACTTTGCCGATCATGATGAGCTAATCGCCGCGGTTGCCATTCATCAACCCGAATTGGGTTTCATGACCACCCATCCAACCGAGGGTGAATTTCCCTACTTCCCCGGCTGCGTGGCGATGGCAGAAGAAATTGGCTTACGACATGTAGTGCCGGTGCATCGTGCCTGCTTTGTAAAACGCGATTATGATCCACAGACTTGGGCCGGCCATTTCCGCCCCGATGGCCCACAACCGCTCATCATTCCCCACAACAGCCATCTCCTCTACAATGGGAACGCATAAGAATTTCGCTTATCCCGCAGGGATGGTTGAGTTGAGGAGAAAATCCCATGATGGTCTATTGGGACTTATGCAGGCCTCTGGTTTCGATAGGGCAAACTGTAGCCTACTCAACTGGCATCCTGCGTAACTCCTATCTGTGCTAAACTCAACCGATCCCTTCGGGACGGACTAGCTAGTTCTTGTTGCGAAACATCGATTTCTCACGCAAAGGCGCAAAGAGCGCCAAGAAACACCAACGAGACCTTTGCGCTCTTTGTGGCTTCGCGTGAAGCGTTTCCGCGTTTCGCAACAGAAACTAACTATCACAACTAGCGCCACGGGAGCTTCGTCATTTGTACGCTGCCCGCGCGCCAAAGAACCACTCATCCGCCACAAAGCTGTCAATGTTTTGTTATGTTTTTCTGACATACATCCATGTAAACTGAATTAACTTTACAGAATATTTGGTTAGCTTGTATGCCCGAAACATCGACATCATACCACTTCGCCCAGTCGGGCAAGCATACCACTTTTCATATGCGCGCAGTCAACAGCAGTGAAGCAGAAGCGATACGCTTATAAGCCCTCCTGTTTCGCTGCAGTTGACGCCATGTATAAAAGGAGTTATGGACATGTCGATTGCTTCTTTGCGACAGCGCTCAGCGCTCATTATCGCGCTTTCTCTCTGCACGCTATTATTTCTCTTGCCCTGGTCGCATGTGCTAGCCGAAAGCCATTTTGTCGGTTGTGGCGGCACTGTGGTAACGGCACAGAATGCTATTTACGAGGCGGAAGTTGTGGAATTGGTCAACCAGCAGCGTGCCGAGCAAGGGCTACCACCGATGAAATTGGTAGCAGCGCTAACGGACGCGGCGCGCTATCATGCGGCCGACATGGCTGAAGACAAATACTTTAGTCACCCCACGCAAGATCGCGTTGATGGTAATCTGGCCGAGGTCTGTTCCTGGTCTGATCGGATAAAAGGGTTTTATACCGGCTATTGGACGTTAGGTGAGAATATTGCTTGGGGGTACGCTTCGCCGGAAGAGGTGATGCAAGGATGGATGGCGAGCCCTGGCCACCGTAGCAATATCTTAGGCAACTACACAGAGATTGGTGTTGGCTATTTCGATAGCCGCTGGGTACAGGACTTTGGTGAACGCAAAAGCGAAGCCCCATTGATCATCAATCGCGAAGCGATCCAGGCCTTTGTTCCTGACGTGACCCTCTATATTCATGGCAACGGTCAACAGATGCGGCTGCGCAATGATGACCAAAGTTGGAGTGATTGGCAGAGCTTTCAGCCGGAGATCAGTTGGACATTGCAGAATGTCAGCGGCGAACGCCGGGTGGAGATCGAAGTGCAACGGGGCAGCAAGACCGTGAGTGGGTCTGATACAATTATTCTAAACAGCACCACCTCGGTGACCCCAACGCCAGCCCAACCCATCGCAACAGCGACAGCAGTTCCACCCACAGCAACACCGGCGCAGCCGACGGCAACGCCGACGCTATTCGTATTGCCACCAGATATGGATCAGAGCGTCTATTTGCCCCTGGTCACGCGATAATAGATAGAACGAAGCTACGCCCCAAACCGACGAGTTGTCGCAGGTTGTAGGTTGCAGGTTGCAAGTTGCAGGCGACGATCTTACGTACGCATTGCAAACTTGCGCTGTTTGCAAAGATTTTTCGTTACCAAATCCTAGTGCAGTGTCAGCTAAGTTTTGCCAGATTAGGAACGCTCCTTCGTAGGTCACGCTGCAAGCGTGACAGGGCCATTGCCTCCCTGGAACACCGGTAAAATCGAGCTTGGCCCACCTTTGCCACACGACACGTGTGACCTACGCTAATCTAGCATAATTTCCCTGAAACTGCACCAGTGTTCTGTCAGATAAGTCATGATCGGTAGCGCCGGTTGAGTAGCCCTGGCAGTATGGGGCGTATCGAAACCAAGCGAGTCGCGCCCAGTGGGCACCCGTTCACTCCCGTTTCGATACGGCTGCCAAAAGCCGCAGCCTACTCAATCGCCGTTCGCTAACCAACCTATCAAAACTTAGTTAACAAAACACCAGTGCACTGTCAACGAAGTTTTGATAGGATAAACTGTGAATCAATCCCTGTCATTCCTTACGAGGACAGGTCTGCAAGAATCTTCAGGTAAATACCCTTGAAGACGCTTTCAGCGTGACAAAGCCCACAAACCGTAATCTAGCGAAACTTCCTTGACACTGCAATAGTGGGCGGACAAACGCCAGCCACAGCATGGCCGTGCACAAAGCTTGATCTGCCATTTAGGCCAATGAACAGGCCAGTATCGCGGCGGCGGATAGATCGAGCAAGGTTGCCTGTTCATTGGCCTCTTCCAGTTCGCTTGGCGAGAGGGTAGCGGTGAGTTGTATCAGACCATCGCGACTCTGTTGACGCGCATAGGTTTGGGTGACCGGATGTTCTGCAACAAAGGTCAGCAAGATGGCAACTTTTACGGCAACAGCGCTAGACTCGAACAGCGCGATTGTGCCCAACCCAGCCAGTGCATCGAGGAGATCCGGCGCGCTGGCAATCAATTCAGCGATCGTCATCGCTTCCTTGAAGTGAATTGCGGCCGCGCCCTGCTCACCTCGTTCAAGAAGGACAAGCCCCAAACCGTTGAGGCCGGCGGCTGTCCAGCGTCGTTCGCCCATGGCACGGCAGTGGACTAAGCTCTGTTCGTAGTAGCGCTTGGCATCTTCATACTTACGAAGTGCACGAAAAACGCTGCCTAGGTTGCTCAGCGCCACGGCTACCATTAGCCGCTCCCCGACTTGCTCTGCCAATAGGTAGGTTTCACGATAGAGGGGAAGTGCGCGTGTATGTTCGCCATTGCGTGCATAATTGGATCCAAGATTATTCAAGGCATTAGCAACCCCGCGTTGATACTTTTGCTCCCGTGCAATTGCCAGATACTCTTCGTAGTAATGGGCGGCGCGTGCAAATTGCCCTTGATTGCTGTAGAGAATACCAAGTGCATTAAGTACGACCATACGTTCTTTGCGCACGGTGCATTCTGTGCCACCATGGTACCAAGCCAAGCTCCGTTGTAGCACCCCCTCTGCTTCTGTATAACGTCCCATACGAACCCATGTTTTTCCCAAAATGACCAATGCTTCGGCTTCATTAGCTGCGGCTTCTTGTCGCCTGAAAACGGGGAGCGCTTGTTCTACCTCTGTTACAACGGCCGCAAATTCGCTTAGATGAAAGCGTATATCCGCCAACACCACGATCAATCGTGCCCAAAAGAGCCTCTTCATTTCGACGATGGCTTCGTCCTTCCGCGCCATTCGGTCCCCTTTGGGCTGCCACTGCGCCGCTTCTACCGTTGTTAGTGTGTCGGTGAAATAACGGTTTCCCTCCTGATACCGACTGCGCCGTATATAGTAGTAGGCCAACATCGGTAGCAATGTATGGAGCGCTTCCAGCAACTCTTCCTCATCACGTTGTTCACTACGTTGTTCACTACGTTGCTCATCACGTTGTTCACTACGTTGCTCATCATGTTGCTCATCACGTTGCTTATCATGTTGCTCATCACGTTGCTCACCACGTTGTTCATCACTGGCCAACGGACCACGCTTGGTAGATTGTGCCAGAAGCCACTGCCAGATCAGGCGTAAATTTGCAAACTCGGCACCAACAGCATTGAGTGCCTCCGCCTCATCAGCGCTTTCCCGTGCCCCATATTGCTTGGCGACCCAAGGCATATAGGCACGCGCATACCGCAATAGGATCGTGTCTCGCTCCTCCAGGGTCAACTGCTGCACCACATATTGGCGCAACAACTCGTGGATTATATAGCGCTGGTCAGGGCTACGTTGTAACAGCGATTTGTCGACCAGACGTAATAAGGTCGGCGCGGTTGCACCTACAATCTGCTGCACCAGATCGGAGCGAAAGCCAGCCGGTAGCAAGACCAACTGTTGCATCACGGTAACATCATTGTTGTTGAGCAACCGCCATGAATGATCAAAGGCGGCGCGCAAACTGCGATGGCGCGCCGGTATATCCCGCAATTCGCTGGCCAGAAAGTCAAGATCGTGGCCAATTTCTGCCAATATTTCGGTGCAACGATGGATACGTGTCCAGCCCGCGGCTAGTTCAATGGCCAGCGGCATCCCTTCAAGTAGACGACAGATGGCAATGAGGGCAGCGCGTTCTTTGGACCCTGGCTCTACCGGCAGCGTAAATCCCAAATTGACCCGCTGCGCCCGTCGTACAAAAAGTTGAATGGCATCATTGGTTGCCAACTCATCAATGGTCGCGTCCAGGGCGGGCAGTGACAAGCCTTGTAGTGGGAAAAGCCATTCGGCAGATAGCTTTAACCGTTCGCGCGAGGTAACGAGGAGTGTTAGCCCCGACGCGTGTTGCAACCAATGGTGCAGGCGATCGGCATCGGTGACCAGATGCTCAAAATTGTCGATGACCAGCAACAGTTTCTCTGTTGCCAGGTAATGCAGCAGCGCTTGCTCCGGTGGTTCTTGGCCTGCAAAGCGCAACGCAAGCGTCATCATTACTGCCGCAATAAGATCATCAAAGGTCGGCAACGAGCTAGCCGCCACAAAAAAGATGCCACCACAAAAGCATTCAAGCGCGCGGATTGTTGCCTGTTCCTCTGCTTGACCAGCCAGTTGATGGGTTACTTCTTCTGCCAGACGCGTTTTCCCAATCCCACCAGGACCAATGATTGTGAGCAGCCGACATGCCGGATCGGTAAGCTGGGCAATCACTTGGTGGATCTCTGCATTGCGGCCGAGGAAGGGCGTCGTCGGCAGGGGTATCTGGGTACGCAGGGATTGGGGCCTGTCGCTATTCGCCTGTCCACGCAGCGTTTCCGGTGCCAAGTCACGATTAACTACCTTGGTTTGGCGAATACGCGCATAGAGTTCTTGAGTGGCCGCTTCTGGCTCCAGGGCCAATTCTTCCGCCAAGAGGCGGCGACATTGCTCATATTGTTGCAACGCCGTCGTCTGTTGGCCGCTCTTTACAAGCAATATCATCAGACGGCGATGCACCGACTCTTGCCACGGTTCCAATGTTAACAAGCGCCGACAGATATTGATACCCGTTGTGTACTCGGCCATTGCCTCATGGTGCGCTGCCAAACGCTCGCCGATTTGGAAAGCGAGTTGGCGTAGTCGTTCCCGTTCCAGCAACATCCACTCCTCAAACCCAGGGGCATGGGAGGGTTCCAATCCATTGAGAAAATCATGCTGATAGAGGGCAAAGGCCCTTGTGAGGGTATCGGCCATCGCGGGGGGTAGGGGTAGGGTTTGGTCCTTACCAATCTGTTCTGCAGCTTTGACAAAGGCGACCACATCGACCTGCCGTGGCACACCAACCCGTAGTCCAACGTGCGTCTGTGAAGTTTCAAGCTGATCGCCAATGGCCTGACGCAATTTGGTTAGAACGACGCGCAGATTGCGGCGAGCATCACGTTCCGGCAGTTCCGTCCATAGCAGATCAACGATGTGTGCACGCGGATGGAAGCGATTGGTTACCGCGAGGTAGGAGAGCAGCGCGCGCGCCTTAGTCAACGTGAGGGAGGTTACTGGTACACCGTTGTAGATGATCTGACAATCGCCCAGCAACTGCAGCTGCAATACACCACTCATAGCCTTTGCTCTCATCCCTCCCGTGTGTCAGACAAGCATCCTCTCTACATCCACTGCAAAATTCCACTGCAAAATTCCGCGGCAAACTAGAGTGCAACCGTACCCCAAAAGCGCCCATTGCAGCAAATTAGCGAACAATTAACGCTTGTTTTTTATGCTATGATTGATTCTACAAGCGCAACTAGTTACCAGGCATGGTACCTACCAACCCCACCCCCGGCCCCTCCCCGACATCGGCTTACTTTTACCCACATCTTTGTGGGCCGGTGGTAGGGTCGCGTTCCGGGGACGGCACAGATGCGCTCTGGTAACGCATCAACTCGTGTGCCGTCCCCGGAACGCCACGCTCGCCGCACACTTGTGGGTAATGGT
>DAOUCA010000016.1:0-16817 GCA_034432375.1 Caldilineaceae bacterium
TTCGCCAATTTCAGAAATTAGAGCCGTCATTCCTGCGCAGGCAGGAATCCATCTTCATGTTACACGAGTAGATTCCTGCCTGCGCAGGAATGACATCTGGAAATTTCCGCCAAAACAAGGTTTGGCGAAGGTATTAGATATACTTATGTACTTATGTACCGATTTACCTCCCCAGTGAACAGGAAATCACCAATGGCAGCAACGGCAACAGTGACCCGCACAAACCGCTGGTCACGCAAAAAACGGCGTGAGAATCTTTACGGCTATCTCTTTCTGACGCCGTGGTTGGTTGGCTTCTTTGGTCTCTTTGTGGGGCCGGGCCTCTGGTCGCTCTATCTCAGCCTGACCAAGTACGATGTGATCGGCACGCCGACCTTTATCGGTGCCGATAACTATGTCAAGATGTTCACCAATGATGATCTTTTTTGGGATTCGCTGTGGCGCACCTTTTACTTTGCCGGTGTGGGTGTGCCACTTGGTGTGCTTGGCTCCATGTTACTGGCAATTCTGCTCAACCAAAAACTGCGCGGCGTTTCAGTCTATCGTACCTTCTTCTTCATGCCGACGCTGGTGCCGTTGGTCGCCTCGGTGGTGCTCTGGAAATGGCTGCTCGATACCAACTTTGGCATTGTTAACCAGACGTTGATCAGTTGGGGGGTCAGCCATCCGCCGGGCTGGTTTAGCGACCGCAGCTGGGCGATTCCTTCCCTAATTCTTATGCGCCTCTGGAGTAGTATCGGTGGCACGCAGATGATCATCTTTCTGGCCGGCCTACAGGGCATCCCGGAAGAGCTCTACGACGCGTCCGATATTGATGGGGCCGGCACTTGGGGCCGTATCCGTCATGTAACGATTCCCCTGTTGACGCCGACGATCTTCTTTAACACCGTATTGGGGATCATCGGTGCGCTCCAAACTTTTGCCGCCGCCTTTGTCGCCACTGAGGGTGGGCCGGGCTACGCCACCTGGTTCTTTAGCCTGCATATCTGGAAACAGGCCTTCGACTACTTTAACATGGGCTATGGCGCGGCGTTGGCCTGGTTCTTTGCGATTATTATTATCACGTTGACAGTCTTCCAAATGCAGTTGTCAAAGCGTTGGGTCTTTTATTACGGAGAATAAATCTACGATGCCACAGATCGATGCGTCGGCCATTGGCTGGCAAGCGACGGGGAAAAGAGGCGCAGTTGCCGCCGGTGGGGCCAAGGCGGTTGCCGCCGGGATCGAAATTTTAGCGAATGAGGGCAACGCTGCCGATGCCGCTGCCGCCACCATCTTGGCGCTCAATGTCACCGATCATGGAGCCTGCTCGATTGGCGGCGAAGTACCAGTGCTGTATTACGATGCCAAGAGTGGTGCCGTGAAATCGCTCTCCGGTATGGGTGGCGCGCCGCTGGCCCAATCGGCGATCGACTGGTATATGGCCAATGGAATCCCCGACAGGGATATGAAGATGGCACCGGTGCCGTCAGTGGTCGATCTATGTATTACCATGCTGCAGCATTATGGCACAAAATCGTTTGCCGAAATTATCGCGCCCACGCTGGCGATCCTCGACGCCGGTGACGAACCCTGGCATCCCAATTTAGCCATCACCTTGCGGCGTATGGTGGATGAAGAGGAGCGCACCACGGGTAGCCGCGAGAAACGCTTGCAAGCAGCCTGTGATCGCTTCTACGGTCGCAACGCCGAACGCAATGACATTGCCGAAGAGTTAGAGGCTTTTTATATTGCACAGGGAGGTTTCCTACGGCGGGCCGATCTCGCGGCGCACAAAACATTGATCGAAGAACCGGTTGCCGTCGACTACCGAGGGTATACAGTCTATAAATGTGGGCCATGGACGCAAGGCCCCTATCTCTGCCAAGCGCTACGGCTACTGGAGGGCTTTGATCTGCCCGCAATGGGCCACTTCTCGGCGGATTATATTCACGTCTTGATCGAAGCGTTGAAATTGGCGATGGCCGACCGCGATGAATATTATGGTGATCCGAACTTTGTCGATGTGCCGCTGGCGCAGCTACTGTCGGCTCAATATACGGCGATTCGTCAGCCGTTGATCGATAAAGAACATGCCTCGCTTGAAGCCCGACCCGGCGATCCCTATGCCATGCAACCGCTAAAGGAAGGCGTATTTCGCCCCGGCATTGGCGGCACCACCACCTGTGTCATCGCCGACCGCTGGGGCAATGTTGTCTCGGCCACACCAAGCGCCAATGTCTACCATGCCGGCGGTAGCGGTACAACCGGCGTCAGCTATGGCAATCGACTGCGCAGCCTCAACACGACGGCAGGCCATCCCAACTGCATCCAACCGGGTAAGCGTCCCCGCATCACATTGACGCCAACCTTAGTCCTGAAGGATGGCAAACCGGTGTTGGCGATCAGTGTCGCTGGCGGCGATTTGCAAGATCAGGCGGCGTTGAGCTTGTTGCTCAACTATATCGAGTTTGGCATGAGCCCAGCCGATGCCGTCACCGCGCCCCGCTTTGCCACCGAGCATCATCAAGATTCGTTTGATCCCAATCCTAACCGGCCAAAGACCTTTGGCAAAGCAGGCTCCCTGAGCATCAGTGATCAGATCGGCGAAGGGGTGCGCGATGATCTAGCTAGCCGCGGCCATCATGTTGAGGTCAAAGAGCGCCCGATCGCCGTGCCGGTCATGCTAGCCATCGACCCTGATGATGGCACCTTCTACGCGGCTGGTGATCCCGCCGTCGGCCGTCACGCAGCCGGGCTCGCCTAGAGAATAATGCAAATGTGAATTCTCTCCAAAATCCATCGCGTGATCAATTCAGCTGACTTGGCCTAGAGTTGCTTCCCAGTTATACAAAACAGCTACCAAACAGCCTGAATATTCAAGGTCAACTCATACGCCAACCAACCAGAGCTTGCTCTGCTCAATACCTCTCTTATCAATACGTATTTCAAGGAGAACCAACTGTATGAAACGATTTACCGCATTGTGGAGTTTTCTGCTCATCTTCTCGCTGCTCCTTGCGGCGTGCGGTGGCGGTGCACCGGCAGCCCCTGCTCCCCAGGGTGAAGCCGCGGCCGACACAGCGCCCGCCGATACGGCTGCTACTGATGCCGCGGCACCAGCAGCAGCCGGTGAAGTGCCACGCAACCGCACCGTCATCGTCGCGCAAAAGACGACCTACCCACCTGGCGAAATGTGGAGCCCCTATAACCTCGGCGGCACCCATCAGGCCGGGATCCAATTCTTCCACGAGCCATTGGTCTATGCCGACATGCTTGATGGCCACTCTTATCCCTGGCTGGCTGAAAGCTGGGAGTACAATGACGATGCCACACAACTGACCTACCATCTGCGCCAGGGTGTCACCTGGAGTGATGGCGTGCCTTTCACCGCCAACGATGTCGCCTATACGCTGAACACCTTGCGCGATCTGGGCAGCACGGTGCGCTTGGGTGGGGTCTACCAAGTCTACGTCAAAGAAGCCACCGCGGTCGATGATCTGACCGTTACCATCGATTTTAATGTCCCGGCACCCCGCTTTCATGACGAGGTGATCGTTGCCAAAGGTGATTCGGCGACCTTTATTGTGCCGGAGCATATTTGGAAAGATAAAGATTGGGCGGAGTACACAGCCTATAATGACGGTGCCGGCCCTGTGACCACCAGTCCGTGGCGACTCGCCTTTGCCGATGATAACCGCCGCATGATCGACCGCGTCAAGACTTGTGATGAATGGTGGGCCTGCGCCACCGGCTTTCATGATCTGCCCAAGGTCGAACGCTTTACACAGTTAACAATCGGCGATGACCAGAGCCAAGCCACGGCAATGATCCGCAACGAGATCGATCAGACCCATGATTTGCGGGTCGATATCATCGAAAAGATTCTCTCTGAGAATCCCGATACTACAACATGGACCGGGCGCGAAGGTCCCTATGGGATGGTTTCCTGGTGGCCAACCGCGCTGCACCTGAATAACAAGGATAAGCATCTGAGCAACCCCAAGGTGCGCTGGGCGATCAACCGCTATCTCGATCGCCAAAAGTTGATCGACTTTGCCTATGATGGCAAGGGGCAGTTGTCCTACTGGCCCTTCCCGCCCTTTGCTGGTCTCCAGGCGAGCATCGACAATCTGGCCGATCTCGAAGCCAAGTATGAACCGGGCAAATATGATGAGGCTGAGGGTGATGCCCTGCTGACCGAAGCGGGCTATACTAAAGATAGCGAAGGCTTCTGGGCCGATTCCACGGGTGACCGCATCAAATGTAACATCACCAGCTTTGCCCTTTGGACCGATCTGGGGCCAGTGCTGGCCGAAACCTTGCGCCAACATGGCATTGAGTCCGGCTATTCAGAACCGACCGATGCCTATGACCAACTGGCTGGCGGCACCTATGAATGTGGTCTCTTTGGTCACAATGGCGCCCAATCTGGCACCATCTATCGTACTTTGCAACTCTATACCACCGGTGATTCGGGCAATCTCTTCCAATATTCCAACCCCGATTTTGATGCCCTCGTTGAAGAGTTGGCCGCTGCTGCCGACGAGACAACGGTACGCGAACTGGAACATCAGGCGATGGATATCTGGCTACAAGATCTGCCGGATGTGCAACTTGTCCAATTCTACAATCGTGCTGGCATCAATCAACACTACTGGACCAACTGGCCGACTACTGCCACCGATCCATACATGAACGGCATCCACCCACACACCGGGTTTGCCTACACATTGATGAATTTGGAACCGACCGACGCACCGTAAAGATCTATGAATTCTTAGCGGGGCGCGGATTCCTGTGCCCCGCTAAGAATTCATAGAATTTCTCAGAACGAAATACTATGACCTTAGGATATTTGCTCAAACGAATTGCCCAATTTTTCGTCATCGCCTTTGTGGCGGCGTCGATCAATTTCTTTTTTCCCCGTATAACTGGTCAGGATCCGATTCGCCAAAAAATTTCGCAGTTAGAGATGCAGGGTGTTGGTACCTCAAACGAAGATACCAAGGGATTGGTTGAAACTTACAATCGCAAATTTGGCTTGGACAAACCGCTGTGGCGTCAATACCTGACTTATTTAACTGACACCGCACAGCTTGACTTTGGCCAATCGATCTCCAACTACCCGGCGACGGTTTTGTCGATGATCCGGCAGGCTGTGCCCTGGACCGTCGGTCTACTGCTGACGGCGACGCTGATTAGTTTTGTCATTGGCACCATTGTGGGCGCGCTGATGGCCTGGGGTAAGGCACCTTGGTTACTACGCGTCGTCTTTCCAGCCTTTTTTACCCTTTCGGCGGTTCCCTTCTACCTCATGGGGATCATTTTGCTCTACATCTTTGCCTTCAAATTTGAAATCTTCCCCCTCTTTGGCGGCTATGGCGCGCAGCGGATCCCCGAGATGACCCTGAGCTTTTGGATCGATGTGCTTGATCATGCCATGCTGCCGGCCTTCTCGATTGTGCTTGCGCAGATCGGCTTTTGGGCGCTGGGCATGCGCTCGATGATGGTGACCATTCAGGGCGAAGATTACATGTTACAAGCTGAAGCCAAGGGGCTAAAAGAGCCGCGCATCTTTTTTCGCTATGCCATGCGCAATGCCATTTTACCCCAAATTACGGGGCTGGCCTTAACGTTAGGCACGATCCTCTCTGGCGCGATCCTCGTGGAAGTGGTCTTTGGCTATCCTGGCTTGGGGTCTGTATTGCTCAAGGCGATCCAGGGCTACGATTGGTTTGTCATCCAGGGGATTGTTTTCATGATTATCGTAACCGTCGCCTTTACCATGTTGATTATCGACCTGATCTATCCTTTCCTCGATCCACGCATTACCTATAGGAGTGAGTAGTGTGACACAGATGAGTGAACCCATCCGCCCTTTGACGATGTCGGCCCCGACGACTCCCGTCCGGTCGGCCGGTCGAGCGCAAGGTTTCTATCGGTACATCCGCCGCAATCCGATCTTGATCGCGGGGTTGGCGATGTTGCTGCTGTTGCTCCTCTTTATCATCATCGGCAAATTGACCACCAATCTCGAAGATGCGCGCCCCCTCTCCTTTCGCCCCAGCCAACCCCCTTCCGCTGAGCATTGGCTGGGCACGGATCGCCTGGGCAAAGATATCCTCACCGTTATGGCCGATGGTACACCGCAGACCTTGTGGATCGGTCTCGCTGCGGGTACGATTGGTGTGGTGATCGGTACCTTGTTGGCCTTTATCAGTGGCTACTATGGCGGGGCCATCGATACGGTGATCCGGTCGGTGGTCGACATTTTGCGCACCGTGCCGCCGTTGCTTGTGCTCGTCGTCATTGCGATCTCGGTACCGGGGAATATGTCAGTCAATCAGATGGCGCTGATCGTTGCCGTACTCGCATGGCTTGGCCCGGCGCGCACATTGCGCTCCCAAGTGCTGGTCATCCGCCGCCAATCCTATGTGGAGATGGCACGCTTTACCGGCATGAGCGGGCCAGAAATTATCATCAAAGAGATGATGCCCAACCTCATGCCTTACATCGTCTCAACTTTTGTGCTAGCGGTTTCGGGGGCAGTCTTGGCTTCGATTGGGCTAGAAGCGCTTGGTTTAGGCCCCTTTGAGGCAAACACCCTTGGCATGACGATCTATTGGAACATCTGGTATGGCTCGCTGATCAACGGTTGGTGGTGGTGGTGGGTACCCCCGATTTTTATTATTGTCTTTCTCTTTGTCGGTCTCTTTCTCGTCTCACAGGGACTTGACGAATGGGCCAATCCACGATTGCGAAGAAGTGTATAGGGGAGTGTCTAATGGCAGAAGTGGCCCAACCCCGTGCAGAACGCCAAACTCGCGCACAACAACGCTCTGCGGCACCCGCAGAAGAGGTGGTGCTGGAGATCCGCGATCTGCACGTCCACTACGAGACGGAAGCCGGTGCCGTCAAAGCGGTCAGTGGTGTCAATCTGACGATCCGCAAAGGCGAACGGATTGCCCTGGTCGGTGAATCGGGCTGTGGTAAAACCACCTTGGCGTTATCACTCATGCGCCTCCTGAAGCCACCGGCGCGCATTGTACAGGGGGAGATCCTGCTTAATGGTCGAGATCTGCTCAAACTTAACGACGAAGAGATGCGCCTGGTGCGTATGGATGAGGTGGCGCTGGTCACCCAATCGGCGATGAACGCACTCAACCCCGTCATGCGGGTTGAAGATCAGATTATCGATGGGCTGGAAGATCATGGCATCCGCCAAAGCCGTTCGGCATCGCGCGAATTGGTACGTTCATTGCTGGAGCATGTCGGCTTAAAGGCGAGTGTGGCGCGCATGTACCCGCACGAATTGAGCGGCGGCATGAAACAGCGCGTCGGCATGGCGACGGCCACTGCGCTCAAACCGAAGTTGATCATCGCCGATGAACCGACAAGCGCGCTTGATGTGGTGGTACAGCGCCAAGTCATGACAACCCTCGGGCGTCTACAGAAAGAGACGGGCGCTTCCGTCATTCTTGTTGGCCATGATATGGGCTTGATTGCGCAATTTGCCGACCGCGTCGGCGTCATGTACGCCGGGAAACTGGTCGATCTGGCCCCGATCAAAGAGATGGTCGAGGCACCGCTCCATCCCTACTCGCAACTCTTGCTGCAAAGTGTGCCTGGCCTGGACAAGAAACAGGAGCGGCTGGTTGGTATTCCTGGGATGCCGCCGCGGCTCATCGATCTGCCGTCGGGCTGTCTCTTTCAACCCCGCTGTCCACAGGCGATGGCGCGCTGTGCAGAGGTCGCGCCAGTGTTGCAAGCGCCAGGGCAAGAGGATAAAGGGGATGGGCGGCAGGTAGCCTGTCTTTTGTATGAATAAACTACACAACCAACCATCACTGCCATTATGTTAGTGAAAACTCGTTCCACGCTCCGGCGTGGAATGCACTCCAGGACGCTCCAGCGTCCAGTACGGCCACTGGACGCTGGAGCGTCCTAATAGGATTCCCACGCCGGAGCGTGGGAACCAGTATTCCTTCACTTAATGGCAGTGACCCAAACCCTCGCGAGCGTAGGAGGGTAGGCGGGGGTTAAAATAGCGTGGAGAATCTTACGTGACGGCAATTTTGGAAGTACGGAATGTGACCAAAACCTTTGGTGGCGGCACCTTTAGCAGACAACAGACCGTAGCAGTTGAAGATGTCACCTTTTCGATCCCGGCCGAACGCCCCACGATGACGGCGGTGGCCGGCGAAAGTGGCAGTGGCAAGACGACGCTCTCGCGCCTGTTGCTGGGCGTGGTGAAGCCGAGTATTGGGCAGGTGCTCTATGATGGCACCGATATGGCGACGATGTCTGGGGAACAATACAAGAAATTTCTGCGCAACGTGCAGCCGATCTACCAAGATCCCTTTGGTGTCTACAACCCATTCTACAAGGCCGATCATCTGCTTTTTGCCGCAGTATCTAAGTTTAAGCTGGCGAAATCCAAAGCCGATGCGCGCCGTCTTGTTGCGGAGGCGCTCGAAACGGTGGGGCTGCGGCCGGATGAGATTTTGGGCCGCTTTCCGCACCAGATCAGCGGCGGCCAACGACAGCGTGTCATGGTAGCGCGGGCGCTGATCCTCAAGCCGCGAGTGATCCTGGCCGATGAGCCGGTCTCGATGGTCGATGCCTCACTGCGGGCCACGATCCTGGAAAGCCTGCGTACGCTCAACCGCGATTTGGGTATCTCGATTTTGTATGTGACCCATGATCTGACGACCGCCTACCAGATCTGCGAAAATATTATTGTGATGTACCGGGGTGCGGTCGTCGAAGCTGGCTCGGTTGACCATGTGATCCGCAATCCCAAGCATCCCTACACCCAGCTATTGGTCGATTCAATCCCCAAAATGCACGCCGTGCGCGATTGGGAGCGGGACGAGGAAGCCGATGTTCCGTTGCGTTTATTGGAAGCGACGCGCACGTCACATGGGTGTAAATTTGCCGACCGCTGCCCGGCGGTCATGGAGAAGTGTTGGACACAGAAACCACCCTTATATCAGGTCGATCAACATCGGGGGGCGCGCTGCTTTTTATACGAAGATTTGCCAGTTTTAGACAAAGTCGATGTAACAGCAACATTTGTATCGTAGTGTGACTGACGCAGTTCTTGGTTTCGTGCCAGAAGAGATCCGTTTTATACAGCCCATGCAATCAGCGAACCAAGTAACTCTTCCATAGAAGGAAACAGAAGACAATGGCAACAGCAACCGAGAGCAGAAGCGTACCAACTTTGACCGTTGATCGTTCGTATACAACATCGATCCGACGGCGGCGTTTCCTCCTAAAGACCATGACCTACATCTTGCTCACCGTCGCCGGGCTAAGCTTTGCCTTTCCCCTTTATTGGACGGTTTCCAGCTCGCTGCAGACATGGCAAGAATTACGCTCGTTTACCCCCCATTTCTATCCGGCGACCCCCCAATGGTCGAACTACACCGATGTTTTTACCACGGTACCCTTTGCGCGTTGGCTGCTCAATAGCTTTCTCATTGTGGCCATTACAATTCCCGGCACGTTGATCACCTCCACCTTGACGGCCTACGCGTTTGCGCGCTTTAACTTTGTCGGCAAATCAGTCTGGTTTGTGCTCATGCTGGGCACGATGATGATCCCGGCAACGGTAACCTTGATCCCGCAATATCTACTCTGGTTTAAGCTCAAAATGATCAACACCTATGTACCGCTGACAATTGGAGCGTGGCTGGGCGGTGGGGCCTTTATGATCTTTCTCTTGCGCCAATTTATTCTCAGTATCCCGCGCGATCTTGATGAAGCGGCGCTGATTGATGGGGCCAATCCCTTGCGCATCCTCGTCAGTATCATCATGCCGCTGATGAAGCCGGCGCTGACCACGGTAGCGATCCTGCAATTTCTCAACGAGTGGAATGACTTCTTTGCCCCCTTTATCTATCTCAACCGCCAACCGCTCTACACCGCGGCCATTGGGCTGCGCTACTTCCAATTTATTCCCATGGAGACAAGCGACCCGCGCGATCATCTGCTGATGGCCGCCGCCGCAGTGATGACCATCCCCGTAATCGCGCTCTTTGCCGTGGCACAGCGCTATTTTATCTCTGGCGTGGTCATGAGCGGGCTAAAGTTGTAAGGGTAGTTGAACCACCATGACCAAATTAATCTTAGCGCTTGATATTGGCACGACCTCGACCCGCGCGTTGCTCTTTAACGAAGAGGGACAGGCACTGCCGGATTGTATTGCCCAGGTGGCTAATACTTTACAGACAACAGCCGATGGTGGTGCCGTTTTTGATGCCAATCAACTCTTTCAAAATGTTGTGGCTGTGATCGACCAGTGTCTGACCATGGCGGGGCCGCGTGCAAGACAAATTGCCGCGGTCGCCAGCGACAGCTTTGTCAGCAATGTCCTGGGGGTGAGCACTGCCGGTGAAGCGGTGACGCCAATCTTTACCTATGCCGATACACGCAATGTCCACGACACCGAAACCCTGCGCCAAGCGCTTGGGGAAGCGGCACTGGCCGAAAGTCACGATCGTACCGGCTGTCTGCTGCATACCTCCTATCTGCCATCCCGTTTTCGCTGGCTGGAACGGACACACCCCGATTGGCTGCGCGGGAGCGTCTTCTGGTTGTCGTTTGGCGAATACCTCTATTGGAAGCTCTTTGGTAAACGGATCGCCAGTTATAGTGTTGCCTCGTGGACCGGGTTACTCAATCGCCATACGCTCACCTGGGATGAAACGTGGCTAGCAGAGTTGCCAATAAGTGCCGAGCAACTTTCCCTGCTGGGCGATGTCGACGCGCCGTTACAAGGATTGTTGCCACCGTGGAGCGAACGTTGGCCGCTCTTGAAGGATCTGCCCTGGCTGCCGACAATTGGGGATGGGGCCGCGGCCAATATTGGCAGTGGCTGCGATCATCCACAGCGGATTGCCTTGACGATTGGCACGACGGGTGCCATGCGCGTTGTCCTACCACCGGCAATTCCCCAAGTGCCGGCAGGGCTCTGGTTCTACCGCGTAACACGCAACCGGGGTCTGCTGGGTGGTGCAACCACAGAAGGGGGCAATCTCTATGCGTGGCTGCGCGAAACATTGCAACTGCCGCCCGGCGACCAGTTAGAAAAAGAGCTGGCCGACCGTCAACCGGCGGCACATGGTCTCACCGTACTCCCTTTTGTGGCAGGCGAACGCGCCCCCGGTTGGAAGGGCAGTGCCCGGGCCAGCCTCGTCGACTTTACCCTCAACACACGCCCGATTGATATTGTACAGGCTGCGCTTGAAGGGATTGCCTACCGCTTTGCGATTATCTATGGGCGCATTAAACCCTACTTGGGCGAGAATAAACAGCAGATCATTGCCAGCGGCGGTGGTCTATTACGGTCGCCGGCCTGGTTGCAGATCATGGCCGATGTACTGGATCAGCCCATTATTGCCCTGGCCGAGCACGAATTGACCAGCCGCGGCGTTGCCCTGTTGGCGTTGGAGGAGCTTGGTCTCATCGATCAGCCGAGCGCCCGCGCGGCCGAAACTGGCCAAACCTATCTGCCCAATGCCGAGCGCCACCAACGCCATCAAGCGGCGCTGGCGCGCCAAATTGCCGTTTATGGGCAACTGCTGGGCGGTTAAGCCGCTACGCTCAGCGAGTAGCAGGTGGCAAGTAGCAGCTGAGCACGCCTGCTACTTGCCACCTGCCACCTGCCACCTGCTACCTATTTGTTTATAATATTCCCATCTTACAAAGTTTTTAATCTCTTTGCCTTCACTTTAGCCTCATTGCGCAAAATCCATCAAACCTTGCCAAAGCGTTTGCTCGTGGTAAATCGATCTCGCCAATCTTGGACATTTCTCTACAATTTAGCTATTGAATCTAGTCTATAATTGTTATAGGCTACAAGGGTCTCGTGCATCTATTAGGCGATGCCGAGCCGATGTCAAGAATAGCATCTGATTTCTGTTTGTCGTCGACAACCGGGAAACTTGTCGACGGCCTGACGGTTGCTGTTACTTACTCTTTGGGAGGGTACGTAGCACAGCCGAGAAAGTGAGGATCAGCGATGTCTTGGGATTTACTGAGCGGGTGGGATAAAGTGTTTGCCAACAGTGATAAGGAGATTGCCTTTACATTGGAAAAGGCGAATGTACGGGCATCGGGTTGGGCCATGGGGCGCAGCGATGACGATGTTGAGAAGGAAGCAGCTCGGCGCCTGAAAACTGAGCAGGGGATTGACTATAAACTGCCGGATAAGAAGTAGAACATATTGCGTGTTGCGTGAACTGTCACCCTATCTTCACTGCTTATTGGGAATCATTCGATTGTGCGGCACCGATATAAATTTATTGGGACCGCAGGCCAATAGCTCACTAACAGTTCATGCGACACGTAACAGGTAACACGCACTATGTCTCCTCCAGCCGCTGCCACAGATAGTCCGTCACCTGTTGGATAATCAAGTAGCGCCGTTCCCCATCTACCCCGACATCGGTCGCCACATATTTCCCCGGCGCGCTCCCAATGTAATGGCTAAACAAGCGGTCGGTCGTCGCCCGCCAGGCCAGTGCCTCCTCCGGATTCGCTTTTTGGAGCCCCGTCCAATCTGCAGGAATCTCAATCGCCAACATCGGTGCGGTGGCACTGAACTCTGCTCGTTGCCAGCCATGATTGACACGGATAATTTCCGGATGCTGCGCCAGGGGCAGGATCGCTGAGCGGGCATCGTGGAGTGGTTTGCCCTGGACGCGCGCCGAGCCAATTAACCAGGTCAGGCTAAAGCGCGAGGCTGGTCCGCGGTTTAGCTCATTGCGGAAGGCATAATAATCGGGCGTAAAGGTAAAGGCAACGGCGCGTAACAAGCCGAAGTTTAGCGCAGCATTAGGGTACTGGAGTGGATCAACTGTCCAGTGGATAATGCCAATGCCCTCGGCCAATGCCTCTTCTGCTTGGATCCGTTTCAGCAAATAGCCAATCCGCAGCCCACGATGTTCCGGCAGAACCCCCATGACTTGTGACTCGATACGCAGATCACCGTGCCAGCGTTTCTGCCAGTCAGCCGGCAGGGTTGGCCCGTCCGCCTTGTAAAAGCCAAAGAGAAAACCCGCAACGGCCCCGTCGACACGGGCTACAAGGGTGGTGCCCAGCGGGAAATCGCTGCTGTGGATATCGACGGGGTAAAGATATTCCGGTGGGCTTCCCCAAATTTTCTGTTGCAGCAGACGGATGGCGCTGGCCTCCTCTTTGTTGGGACGGCCTATCGTAAGGGCACCAACCGCTTGCGCCGTGGCTGTGTATGTATGCGTTGCCTGTGGATCATAAAGGGTGACATGGGCATTGTTGAGCGATTGCGTAAGCAACGCTTGCAACTGGAGGGGATCAAAGGTAGTGTCAGCCGCAAGATTGTGGCAACGGGCAATGTACGCTGGTAAAGAGCCTTGCGTTTGTTGGCCATGCTCCAGATCCGCTGAACCATCTTCCTGAACCGGAGCCGGGTGGGGCAACAAAAAGAGGATAGCCACCACTTGTTCCTGCATCAGGAGCCGAAAAAGCTGCCCCCCGATGTGCGGAAAGGCCGCTTGTAAAAAGTGGTAGGGCAACAGGGTGGGGTTGCCACTCCCCCCCAACTGTTGATAAAGTTCGTCGAGGGCAGTGCGCCAGGTAAGCGCTTGGGTATCGACTGCTTCAAGTTTCATTGGTGCATTTTACTCAAATGGTGCGTGCAGCACGGGCTGCTCAAATGGTGCGTGCAGCACGGGCTGCGTGGAGAACAATACTGCCGGCGACGGCCGCGTTCAAACTTTCGATCTGACCAAGCATCGGCAGGCGAATCAGAAAATCACATCGTTCACTGGTCAAACGGCTCAACCCCTCCCCCTCGTTACCGACAACAATCGCCATGGCACCAGACAAATTCGCCTTGGCCAGTGGCAGCGCGCCTGGCACATTGTCCAGCCCGGCCACCCAGACATTGGCCGCTTTCAACTCTTCGATGGCGCGATTGAGATTGGTGACCTGGGCAATCAACAGATGCTCAACCGCGCCGGCACTGGCATTGCCCACGGCAGCAGTAACACCGGCAGAACGTCGGTCGGGTAGGATCACCCCGTGAACCCCCATCGCTTCTGCCGTGCGAAAGAGTGTTCCCAGATTCTGCGGATCTTGCAGATGGTCAAGGAGCAGCAGCAGCGGCGGCTCTTGACGCTCGGCCGCCCGTGCCAAGCACTCCTCCAATTCGACATAGGGGTAGGCCGCCACTTCTAAGGCAACGCCTTGCGTATTGGCATGTTGGCTTGCTAACTTGTCAAAGAGCCCCCCCTTGATGGTGCGCGTGGGAATCGCCGCCTCATCGGCATGTTTCCAAATCTCGCCGATAATACCAGTCCGTTGCGGCTCTTTATCGCCTTCCAACCAGAGTCGATAGATATGGCGGCGCTGCGCTCGAAATGCTTCCAGGACGGCTCGCCGCCCGTATAATAATTCACTCATTATCTTCTATTCTCCAAAGCGCCAAGTCGGCCCATCCGGCGTATCTTCGATCACAATCCCCAATTCTTTCAGCCCATCACGCAGACGGTCGGCAATCGGCCACTGTTTGGCCGCCCGCAGATCCGTGCGCACCGCAATCAGCAGATCGACAAAGGGTTTGACATCGCCGCTCCCGGTTGGCTCAACCACTTCCTCATCCATTGTCAACCCGAGAACACCCGTCAACTCGCGCAGGGTCTGTTGTGCGGCATCAAAGAAGGGTCCACCCACCCCTTCATCACGCGCCGTGTTAATTGCACGCACCAATTCAAAGAGAGTTGCCATGGCGCTGCTGGTATTGAAATCGTCATCCATCGCTTCGATAAAGTTGGCACGGGCATTTTCCGTCGCCTCACGCAACTTGTCGACCTCTTCGCCGGTGCTTTTTGCCCCACGGCTGGGACGCAGACCGGTCAGCAAGCGGGTGTGGACGCGCTTGGTGGCGGCTAAGGTTTCATCGTTATAGACGACCGGTTTGCGATAGTGGCCAGAGT
The DNA here is from genome assembly GCA_034432375.1 of Caldilineaceae bacterium. GTDB lineage: Bacteria > Chloroflexota > Anaerolineae > Caldilineales > Caldilineaceae > JAHBVH01. Next base: position 14,967 of record DAOUCA010000016.1, read on the forward strand.
AGATGAGCAGCCGCATGACATCGCTACTGTTCTTGTTGAGAAAGGCATCGATTGTAATCAAGTTGCCGAGTGACTTGCTCATCTTTTCGCCGGCGAGTTGCAACATCCCGTTGTGCATCCAATAACGCGCAAAGGATTTACCGGTGTAGCTCTCGGTCTGCGCAATCTCATTCTCGTGGTGCGGGAAGATCAGATCATTGCCCCCGCCGTGAATGTCGATCTGTTCCCCAAGGTGGCGGAGACTCATCGCCGAGCATTCGATGTGCCAGCCCGGTCTTCCATCCCCCCATTGACTCTGCCAGGAGGGTTCGCCCGGTTTGGCCCCTTTCCAAAGCGCAAAGTCGCCGGGATGTTCTTTCCGTTGGTCTTCTTCAACACGTGTACCGCTCAGCGCTTCGTCCAGGCTACGCCGGCTCAACTTGCCATAGTCATCATCTTTTTTCACGCGGAAGTAGACATCGCCATCGAGTTCATAGGCATAGCCTTGCTCAATTAGACTTTCTGTCATTTCGATAATTTCACCCATAGTCTCACTGACTTTGGGGTAGACATCGGCGGGCAAGACATTGAGTTCCTTGAGATGGCGCAGATATTTGTCGGCATAGTGGGTCGCCAGGGCTATCGGATCCTGGCCACTTTCGTTGGCGCGGCGAATGATCTTATCATCGACATCGGTGAAGTTTGTGACATAGCGAACTTCATAGCCGCGATAGATCAGATAACGGCGAATGAGATCAAAGACGATAGCCGCCATGGCGTGACCAATGTGGGCGTCCGCATAGACTGTGGGACCACAGACATACATGCGCACCTTGCCCGGCTCAATCGGCTGAAATTCTTCTTTTTTCCTCGTCAATGTATTATAAATTTGAAGCGTCATGCGGACAGATCCTGTCTGAACATAAGATGGGTCGAATTGATTAGGATATCTGTGCTTCTGGTGAAAGAGCAAGACAATAAACTATCACTATACTTCTTATAGTATACACCATTCGGAAATATCGCACACTGTTGGTTTTCGGTTGGGATGCATTTGGTGTACGAAAGTGCCGTCAGCTAATTCTCTGTAACCGAATAGTCGTAGGAAATTAATAATTTGCATGAAAATTCAAATATTTGAATTTTCATGCAAATTTAAACAAATATATTGACAATAAATAAAAATCATGATATTCTCTGCGTAAGGAGAAATACATTATGCGCAAAATATTAGAACAATGCCCCTCTTGTGGCGGGGAACTGGAAATTACCCGGGTCAACTGCACTCGTTGTGAAACGGTGGTAACTGCGCGATATCAGCCCTGTCGTTTTTGCAAATTGCCGCCGGAGAGTGTCCAATTTTTGGAAGCTTTTGTCCGCAACCGCGGCAACGTCAAAGAGATGGAACGTGAACTTGGCACCTCCTACTGGACAATCCGCAGCCGCCTCAATGAGTTGATCGAGGAACTGGGCTTTGAGGTTGACAACAGCAGCGAAGTGCAACGCGAGGAAGAGCTAAAGAGCCAACGGCGCGCGATCCTCGAAAAAATTAATCGGGGCGAACTTTCGGCGTCCGACGCGGCCGAACAACTGGCCACCCTCAAAGTTTCCTGACCACATTTACTCGCCCCCAAGCAAGTTCGCTGACAATACGGTTTAAAACATACGCAGACCGTGGGTTTGACACCGTGGGTTTGACACCGTGGGTTTGACACCGTGAAATTGCTGCGTACGTAATAACAATACCTTCGCCAATTTCAGAAATTAGAGCCGTCATTCCTGCGCAGGCAGGAATCCATCTTCATGTTACACGAGTAGATTCCTGCCTGCGCAGGAATGACATCTGGAAATTTCCGCCAAAACAAGGTTTGG
>DAOUCA010000017.1:0-3830 GCA_034432375.1 Caldilineaceae bacterium
TTCGCCAATTTCAGAAATTAGAGCCGTCATTCCTGCGCAGGCAGGAATCCATCTTCATGTTACACGAGTAGATTCCTGCCTGCGCAGGAATGACATCTGGAAATTTCCGCCAAAACAAGGTTTGGCGAAGGTATTAATGAGTAAATGTGTTATTTTATGGCGCTGCTCGGTCTAAAGGAACTCTGGATAACGCATGCAAACTCATCTACCTGCACCTGATTTCACTTCGCCCACGCTCTCCGCGCTCGATGGTTCGGTGCCGCTGGGCATCTGCCTGCTACCACAACCGCGGCCCAATGCTGCGCGTACGATCAGCTATCCAACCTATCTGCACGAACTGTTGCAGCACGCCGGGCTCTGCTACACCACCGTGATGCCGGCTGACTTGGCCACAACCTTACCCACTCTGCGCATTCTTGTCACCGGGGGCGACAGCGCGTTGGCACCGACTCTCTTGCAGCAGCTGCAAGCGTGGGTCGAAGCGGGGGGCTGTTGGCTCTCGATTGGTGGGGTTTGTGGTGCCGCCGATCTGTTGGGTGTAGCAGTGGAAGCACCGACCTTTGGCGGTTTCGGCGGGGGCGTTGGCACTCTGGGGGAAGGCTATCTCAATCGTGTCGCTGACCATCCGCTGCTTGCCCATCTCGCACTGCCCCTGCACTTCTTTGAAGGGCTGCCCGCTCATCTCACCACGGCCACCCTGCTGGCGACAATCGCCGATGCGCATCAGCGGGCGACTGATCGGGTTGGGGCAACAGAACGCATGGTGGGGCAGGGGCGTTGTCTCTTTCTAGCGGTCGATCTGCCGGGCACCATTGTCCGCATCCAACAGGGCATTGGGATCACACGCGATGGCGTTTCTGCGCCGGATGGCACCGCGCCGGTGGGGGATACCGTTCTCAAGAGTGGTGACGGTGGCGTGCTCGACTGGCTCTTTGACCGGCAGCCCGTACCAGAAGTCCCCGGTCTCTCCGCCTTTTTGCAGCCAATCGCCGACCTGTGGCGTGAAGTGCTCCTGCGCGCGATCTTTTATCTGGCCGAAGCGGCGCAGGTGCGGCTGCCGCTGCTCTGGTACTATCCGCGCAATTTACCGGCCCTAGCCCATCTTTCTCACGACACGGACAACAATGTGCCGACACAGGCAGAGCGATTGCTTGAGGTTGTGGCAGAAGCCGGGATCAATGCCACCTGGTGTGTTATCCTGCCCGGCTATGATCAGGAGTTGATTGCGCGTATCCACGATGCCGGCCACGAATTGGCGATGCATTACGACGCCATGAGTGACGGCTGCCCGTGGGATGCCAATCTGTTTCATGAACAGTGGCAGGCGTTAACCGCGATGTTTGGCGATCAAGCACCCGTGTCCAACAAGAACCATTATCTACGCTGGGAGGGCGATTGCGAACTCTTTGCCTGGTGCATGGCGCACGGCATTGAGATCGACCAATCCAAAGGTGCCTCGAAGACGGGCGAAGCGGGCTTTAACTTTGGCACCGCTCATCCCTACTTTCCGGTCGATTTTGCCGGTCGTGCACTCAATGTCCTAGAGATGACCACGCCGACCCAAGATCTGATCGTCTTTGCGCCGCCGGCGATCCTGACGCCGTTGCTTGCTGCGGTCATACGCAGCTACGGGGTTTTGCATCTGCTCTTTCACCCTTCGCATATTGAAAAAGAAGGGGTGGCTGCGTCAATTCTTGAGTCGGTTGCCGCAGCCAAGGCGGCCGGCTTAGAGTGGTGGACCGCAGCGCAGATCAATCGTTGGGAACGCGCACGTCGCCAAGTGCGCTGGTCCAGCTATCGGCGTGACGGCAACAATCTTCAGGTCACCATCCACACCGACGTGCCTATTCCCGATGCAACAATCTTGTGGTCCGGCTCGGGGAATGGCGAAGTGAGCCAAAGCATGACCCGGTGGGGCTTCCCCTTTCAGTCCGTCGTCACCGATCTGCCCGCCGACAGCACGACCGTACAGATTGCAGGGTGAGCAGCTCCGGCTTCGACAAGCTCAGCCTCCGTTTGCCGAAATTACTTGCGTGCCGGCCACTTCACCAGCGGCCAGCCCGTCTCGGCCTCAATCGCCAGCAGACGGTTGTACTTGGCGAGCCGTTCCGATTGGGTAATCGAGCCAACCTTGAGCTGATCGCCCCGCCAGCCGACGGCGAGATCAGCCAGCCAGTTATCTTCGGTTTCGCCACTGCGGGCACTGATCGTCACCATCCAGCCGGCGGCGCGGGCGAGTTGATAGGCCTCCGCCGCTTCGGTCAACGTGCCAATCTGGTTGACCTTGAGCAGCAGCGCATTGGCTGCCTCCGCTGCGATGGCGCGAGCAATGCGCGTTGGGTTGGTGCAAAGAAAATCGTCGCCCAAGACCAATACCTGGTCGCCGATCCGTTGACGCAACCGCGGCCAAAAGGTCCAATCTTCCTCGGCCAGCCCATCCTCCACACTAACAATCGGATAGCGGGTAACCCAATCGGCTAACTGGTCGATCATCTCTGAACTGCTGAGTTGATTGCCATCTAACTGATAGAAGCCATCCTGATAGAAGTGGCTGGACGCAACATCGACGGCGAGACAAACGTCTTGACCTGGTCGATAGCCGGCCCGTTCTATCGCGGCAACGGCATCGGCGAGCATCGCTTCGGCATTGGTAAAGGGCGGTGCCAATCCACCCTCATCGGCGGTGAGCAGCCGCATGCCATACTTTTCCTGGCAGAGCTCGGCCGCTGCTTGAAAGACGGCAACGGTGGTCGCTAACGCTTCATCCACACTTTGTGCGGCGGCGGCGACCAGCAGCACATCCTGGATCGGGGCCTGACCGCCGGCATGTTTACCGCCACTAAAGAGATTGATGGTGGGGCGGGGCAAGGTTGGTGCTGCTGGAGTCTGTAAGAGCGATGAAAAATAGTGGTGGAGCGGTTGCTCGCGTTCGATAGCCAGGGCACGGGCAAAAGCCAGCGACACCGCCAAGATCGCATTGGCCCCCAAGCGGCGCTTTTGGGTCGTGCCATCCAATGTCGTCATTGTTTCATCAAGCTGTTGCTGGCTGTCGATTGCGCGGCCACAAAACGCATTGGCGAGTTCACCGTTGATGTTGGCGACGGCTTGGCGACAACCCAATCCGCGGTAGCGTTGGGGATCGCCGTCGCGCAGCTCATGGGCTTCGGCTGCTCCCGTCGAGGCACCGGAGGGGGCCGATGCCGTACCCATCGCGCCACTGCGCAGTTGGCAAGTTGCTTGGACTGTGGGGCGGCCACGACTATCTAGAATTTCCAACCCTCGTAGCGAATGAATAGGTGTCATCGGGTATTGTCTCGGTCATCTGTGGTGGGGATTCGATACGCAAAAAACTGATTACTACGACAACTTTAAATCAGACAAGATTTACAGAATTGACAAGATTGCTACAGCAGAAGAAGAATCCTGTTCATCTTGTGAGCCCTGTCTAATTATTGAAATTTAACGTTGTCATACTACTCAGCCGGCGATCTGCTGCGCCCTATTGATTATAGCATTATCCACGCCATGAAAAAAGCCGGAGACATAGCGTCTCCGACTTTTCATGAACAAAATTTCATCGGGCCCTGTTCGTCACTACTGCCTTACAACGGGATTCAAATCCCGCCCTGACAACGAGAAGCCGCCTCAGCGGCTGAAAGCGGTTACCGCAGTGCTGCACCCAGGAGTTCCCGGCTTCTCGCTGTTATACTCAAATCAGAATGAAACCCCTAGTTTCGGCCAGCGTGCGTCGCACTGACGGAAGCATCTAGCGGACTGGAAGCCGTTGGCGGTCAGTGCGACGCACGCGATCCCGTTGGTCCGCAAAACTC
>DAOUCA010000018.1:0-46450 GCA_034432375.1 Caldilineaceae bacterium
TTCGCCAATTTCAGAAATTAGAGCCGTCATTCCTGCGCAGGCAGGAATCCATCTTCATGTTACACGAGTAGATTCCTGCCTGCGCAGGAATGACATCTGGAAATTTCCGCCAAAACAAGGTTTGGCGAAGGTATTAACCAAGACACACAAAGACATACGAAGACTCGATCCCCTTCGTGTGTCTTTGTGTGTCTTGGTGTGGCTTCGTGGATGGCGTAGCCGTTTCGCGCCTGTTATTGGAAGTTTGCTAAATCAAAGCGAGGAATGATGTCGACAGTAACTAATCACAATTTAACGCTCTTTATCATGCTCGATGGGCTGCGCCCCGACGCGCTTGTTCAATCGGATTCTCCCACCTTGCATGGGCTGATGGCAAGCGGTGCTGCTACACTAACCGCCTCGTCGGTCATGCCATCGGTGACCTTGCCCTGCCACACCTCGATCTTTCACGCCGTGCCGCCCACTCGTCATGGTGTAACCACCAATGATTGGCAGCCGATGGCCCGACCACTGCCCGGCCTCCTTGAGGTTGCCAAAGCTGCCGGCAAGCGCTGCGCCGCCATCTATAATTGGGAGCCGTTGCGCAACCTCGGTCGCCCCAACAGCCTGGATGCTGTCCACTATCGCGACTGTTCCTATGACATGGCTGGCGATGATTGGGTGACCGAAGCGGCGATCTACCATCTGACCCACCATGCCACCGACTTCGCCTTTGTCTACTATGGCACGATTGATGTCGCCGGCCACAATCATCAGTGGATGAGTGATGAATATCTGCGCCAGACCGAGCGCGTCGACCGCAATTTGGGCGCGTTATTGGCCGCGCTGCCGGCGGATCGCCATCTGATTGTGCAAGCCGACCACGGCGGTCACGACCGCAGCCACGGCACCGATGCCCCCGAAGATATGACCATCCCCTGGATCGTCGCCGGCCCACAGATCCGCCAAGGCCACCAGATCGCACAACCCGTATCGCTCATCGACACCGCCCCCACCCTGGCCCGCATCATGGGGCTCCAACCCCCGCGCGATTGGGAAGGGGTTTGTGTGGACGAGGCCTTTGTGTAGATAGGAGATAGGAGATAGGAGATAGGAGATATTATCGTGTAGACGATCTCCTTGTCTCCTTGTCTCCTTGTCTCCCCACCGCCCTACTGCCCCACTACCCAAGGTAAAAAGAGTCGATGCTGTTCGAGTGGCTCCGGCGCTTGGTCAAGGGCCGTGGGTTGGTGGGCAAAGAAGCCAAAGTCAACGGTAAGGTTACTGTTCGAATCCAGTGACCGATCAGGCAACTGACCGGGATCGGGCTCTTGGCCAGGCTCCGTCGTATATAGCAGAGTAACCACATTGCTACAGATGCCATCAATAGCCGGCGTAGCGCTGTCAATACCGTTGTCATTTGTGTCGCCATCTTGATTCGGGTCCTCTTCTGTTGATGAACTGCTACTATAGCCCGCTAACACCCCACCGTCCTGAAAATTGATCGGTAACACCTGAACTACATAATCGCCCGGTAACAGATCGCTAAACAAGTAATACCCAGCCAGATCCGTTGTCGTGGTGATGAGATTGCCACTGAGGTCATGTAACGGCTCTTTGTTACCATCCAGTAATGCCAAAATCACATCGGCAACCCCAACCTCGCCCCCATCGATCAAGCCATTGTCGGCCACGCCGCCATTGCGCCCATCATCAATCCAGACGCGATTGCCCAAACTCACCGTGAGATAACAGCCAAAATCAACGGTCAAATTCTCGCGCTGATCGGCGGTAAAGGCGTCGTTGTCGGGATCTTCGGCCAGAGGTTCATTGTCACCTAGGTGGACGACGCCGGAGCGGACCGTTGTCGCGCCTTGAATGCCGTTGTCATTGTTGTCTTGATCCAGATTTGGCAGATCTTCATCGAGCACTTCATTCGAGGACAAACAGCTCTGTAGCATGCCACCAAAGCCAAAGTTCGCGCTGTCGATCTCTACGTAATAGTCACCAGCCGGCAATCCATCAAACAGATAGAATCCGCCGTCGGCTGTTGCCGTCTGTGTTATCGCCTGATCATCACGCTCGTCGAGGGTGCCATTCGTGGTGAAGAGCGTCAAGGTGACATTGTCAATCCCAACCTCACCCTCATCGATCAGCGTGTTATTATTCACATCAAACCAGACCTGGTTGCCCAAGCTGTGGCCGCAGAAGATGCCAAAGTCGAGTGTCAGGTTCTCCCGCGCATCGGGGGTCGTGGGGTCGTTGTCAGATGTTTCACCAAGAGGTTCATCGTCGCCAAGGGTTAACAAGCCGGAGCGGAACAAGCCGGTGATCAGCAAGCCGTTGTCATTGTTGTCGCCGTCGAGATTGGGGTCATCTTCGTCGAGCGTTTCGTTGGAAGAACGGCAACCTTCGAAAATGGCACCCGGTGCAAAGTTGCTCGCGTCGATGTCGACGCGGTAGTCGCCCGCCGGTAGCTCATCAAAGAGATAGAGGCCGTTGGCAGCCGTCGTGGTCGTGCTGATTGGCGTATCACTGCTGTCATAGAGGGTCAATGCCACGCCGGTCGCACCGGTTTCGCCGCTGTCAACCTGCGCGTTGTCATTGGCATCGAACCAGACCTGGTTGCCGAGGCTGTGGCCACAGAAGATACCAAAGTCGACGGTCAGATTCGCGCGGTTATCGAGGGTGGTCGGGTCGTTGTCGGGACTTTCGCCAAGAGGTTCATCGTCGCCGAGCGTGACGAGACCGGAGCGCAGCAGCCCGCCTATCAACAAGCCATTGTCATTGTTATCGCCGTCGAGATTGGAATCGTCTTCGTCCAGCGTTTCACTTGATGAGCGGCAGCCCTCGAAGATCGCGCCGGGGGCAAAGTTGCTCGTATCGACGCCGACGCGGTAGTCGCCGGCGGGCAGGTCATCGAAGAGATAGAGACCGTTGGCGGTTGTGGTTGTGCTGCTGATGGGGGTGCCATCGGTGGGGTAGAGGGTCAATGCCACGCCGACCGCGCCGGTCTCGCCGGTATCAATCTGCGCGTTGTCGTTTCCGTCGAACCAAACCTGGTTGCCGAGGCTGTGTAGTGGTGTGGGCAGGATGGGCGAAAAGCCAAAGTCGTAGGTATGGTCGTTCACGCCAGGTCCACCAAGCGTCAAATCGACTGTCGCTGCCAGCCCGGAGAGGCGGCCATCGGAATCATTCTGGTCATTGCCACTGACCGTGGGTGTCTGATCATCCGTTTCGGTCAGTTGCAGATCGAGCAGCGCCGTCTGTTGGGTTGTGCCGGCAGCATTGGGGATTTGCACGGTGCAAGTGGTTGCATTGATGAGCGTTAGCCCGTAGCGTGCGGCGGAGGTATCGACCCCCGCCGCCGACGAGAAATAGTAGTGACCTTCGTCATCGGTTTGCGCGGTAGCAACCACCGTCTCATCGTCAAGATTTCCGGCAATGCCATCGGGGCCAACAAGCGGACAGCGCAACTCGACCGCGACGCCGGCAATGCCCGCTTCGCTAGGACTTTGAATGCCATCGCCGTTGCTGTCCAGCCAGACGCGATTACCGATTTCGATAGGGGGGATATCGGTGAGGGCGACGATATCTCCCAGCCCGATGGCCTTGGAAAAGATGCCCTCTACCGGTAGATTGCCGCTGATGTTGTTATAGACGCGGATCGATTTGCGCCAGTGCCCATCGGCGACCGTATACCAGTGTAGACCACCGTCAAAGAGTGTATCGCCGGTGCCATCCATGGCGTAGATTGGGTCAAAGACGGCGTGGATCACCGTCTCGCGGCCGGGAATCGCTAACCCTGCACCAAAGCCAACATCACCGTGCAGGGCATAGCGGGCGCGATAGGTATCTTCGCCGAAATACTCATCGGCGCGCTCTTCCCCCCGTATATAAGCGCGAATACCGGTATCACAGCTTGGATCGTTGCTAAAGACAGATTCCATAATCCAGCCATCGTCCTTTTTGCAGGCAAAGAGAATATCGCTGTGCGCTGCCAGGTGACTAAGCTCTTCGCCATAGGGGGATTGGGCGAAAGGCCCAACTTGGTGGCCAAAGCGATCCATGAGAAAGAGTACCATGTTGCCATTGGTAAACTCAATGTTGCTTAGCAGCGCTTGTGGATAGAAAGATTCAAATTTTGTTGTGCCGGCTGGGGAGGTGGTGCCGTCGGAAGAATAGGGAAAGGCAGAGGCCCACGGCAACCATTCACCTGGATATTTGGCTTCACAACCGGCCTGCTGATTGTAGCTGGCACAGCCGCGCGGGTAGCGCAGGGGGAAATCCAATACCTTGGAAAATGTCGGCAGGGAGACACTGCCATTCCAGGCAAAAACATAGGCATGGATCTTTGTGAGATCGCCTGGTGGGGTTCCCATCGCTTTGCTATTCGTGGGGGCTTGGATCGGCAATGTAGTGGCGGCAACGGTCGATTCCGCTGTACAGACCACACCCAGATAGAGTGTGCCATCATTGACGCCCAAGCCAAAGGGGCGTAGGTCCGCCGCACTGGGACATTGCCCTGTGCCAGAGCCGACCAAATCGGCGGGCAAAGCTGGCAATATATCAATTTCGGTTGGCGTGCCGGCGCTGCCATCATCCTGCACTGGGATCAGCACCAGTTGGCGTCGCCCTAGATCGACCCCGTAGAGCGTTTTGAGGTCGTCACTCATATCGAGATCGCCCCACCCTTCTTTGCCAACGGCGTCGTAAACGGCAAAATCCTTTACCCAATCCACAGTGCTGCCGTGGGGATCGAGGCGGTTGGGATCTAGCGTAAACCACTCTGTAGCATTTTCGCTGGTTGGATCAAAGCGGTAGATGGTGGTTGGGTTACCGGTGGTGCCCAAGCCGCTGTGCCGTTTTACAAATGCGGCCCCCAACAGTTGCTTGTGCAATCGATCATAGGCCATGCCCCAAATTGTCCCCGTCTGCTCCTGGTGGGCGAGCACGGTCTCCGCTCCATCATAAACCGAGGTGTCGGCACCGTCACCGAGCAACAGATCATGACTGCCATCTTCTTCGCGGTAAGCGAGCACCGTTGCCCCATTGGCATAGGGCCCATTATTGGCACCATAATGATACTGGGGTAGAGCGATAGACATCTCACTGCTATTCTGCGCATGTTGGCCAGGATTGGCCAATCCCACACGCACATCATCCGCCGGGCTGGTGACAAAGGTAACCGTTGTCGCTGAATCCGGACCAGCGGGACCTGGCTGGAGATAGTCCGACAGCGCACCAAATTCCAAACGTACCGCTGTGCCGTCGGGGATAGCCAATGCATATTCACCGGCTGCATCCGTCACCGTGGTTGCTATTGGCGTACCAGCGTCATCGTAGGCGCTCACTGCAATGGCGGGAATGCCCCCTTCGGCGCGTACTTGGTAGCGGCCATCGGCATTATAATCGCGAAAGACCAACCCACTGATTGTGTTGGGTATTGGGCCGGCGGGGATGGGCGTTCCATCGAAGATCAGGCGACTGCGATTGTAGCTACCACTGTCAGCGACACCGGCATCACAGATCTCGAGTTTCCAGATTCCTGTTGCCCGTTCATTGGCAAAGGCGGTAAACGGATTGGTTGGCTGAACACGCCGGTCGTAATAGGGAGCGGCTGTGTCATCTGGTGTATCATCGTTTAAGGGGGCAGTGACGTCATCGTCGAGCAAAATATCATAGTTGGTTCCGCCATCTTCCGGGGTAGCATCAAACTCGACGACAACTTCGACGCGCGTCCCTTTGGGCGATTCCAGAACCAAGCGAATGTCACTGCGATAGTCATGGTCGGCGTTAAAGCCCAGGTCGATGTCATCAACAAGAAAATTATCGCCAATTGTAAAGATACGCGTCAGTGGCTCATTGCAGATCACGGTGCTGTTATCGTCAAATGGCAAGGAGACGGGTGGCTGATCGTCATAGGTGAAAGTGTCAGCAAGTGCGGTTGTAGCCGTTATGCTAGTAATTGTTGCCACCACGAGCAAGCTTCCCAGCAAGCGTAGAAATGGTTGAGTGTACTTCGAAAAGAAAACGTTCTGATCGATAGTGTCTTTATCTATGGAACATAGCAAATATGAGAAGAGGAATAATAGAGACTTACGCACAACAAGGATCCTTTCGACAATGATTTCATCGATCAATGGCTGTGTCTCATTATCTTACAAATTGTTGGCAATTAGGTTACGTATATTTATGTATTATTTAAGGGATATATATACGTCGATAGCATGATTAAGCAGAGAACAATGTTCAATGGTGCCATGCAAAAAGTCCTCCTGAATTGACAGATCAATCAATTCAGAAGGACTTTTTGCTGATAGTGAGGAACAGGGTTGTTGTGGCGTTTAGTTGGCGGATGCTCCCAGCAGTGGGAGCCAATAGCTTCTCATTTTGCGGCGACTTGGGGCCGCGTTGGTGGGCAATGTATCCTCTTCGTGGAGTACAGTCTCGCAGGTAACATTCTCTTTAAGGGCAAAATAACAGGATAATGCCAGATCCTCATATTTCTGCTCTGGGATTTCGATGTAGATCTGTGCATGCGGCGGCAGATTCTGGAAGCGCTCTGCCAATTCTTCCACAACTGCCCGCCGAAATTCTCCGTTGGCGATCTGTTGCCGAATCCAAATCTGGGCAAAGAGTATGTTGGCAAGTAACACACCTGCAAGCACAGTCGGTACAACAAAGCGAAGTCTAGGGAATTTGCAATGGGCAAGCCATTGATAGCCAAACAACAGCGCGGAGATCACGAGGATCGAATAGCCTATTGCAGAGAGATAGAGATAGCGCGGTGCATCGGCAAAGCCATCTTGCCACAAGGTATATTGTAAGAAGGGGAGATAGATCAGGGCAAGGGCAAAGCGTACGAAGGCTGTACCGCGCCAGAGGGCAACAACGGCGATTCCGTGTGCTACGATGGCAAGAGCAATCGTAAATTGCCAGATGAGATTTACCGCTCCCGAGCCAATCAGGGGCGTTAAGAAATTTTGGATCGGTGCCATGTGGACATTGGGTACTATCAGGAAAACCAGATAGCGGAGGTTGCTGATCATGTGAAGGCCCGGTGTATAGGCAGCTTCAGAATAGATCGCCTCGGAAGAACCGTTGTGGAGAAAGCCGAGTTGGAGTGCTACATGAATTGTCCAGAGCAACCAGAACGGTAGATGGAGTCTTAGATCCTGCCAACGGGGTAGCCAGCGCTGGAGCGTCGCCTTGCCAAGGGTGTACTGATAGGCCAATAAAATCAGTGGAATGCTAAGTGCATAATCGGCCATAAAGACGAGCAACAAGTAACAAATGAGCGCAATCAGATAATCGCGCCAGCGTTGTTGGCGCAGGTAGGCACCAAAAAAGATCAGAATGGGCAGGTAGAGCAGCGTGCGCAGTGAGTAACTGGAGGCGGATATATTGGTTACAACTTCGTAGTACGAAAAGGTCGTCACGAAGAAGAGCGCAACCAGCAATGCAGACAACTGTGCCGTGGCGCGTACAGCGGATTGCGCCCCGGATCGTTCATTGGGCCAATCGGGTGCCCACGCTAACACCATGCGATAGACGAGAAAGCCGACGAGTAGATGTTGTCCCAATCCGCTCCAAAAATAAGGGGCTGGATTCAAACCAAACCATTGGGTACGGATCCAAACGATACCAAAGAGCAGAAAGCGCACGCCATTACCATAGCCTTGAATGGCCTCCCACAGGGTCGGTTGGCGCATAATCCAGCCGAGAATATTGAAGTCATCGCGCGTGGCAAAGTACGCCTGCCAGATCCCGTAGTAACAGATCAGAATGGCAGCTGCTAGGATCACCAACGGTAGTATGGTTTGCGTTAGCAGCAACGATGTGATTCGGGCGAAGCGCGCACGCCATTTCCCCTGTTTTGTCGGGATGGCATGCGCAAGCTCTGCTCTGCCCGATACGGGGGCGGTGGCGGTAGGATGGACGGGTAGATTCTGGTTTAGCATACTCATTCTACTTGTAGAACCGCTTCTACTGGTATAACCGCTGCTACTTGTTGAACCGGTTGTGCCTGTCGTCCCACAGTCGCTCTTGCATACAAAAGGCCCCCGACAAGGCCGCTGCAAAGCCGCGCAGAGTAGACGAGAAAAGAGAGGGCAACTGCTGCCGGTGCCGCGACTCCGACCAAGCCAAAAAAGAAGGTGAAGGCACCTTCGCGCAGGCCAAGGCCGTTGAGCGATAAGGGAATCATCGTAATCAACCAGATAAGCGGCAGAAATAGGAAAAAATAGAGTGCGGAGAGTTGGATGCCCAGACTACGAGCCATCAAGAGCACCGCGATGACTTCAATGATCTGCAAGCCAAGTGAGATCGCCACGCTGCTGCGCAACAACTGCTGCCGGCTGTGGAGATCATAGAGTGATTGGTAAAGACGAATGCATGTCGGCTCCAAGCGATGTAGGCCAGGCAAACGCACAAGCCACTGAAATTTTCGGATCAGTGCCTTGTTGAAAAAGAGAAACCAGCCACTCGCTAACCCGACAATGGCTGCGAGGACAATGATCCGTATGGTCTCGTTTTGCACCGTGGAGAAGCCGGCGATGAGCGCAATGGCTGCCATGATCGCCAGCGAAATCAAGCCAACTAGCCGGTCAAGCATCACGCTCGAGATGTTGTGATGGTAATCGCTTCGCCCTTGATACGTTAATTCCGCAATGCGGACGACATCACCGCCTACAGCGGTAGGCAGAAAATTAGAAAAGAAATTGCCAATCAGATTGATCGCGGTCAGTTGCCCAATGGTCGGCGAAGCCCCAGTGGCAGAGAGGATCAACTGCCAGCGGTAAGCACTGACAACAATCGATAGAAAGAAGAGCGTAAGCGCAAAGAGATAATAGTCCATGCGTAGGTGGGTAAATGTCGCAATCACCGCCTGGCGGTCGACGCGAGCTATCAACAGCGTGATCAGGATTAGACCAAGCGTCAATCGTCCATAGGTCAGCAGTTTACTCTTGTGCATAATCTTCATTCTACTATTGAGCGCGCTGGTTGTGTAGGCTGCGGCTTTTGGCAGCCGCATCGAAACCAAGCGGTCCGAAATTTCCCTGACACTGTACGACGGCTCTCGGCAAAAATCAGCCCACACAATCGCTGACCTGCGTCAGGCTCATTTGCGTAAGCGTTTGCTGTAGTTGTGCAAACAACTGCGGTTCAATGTTGACCCGGTTGGTGTGCTGGAAGGGGGGTAAATTCGCTTTTAACGTAGCCGCATCAATCGACTCGCCTAGGATCTCCTCTGCCACCCGTTGGACCAATGCATCGGGCGCTGCACAGAATTCTTCATAGGGGACGATCCAAAAGCGTTTGGCCCCAATTTGTGCCTGCTGCTGCTGAATTACCTGTGCATGAAAGAGTGTCTGTTGACAGACATCCTCGACAACATTCGCTGGTGCCACCGCACCGGGCTGGTTAATGCCATAGGCTTGACTCTCATCGCCATGGATATCGCGCCGGGCGCGCAGCAAGGCCTGGGCGTGGTAGATCGGTTCGCGCGTCATACAGATGAAGTAGGCATTCTCCAGCACATCGGCTACGAGCGACGCATAGGTGTTGAGATTGTTGTTTTTGGTAACCAGCGGATGCGCAAAGGCCTCTTCATAGGCGGCAAAGAATTGAATCATCGCCTGTTGCTCTTCATGCCCCAACTTTGTCGGGATCACCGACCGATCCTTGCCAAACCAGCGATCCCAAAGATAGAGTGCATCGTTGGGAGCCGCAAAACCATTGCTTTTGCCATAGTAGCTCTTAAAGTCAACTGTGCGGTTATAGACTGGCTTGCACAAGGCGAGGCTCGCCGTAATCGGTGCGCGCGAAAAGATCGAGGTGATGTTATTAATATAGGTGACCGGCAGATGGTGAATCAGGACTTGCGTCGTCAATGTGGTTCCTGTCCGCGGCGCACCACAGACAAAGATCAGGGGCTGCCGAGCGTGGGTGGCGTTGCGATAACGCGCTCTTTCCTGACGCTGCCAAAGAAGGTCGAGCGGGCTGCACAGAATCCCAAGCGCCGCTGTAACCATTGCAAAGCGCGCAGCCTGATCGCCCGAACGGACGAGCCGGATAAAGAGCCCCACGGGATCATGAAAATTAGCTGGAATGTAACGGTGTAAAAACGTCCGTACAGGATTGCTCATAAGCTGATTCTAGGGTTATGTGCTCTGTTTAAGATAAAGCCAATTGCGGCAAGTGCTGCGCCGACGCTTCAATGTTCGCCGCATGTTCGCCCATGGTGACCGGTCTGAAGTGGGCCGAGACGAGCCGCAGCGCACGGTCCATGATCGCCATCTTTTGGGCACCGGTCATGCGCATTGCTGGGAAAAAGGCTAACTCCTGTACATCGTCACCGCCCAGAAAGTCGAGCGGATGGATCAGCAGCGAAGGTTGGACTCCACTCCAGCGACAGAGGTGTAGTGCCATGCGAAAATAAAACATGGCCAACGCTGGTGAATAGAGGCTCATGTAGAGCAGATAGCTGAAATGAATCGGCACTTTGAAGATCGGCATCGTTGTAACAGGAATTTCGAGCAGCCCGCTGTTCTCGCTGCCATCGAGTTGCCAACGATAAGCCTGCAACGGTCGCAACCCTTCGCTCATGGTGCCAAAGAGCTTCTTGCGCGCCTGTTTTTCTTCGGGCGTTAAGTTGGCCGTCATAAAATAGTACATGCGCGCCAATGGCCCAAGATAGGTAGGAAAGGTCGAAGCATCGTAGAGATAGCCCCGCCGCTCGAGGACGCGCAAGACGGCCTGGGAAAAGCTATAGCCCGGCCCGCGAAATCCGCGTGGTCGCTGTCCGGTCGCCGCTATGATATGCGCCTCGGCCCGCGCCAGTTCTTCTTCGATCTGCGTTTCAGAATAAAGATGCAACCACGGCTCGTGATGAAAGGAGTGATTGCCCACTTCATGGCCGGCGGCGGTAATGGTGCGTAACAACTCATGGTGTTGGGGCAGCGCGGCATCTTGGCCAACGATAAAGAAGGTAATCTTTAGATCGCGCTGCCGCAAAAAGTCTAGAACTCGCGGCACAAAAATATCCAGATAGGAGGGAAAGCTTTCCCAGCCCGCCTCGCCGTGGGTCTTCATATAGGACCATTGGTTGTCCATATCCAACGAGAGGCTGGCAATCGGTCGATTGTTTTTCATGATCTGCTCGAAATTCATCAATGTTATCGGATCACAACCTGTGGCTGAATGCCGGCGACGGGCAACCGTTGATCGACCACGGTTTCAGCTTTGTCGGCCCGGACGATTCGTAGGATTGTTTCTGCTGCAACCTGGGCATGGCGACCGACCGATTCGCCGTTAGTCAACGCTGGATAAATTTGGGCCGTAGTCACCAGGTGCAGGCCAGCTACCGGCGTCTGCATCGCCGGAATTTTGTGTAGCTCGTTGAGCCCATGGATCGGCTCGACATAGCGTTCGCGATGGATGCGAAATTCGCGAATCGTCGTTCGATCAAAGTCCGGGAACATACGTTGCAGATGGTGTAGCCAGATCTCTTCAATCTCGGCATTGCTCTTCTGGAGCCATTCACTCCCGGGTGCCGTATATTTGGGTAAATAGACCAGGTGATGGCCACCGACATAGCTCGGATCAATATAACTTGTCGTCTCGATCACGCCAGTGAAGGGCACGGTTTCGTCGGTAATGTTGAGCGTCCAATAGTTGGTCAGCGGACGATCGAGGACCAACAGCGGGCAGATAATCCCCAAATATTCCTGGTCAGTCAATGACTGCCGGTAAACTTCCGGCACATTCGGGATCAACCGGCTAAAGAAAGGGGCCTGCATCGTGCAGACCACCGTCTCGTGGGGGATCAAGCGCCCATCGACCCGTAGCCCACGCAGCCGCGAACCATCGGTGACAATCTCTTGCACTGGTGCATTTAGATGGATTTTGCCGCCATTGGCGCGGATCTTGTCCGCCATCGCGCCCAGCAAAGTAGCATAGCCGCCAATCAGATGACCGGCTTCTTCTTTCTGGTTGGCCCCGCTGCGGGTCGACTTCATCCGCACCAAGCGTGACCAGATCCACGTTGCCGGCACATTGGCAAAAATTCCCGCTTTACCATCGCCCGCCCCACCATCAAATTTAGCGCGCAACATCGGTCGCCAGAGATTCGCATAGGCATTGCGCCCACCCCAACGAATCAACCACTCTTCCACGCTAATCGCTTCAAGCTTCTGCCAATTGCGCACCGCCTGCGCTGCCAACACCGTCAGCCCCAGGCGAAAGCGGTCGAGCCAACCCAAGGGCGGGAAGCGCAAAAAATCGACAACGCCATTCATCGGATGGATGGCGTTGTTATAATAGAAGCCCATCTTGGTGGTACGAAAGCGCAGCCGATCGGCGATGCCCAACTCGCTACAGAGTTCGCGCAGATGGCTGTCATTCGAAAGGATCGCGTGGTAGAAGCGGTCGACCTCGGTGCCGTCGCTTAAGCTCAAAGGGCCAGCTAACCCACCGAGGACGGGTGATGCTTCATAGATTTCAACAGCGATCCCTTCTTTTGCCAGGTGGTAGCCAAGGCTAATCCCCATAATGCCCCCACCCACAATACCAACACTCACAATAGCTTTTCCTTTCGCAATAAAAACCTAGTCGTTCACGAATTTTGTAGTAAAGATTTCAATCTTTACCAGCATACCCACTCGTGAACCACCGAAACTAGCTAAACCGCGCCTCAATCGCCGCAACAATGCGTTCGGCCGCATGGCCATCGCCCAGCACAGGAGGATGCGCCGCCGGCAAAGAAAACCTGTGCCAGCCGTTGACAATCCTGGCGCTCTCGGCACCCACTAATTGATTCCAACCAGTTTCGACAATATCGGTCCATTCGGTCTCGTCGCGCAAGGTCAGGCAAGGCTTTTGCAAATAATAGGCCTCACGCTGCACGCCGCCGGAGTCGGTCGCAATGCCATAGGCATTCGCCTCCAGCCAGATCATGTCGAGATAGCCCACGGGATCGATCAGGTGTATATGATCTGCCAGGGCAATGGCTGCTTGGTCAACGAGACGCGCAATGGCTTTACGGGTGCGCGGGTGGACCGGAAAAATCACTGGCATCGTCAATTGATTAAAGGCGATCAGAATCTGCCGCAGCCGCAGCGCATCATCGACATTGCCAGCACGATGGACCGTTACCAAGCCATAGCCACCACTGGCGACGCCCAGCCGTTCCAGAATCGTCGACCGCGCCGCTTGTGGCAAAATTTGCTGTAGCGCGTCGAGCATCACATCGCCCGTCCAGAGAACTGAATCGCAATTGCCCTCTTTGTGCAACTGCTTGACCGCTTTGGGGCTGACACAGAGATGGAGATCGGCCACGGCATCGACCATGAGCCGATTGATCTCCTCCGGCATGGCGCGGTTATGGCTCCGTTCGCCCGCCTCGACATGGACCAGCGGAATCTGCAATTTGCTCGCCACCAGCGCGCCGCCAAGGGTTGAATTGGTATCTCCACGCACCAGCACCACATCGGGTTTCTCGGCCAGCATGACCGCTTCCAGGCGCGTCAATAGCTCAGCCGTCTGCTGCGCATGGCTACCCGAGCCGACGGCCAGGTTATGGTCTGGTGTTGGAATGGGCAACTCTTCAAAAAAGCGCTGCGACATCTGATAGTCATAATGTTGACCGGTGTGGACGAGCACTTCGGAATGGTGCGCCGCCAGTTTTTGACTCACTGGCATGGCTTGTACAAACTCCGGTCTAGCACCAACAATCGAAAGAATTTTCATCAATGGCTTTTCGGTTTATGCGGCTACCTGCAGCGGTTCCGGTTGTTCTGCAAAAGCATAGGCAAAATTTTGTAGTGAGCGCCAATGTTGAAACATGCTCTGTTGCGCAACAATTGGCTCATCAAGTGGATAACGCACGAGCGTCTCGTCGCTTACGGAGATGATCTGTTCCCATTGAAAGCCCCACGATTGAAAGACTTGGACGGTGGGAATAAGCGCGCGCTTGCCCTGAACGAGCAGATAAACAGTCATATCGTCGGCCCCACGCAGGAGCGTGCCATTGGGGTAGGGCGCATTGGGCAGCAACGCGGCTCCGGTCGTCATTTGTTCGAGTTGTTCATCAGCAATCTTGACGACATTCTCCCAACGGTATCCCAGGGCTTCAAAATCAGCGGCAGTGACAAAGGGGCGTTTGCGCCCCTCTTCCACCACATACGTGGTCTGCCCACTGCCACGCACCAATGTGCCATCGCGGAAGGTCAACGGCCGGGCACTTGGCAGGGCATCCAATTCTGCTTGCGCAATCTTGACCACCTGTTGCCAATGATAGCCCTGGGATAGAAAAATGTCCGCCGAGGGAAAGGCCCGTTTGTGACCATTTTCAACCAGGTAAACTGTTTCATCGTCACCACGGACAACGTAGCCATAGGGGTGCCAGGGTAACAGGGTATTCATCTGAAAGCCTAGATGCGCCTGCACTGTGCGCATGATCTTGGCTTTGGACGTGCCAAAAGCGCGTGCATGGAGCACCGTAGGATATTCGGCCACGCGATAACCCATGCGAATGGCGTTGACGAGCAATTCTGTCCCCGCCAAGAAGCCGGTGGCATGAAAGGGCACATTCTGGATCACCTCTCGCCGATAGGCGCGGAAGAGCGCGGTGTAGGTATAGACGCGCCGGTCGGCTAACATCCGATAGATCGCCGAGGAACCACGGCTCAGCAGCAGACGATACGGCGGGACGCCATCGACCGCGCCATCCGGATGATAGGGAGAGGCGGTCACCATATCGATTTCTGGCGTGAGACGAGCGAGCAACTTGGGAATCTCCTGAAAGCGATAGGTGCCGTCACAATCGGTGGTGACAATAATTGCCCCTTGGGCCAGGTCAAAGCCGGTGCGTAAGGCCGCGCCCAATCCTTGATTTTGGCGATGTTGCGTAAAGCGAAAAGTGATCCCAGGGACCTCCGCATCCCCAAACGCATCAAGCAGCGCAACAAAGGTGTTGTCCCGACTGCCATCATCGACAAAGATGACCTCAATGCTCTGCCGCGCGCCCTCATTTTGCTGCGCACCGCTGATTTGTCGGCCCCTTTGGGTAGAGGGTAGCTGATGGATAGTGGCCTCTGCTACTGCCATACGTGTTACCACCGGCAACAGCTCCGCCTTCAGTTTGTGAATGGTTTCGCACTCATTGTAACAGGGGATTACGATCGATAAATCCACAGTTGCTTACTCCTTGCCACGACATCCTCTGATGGAGGGATACCGGCTGCTATGATGGTTGAATCGCCAACGCCCGCCAGCTCATGCGCTGTACGTGGTTCTCTGTTGGAGCCGTTACTTGTCCTTGCGGTCGCTGGACCAAACTTAAATCCCGGTGAATCAGGGCGCGAATCTGATTCGCCAATTGCAGCGCCGCTAAGCCATCGACCGCCGAGACCAATGGTGGCTGCTCCTCCATCATTGCGGTCACAAAATGCTGCAATTCGAGAAAGAGTGGTTCGGCTAATGGAACATGGAGCCGCTCTATCATGCTCTCCTGACGGTACTTGACGCTGTGCTGGTGGTTGAGATATTCGCCGGTCATGCTGCGGTGTAGCAGGATGCTCTTGTTGAGGAGGTCGACCTCCACATACGCTTCCAGCCCCGTCACATCAATCGAGCGTACTTTGTGCTCGGTCAAGCGGGAGACCATGACGGTTAGCAAGGGGCCGGTCGGGAAGGTTAATTGCGCGACGGCGTGATCAATATCCCCGCTAAAGGCGGTCAACCCCACAGCGCTGACAGTCGTGGGCGGTTGTTGCATCAGATCCAGCAACAGATCGAGATCATGGATCATTAAGTCGAGCACCACATCGACATCGGTGTTGCTCCCCACATAGGGGCTTAACCGTCGGAAGTTGATCGCAGCGACTTGAATATCGTCCAGTACGTGCTTGAGTTCGGTATAGGCAGGATTAAAGCGTTCAATATGGCCCACCTGTACAATTAATTGGCTCTCTTTGGCTGCCGCCACCAAGGCTTCTGCTTCGGCAATGGTCGCGGCAATCGGCTTTTCGATCAGCAGATGGACCCCCTGTGCCAGACATTGCATGGCAAGGGAAAAATGGGATGGTGTTGGTGTTGCAATCACCACCGCGTCGACATTGGGCAATAGTTCATCGATTGAGGGATAAAAGGTACTCTCATAGCGTTCGGCAATTTGTCTGCCGACGACAGCATCAAAATCGGTGATCGCTGCTAAGGTGACATGGCGCATTGTTGATAAGACCCGACAATGGTTGCGTCCCATGCGACCGACACCAACCACCCCAATCCGTACATTTTTTCCCAAAAAATTACTCATGATCAATCCACAACCGTTTCTAAAGCCGAGAGACAACACTCACATAAAGTGACCACAGACCCATCTCCCAGCGGCTCATGGAGGACGCGCTGCCGCGCTGCCCATTGAACAACCTCTGGTAAAGCATCGCACCGACTCTGTTGGTCCACACTTTTTTCACTTTGGGCTGGTTTGCCACAGGCACAGACATAGCCCACCAAGCGCGCAGGCACCCCCATTACAAGACCGTACGCCGGCACATCATGGGTTACGACCGCCCCCGCCGCCACCATTGCAAAGGCACCAATGGTTACACCCGTGACAACAATGGCACCCGCACCAAGCGATGCGCCATAGCCCACGGTAATCTCGCCCTGCTCCCAATCGTCTACCCCTTTGAGCGCACCATCCGGCGTGATGGCACGCGGATAGCGGTCATTGGTAAAGCAGACGCGCGGGCCAATAAAGACACCGTCGGCAATGGTGACGCCACGGTACAGGAGGACACTATTCTGGATCTTGACACGGCTACCAATCTGCACATCGGCATCGATATAGACATCGCGACCGATCACGCACTCCGCGCCAATGACCGCCCCTTCCCGGACTTGGGTGTAATTCCAGATGCGCGTGGCGGGGCCAATCGTTGCCTGTGGAGAAATATCTGCGGTTGGATGGATCGATAGAGATGTCATGTTTCTTTGCGACTAATGATCTAAAACCAATGGGAGTAGCTATTTAGCCGTTCAATCTAGGCGGCACTAGTACGTTTGTCGGACTTCTACCCTGCGCTTTGTCCTGTACATCTTACACCCTAACCTACACACAAACTCTTACAGTTTTGTTGCAAATTGAACGCTGTTTGTGGATAGTGAGAAAATAAAGCGTTACTCTCACTGCCCTTAAAATAAAGGCTGCTGGTTCCCATGCTGGAGCGTGGGAACCCCATAAGGACGATCCAGTCCTATTCCACACTGGATCGTGGAACGAGTTTTCACTAACTTAATGGCAGTGAACCTAATCCCCAACATCGGAAAGGGAACCCGACTCCTTCCCTGATGTCGTGCCCACTGGGCACGACATCAGGGAAGGGGATTGAAGTCATCCCTTATTATTTATTTCACAATTATTTATTTCACACAACGTTAGTAATCGTGACCTACCGATAGCAATGAAGCACGGTGTGCGCGGCATGATAGCCGCACATGCCATGAACGCCACCGCCGGGTGGTGTCGAGGAGGAGCAGAGGTATAAGCCTGGTATTGGGGTTGTATAGGGATTTAAGCGGAGAACGGGCCTCGACCAGAATTGACGCCAATCTTGGGCACCGCCATTGATGTCACCCCCAATATAGTTGGCATTGTACGCTTCCAGGCCAACAGTGTTGGTGACGTGCCGCGCAAGAACCAGATCACGAAAACCGGGGGCAAAACGTTCGATCTGCGCTTCAATTGCGTCGGTCATATCAACCGTTGAGCCGTTGGGGACATGGCAATAGGCCCATAAGGTCTCTTTTCCTGCCGGCGCGCGCGTCTCGTCAAAGAGACTCTGTTGCGCCACAAGCACATAGGGCTGCTGTGGATGGTAGCCCTGGGCAATCGTCCGTTCACTGGCCGCGATCTCATCCAAGGTTCCCCCCAAGTGAACTGTCCCTGCACGTCGACAGTCCTCGGCACGCCAGGGTACGGGGCCAGCCAGCGCATAGTCGATCTTAAAGACGCCCATGCCATAGCGATAGCATTCGAGTTGCCGTCGGTAGCCATTGGGCAAGCGCGTTCCGGCGAGTTGAAGCAGTTGGCGTGGGGTCAGATCCAGCAAAACCGCGCGCGCCGGCGGTAACTCATCGAGTGAGCTTACTGGCTGATCGACAACGATCTCGCCCCCCAAAGCCCGCAGATAGGCACCAAGGGCATTTGCGATCTGTTGTGATCCGCCACGGGGTAAGGGCCAGCCAACGGCGTGGCCCAACGTTCCCAGCATCAAGCCAAAGGCCGCGGTTAAGGGTGCCTCCAGTGGCAGGATCGCATGGGCGGCCAAGCCGGCAAAGAGCGCTTTGGCGCGCGCTTCGCGAAAGAGAAGATTGGCAAAATGGCGGGCCGGCCAGATCGCACGCAGCCCCATTTGGGCCAGTGCCAGAGGGTGGTGAGGCATCGGCAACGGACCAAGCAGCATCGGGGCCAACAGCTCCCAATTCTCGGCAACCGGTTCAAAGAGGGCGCGCCAGCGCGCACCATCACGCCCAATCGAGACTGCCGTCTCCGCCAACGAGCGATGTAACGCCACGGCACTGCCATCATCGAGCGGGTGTGCCACCGGCAGATCCGGTTGAATCCATTCGAGGCCATAGGTAGCCAGCGGTAGCGTTTTGAAGAAGGGAGAACCCATGCCCAGCGGATGGATCGCCGAACAGAGATCGTGATGAAATCCCGGCAGGGTCACCTCGGCCGTGCGTAAACCGCCGCCCACAGTTGATTTGGCTTCTAAAAGCAGCACGCGCCAGCCAGCCTCTGCCAACACAATCGCCGCCGCCAACCCATTGGGACCAGCGCCGACAACAATGGCGTCGTAGTGGGGTGCGCCTTTGTTTTTGGTTGATGGTACTACGTGTTGCGTATTGCGTGTTCCGTCTAATTTACCTGGATCTTGAGACGTCAAAGGAATGATTTCCTATAAAAGTAACAACTCAGACGAACAAAGCAGCAAAAACTTCTTTGGATTGAACAAGCCCATCTGTGTTTATCTGGGGGCATCTGTGGCAAAAACAGTATTAGGCTACAGGCCGCAAGCGCGTATTGGGCAAAACGGCGGTGACAAAGGTGGAGTCGGTGGGGTCAGGGGCCACGCTATAGCCCAAGCGACGGTGCAGCGCAATCGAACGCTCATTGGCTGCCATTGCGCCGCCAACCAGCCGCGGCAGCTTCAAATCCAAAAATGCATAGTCGATCATCGACAAACAGGCTTCGTAGGCGATGCCAAGGCCCCAGTAGGCTCGACCAAAGGCAAAGGCCAACTCGACTTCAATTGTGCCAAAGGGCGAAGGGGCATCACTGGGAATGGAACGGCGATCAAGTACGTGGGGCTCCAAATGAACCTGGCCAATCACTCGACCGGTCGTCTTGAGTTCGACGGCGCGGAAGCCAAATTCAGCGCTATTTGGTTGGTAGCAACGGTTGAGAAAGCGATGCCGAATCTCGGCAGGGTGGTCGCCAATGCCACTATACATTCCCCACACTAATTTGTCGCTATAGACGTTGGCTAGGATGTCTTCATAATCGCTTTCGCGAAATTCGCGCAAAAGCAGGCGCTCCGTCTCCCTTACTTTCATCTTTAGCCTCCCCTCTTCTCCAACGAAGTTTGTTCTGTGGCTTGATCGTGTGACCATTGGTGCTGTAACTGCCGCTCCAATCCACTGATCCGTTCGCCCTGACTCACAATTAACTCCGCCAAAAAACCAACCAGCAGCAACAGCACGCTAATAATGGCCAGCACGCCGGCCGCAATAAAGATCGGGCGCTGCTGTGTTTCGCTAAAGAGGTAGAGCGCGGTTAAATAGAGGAAGGTGAGTGTGCTGACCAAAATCCCAGCCAAGCCGAGCCCGCCAAAAAAGCGCATGGGCTTCTGACTAAAGGTAAGCAGAAACTTGAGCACCAGCACATCGAGAAAGCTGATCGGGATGCGCTCCCAGCCAAATTTGCTCGCGCCGGCCGGCCGCGGTTGATAGTGCGTTGGCACTTCACCCAGCCGAAAGCCCTGGTGGATGGCGATCATCAGTAAGAAGCGGTGCCAATCACTGCGTAAGGGGGGCAATGCTTCAATTACTTCGCGGCGCATCGCCTTGATCCAGTTGCCATCGTGGACCGGGACGCCGGCCATTGTACGCATGACAAAGTTATAGATGCCGCTGGCAAAGACCTTGCCATCGCGCCGCCCTTGCCGCCAGCCGGCTACGACATCGAGATCGGCAGCTTCCATATGGCGTACCAATGCTGGCACATCGAGTAGCGGGTCGGATTCCATATCCGCCGGGATCAAGATGACAATCTCACCTTGGCTTGCGCTAAACATCAGTTGTAATCCACTGGTCATCCCTTGGCTACGACGGTGGGTGAAGACGCGTAGGGTGGGGTAGGTTGCTTGGAGCGCGGCGAGTAGTGTTGCCGTGCTATCGGTGCTGCCATCGTTGACGACCAATACTTCGCCCACATAGCCCAATTCAGCAAAGGCGGCATAGCTACGCTCGACTACTTGCGTAATCGTGCCCTCTTCATTGCGCGCCGGGATGACCACGCTGATCAGAGCGCGAGTTGCGGGTTGCGAGTTGCGGGCTACGGCTTGTGGCTTTGGTCGATTCATTGTGAAAGTGGGCTATGCTTCTAGATCCAAAAAAGCACGGATCTGCTCGACCACGTACTCCTGTTGGCGATGGGTCATTTCGGGGTAGAGTGGTAGACTGAGACAGCTATCGGCCACTGCTTCGGTGACCGGAAGTTCGCCCTGCCGATAGCCCAGATGGGCATAAGCCGGCTGTAAATGAAGCGGTACGGGATAGTGAATTCCTGCCTCGACGCCCTGCGCTTTGAGATAGGTAAGCAATGCATCGCGCCGGGGCGTGCGGATGACATAAAGATGCCAGGCCGAAGTGGCTTCATCGGCAACCACCGGCAGCACAACTTCACAATCAGCCAGCAATTCGTTGTAGCGCGCCGCTAACCGTTGACGGGCAGCTGTCCACTCGGCAAGATAAGGCAATTTAGCGTCGAGAATCGCCGCTTGTAGTGTATCGATGCGCTCGTTGGTGCCCACAATATCGTGAATATACTTAGAGCGTCGTCCGTGGTTACGCAGTAAACGTATGCGTTCGGCGATTGCTTCATCATTGGTTGTGACCGCGCCAGCATCGCCATAGGCCCCAAGATTTTTGCCGGGGTAAAAGCTAAAGCAGGCGGCTGTCGCCAGGCTACCCGCTGGCGCGCCCTGCCAGGTTGCGCCATGTGCTTGGGCGGCATCTTCAAGGACAGCCAGACCATGCGCGGCGGCCACTTGATTAAGTGCGCTCATATTGGCCGGTTGGCCATAGATGTGAACCGGGAGAAGCACCCGTGTGGCAGGCGTGATAGCCGCCGTTGCCGCTGCCGCACTCATCGTGTAGGTGGCAGGATCAATCTCGACAAAGACCGGCTTGGCCCCGACATTGCTGATCGCTTCGGCGGTGGCAATAAAGGTGTGAGAGACGGTAATCACCTCGTCGCCCGGCGCAATATCTAGCGCGCGCAATGCCAATTCGAGTGCTGCCGTGCCGTTGCTCACGCCGACACATGCTTGCACTCCACAAAAGGAGGCAAAGGCTTCTTCAAAGCGACGCACCGCTGGCCCCATCACAAAGCTGGTGGTGCTAATGACCTCTTGGATGGCGGCATCAATGGCCGGTTGGATGGTGGCGTACTGGGCGCGTAAATCGACAAGTGGGATAGATTGCATCATGGTCTTATTTCTGGTTCGCTTCAGTCAAGGAAGCAAGCTGGTTGATTTCTGTCTCAGTTAGCCCTGTTATCTCGATAATCACAGGAAGAGTCAAGCCGCGTTCTAGCATTGCCAACGCCGTCAATTGTGCTTGTTTGCGGCGCCCCTCAGCGAATCCTTCTTCTCTGCCTTCTTCTCTGCCTTCTTCACGCCCTTTTTGTCGGGCGCTCATAATTTCGGCATAGGCGTCACGGGCACTTTTAAGACTGACCTCATATAAAATGCGTTCTCTTGGCGAGAGGGCCGCTTCCTGGGCGATCTCAAAGGCATGTCCAAAGGGGGCACTGGCCAATTCAGCAGGAATATCTTGTAGTTCCGGCATATATTTAAGCAGGTAGATCCACTTGTCGACTTCTTCAGTCAACTCGCCCGGCTCCTTGCCAAATTTGGGGAGTTCAATATACACATAGGTCAGCTTCTCATAAAAGACCGTATTGCTCTTTGTATCCATCAATTGCACGCGGCGTAGATACTCTTTGCCTTCATCAATTGCAAAATTAAGAATGGCGATGCAATAGATCGGGATCAGCTCAAATTGCCAGCCGGTTCCCTTCTTGGCCTGATGGACAATGGGAAAGGTGCTGTAATAGAGCACACGGTCACGAATGAAGGTCTGATAGCCGCGCTGCATCTCGACAATAAAGCGCTGGCCAACGACGTCGGTGCAGTAGACATCATAAACACCGACTCTTTCGTCCGCGGTTGGGGGCAACTGTTCCGTTGGAATATAGGTCAATTCCTGAATTGGATGGGTCAATTTGAGCACATCGAACAGAAATTGTGCGAGGATATCTTTGCTCTCTTCTTGGGCAAAGAGTCGCTTAAAGCCAAAATCCGTTTTAGGGTCGATATAGCGTGCCATTACACCACTCCATTTCTATCAAATCGGCCATAGGTGACTGTCACTGCCCAATCGATCGTACAGAGAGCCAAATCCTGACGGGCAGTGACAGTCACCTTAGCCTGGCGGAATCTGCTTCTGCTGTCAATTATACATCACAGTCGGCAAAAGCACGGAAACTTTTTAGCCAAGCTCAATCTTCATGCCGCCGCTGTTGAGGCTCTGCTGTCCGGCCTCCAGCACCCGCACCACGCGCAATCCATTCTCGCCGTCGGTCAACGGGCGCTTGCCTTCGCGAATACATTCGACAAAGTGCGCACACTCCAACCGCAACGGCTCTTGCATGTCGATCCGTGGAATCCAGATATCGCCGCTGTGCAATTTGTACTGAAATTCGCCGTAGATCGGGTCGCCCTTGCGATAGGCACCTTTGTCGTAGATGCGTACCTTGCCTTCGGTCGCCACGTCGTCATAGACGATCATCTTGCGGCTGCCGACGACCGTTAACTCGCGCGTCTTGCTTGGGTCGAGCCAGCTGACATGAATATGACAGAGCACGTTGTTGGGAAAGTGCAGCGTGAGAAAGATCACATCCTCGACTTGGCCGTTGAGACACGCCGCGCCCTGGCAACTAACGGCCGCCGGCTGTTGCCCCAGCAGGTGAATTGCAATCGAGATATCATGGGGCGCAATGCTCCAGAGCGCGTTGATGTCGCTCTGCACACGTCCCAAATTGACGCGCCGGCTGTAGAGATAATAAATCTCGCCTAAATCGCCATCATCCATGGCACGTTTGATGTAATGCACCGCCGGGTTGTATTCAAAGACATGGCCGACCATTAGAATGCGGTCGGTTTGGGCCGCCAGCTTGACCAGCGCTTCCCCCTCAGCCACGGTCATCGCCAACGGTTTTTCGATAAAAACATGCTTACCCGCAACCAGTGCCTGGCTAGCCAACTCATGATGGGTGCGTGCCGGTGTCGCCAAGGAGATCCCTTGTACAGTGGGATCTATCAGCACTTCCTCTAAGGTGGCCGCGGTTTTGCAGCCATAGAGCCGTTCGGCGGTCGCGCGCGCCTCGGCACTGGCATCGACGACGTAAGCCAGTTCCGCATCGGCGAGCTGATAGAAATTACGGGCCAGGTTTGGTCCCCAATAGCCGTGGCCAACTTGGGCGATCCGAATGGGTGTTTTTTGTTCAGACATGAGTTGCTCTACTTTTCTC
The DNA here is from genome assembly GCA_034432375.1 of Caldilineaceae bacterium. Classification (GTDB taxonomy): domain Bacteria; phylum Chloroflexota; class Anaerolineae; order Caldilineales; family Caldilineaceae; genus JAHBVH01. The sequence goes on from DAOUCA010000018.1 coordinate 23,867, forward strand.
TTTCATAGGCGATGGTGGCAATGCCAAAGGCAATTTCTGGCGCGTCAACGGCGACGCCAACGGCCACCGTGGCCGGTTGCAACAAGCTGGCCGCCTCAACAGCCGTTCCCGGTGCGGCTCCCACTACACCAATAAAGGCATGGCTCCAGCGAAAGCGCGTCCGCAGGTCGGTGGCAAGCCCAATGCTCTTCAGCGCGTCAACGGCCCGCTCTGATAGAGAGTGGCTCGCTTCATCCATCACCGCGCCGGCGATCACGGTGTCTTTGGGCCATTGGTATAGCCAATCGGCTAGCGCTTCCGCCGCGCCGCTATCGCCAAAGGTATTAAAGCTGGCGGCCGCCAGCACAGTGCCTGTGGCATCAAAGGCGGCTAAATTATAACCGGTCTGTGCCGTGATGACCTCTTCGCCATTGCGAAAAATGTGGGCGAAGTTGCCCACGTCATTGCCTGCGCTTTGCACAACGAGATTTGCCATCACTGAACTGCCACTTTTCCCAATCGGCCAACCTTGCGCAGTGGGCACTGGTGTGAGCATTGCGACGGGTGTACTCATTGCTGTGCAAATGCTCACCCGATCAATCGCTTCGATTGCAAGGCCGGCGGGCAGGTCCAGGGTTACTGTTGCGTCAGACGCCGTTGTTACGCTATTGCTGATTTTGATGGTTTGTTCATTGACTGTTATCGTAACCGGCGGGGCAGGTGCAGCGAACGTTAATGTGAGTTTTCCGGCACTTGCTGGTAAATCGAGCAGCAGCGTTGCACAAGGACGGGTAGCGTAGCGTGCCTCTTGCCAAGGCAAAGTCGACCATCCTTCGGCCAGGTAGAGCGAACTTGTCGCTGCTGCCAAATCAATCGTCCAGTTGGGTGGCTGTTGTACCGGATTGACTTGATATAGAAGGATGGTACTCGGTGTGCCGCTCCAATCTGCTCCTTGCCAACGGTCCATTAAGGTGAGCGGCAGTACTTCGTCTACAAAGCGCAAAAGCGCCGGCGAGGCTTTTTCGACGTGAAGCGTGACATAGGCAACATCGAGAAAGTCAAGTACAGTCGGGGCGATCGGGCGGTCGCGCGCTACCAGCGTGTCAAAGCTCTCGTCGACCACGCGCGCGATCTCCTGTTGGGCGTCGTTATCTGGCGTGGCATTCATCAACGCGATCAGGTCACCCAGCAACGGTGCATTGGTAAAGTATTGAAACTTATAAGGCGGGTTGCGGCTGGTATTGCCTCCCAATCGCCGTTTGCCATGCACTGTCTGATACCACTGCTGCATCATGATCAGTAGATCCGATTTGCCCAGCACCCGCGCACCATTGCGCCAGCCGGTCGGCAATTCGAGCACCGTAAAGTCGCCTGGTTGCGCCGCCAACCGTTCATAAAGTCCCGGCACGCGGAAATCGCTCATAGGCATGGGTACGGTGATCTGCTCAAAGAGGAAGAGCCCAGTAAAAAAGAGCGCCAGGGCAAGACGAGAGGGGGAGACACGAGAGGGGGAGACACGAGCGAGAAGATATTGCAGTCCAGCACCGGCTAGGATGGCTACCCCCATCAGTAACATAACGCTGTAGCGGCTGGGGTAGCGGTTGCCGCTGAAGAAGGGGAGTTGGCTAATCAGCGCAAAGGGGCCGGGAATGGGCAAGAGGCTGCCATTCCAGTGGAGTTGCGCACCCAATGTCATCCACCAAAAGAAGAGCGTTGATACAATCCAAAAGAGTCCCCAAGCGCCTCTCTCCTTGCGCCGTAGCATGCTTGTGGCACCGATCACACTCAGGATTAGCGCGCTGTAGCCAATATAGATCTGTTGCCCTTTGTCATGGGCAAAAGCAAATTGATTCACTACCGTACCGAGCAGCGGATGGCGTTGGGTCGGCAGCAGATAACCGAGCAGATCGGCGCTGTAAGTGTCGGCAAAACCGCCACCGCTGCCAAAGAAGTCTCCCTCTATGCGCATGTCGGGCACCATCGCCCACAGAAAGGGCGTAATCCCTATGAGGAAGAGCAGCGCAAGGAGCGCGAAAGAGATAAAACGTAAAAACGGTATCGGTTGCGGCTTCGACAGGCTCGGCTTCGACAGGCTCAGCTTCGACAAGCTCAGCCACCGGTTATTTGCTGCAGTTCGTTGGTCCCAAAGCGACCAGCAGTAGACCAATCCGATAAAGATCAGCAGAAAGGAAGCATAGGTTAGTTCGGCCCAGGCTTGAAAGGTGAGGAAAAGGGCCGCGAAAAAAGCGTTGTGGATGCTGGCGCGGCGACTCTTGCTGCGGGCAAGACGCAACGTGTAGAGCGCACAGAAGGGAATCCATTGGCTGCTGGCAATGTTGAATTGGCCGAGGCCGGCATAGAATAATTTGGAGGATGCAAAGGCGTAGACAATACCGGCGAAGAGAGCGGAAAATTGTAAATGGTGAATTGTCAACGGTGAATGGTGTTGCGGCGGGTACTTGCGGGGAATGGTGAATGGTGCGTGATCTAATTCTTGGCGAGCCAAGAGGTACATTCCCCATCCACCGAGCACGAAGGAAGAGAGCAGAATCAGGTTGTTGGCTAAGATAAGGCTCAGTGCGGTTTGGAGGGGGATGCTGAGTAGACCATTCAGGGGGGTGAGGGTATAAAAAGCCAGATTAATGCCAATCGGGTGAAACATCCAATCGACATGGAAGAGATCGAGTTGTAGCTGGTCAACCAGACGAGTTTTGATCCACCAGAGATTCCACGCCAGCGACGGGTCATCGATGCCGTCGCCGGGAACGTGTGTGGTGATCTGTTGGGCCAGCGGCCAGGTGAGCAACAGCGCCAGCCCAACATAAATTGGCAAGGGCGAGAACAACCGTCGAATGCGCGATACAGCCATGAGTGCCTGTGTTTACGGTGTCGTTGGAACGGTAATGGGCCCGGTGATCGGTGTCGTGTCGGTCACTGTTGCACTGTTGCTGAGCGGTGCGGACGAGTCCATGGCCGGTGCGCGCTGGAGCAGGTTGCCCATGCGCACCCGTGCGATCACCGCTAACTGGGGATTGTCTTTTTCGGCGAGTGTAAAGGTACTCTCAAACATGGCAATTGCTGTGGAGACATCGCCCTTTTCCTCGGCCAGATTGCCTAGCAAAAAGGTCACCTGCGGATTCTCTGGTGCCAGTGCATATGCTTCTTGGCCAGCATTTCCCGCCGCGGCTAGATCGCCCGCTTGTAGATAGAAATTCCCCAACTGCACCCACAACTCCGGTTGGCTCTCGGGTGCCATCGCTTGCGCATGGGCAAATGCTGTTTGGGCTCGATCGGTATAGCCGGCTTCATGTGAGAAGACAACTTCCCAGAGCACCAATTCAACTTCATCCGGCAACTCTGCTTTGGCCTGATCAATCAACGCCAACGCCTCATCCCACTGTCGATTGGCAATGAATGTCTCGAACTGCGATGTCAGCTCGATCATGCGGACGGCTGCCGGATTCGGCGGGAAGATCGCATTGAGCGCGTAATAGCCACCGACAATCACAATGGCTGCGATGACTAACGTGACAACGGCGCGGCGCGTGGCGCGCAGTCGCCGTCCCCTCAATTCTGTATCCAGATGCCACCAAAAACTCTCGGCTGGGGGATGATTGCTCCGCAATTTTGCCAGCCCCCCTGCTTTAGCCGCAGCCGCAACGAGCAATTGAGGTTTGGCATCGAGCCTGATCAACAGACTCTGCCACCGCGTCTCCTCAGGGCGGAGATCCATTTCATCGCTTTCAATCGTTTCAAACTCATGATCGATCTGATCGAGCAACAGCAGGAATGATTCAACATTGGTACCCGTGAGCTGAACGGCCTGACGCTCCGCTTTTTCGAGTGCGTCGCGCAGAGCATTCGCTCGGTTGCTACTTCGTGATTCAACAGAATGGGCCATATAGATTAGTCGTCATCTTCCATGTCGTCGTCATCGTCGCCGCCGGTATCTTCTTCTTCGCGTTGGATTTCACGATAGACACGGTTGAGGCCGGATTTGATCTGGCTTTCGATCTTGGCCTTGCGCTCAGGGGGGACGGGGAACCATTCGAGCATTTCGCCAACCAGGCCGGATTTGGTCTCGTTCTTATTCTTACCTTCCAAGTAGTAATCCCGGACGCGCGTACGCATAAACATGATATATTCGGCAACGCGATAGGTGGCATCTGGTTCGCAGACGGGCCCGTGGCCAGGCACCAGCCGTTCAGCCCCCAACTCGCGAATCAATTCCAACGCCCGCAACCATTCCAGCGTATTGCCCTGCGCCATATAGGGATGTTGATCGACCCAAACGATATCGCCAACAAAACAGATCTTCTCTTCTGGCATCCAAACTAAGCTGGTAGCCGGCGTATGGCCACCCACATACATCAGCTCCAACTGCCGCCCGCCGTAGAGCATGGTCGCCCGGTTGGTAAAGGTGATATGCGGTGGAATGATAATAATGTTGTTCAATTGTGACTGAATTTCCGGCTCACGCTTAAAACTGTTGCGTACTCGTTCTTTAAAATTTTCGGTGTAGCCAGACATCTCTTTGTGGGCACGCTCATGGGCAATCACTTTGCAAGGCATAAAATATTGGTTGCCCAGTGCATGGCCACGATGGTGGTCGGTATTGATCATAAAGAGTAGCGGGTCACCGGGATACTCTTCTTCGATCTGTTCGCGCCAGTCAACTGCCTGCTTGGGAATCAACGGCGCATCGATCATGACGATGCCCTCTTCGGTGTAAACAAACCCTGGCGTACAACCACGGTAGTGGGTATTGATGAAAATACCGGGGGCGAGCTCCTCGCGCTGCCCTAGACCGGTGACGCCGATGCGTACAGCGCTTCTTCGTCTTGCCATGCGTGCTCCTCGATTATTGCATTTCAATCCTCATTCTTCCATCCCTTAGTATACCATAAATCACAAATCATGAATAGATCATCAACTGGGAAGATTCAATTCCTACGGGCGTTTTTTGCGTTTGCCACCAGCGTGCGCATATGCTATCGTCCAGCGCCGGCACAAAGCTGTCACAAAGCTAACACAGAAGGACCACGACGACCTCTCAGAAACTTTCAACTTTATGAGTATGCCAAGTATAATAAAGGATGCAAAGATGCTGCCTCACAAAGTGATAGCGGTGCTGCCATAGTTGACTGGACACGACTGATTCTTATCCGTCTCTCTGTTTTCCTGCTTCAGCATACAATTCTGCGCTTATTCGACCGTCTGCTCGTCCGTCTGTCCGTCTGTCCGTCTGTCTGTCTGTCCGTCTGTCTGTCTGTCCGTCTGTCTGTCTGGTGGGCTACGCACCATATCGACGCCTTGCAGCCATTGTGGCCCTGCATGGCTGCTTTGTTCAATACTTCCCCAAGCACTGTTGCTCCGATCGGGCGAAGTTACAAAATGCTCCACAATTTGTCTGGAGCAGAAGAGTTGGGTAGAAGGAAACCGTTACCGATGAAACGTTTGGGGGTTTTAACGAGTGGGGGTGATGCCCCTGGCATGAACGCTGCTTTGCGCGCTGTGGTACGCACAGGGTTGGAATTGGGGGCCGAAGTCTTTGCGATCTATGAGGGCTATCAGGGGATGATCGATGGCGGTGATCGGATCCGGCGCCTAGTTTGGGACGATGTCGGTGGGATCCTCCACAAAGGGGGCACCATGATCGGCTCGGCGCGCTGCGAGGCCTTTCGTACATTCGATGGCAGACAACGGGCCGTGCACAACTTGCTACAGCATGAGATCAACGCTTTGGTGGTGATCGGTGGCGATGGCAGTTTGACCGGGGCGGATCTCTTGCGTCGCGAGTGGGGCGATCATGTGAAAGCACTGGCGGAAACGGAACAGATCAGCACGGAAGTGGCCGAACAGCATCGTTTTTTGAATATTGCCGGCATTGTCGGGTCGATTGATAATGATATGTTAGGCACCGACATGACGATTGGTGCCGATACCGCCCTTCATCGGATTACGGATGCCATCGATGCAATTACCAGCACCGCCGCCAGCCATCAACGCGCCTTTGTCGTTGAAGTGATGGGCCGTCACTGTGGCTACTTGGCGCTGATGGGTGCCCTGGCCAGCGGTGCAGATTTTGCTCTGATCCCAGAGAATCCACCGGAGGGGGAGAATTGGGAAGAGAAGATGTGTGAGATCTTGCGCGAAGGGCGTCAGATTGGCCGCCGTGACAGTATTGTCGTCGTGGCCGAAGGTGCCATTGATCGCAAGGGCAATCCACTCACCTGTCACTACATCAAACAGGTGCTCGAAGAGAAGATGGGCGAGGATGTACGGGTGACGGTGCTTGGTCATGTCCAGCGCGGTGGTTCCCCCACAGCCTATGACCGCATTATGGCCACCTTAATTGGGCAAGCTGCTGCCAAAGTTGTGCTGGAAGCAGCTGCCGCGACCGAACCTTCGCTCGTTGGGATCAAGAATAATCGCATCTTTCTTTCTCCTTTGATGGAGTGTGTCAATACCAATCAACAGGTGAACCAAGCGATCAATGCGCTCGACTTTGCCAAAGCTTATCGCCTGCGTGGGCCAGCCTTCCATGCCTCCTTTGAAATTCTTCGTACTCTCGTGCGTGCCATGCCCCATCCTCCCAAGCCTGGCCAGCGACAGCTGCGGATCGCCATTCTCAATGCGGGCGCGCCGGCCCCTGGCATGAATGCAGCTGTGCGTGCGGCTGTGCGTCTCGGCGTGGATCGTGGTCATCAGCCATTGGGGATCTTCCGTGGCTTCCGCGGACTGATCAACAATCAGATCAAGGAACTCAATTGGATGGATGTCAATGGGTGGGCACCAACCGGTGGCTCGGAATTGGGCACCAGCCGCCGCAAACCGGAAGGAGGCGACTTTTATGCCATTGCGCGGACCCTAGAAGAGCACAAGATCGATGCCCTGATTATCGCCGGCGGTTGGGCCGGCTACGAGGCCGCCTTCTCACTCTTTGAAGAACGTCGCAACTTTCCCGCCTTTAATATTCCCATTGTCTGCATCCCGGCCAGCATTGACAATAATCTGCCCGGCGCTGAACAGAGTATTGGCGCCGACACCGCGCTCAACTCGATCACGGAAGTCATCGACAAAATCAAACAATCCGCCGTCGCCTCCAATCGTTGTTTTATTATTGAAGTGATGGGCGGCTATTGTGGCTACCTGGCCTTGATGAGTGCAATTGCCAGCGGGGCCGAACGGGTCTATCTGCATGAAGAAGGGATCAAACTGACCGATTTGGAGCAGGATCTCAATCTCCTGATCACCGGTTTTCAACATGGCAAGCGGCTGGCGTTGATGATCCGCAATGAGTTTGCCAATCCGCTTTATACCGCGCCCTTTTTGGCCGCCCTCTTTGAAGAAGAGAGCAAAGATCTCTTTAATGTCCGCACGTCGATCCTGGGTCACATGCAACAGGGCGGCAATCCCACGCCTGCTGATCGCATCCTGGCTGCGCGTATGGCCGGCGAATCGATTAAATTTATTGAGCGGGCATGCCAGGAACGGCGCGATGAACCGTCCGCGGTCTGTCTTGGCGTTATGGAGGAACAGATTAAATTTACGCCATTTCATGAGATCCGCCGCCTCTATGACATTGAGCACCAACGTACAAAAACGCAATGGTGGATGGATCTACGGCCAATCGTGCGACTGCTGGCCCAACCTGGCCCCCAATTCCACAAACGTAGTCACGAACAGCCTTGAAAGGACTGTACCCATGATCCACGAATCTGTCTATGAATTACGGCAACAAGCAAAACGCGCCGTCACGGTTGCCAATGGCCGTGTCACGGTTGTCGATCTTGATCTGCTGCGCGGTCAGCTGATCGACACCTTGATCCGTGATGCCGTCTTTGGCCCGGCAGCCGTGCGTGCCTTTAGTCGCTGGCTCATCTGGGAGATCGGCCAGACGCTAGGCGCGCGACCGGCCAGCATTCACGAATTCTACATGGCGCGCGCCGCCAACCAATGGCAGGATCGCACCGTGCCGGCGATGAATATCCGCTTTACCACCTATGACACCGTGCGCGCCGCGCTGCGGGCCGCCCAAAAGAGCAACACTGGTGCCATGATCTTTGAGATTGCGCGTAGTGAAATGAGCTATACATTTCAGTCGCCCGAAGAGTATACGACCAATGTCATCGCCGCTGCGATCAAAGAAGGCTACTTTCATCCGCTCTTTGTACAGGGCGATCACTTTCAAGTCAAAGCGTCACTCTACGCCAAGAATCCCGAGGCGGCCATTAAAGAAGTCAAAGATCTGATTGCCGAAGCGATTCCTGGCGGCTTCTGGAATATTGACATCGACACCAGTACCCTCGTCGATCTGCATAAAGGTGACCTAAAAGCGCAACAGGAGCACAACTTTCTGCGCTCCGCCGAGTTAACCAAGTTTGTGCGCGATCTGGAGCCAGAGGGGGTGACGGTGAGCCTGGGCGGGGAGATTGGCGAGGTAGGTGAACAAAATTCGACGCCGGAAGAGCTAGACGCCTATGTGGGTAACTACAAAGTCGCACTGGCCGAGTTGGGTGACTATACCGGCCTGAGCAAGATCAGCGTGCAGACCGGCACTTCCCACGGTGGGATTGTCCTACCCGACGGCTCGATTGCCGATGTGGCCGTCGACTTTGACACGCTAGGTGTGCTGGGCAAACGAGCACGGGAACATGGCGCGGGGGGTGCCGTACAACATGGGGCCAGCACCTTGCCCGAAAGCATGTTTACCAAATTCCCCGAAAAGCAGACATTGGAGATCCACCTCGCTTCCGGCTTCCAGAATCTCCTGATGGATCATCAAGCTTTCCCCGCTGCGCTGCGCGAGGAGATCTATCGCTTCAACGATCAACACAATAATGACGAGCGCAAAGCCGGCGAAACCGATGCGCAGTTCTATTACAAAACGCGTAAAAAAGCAATGGGTGCCTTTAAGCCCGAACTGTGGGCGATGGATCCAGCCGCCCACGATGCGCTCTTCAGCGCGCTGGAAGAACAATTTGCCTTCTTCTACGACCGGCTCAACGTGAAGAACACGCGCGACCTGGTCGACAAGATTGTGACACCGACCGAACACCACAAGCCCATGCCCAAGCAGTCGCGCACGGCGGGCGATGATTTGGGGTTGGCGGATTAAAAGGGTTGGAGCGTATTGCGTGGACTGTCGCCGAACCTTCCTGCGTGAATGGATAGTTCCTGCCGGAGACAGCCTTGCGCGGCTTTTGTGGTTTACATGTAACGATTACATTTTATTGGTAGCAAAGGGTCCAGATAACAATGCATCTCTTTTTGCAAATTCGAGCCGCCCTACGCATTGCATTGATCGCTGTGGTAATCGGGGTTGGGGCATTGCTCGTTCTCCTGTTGAGTCCGTTGTCCTGGCGGATCGGCGGTGCCAAGATAGCCACCTGGCCAGTGGTCGGCATGGCGCGAGCGTTTCTACGGATCATGGGGATTCGCTATCAATGTCCGCAGCCTGCGCGTGTGCAGCGACATGCGGGTATGATCTTTTGCAATCATACTTCGTTTCTGGACATTATGATGATCCTAGCGCTGACGCCGGCGCGCTTTCTCAGCACCAAGGGGGTGCGCAAGTTGCCGCTGATTGGCCAAATCGCGGTGGCGCTCGACACGATCTTTGTCCATCGCTACAACGAGCAGGCCCGTGCCGCCGCGCGCGACGAGATTGTTGAGCGGCTGCGCGAACGGCACTATCCGCCGTTGGCCCTCTTCCCCGAAGGGAAAATTGGACCGGGGCACACGATGCTGCCGCTACGCTACGGCTCCTTTGAGATTGCCAAAGCCGAAGGTATTGCCATCCTGCCCTGTGTGCTTGTTTATGAAGCGCTTGAAGTGGTGAGCTGGTATGAACGCACCGATAATCTGATCGCAATGGCCTGGCAGATGGCAATGATCCCCGGCGGGATGAACGCGACGCTGATCCCGCTCGACCTGGTGCAGCCCCAGCCTGGAGATGATATTCCCGTGCTTGTCGACCGGTTGCGGCTGGCGATGCAGGCGGAACTGGATCGAGCAGGATGAGAGCCGTGGTCAGTGGTCAGTCGTCAGTGGATGGTGGAGTATCTTGCAGTAGAAAGACTGCCAGTGCATCGATTTCAGTTGTATTAAGGCCAAGGTTCGGCATTTCGGTCGTTGGTTTGACGGCTGCTGGATCGGCCAACCAGAGTTGGAGGAAGGCCGCTGTCTTGTCGTAGTGCGAAAGATCGGGGCCGCTTTGGGTGCTCCAAACGGTGTGCATAGCACTGTTCAGATGACAGGCCGTACACCCTTTGGCCAGGAAGAGATCATGACCATAAAGTGTGAGATCCTCTGTGTTTACGCCTTGCGCGGGTTGGGCGGCGCTCACCGTTTGCGTCCACCACTGTTGTACCATCTGCACAGCGAACAGCAGTAGACCAGCAGGCGGTTGTTGCTCCATGCTCGGTGGACTACCGGTACGTACTATCAACTGTGGCATGGCTGCAACCGTGGCAAACGGCTGCGGGTTGATCTGCCAGCTCCACACGCCGGCACTGGGGAAGGTGATTGTGGCACGGTAGTGGCCCGTAAAGCCATCTTGCTGCGCTACCGCTTCTATGGTCTCACCCGTGGCTGCATTGTGTGCTTCCAACAGCGGCCCAGGGTCGCTCAAATTGATCAATGTCTGGCCATGTTGACGCACGCTGAAACCCACGGTAAGCGCTTCGCCGGTTACCACCGCACGCGGCAAGGAATCCAGCGTGACAACCACCCAGCCACCGGCGAAGAGCGGGTTCGTCATTGTCAGCAGCAAAATGATACCACTTAGAGCAACAATAATTGGTCGTTTTATCATGTAAGGTTCCTCCTAAATCATAAATATTAGAATAGCTCGATAAGGTGGGTAACTATTCAGGCTTCTATCGCTAACTCTCAATGCCATTAAGTTAAGCAAGAAAAGGTCGATTGTCACCCCTGCGCAGGCAGGGGTCCCCCGGTTTGTCAAGGGAAGCATTTCAGGAACGCTAAGCGGATTTTGGAAGCAAAGGATTTGTGATTTCGTTAGCCAATTCGTCTCTTCTTTACAAATCTGTCGATTTAAGCGTCATTTTTCCCTAGAATTCAGGGTACGCCGCGGAAAATCAGTTGCTTCCCGGGAACCCTTTGGGTGCCGTTGTACTGTTGGTTACGTCCCTTATTTCTTAGCTTGATATACATGCCCCTTCCCAGGCAGGGGTCCCCAGGTCGAAACTATGGATTCCTGCCTGCGCAGGAATGACCTCTTATCCCTTCACTTAATGGCAGTGATCCCTAACCCTTCCCCCACAAGCGGGAGAAGGGAACCACGCTCCTCTCCTATTTTGCGAGAGGAGCAGGGGGTGAGGCCTGAGTAGCTACCGGTAGAACTCAGGTGCGGTCGATCAATTTATCCAATGGATTGGACGAGCGCTGCGCAAGCAGGAACAAGAATTGCGTACAACGGGTATGCGCACGAGTAAAAGCACCCCCACCAGCACAAAAAAAATATCGGTTGACGGAAGTCGGGCTGCTCGCCCGGCTGCCAGATTACGGTTAAAAATTTCTCCCGCTGCCAGTAATGCAAGACCGCCAGCGGCACAGCCAGATAGGCCAGCCGATGCAACCGCTGCCAGTTTTTACCCAGCCAGCGCATCGCCACTCAATCTCTAATCGATTCGGCGACGCGGATTGCATCTGCCAACGCGAGATCGCTCTCCAACCGATAGGTGATCGTCCCCTCCGTCCAGATCAGCACATGACCATCCACGAGCCGCACGCTACTCCAGGTTTGGCCTGACCCGACCTTGATATAGTAGGGCCCTTGTGTCCAAAAGGCCGGTGTACCACGCATCTGCACCTCGACTACATCTGGCGGCTGCATCTTCCAGACAAAGGCACGGGGGCCGAGCAGATGCAAACTCATCCGTACTTGCTTCGGCGCTTCCGGCTCCATCCAGACCAAAATCACCATGTCGCCTTCGGCCTGTTGCAGATAAACGTAGTCCGGCTCGCCCAGGTCCACCGGCAGCGTAGGCAGACGAATCGGAAAGTTGACTTGCGCTTGTGCGGTAAGCAGCGAGGTCTTCCCAGCCACATCTAGTACCGATGACATTGGCGTTGTCGTGGGTGCCAACGATCTGGACGCTGCCGTCGGCGTTGGCGATGGTTCGACCAGCCAGATGCGTACTGTCCCGATCTGCAACCATTCCAACAGTGTGGCGCGCACCGTGGGGATGCTTAGCGTGCTAACCAGTAGCAGCAGCAGCACGAGGAGTGCAACCCAGATCGGTTGTAAGCGGCGTGGTGTCTGGCTGCGCTTGTTCGTAGCCAGCGCTTCTGTTCCGGCGGCTGTGAGATCAGGCGTTGGCGGATAGGGGAAGTCACCGGCAATGCTCTGAAGCTGCGTCTCCCAACGCTCGTTTGGATTTGTACTCATGATCGCCCCTCCTCGCGCAACTGAGGATAGTCGGCTTCAACCACCGTGCGCAGTCGGCCCAGCGCTCTAGAGAGTCGCGACTTAACGGTGCCCTCGGCAATCTCCAGGGCCGCCGCCGTCTCACCGACCGATAGTTCCAAAAAGTAGCGCAGATAGATCACCGCTTGATCCGCCTCTGACAACCGGCGCACCGCCTGCCACAATAGATCCGCATCGCGCTGCACCGCCGGCGCAGGGACGACCGACACAGCACCAGTCGCCTGCCACCAACGCGTTACCGCTGCCAGATAGCGGCGGGCCGTGCGCCGCCGGTTGTGCGCCAGGTTGCGTGTGATCTGCAAGAGCCAGGGACGCAACGGGCGCGTGGCATCAAAGCGGGCCAGGCCGCGATAGGCGCGAATTAACACCTCCTGCGCGACATCTTCGGCCTCATCGGCGTCGCCGATGAGCAGATAGGCCAAACGGAAAATTGTGGTTTGGTAGGTGCGGACCAGCGCCAGCCAGGCAGCCTCATCGCCCTGGCACGCGCGGCGGATTGTCTCTTCTTCGTTCACGTGAACCTCGCTCTTTGGTGCATGCACTTACTATACACCAGTCAACAGGCATCGGTTCCCGCAACCATCTGTTGCTGCCCCTTATGGAGCGATCCAAAGTAGATTTGACGGTTGATTGCCCAAATTCGGTTTCAGATCATAAAGCGTGCTGCCATCGGCCGGCACATAGAGCACTGTTTCAGCCGCATATCCTTCAGCGTAGGGCTCAACATAGATCGCACCACTGCCGTCGGGAGCCCAGAAGATTTCCCCTTGAAAATAGAAGCCTGTACCAACCAATGAATTACCACTTGCCGCTGGCAACCCATTGAGGCGTGTAACGATTCGTTCGTCTATCTGATAGATGCCGCGGCTGGCGGGATCTCGCGGATCATCATTGACCAGCGCGACCATGATTCGGCCATCAGGTAGTTGAACTGGTTTGGTCGGTGTAGCCCCCTTATTCGCAGCAAGTGATACGGGGATCGGCAACTCATCGACCATGGTTAGAGTCTCGGTGGTAACAGTCAACCACTGGAGCACTGGGGGCGCGCCCACGCGCGTCACTAACAACTGTTCATCTCGACCCCAGGCCAATTCAGCACCACGCGTCACATACTCGAATGTATCGGGAATGGGCAAGCGTTCGCCCGTCTGTAGCGGCACAATGGACCAGATTGAGCCCTCAAGATAACCACTACCCGTTCTCCCCAACAGATAGTTGTCCTGCGCAGACCACAGGGTTGGATTGGCAACCAATGCTGCGCTCAACGCCTCCACAGAACCATCCGGCACTGTCGCCTGCCAAATTGTGTTTTCACCGAGCCACATGAGTCGATTGCCATCGACGGACCAGTGCAACTGATCCTGGCATGTTTCTGATGGACTAGCGCAACCGCCTAGCCTGGTACGTTGGTAGGGCGGTGTCGTGCGCTGGACGTAGACTGCGGGCGCTGGCAGGTTAGCAGCCGCAAGCGACGGCAACATGGCCGCCAAACCCGCTAGGCGGCGCGCCTGTTCATCTTCCTCATCTGCCCAATAGGCGATCCACTCGCCATCGGGTGAGAAGGTGATGCTTTTGGCATTGTAACTCTGTTGCACCAGCGTGACAGGCAGGTTGGTTGCAAGATCAAGCAGCACAATGTCACTGACCGATCCGGTCGCCAACGCACCCGCGGCAATGATGGCGGCCAGTTGCTTGCTGCTGTGCGCAATGGCCACGTTCATCACCGTGCCAGGTGGAGAGCCAGGTCCAAAGGCGATGGCGCGACTAGTTTCACTGTCCACTGTCGCTGTGGTTGAACTTGGTAGCAACGGTTGCTGCTCATTGGTTCGATGATCCCATCGGTACAACACACCATTCTTGACATACAGCAAATCGTTCGTCAATGTCGGCAAGTGATCTTCGTCGGCAGTGACAATGGCCGGCTCTAGGATTGGGGTGGGCGTGGGGGATGGCAAGGGTGAGACAGACGCAACCGTTGGCGGCGTGGGCGATGGCACCAGAATGCGCGCGATTGGTGTGGCCGGCGGCGTGGCTGGTGTCGCGCGACAACTGTCACCGCACAACAGGATGCCAACTACAACGGCTACGAAAATTCGGGGTATAGGACGCATGGTAACCTTTCTTTTAATGAAAATTTATGGCTCAACCGGCTCGCATAAGAGCTCCGGAAAGTTGCGGCAAGTAATTTCAACTATTCCAACACCTGCCAGCGCTCCTTCTGGCTGTCGTATTCTTCCATCTCCTCACGCACCAGCGTAACCAGTTGATCGGGGCTATAGTCACCGCCGGCGGTTGGATCGATGGCACTCAGCCGCCAATAGGCACCATCCTCGCGCCAGATCAAGGTGTTGATGGCGGGTAATCCTACATCCTTGGTTGACTGCTGGCGCAACAACCAGCCGGCATTGTCGCGGATTGAGACGGCTTGGGGCGGTTCACAGTGCAGCCCCGTTGGCGAGCTCATGGCTTCGGCCGGGGCCGTGATGATTACCGACTCGACCAACGGGGCCAACATGCCATCGAATTGGAGCATTGGTGTACGATCGCCACCCCATCGCGGCTCTAGCCAGTGTGAAGCGAGCGTGGACGGCAGATTCGCCGCGGTATCAACCGTCACCCAGCCAGTGGCATCAACCGTCGTCGCCACCTGTAAGCGGCGCAAGGGCAGTCCCCCTTGTGAACTAAATAAGGGTGGAGTTTCCGCCGGCGAGAAGGGAATACCCTGCCAGCGGCCCGTTGTGGTAGCTGAC
The DNA here is from genome assembly GCA_034432375.1 of Caldilineaceae bacterium. Lineage (GTDB taxonomy): Bacteria > Chloroflexota > Anaerolineae > Caldilineales > Caldilineaceae > JAHBVH01. The sequence goes on from DAOUCA010000018.1 coordinate 39,053, forward strand.
TTGATCGCCGACGCGGAAAGTGACAAGTCTATTTGATGTGGACAGACCTGATCCACCACGAGGAGAAAGCCATCATCAGGAAGTTCGGCATTCGCTGATTTGGCGGCAGTTGCGGGTGTGCGCTGCTCCGGCAGCATTACCGGGCCAACCGCCACTGGATCAATTGGTGCGAGACGCGCCAGCCAAAGCATCGTGCCGCGCGGGCTTGGTCGTTCGGAGAGCAGCAGGTTGGCATCGGGCGACCAGCGCGGCCAACGATGCGCGCCTGACCCATTGGGTGTGAGTTGGTGCAGATCGCTGCCGTCGATGTTGATCGCATAGAGCTGCGTCTCCTCAAAATAGGGTTGCTCTGCCCGCTGCCACTCAAAAGCAATTGCTCGGCTATCCGGCGCAAAGGTCATAGCCAGGATGCGCCCCTCACCAAGCGCGCTGCCGGCGACGACCAGACGACGATTTTCGCCCTGATTGTCAACGATGTAGAGACCATACGCCGGTTCAAACGAGGTGACGGCAAAGTACGCACCGTTGTTGCTCCACGCACAGCAGACGCCCAGGCCATCGAGTGATCGTTCAAAATCGACCTGCTCACCGGTCGGTAGAATCATTGAGAGCAGTCTACTGTGCTCATCCACGAGTTGTGAGAAGACGATGGCTGCACCACTGGGCGCGGGCCAGGCCTGATCGTAGTTCGTCGGATCGTAGACAAACCACCGTTGCGGTGTCGACGGAACAAGGGCATCGTGCGCGGCGTCAACCGTGGCCGACACGGGTAGTGTCGTTGTCCACAGCCCATCGTCCAGTGTGTAGGTCAGCCGGCCATCCTGCAACCACTGCTGCGGCACGGCGGGTAACGGTGCCACTGGGACAAGTGCTGCCGTCTCACTCTGATAGAGCCACTGCTGATAGGTGCCGTTGACTGGATCGCCACTGCTGAAGAGTATCGCGCGCCCCTCCGGTGACCAGAGTGGGGCATAGCCGGGTCGCGGCAGATCGATCACGCGGCCAGTGGCCGGCTCAAAAATGGCCAGCGCTCGGTCGACGGGTTCATAAGGAGTAAAGTTGGGTGGTTCTGGAGCCAGCAAGAGCAGCCGTTGACCAACTGGTGCCCATTGATAGGCATAGTTGGGCTGGTCGATGAGCAGCTCTTCTGCGTTAAAGGTATAGGGCAGACTCTCCTCCTGTTTGCTCCAGGGGCCTGTCGTACAGGCCGAGAGCAGAAGCAATACATAGAGACCGAAGACGCACCAATGAAATTTGCCATTCATAGACTGCGTATCCTTATCGTGAACGCCTTAATAAGACAAGTTACGTGATTGCTCGTTCTACGCTCCGGCGTGGAATGCTTCCCCGACGCTCCAGCGTCAAGCGGCATGGTCACATGAGGCCGTTACTGGACGCTGGAGCGTCAGATATTCTGCCTACGCGGGAGCGTAGGCACGAGTATTGATTTGCTTACCCTTCTTCATTACGGCGTAACCAGCGAAACCGTATTCGTATAGCTCGCAATCTTGCCGCCGGCAGAAAGGCCAACCTGCATGAAGACGGGCATGCCGTTGATCATTCTCGATTCATCCTCCCAGCGGAAAAAGTAAACCAGCCCCTCTTTGTCACTGTGGTGCGGCGTGAACTGGTTAAGGTCGATCCCGAGTTTTTGCGCATCAATCAGTTGACGCGCAATCGCCTCTAGTTCATCGACTGTTTTGCGCGGGAGGGTCGTATCGATCGTAGCCGAATTAGTAGTGGTACTGGGTCCATATTCCACCATTGCGCCAGTGTTCACATTGACGGCAAAGGTCTGCTCCGCACTGGCCAGCCGGTACACCCGTCCCGTTCGGTAAGGTGTTCTCTCAATCGAGACAAAGGTGATCGGCAACGTATCATCACCACCGACTTGCTCGACAAAGTGTTGCGCGGCGGCAATGGCCTCTTCGATTGAGGCCGTCACAATGGTGCCCTGCGCGCTCAGTTCACCACTTGCAATATCCAACGTCCACTGCTGGTTATCAAAATCGATCAACAGTAGCGCATCGTTATCCAGCCAGGCAATGCTGTGAAAGCGGCGTTCGTCCGGTGGCACCACCATGCGCAACCCTTCACCCTGCCGATCAACCGTGTAAATGGCATGACGCCATTGGGGTAAAATGCACGGGTCAGTGGCTACGGTGAAGACCAACTGTTGGCTATCTGACGACCAGACGAGATTGCCCAGTTGAACATTTGATTGCTCAAAGTCAAGAATGACCTCTTGCCGCATGTTGTTAGTTGGATCGAAGAAGACCAACGTGGTCCCGTCGATGTAGGCGATGGTGCCATCGGGCGCGGCCTCGAGCACCCAGGTTGAGTTCTGCGGCAAAATCTCTTGCACGGTGCCGCCCTTTAAATCGAGCCGCTGCAAATCGGACGCATTCACAAAGAGGCCACAGCCGTCGGGGTGGGGCGCGTTGGTGTAGTAGAGATAGCGGCCATCGGTGGACCAGTGGACGATGCGCGGTGTGGTGTAGCCGAGGCCAAAGGTCCGCCACTCGGCAACCGGCGTCCAAAGCAGGTCGCCAGCCACCTGTTTGATACGCATCTCCGTATAGTATTGATCGCCGCTCTGCGTCGGGATAGCAGTCAACCCCTCGACGGTCCAGGTGCCGTCTGGGGCGAAATCTAACCAGGGCAGTTGATCCAGCCCTGCCAGCTCCGGCATGGCTGGGGACGCAACACCACCGGTGGCCGGGTCGGTGAAATCATACAAGGATTCCCCGATCTGCCACAGCACGTCACCGGTGAATCGCCCGCTGATCGAGATCATACGATCCTGCTCTGCCCAGAGCAGACTGTGCAGGTCAGGCGCCGTGGGCAAGGTGATGAGATAACCAGGGCGACCGCGGATCAGCATAGTCTCGTACGGGTCGGTGGGGGCGGCCATCGTGTTGCCGGGTGGCAAGGCGATCTGTTGCAACGTAACGTCGCCGCAGGCAGTTGTGTAGGTGAGGTCCACAGCTTGGCGGCCATCCGCTTCTTGAAGTGTCGCCTGCACAAAAGTTAGTGTGGGCGACACGGTGGGGCTGGGAACCAGCAGCGAAAATGCGCTGGCGGCCTGTAGCTCTACCAATGACGTAAAGATCGTGGGCTGGCTAATGGTTGGCGTTGGCGCGGCGGGGGCTAGCGGCGTTGGTAGCACGACTGGGCTACAGCCGATGAGCCAACTCGCAATCCACAACCCAAGTAGGGAGATGACATAGCTTCGCTTCATTTGGAAAACTCGTTCCTCTCAGTCGCTGAGGCGACTTCTCACTGTTCGCCACCAATTTCAATCGGGCACCTGCGGCAGATCATACCACACCAACTGTTCAGCGCTCTGTCCACTGCCGATCTCTATCCGCTGCACGGTAAGGAGTCGATTGCCAACGGGCACGATTGCCGAACTATTCTGTTCCACCCTCGTCGACAGCCGCACTGTCCGCTGCAAAACTGGGTCATAAAGCACCACAATCGTGCGATCGGCGCAGTCAACGCCCCAAATCCACTGCGCATTCGTCCGCAGATATTGACAGGGCGCTGTCTCATCGGCAATGGGTAGGGGCTCGTACTGTGCGGTTTCCAAGTTAAAGAGCAAGGGCTTCCCAAAATTTGTGCTGCCGCGATACCAGAGCACGCGCTGCCCGATGATCATGGGGCGAAGATTGGTCTGGTCGGCAGTCGCCTCGTTGGTGAGGGTAGAGATAGTCGTAAAGGTAAGCGGTGCGGCGGCGGTCAGATCAAAGCCGACAATCGTGCCCAGGGGGCCATCGCCATCGCGGCCAACAGCTTGCAGGCGATTTACAATCAATGTATCACCCGCCAGCCCCGGCGTGCTCCAACTGTGCTCCGTGGCAAAACAGGCGCGCTCCAATTCTGTGCGTTCACCAGTTGCCAGATCAGCTACCACGAGCACCGCTTCATCGGCGCAAGGGCGGTCCTGGCGATGATCAAGGATGGCCCACGCTGCGCGCTGCTCATCGGCGGCAAAGCCATAAAGCAACTGATCACCCGTGCTCTCGACCAGTGTCTCCTCTTTCCCAGTGACAAAGTTCAGTCGGCGTAGTTCCCACGCATTACTGATCGCATCGTAGGCGCTATCAAAAAAGGTGATCCAATCACCAGTGATGACCCAAGGGTATTGCCCTAAACCCCCGTTGGGATAGCGTGATTCGGCGATTGGGCGCTCAATTGGTGACAATTGCCCGTTGGCGAAAAATTCACGGCGGTAGAGTGTCCGCTCATCGGTCGTCGTGGTCCAGTAGAGTGCCGATTCATCGGCGGCATAGCTTGCCACGGGTCCATGGTTCAGGCGAAAGCGAGTGAGCGGGGGTTGTGGCTCCCGTTTCGCCCAAAAATCAGCATCTGGATCCGATTGTTCTACCACAAAGAGTAGATAGTGGCTGCGAATACAGGCCGCCGGCGGCGCTTCGTTGCCCCCCAGGATCACGTCACCACTGGGAAAATGCTTTGTGTAGAGATTGAGTGGAATGTCACTAGTGTCAAGATGCAAGCGAGTCAGTGTCCAATCGGCTAACCAGCCGGGCAACTGACAGGCCGCGCTATCAATCGTCACGTAGAGAGTTGCAGGGGTATAGAGATGGAATTTTAGATAGTCGGTTTTGGTCTCGTGCATCCGGCTATTGGCAAACAGGAAATAGTATCGGTCCCGTAAGAAGTCAGGTAACTCTGCAAATCGATCATCCCGGTCCCGATAGAGCGGTTTGCCAATCGCCGCCCGTTCAACCTGGCTGACGCTCTCATTGTCCCAGTTGATCTGCTGGATATCGAGAATTGGTTGCTGAATGAAACTGTTGTTATAGGTTGCCGTGATCGCATCGCCATCCAACGCCACCAAAATCTTACCGCCCGGCTGCGAACTTTGGCTTGTGGTTGTAATCTGTACCGTGGCGCTATCGAGCCAGGTCGCCGTGGTCACCGGTCCATTAAAGAGGGAGATCGGTGAGAAGCGTAGTTGCTGGCGTGGAAAACCTTTGCCCTGCTCAATTTGCCAAAGATAAAGGTACAGTGGATTTTCAAAGCGATTCGACAGGGCAAAAAAATGGAGCCCATCCGGCGCAATGGCCGGCGGTGCGGGGATCAGCGTCTTTTCGCCATTGTCGGCACGGACGAGCAAAAAGTCACTGCTTTCGTAATATTGAATATTCAGCAGATAGGCGTTGAGTTCGGGTAGATAGTTGATGTAGCTGTAGGCAGCCCAGCCGCCACCCCCTTCACCCTCTGTATCTGTATAGGTTTCGACGGTGCCATTGGCGAGCATCAGGAGCAGTTGGTTGCCTGCCCGTGCGACCGTAGACAGACCCTGCGCCAGTTGCCACGCCTCAATCTTTTGGCCGCATTCTCGACCATAAGCATTGGTTAGTTGCGTATAGGGTGCACAAATCTCTGTGGGGATGACATGGGCAACAGGTGTCGCCACCGTAATTAACGGTGAAGCGAACGGCACGGCTTGAAAGCCGATTAGGTCAACGGGCTGCGTGACCGTGAATGGTTCCATATAGAGTGCGGGGGCGTGTAACAAGTTGGGCTTATTCCGTTGTAACCAGGCTAGCCAGGCGCTATTCAGGGTCGGTGCCGTAACCGGAAAACTCTGGCGCGCCACTGTCTCCCAATCCGCTGCCGTGAAGAGTTGCCGCAACAAGCTGGCCTGTACCCCGTCGCCAAAGTGTTCGGTCACAAAGGCGCTAAAGAGCAGATAGGGATCGGCATCGCCACCATAAGGCAATGGTTGAAGCGGATCGAGCAGCGTTGCCAGCGGCGGCAGGTCAACCGTGTTCGTCGTTAACCGCTGCTGCACGGTCTCTTTGTCCAATCTATCCCAATAGCTGAGCCGTGTCCACCCCACCAACGCATGGGCGAGACGGGGCCACACCTTGCGATCCGCCGCCCGGCTCTCTCCATCCCCCAGCGTGCGCTGGTCGACGGTGAAAGTCGCTAAATACTCTGTAAGTGCCTCGGCCATCCCCTGGCGTTGCATCGCTGGGCTGCTCGCTTGTTGCGCATCCCAGACGCCGGCACTAATTAGGGGAAACGCTTTGGGCTCGGGTGCAGCTTGCCACATGGCCGAACCATTGGGCTCAATGGTCAGGGTCACCGTGGGTGGTAGCTGTGTACGTACGCCAAAATCAGCAGCCACTTTCTCTACGTACGCATCCAGGCCAGCCATTGCTTCTTCGATCGGCGGTAGCCCAAAGGGGCGGGAACGCGCACAGAGCATCGACATACAGCGTTCTGTCGACGGACCCCACAGCGCCGCTTGCAGCACTTCTGACACTTCGTCCTGCCCGACCATGCGCCACTGGGCGGTGGCATCGGTTGCCGATTGGCGTTGGAGGTAGCGCACCCCCAATTGGCGCGCCGTTGTTGGCTCCTCACGCGCAATGCCGTCGGTGTAGGCGTTCTCGTAGGCTAACAAGACAAGGGCCCAATCTTCCACCAACGCCACCCGTTGGGGTACCAAAGCCAGGGTCACGGGTTGGATCTGTTCGGCATTTAACTGGGCGCGTTGGGCCTCAAAAAACGCTTGAAGTGCTTGCTGCAGAGCAGAGGGCAGCGCCGTAAAATCAGCTTCTTGGCGCGCCGCCAGCAGAGTGGCAGGGTCGGGCTGTGCGGTGGGAAGGGTGGCGGACGGTGCGATGGTCGATGGTGGCGGCGTAGAGGGCGGCGTAGAGGGTGGCGTAGAGGGCATGGTCGGTGGCGGGAAGGGCGATACGGTTGACGCGACTGGTGCCGATGGGCTGTCGGTGCGACAGGCAATCAACAACAGACTCAACCCCAGGATCAGGAACAGCCGTGACAGGATCGACATATTGGTTACTTTCGTCTAGCAACTACTGCAGTGTAAAGGAAGTTCTGCTAGGTTAGAAGCATACAATTGTAGGTTACGCTTGCAGCGTGACAAGTCAAGGAAAATGCGTATTCTCCATGCAAACGTCGTCAATTCGAGCTTTGTCACAGTGCAACTGTGACCTACGTATAAACCATCAAAACTTCGTTGACGCTGTACTACAGCACAGCTTTTTAAAGTATAGGTTCTTTGGGATCTCAGGGGGAGAACCGCTTTGGTTTCGATACGCCCAAAAAAGCCAGGCTACGCAACCGCCGCTCCCTTTGTCAACCCCCTGAGATCCTGTTGAGCCAAAGTATTTAGCGGCAGAAGGAATTTGCGTACTGATCAGCCACGTAGCAATTCGTTCCATGCTCTTGCACATTTACGCTTTATACGCAAATCAGAATGCAACCCCTAGTTTCGGCCAGCGTGCGTCGCACTGACGGAAGCATCTAGCGGACTGGAAGCAGTTGGCGGTCAGTGCGACGCACGCGATCCCGTTGGTCCGCAAAACTCCGGTTCTCATTCTAAACGCAGTATAG
>DAOUCA010000019.1:0-40059 GCA_034432375.1 Caldilineaceae bacterium
TTCGCCAATTTCAGAAATTAGAGCCGTCATTCCTGCGCAGGCAGGAATCCATCTTCATGTTACACGAGTAGATTCCTGCCTGCGCAGGAATGACATCTGGAAATTTCCGCCAAAACAAGGTTTGGCGAAGGTATTAAAGAATGGAATAAGATTAAAAGTAGAACAGCATTTTGTGGCATGGTCGAGTCGAAGGGGGTTACCCCAATGTCCTTTGCAACTACGCTTGCTTTTGGCCCTTTGCTCAAACAGCTGCGCAAACAGGCTGGCATGACCCAACGTGACCTGGCTGCTGCCTTGGGCTACAGTGAGTCGCTGATCTCCTGCCTGGAAAAAGCCCACCGTCAACCGGATCTCAAAGCCGTCACCGAACGCTTTATCGCAGCCTTGGGCTTGCAAGATGATCCCCACACTGCCGCGCGCTTGATTGAACAGGCGGCTCTCGCGCGCGGCGAACGCCCGCCCACCACGGTCACGTTTCAGCGCACCACCCAGTTGTCTGTCGCAGCGTCGCTCGCTGAGCCTGTCGCAGCGTCGCCCGTCCCACCCACCGAGTTGATTGGCCGCGCCGCCGAAATCAACCAGCTTTGCAACCGCCTGCTTGGTCACAGCGGTCGTCTATTGACACTGTTAGGGCCGCCGGGCATTGGCAAGACGACGCTGGCCCTGGCCGTGGCCACGCGCTTGCAACCTTACTATCGGGATGGTGTCGTCTTTGTGCCACTGGCCGCCGTCAGCGATCTGACCTTGATGGCGTCCACCATTCTTACTGCCGCCGGCAGCACAGACCTTAGCCCGCCCCACCCCAAGCTCATCGCCTTCCTGCGCCGTAAAACCCTGTTGTTGGTGTTGGATAATCTTGAACAAATCAAAGAGGCCGCACCACTGATCGCAGTGTTGGTGGCGGATTGTCCTGGACTCTGCATCTTGGCCACCAGCCGCGAACGGCTGCATCTGCGTGCCGAGCAGCGCTACAAAGTACCACCGCTCGATCTAGTGCCCGCCGTCACCCTCTTTGTGCAACGCGCCCAGGCGGTAAATGGTGACTTCGCCCTTACCTCCCAGAATCAGCCAATGATTGCCGCCATCTGCCAACGGCTGGACTGCCTGCCCCTGGCGATTGAATTGTGCGCGGCGCAGGTTGATCTGCTCTCACCGCCCCAACTGCTAGCACAACTTCAAGATCACCGTCTGGATCTGCTGATCGACGGTGCCACTGATCTGCCACCGCGCCAGCGCACCTTGCGCACGGCGATTCAATCCAGTTACCAATTGTTAGACGAGGCAGAGCGCAAACTCTTTCGTTGCCTGAGTGTCTTTGTGAATGGCTTTGATCTAGTCGCAGTCGCCGAGGTAAGCGATTGGCCGCCGGAGACGCAGACAGCTTCCCTAGTTGCGACGCTACACAGGCTGATCCACAAAAGCTTGGTGCGTACGGAAACAGGCCTGGCTGGCGAACCACGCTACCTATTGCTGGAAACGCTCCGTGAATTTGCCAACGAGCAACTGATTGCCAGTGGCGAAGCCCATGTTGTCCAAGCCCGTCATGCCGCATATTTTCACCGGCAAGTGGAGCAAAATGCGCAGGAACTGGATCAACTAGAACGCGACCACGATAACCTGCGCGCGGCCCTCCACTGGCTGATCAACCACGAGAGTTGTGTTGCGCAAGCAATGGTTGGCGCATTGGGCGATTTTTGGTACATGCGTGGTCACTTTGGGGAGGGTCGCGATTGGGCCAAGGCGGCATTGGCGGCCGACACTACTGCTTCCCGTGCACGTGCTGCCGCACTGTATACCGGCAGTCGGCTGGCCTTTACAGTCGATGACCATGCCGAGGCGTTCGCTTTGGCACAGGAGAGTTTAGCCATTTACCGCCAGCTTGGTGATCAAGCGGGAATCATCACGGTGTCGCATGATGCCGGGTGGATCGCCTATCAGTTGGGAGACTATCACGCAGCACATACCATCTTCGATGAGAATGTGGTAGCCTGTCGCCTTCTCGGCGACAAACAAAAGTTGGGACGCGCTTTGAATGCCGCCGCCCTGAGTTATGTCTTAGATGGTGTTGTGGAGAAATTTGCGACAGCCCGCCACTATTTCGAGGAGAATCTGCAATTGGCTGCGGCGGTGGATTGGCAGGAGGGCGTTGCCTATGGTTGGCAGGGTTTGGCGATGTTGGAACAGAAGCTGGGCAACTATGCGCAGACCATCGCCCATCTGGAGCAGACGCTGACAATCTTTCGCACGTTGGGGTTTCAACGTAACGAAGCGCTGATCTTACGCAGCATCGGCGAAGCGGCGCGTCTAGATCAGCAATGGCCCAAAGCCCAGGTGGCGGCGCAAACGGCGTTGCACCTCTATCAACAGTTGCAAGTGCCCTGGGGCATCATGGCTAGTTCACTCGAATTAGGCATGATCGCAGTGGGATTGGGCAACCTGGCTGAGGCCGAAGCAGAACATTGTCGCAGCTTGCAGATTGCCCAGGAGATCAACGACCAGAAGGCGCTGGCAGTGAATCTAGCGAGTTTGAGCGGAGTGCGGCTGAAGCAGGGTCAACCGCAGCAGGCGGCACAATTCCTAGCCGTAGCTCAGCAGATCTTCGACACGTTACCGGCCTTTCTGCCACCCGGTGATAACGCCAATTTTGCGCTGTTGCGCCAGACAATACGGGCAAGTCTGGGTGAGCAGCCATTTGCCGCGGCGTGGCAGCAGGGCGAACAGACAGGGATCGCAGCAACAATTCGATCTGTACTAGGCCGTACAGCCAACTAAAGCTAATCCCAAAGTTAAACGATCCACGAAGCAACTAAAGGGCGATGACCTATTTCACACTGAAGAAACAGTGGCGGACGCCATGTTTCTTAGTAGTAGCTCCAAGACACACGAAGTTTTGCTCTTTCTTCGTGTAACTTTGTGCCTCTTCGTGGACAACTATTTCTCTGGAATGGCCTAAAGCCGCAAAGGTGCTACGAAACAAGGCGGCGGGCGCAAGGAGACGCCGGCCTTGTTTCGTAACCCATTGTCTAACTCTTGTCAGTATTACATGGTCGGTGGCGTTACCGAAGTATGCTTGATGCTGAATGGGCTAGAAATCGCTACTTCCTCGGCCCACCCTGGCTTGAGGTTGGCAAACAAGCGATCCGGCGTCATATCCATCGCGGCACACAGTGGGTCACTAAAATCATTGCCGGGTCCCCATTCCCAGGCATACCAACCAATCGATTGCTGGTGACAAATCTCCAGAATCGTTTGGTAGTCGATTTCACCACCAGGGCTGCACATGCTTGTGCCGGCGGGTTGACCACAAGGGAAACCGCCATACTGCGAAAATTCGCCGACGATCAGTGGGTAGCCGAGCGCAACCGAATGTTCTATCTTGGAGCGGATAAAGTCAGCATCCGCACCACAGGCAATTGACCAATACAGGTGAACCGAGAAGAGCAGGTTGTGCTCAGGATCGGCCGCCAGCAGTGGCGCTGCACTGGCATCCAAGATATCGAGATTTTTTCCCCACTCGGCCGCATCGATCACAAGTGGCGTGTGAATGCCGGCGGTACGCATGGCCTGGATCGCAGCGCTGTAACCGGCGCTAAATTGTGCCGCGCTAACCATGTCGTCCCCCACTTCGTTGCCAATATTGACTAACAGATAGGCCTGGTGTTTTTGAATCAAGGCGACGATCTCAGGCCGTATCCAGTAATTGACTAACGCCGGTAAACCGTTCCAGTCACCCGTGGCATCGTGCAGCTCGATCATCGGGATCAGGTGATTTTGTCGAGCATTGGTGATCAACGCATCCAAGATCGTCGGGTCGGTCGGTGCGCCCTCATTGTTGATCAGCCAGACAATGCGCACCGAATTGGCGCCGGTTTGCCGAATCTCGGGAAAGTAGAGCGCGCCAGTGGGATCATCGTGATCCCACACCGACATTTTGTTGACGCCGCGTAGGATGACTTTGTTACCAAGCGGGTCACACAGATCACGCCCTTCTGTAAAAAAGGTCGCACGGGGCAGTGGCTCGTCCCCCAGTAGCTTTGCCCAGGTCGCAGGGTCAACCACACCATGGACAAAGGTATTGGTCTGGAATTCTTGGACCCGTTGCAGGGTTTTCGGGCCAAAGTCACCATCGACATCCAGTGGTGGCAAGACGCTTGGTAACGCGTTCAGGCGGGTTTGCAACAAGATCACATCCGGACCTGTTGCGCCTAACTGCAAAGTTTGTGGCATAGTGAATCTCCTTGGCTTCTGTTCCGTTCTTTATGATCTACTCCAAAATGTAAAACAGACGTGGCCCATTGCGGCAATACGGTTGCGGTGCCATCAGGTGGCGAACACCGCAACCGTATTGCCGCCCCAGCCCGTGCCAACCTGAACACCGGCGGTCCACGCGCCTTCGCCGGTCAAGAACCCGTGATGGCGCCATAACCACAGCTCGCCGCTATTCGCAGCGCGGCCGTACACATACCCATTGCCTACGGCCCAGATGCTATCAATGCCCTGCCAGCCGCTGCCCACCTGAACGCGCCCAGCCCAGATCGGGTAGCCCTGGTCGTGGCCGTAATGGCGATACCAGAGCAGCGAGCCGTTGGGCAGGATGCCGTACAGGCAGCCGTCCGGCCCGGCGGTAACCGCAGTGAAGCTGTTCCAGCCCGTTCCCACCTGAAACGGCCCTTGCCAGCGAAAGCTGCCGTCGCGCCGACCGAGGTGCCGGTACCACATTAACACGCCATCGCTCCTGAGGCCGTAGATGACGCCACCGTCCCCCGCGAAGACCTGCCTGAAGGTCTGCCAGCCCGTACCCACCTGCTTCTTGCCCTGCCAGTCGAACGTACCCTGGTTGCGCCCGTCATGGTAGTACCAGAGCAACGCACCGTCTGGCTGGATGGCGTAGATTACGCCATCGCCACCGCCGAACACGGCACGGAAGCTTTGCCAGCCGCTGCCAACGACCTTCGCTTCGTCCCACTGGAAGGCTAGGTGCGACCTCCCGGTATGGCGGTACCAGCGCAACAAACCATCTTGCGTGATCGTGTACAGGTTCTGCGACATTCTTCCCTCGACAGGCCAATCCCTGCCGCCCCATGCTGTGACGCCCCCTAACAGACCATCCTCCCGCGTGTGCGCCAATAGCTGAAATCGCTGGTCACGATTGTCGCCGCCAAAGTCGATGTGTGCGTCGACGCGATGCGGCACACCGCCAGGATCGATCCAGGTGTGGCGAGTTACGGCGTCGGCCGCCTGCACGTATGAGGGCTCGGTGCCAATACGCAGTTGGCCGCGCCAGCCGTCATGAATGGTGTCCCACAGGCCAATGGTCTCATTGCGACTAAAGCCCGAGCCGGCGCCAACCGCGGTGCCGCGCGACAGTATGACGCTGAACGGCGTGTTGTTCCAGAAGCAGCGGCCTCCGGCCCGGTACGGATCGCGCGTGTGCAGATAGAGTTCGAATGGTTGGTCGCCGATGTTGCACATCAGGCCACGGCCACCGTCGACAAAATGGCCCACCACGTCGAGCCGGCGTCTGTCTTCGGCGTACCAAGTGCCCAGGCTGATCCTGCTGTTTGGGCCGGGCAGTGCTTCGTCGTTGTTGATCTCCAGAAAGCGACGGATGACCAAACTTCCGCGCCAGCCGTCGTGATCGGTCTCCCAACGCCCGATCCACATCGCGGCCCATTGGGTCTCCACCTGCTGCACAGCAGTGATGTAGTGCATTGAGTAGTTGTACTGGATGCTGAATTGTGGATCATTTATGTACTTCATCGTCGCGAAGCCGGGCAGGCCTTGCGAATTCTTGATGTCGAATGCCTGCGCGTCGTCGTCGTAGCCGTGGATCAACAGGACATGCCCGCCGTTATTGATTTTGTCCTGCACATCGACCACTACGTCATAGCCCGCGGCCAGCGTGTTGCGAATGTCGTCGTTTCCGTAGATTCACCAGTTAAGTTTTTGCCTGGCATTTGAAATCTCCTTGTTTTCGCTTGTTCTACATGGTTATTTGAATTTCATCAAACTGAATTTGTGTGCCAGGGGAAGCGGTCAGGTAAACATCACCACCATGCAAAATGTCATCGGTAATCAGACCAAGTTCTTGACCATCTAGCGAAACACCAATCTGATTGCCGTTGGCTGCTATACGCAATGTATACCAACGATTTAATTCCCACGTGAATTCGACTTCACCTAATTCCACCCCAGCAGCATAGTCGGTATGCGAATCGCGGCGTAAGCGCATATTTTGAAGCGAACTACTGGTATAGAGGCTATATGATTCAAAGCCAGAAGGATCACCGTTGTTCGCCCGAATCGACAGCTTTAGATCAGCGTTGCTCTTCTGCGGGTTGGCGGCTTGTAGGATACGTAGGCGTACTTGCAATATTACATCGGATGTCGATTCCGGTTTGTCGATCAGTGAAATCGCCGACCACTCATCCGGCGGCGCGATGACTTGCAGCGCGCCACCGCCACTATCCAGTCCCACAATCGTCCAGTTTTCATTCAATTCCCAGCCATCGCCATCGCCATCATCAAAGCTGTAGACAGCACGCCGGGAAGTTAGCGCCGGCGTTAGCAGCAACGTGACTGTGTCGGCAGGTAATGTTGGGAGAAAACCTGTAAGTGCTGGTGTAATCAGCGGCGTCGGTACCTGAGTTTCTGTTCGTATTTGCGGCGTGCTAAGAATTTGCTGAACAGGTTTTGTCGCAACTCCCTGGGTGTCGGTGGTGGGTATTGCAACCGTTGGCAAATCGGCGGGTAGCGGCGCATTGTAGCTTAGGTGGAAAACCAACCATAGGCTAACCAGCACCACGGGCACAGTCAACAGCAACAGGCGATAAGTTGGCCATCTCGCTGGCATAATAATTGGTTCAGCGGTTGGGTGACTTTCTAGCAGTGCTGTCGATATTGGCTCAGGATTGCTTGTCACATCAAAAATTTGCCCAGTGGAAGTGCGCATGTAAAGCACAGGTGTCCCCCATTCAATGTCATGATGCTCGGCAAAGATGCCTTTACGTGCCGCGCTTAACGCCGTATCGACCGGCAAGCCTGCTGCCAGGGCGGTATAAAACTCACAGGACAGGGTGATCGCCGCCTTGTCGCTGATGGCAAATTGCATGGCAAGCACGGCAGGGATGCCCTGCTGTAGCAAACTCTGGCAAACGCCCGCAAACGGATCGGTGCGCGCAGTGCGCGCCCCTTCACAACTGTTGAACAAGGCCAAGCGCAACGTCTTGGCGTCGTGCAAGATCATACCCAGATATTGACCGCTGACAGTGCGACTTTGTCCATGCTCATCTTCCAACAGAAGTACGCCATCTTCAGCTTGGGCATCATAGCCGCCATGACCAATAAAATGAAAGATGTGATAATCGGCTCGCTGCAACTGTTTCTGTAAGGCAGTGAGCGTCGCCTTGTCAAGCCGCTCGACGATCAGCAAGCCGCGCCTTTCCAACGCCGCCACGGCCTGTTTCAACACCTGCCATTCGTGCTCCACATCCAGCGGCATATAGTCACGCGGACTGGCGATCATCACCAGGATACGCAGGGGCGTGGTAACCTTCAGGCTATTGACGCGCCCAGGTAGGTCCAGATAACGCACCAATGATGAATCAATTGATAACAAGAGAAAGCGATTGAGCGTAGCGTTGTACAGAAATTCCCAGGGGATCTCCAACAAATCGGGTGCGCCGGAGAGCCGTAGACGAATACGCAACCCAGCGTTGTGATAGCTAGCATCGTCCATGCTGCTCTGCAAACAGCCCTTAACCTCGCCGGCAAACAGGGCCTGAAAGAGTTGCCCACCAAATTGTTTCGCGGCCGCCATGGCGGGGGCTTCGATGCGACGCATGCCCTGGCGTTGCTGGCCGATCCGCAACAGAAAATTCTCTAACTCCAGCGGTGAGAAGGGTAGGCTGAACTCGTGGCTAGCCTGACCGGCGGGCGAGTTCAACACCCGTGCGCGATAGCCAGTGGAGTGCTTTTCGATGGCTAGGTCAAAGTCAAGGTAGCTCTTCATCTTTATATTCACATTCCAGGTGTCATATGTCGCAATCAACGTCCGTATTCACTAAGGCCAACGAAAAATTTAAACTATCCACGAAGACACACAAAGTTTCGCGAATGATAAGCCTTTTCTTCGTGTGTCTTCGTGCAACTTCGTGGATAGTTATTTTTTTGCTTGGCCTAAGGGCCTGTCCAGAAATAACTTGGAGAATTTTTCCGTACGGACACGGTACACCGTGTCCGTACAATTGACTACTTTATTTCTGGACAGACCCTAAGGGATCGCCATATCTGCTGGCTCCTGCAGATTGGGTTGCTCCGGCACAATCGTTGTGGCTTGCGGTAGCGGCTTGTCCGCCGCCTGGCCCTTCTCTGTCCAGACAATCGTCCAGCTTTCGGCAATGGTGATGGTAACCGAGCGCCGGATGAGTTTGTCTATGCGTTTACTTTAGCGGCTGGGGTGCCCAAGCACAAGCGTTTTCTCCACAAAAACTTTACAAAAAATCCACACTTCGTTCCGCTTGTTCTTTTGACCAGCATAGCGTAGGATCAGCGCAACACTTCGTTGCCCTATTAAGTTGAAGGGAAGCGTGACCCCCATGACTGCTACCACGACCCTGGCTTTTGGCCCCTTGCTCAAACAGCTGCGCAAACAGGCCGGCATGACCCAACGCGACCTGGCCGCTGCGTTGGGCTATAGTGAGTCGCTGATTTGTGGCCTGGAAAAAGCCCAGCGCCAACCGGATCTCCAGGCGGTAACCGCACGTTTTATTCTAGCGCTCGGCTTGCAGGATGATCCGCAAACCGCCGCCCACTTAATCGAGCAGGCTGCTTTGGCACGTGGCGAACGCCCGCCCGCCTCGGTCACTTTTCAGCGTACCATTCAGTTGTCTATTCAAGATGAGCTTCGACAGGCTCCGCTAGCGGAGCCTACCCAAGCGCTCCCTGCCCCACCGACGCAATTGATTGGCCGCGCCGCTGAAATCAACCAGCTTTGTAACCGCCTGCTGGGTCACGGTGGGCGTTTGTTAACATTGGTCGGGCCACCCGGCATCGGCAAGACGACCCTGGCGCTGGCCGTGGCTGCGCATCTGCAAAATCACTATGAGGATGGGGTTGTTTTTGTGCCCCTCGCGGCGGTCAGCAATGCAACCTTAATGGCATCTACCATCCTCACTGCCCTCGGCAGTACTGACCTTAGCCCGCCTCAAAGCAAGCTCATTGCCTTCCTGCGCCGCAAAACCATGTTGTTGGTATTGGATAACCTCGAACAAATCAAGGATGCTGCACCATTGATTGCAGACTTAGTGGCGGCATGTCCAGCACTTTGTATCTTGGCCACCAGTCGAGAACGACTGCATCTGCGCGCCGAGCAACGCTTCAAAGTACCGCCGCTCGATCTGTCACCCGCCGTTGAACTCTTTGTCCAACGCGCCCAGGCGGTGGATGCTGATTTTGTCTTCACGCCCGCTAACCAGCCGACCCTGGCTGCGATTTGTCAACGGTTGGACTGTCTGCCCCTGACGATTGAATTGTGCGCGGCGCAGATCGATCTGCTCTCGCCTGGCCAACTGTTAGCCCAACTACAAGCTCGCCGTCTGGATCTGCTCGTAGATGGGGCCCACGATTTGCCCCCGCGGCAGCGCAACTTACGTAGTGCGATTGGCTACAGTTACGCTTTACTCAATGAAGCGGAGCGCCTACTATTTCGTAGCCTGGGCGTCTTTGCTGGCGGGTTTGCTTTAGACGCCATTGTGGCGCTGGCAACGGATCGGCTGGAACCTGCCGCCGTCCAGGTTACGCTGCACGCCCTGATCGGCAAAAGCCTGGTGCGCGCTGAAACGTTGTCCACTGGTGAGCAACGCTTTCTGCTGCTGGAGACGATTCGGGAGTTTGCCCTGGAGCAACTGCGGGCGCAGGGTGAGGAACAGATGATCCGCCAACGCCACTATGTCGTTTACCTGGATTTTGCGCGTGTGGCTGATAGCTATGTGCGTACGCCAGCGGCTACACCGTGGTTAGCGCGGCTGAAATCTGAGCAAGACAATCTGCGCGCCGCCTTGCAATGGACGCTCGATGAGCAGCGCTATGTCGATATGGCGTGGCTGATTGTCGCCGTCGCCAACTTCAGTCACTTCAATGGCCAATGGTATGAAACTGGTCAGTGGATCGCGCAGCTGTTGCCCCAGCGCATGCTACTCGATAGCGACCTACGCCTAGCCTTCCTGATCTCGCTGCATTCGTCGGCGCGCGCGTTCGAAGAGTTTCAGCCAGCTGAGCGCTGGAATGCTGAGATGATGCAACTCCTGGATGCCTCCTCGAACATGGTCTTGCATGCGACTGCATGGCAAGGGATTGCGAAGACCTATTACACGACCGATTATCCACGTGCGGTCGCCGGCTGGGAACGAGGGATTGCGTGTGCGCGCGCCGCTGGCGCTGCGTCGACGGTGGACAGACGGTTTTGCGCCTTGTCTGACCACCGCCAACGTCTTGGCAATCTGCTCTGGGCCTATGGCAATGCGTTGGTAAACCAGGGCGAGTTCGAACAGGCATTGCCCCTGCTGCTGGAGAGTCACGATATCTTCCAGCAACGCGGGAGCAGATACGAAATGGCTGAAAGTCTCGGCACACTGGGGTTGCTGGCGCTGCTGCAAGGCGATCTAGATCGGGCCTACACCCAGTTGCGCGAGGCGGTGACGATTTCGAAGGGTTTCAACCAGTGGATGATCGGCTTCTGGCAGCCGGTGCTAGGTTATGTGACCTTATATACCGGCGACGTAGCGGGAGCGCGCCGGCTCTTGACCGAGAGTCTACGCCTCTGTACCGATCTGAAAATCCCGATGCTCTTGACTCGCAACATGACCTTTCTGGCGGAGGTGGCGCTTTGGGAAGGCCAGATCGACCAGGCCGCGCATTGGCTTGCGCAAAGTCTGACCCAGGAGGCCGATCCGGGCATCATCCTCATCTATGAGGTCGTGCGGCTGCATGTCGCCGCCCGCCTGGCGACGGCGCAGCAGCAGTATGAACGCGCCGCGCTGCTCTTCGGTTTGGCGGAACAAGCGAATCGCCAGATTCATTACGCCTACAGCGGGCCGATACGTTCTCTGGCCGATGCCGCGTTGGCGACCGTGCAAGCAGCGCTGGAGCCAGCAGTCTTTGCCGAGGCGTTCGCCGCCGGGCAGCAGATAACGCTGGCGGAGGCGTTTGCCAGGATTTTGGCACCAGCTCAGGGGCTGGGTGAATGAACGCAAAAATCAGATTGCAAGTGTCCGGCAACTGGTAGTTGCCGGACACTTGCAATCGACAGCCGCTTATTTAGGCAATTCCACTTCCATCCGAGTGGCTTCAATGGGGGCGGAGAAAGCATTCTCGGTCACCTTGCCATCAGGCGCAATGATGTCTGCTGACCCCAGGCCCGTGAGGTGATCGGGGCCATCCAGCCGGATCTTGCCGCGAATGATGCGTCGTCCGGCATAGTTGCCTTGCTCGTCAAACGAGAAGACGTGGAAGGTATAGAGATAGGTGTTGCCGGC
The DNA here is from genome assembly GCA_034432375.1 of Caldilineaceae bacterium. Taxonomy (GTDB): domain Bacteria; phylum Chloroflexota; class Anaerolineae; order Caldilineales; family Caldilineaceae; genus JAHBVH01. The sequence continues at coordinate 11,535 of DAOUCA010000019.1, forward strand.
ACCCATCCAAACGCCGTGTGCCGTGGTGCTGGCACCGATATTGATCGTTTCCATGTAGTTGCCGTCGGCGAAGAAGGTCATTAACACTTCCAGCCCCTCTGGACTGGTATCCGAGGCGGCGATGCTCATCTGCCAGGTGCCGATAATGTTGGGCGTGGCTTGGTGCGCGTTGGTCGTCGTATAGGCTGTCATGGTCAGTACGGCCAGCAGACCGATGACGATGAGGGTGGTGAAGCTGCGCTTGTTGCGCATGAACTTATTGAACATAAAGTTGTACATAACGTGATCTCCTAATTTGACTGATGGGGTGATGTTACGTTGTCATCAACACCTGACAGGTGCAGCACAGGCGCCGAACGACATCAAAAACCGGTGTTGTGCGGCACCTGTCAGGTGTGTGTACCCGATTGCGTAACAGCACTGATTGGGTTGAATCTGGTTGTGATTGCCTTTTTTGCCGACCGCATCAGCCTACACCCTGCGCGGGCGACATACCAGCGTTTTTTCTGCAAAAATTCTGCAAAATTCTGCTACTTGCTGAAATAGGAAAAATCTATGACGCCAGCCAATTCCATTCCCTTTGGCACGCTACTCAAACAACTGCGCAAGCGCGCGGGCATGACGCAAGCCGACCTAGCGGCGGCCGTTGGCTACAGCGTCCCCTTTATCTCGAACTTGGAATTGAATCAACGCTTGCCCACTGTGCAGATGGTCATGCAGCGCTTTGTCCCGGCGCTTGGGTTACAAAATGATGCACAAATGGCGGCCCATCTCACCGAACGGGCTGCCATTGCCAGAGGTGAAGCGCTCCCGGTTGCCGTCCGCCAGCAGCGCGCGCTCCAGGTGCAAACTCAAGCCGAGATCGAAGCGCACCTCACCTCACTTCCTGCGCCACCGACCGCGTTGATTGGCCGCGCCACCGCAGTCAACCAGCTTTGCAACCGCCTGCTTGGCCACACGGGCCGGTTGTTGACCCTCGTCGGTCCGCCCGGCATTGGCAAAACGACACTGGCGCTGGCCGTGGCCGCGCAGTTGCAACATCACTACGCCGATGGCGTTGTCTTTGTCGCCCTGGCTGCCATCAGCGACCCAACCTTGATGATCGCTGCCATTCTCAGTGCCGTAGGCAATCATGACTTTAGCCCCAAACCGCCCCAAACTAAGTTGATCGAGTTTTTGCGCCGCAAAACCATGCTCTTGGTGCTGGACAACCTTGAACAACTTCGGGATGCCGCACCCCTGGTGGCTACGCTGGTGGCTGAATGCCCAGGACTCTGTCTCTTGGCCACCAGTCGCGAACGACTGCATCTGCGCGCCGAACAACGCTTCAAGGTGCCACCGCTCGATCTGGCATCCGCCATTGAGCTATTTGTCCAGTGCGCCCAAGCGGTGGATGCCGATTTTATCAACACCCCCCAGCACCAACCGATGATCTCTGCGATTTGTCAACGGCTCGATTGTTTGCCGCTGGCGCTTGAATTGTGTGCGGCGCAGGTTGATCTGCTCGCACCTACACAACTATTGGCGCAACTGCAAACCCATCGTCTCGATCTGCTGGTGGATGGGGCGCACGATCTGCCGCCACGCCAACGCGCCCTGCGCACGGCCATCGACCACAGTTATCGGTTGCTGACGGCAGTGGAACGCAGCCTGTTGCGCAGCCTGGGTGTGTTTATGGGCGGGTGTGCGTTGGCGGAAATCGCTACCGTCCACGATCCCAGCGTAGGGCCGCAAGCATTGCGCATAAACGACAGCGCCAGTCACTCGCCGCTTCTCGCGACGCTCCACGCCTTGATCGGCAAAAGTTTGGTGCGTAGTGAAATCTTGCCGGGTGGCGAACCACGCTTTCTACTCTTAGAAACGATCCGTGAATTTGCCCTGGAGCAACTGCGGGTGCATGGGGAGGAAGAGCAACTCCGTCAGCGTCACTATGCCGCCTATCTGCAATGCTTTCGCACCGCCGATCGCCACTTGCGCGGGCCGGACGCCGCCCTTTGGTTTGCCCGCCTAGAACTTGAACAGGACAACCTGCGCGCCGCCTTTCAATGGACGCAGGAGGGTGCGCGCTATACAAAAATGGCGTGGTTAATTGTTGCCGCCAACTGGTTTTGGGAGCAGCGCCAACGCCAATACGATGCGGGTAAGTGGTTGGTGCAACTGTGGCCCCACCGTCAGCAGCTAGCCACTGATCTGCGCCTGGCGATTTGGATCATCCTCAACGCCTCCTCGATCCACATACCAGAAGCGTTGCAGCCAATGAGTCGCTATCGCGATGAAACCCTGGCGTTGTTAAAGGATTGCGCGGATAACCTCCTCCAATCCGCGGCCTGGAGTATTATGTCGTGGAATGTTCCTGATTTTTCCCAGCTATCAGCGTATTTGGAACGCGCAATTGCCTTTGCCCGCGCCGCTAGGGAATCACCTGGGCTTGGCCCTGAATTTTGCCTTCTCACCGACTGCGATTGGGTATTGGGTACTGAGCTTTGGGGCTATGCTTATCATCTGGCTGAACAAGGGGAACATGTGCGCGCGGAGACCCTTGCCAAGGAGAGTTTCAATCTCTTCCTAGCACAGGGCAACCGTTATGAAAGATCGGGTGCGCTTGGACTATTGGGGCGTCTGGCCCTGTTGCAGGGGGATCTGCCGCAGGCACACAAGTTACTTTCTGAAGCGGTGACCATCGCTGCGGCGGTCAACTACAAAGACGTACAATGCCATTGGCAGCCACTCTTGGGTCTCGTTACCCTCTATCGCGGGGATATGACATCGGCCCGCCAATGCCTAAGCGAGAGCCTGCGCCTCTGTATTGAAGTCAAAGCGAAGCACCTCTTAGCGCGCAACTGCACCTATCTGGCGGAAACAGCCCTGTGCGAAGGGCTACTAGACGAGGCAGCGCAGTGGTTGACGCAAAGTGTGGGCTATCATGCCGATCTGGGGTCGATCACCACGACCGAGCTTCAACGGCTTTGGGTCGCCGCCCGCCTGGCGACGGCGCAACAACAGTACCCGTGCGCTGCCATGCTCTTTGGTCTAGCTGACCAGGCGCACAGCCAGATCCACTATGCAATTGGCGGTCCAATGCGCGCCTTGGCGGACGCCGCGCTGGCAACGGTGCAGGCCACATTGGAACCGGCGTTCTTTGCCGCAGTGTTCGCCGCCGGGCAGGGGATGACGCTGGAAGAGGCGTTTGTGACGCTGTTGGCGCCACGACCGCTTTCCGATGTTGTTGGTGACTGACAATGACAATAGGTCTAAGATTGTCATTGTCAGCCACCAAGTTGGGTGTATACTGCATCGATGAGTTCAAGTTTTTGTGGTAGAAGATGGAGGTAAGATGAGTATAGAGATTCAGCGGACAGAGCATCCCTATATTGTGCGTCACCCGGGGATTGGGAACGGTGAGCCGATGATTAAAGGGACGCGCATCGCCGTGCGGTTGATTGCCGGCTATTACAAGCGCGGGGCGACCGTGGAAGAGATCGAACGGGACTACGCGTTTCTTTCTACCGCGGCGATTTACGATGCGATCAGCTATTATCTGATGAAGATATTACGGCGGGGCCCCATTTGGCCGCCACCTTGCGCCGTCGTGGCTTTGATGTCGTGAGTACTACGACAACGTTAAATTACATTTCAAAGACAGGATTCATACGATTCACAAGATTTTTGTTCTGCTGTATCAATCCTGTTAATTCTGTCAATCATGTCCAATTTAGCGTTGTCGCAGTACGATCGACAGGAGGGAGAGGGAGACAAGGAGACCGATGTTGGCTACCGGTTTCCTTATCCTTCTGTTGGGTTATATCCCTAGATCAATTCAAACAAAATCTTCGCCAACTCCTTCGGCTGCGTCACCATCGCATCATGTCCGGCGGCGAAGAGTTCGTAGAAGCGGAAGCCCTGCTTCTTCGCTCGGCCCGCCGCTTCTTCAAAAGGCGGCCCCTTGGTCAGATGGATATAGGTATGCTTTAGCGCCCTGTCCGGGTTTGGCGCCAGTTGCACAGACTCGGTGAAGGTTTTATAGGGCTGGTCGCCTAGGCGCGAATTTACCCAGGCCAAATCCGCACTCTCTTTAACCCCAAACATCTCGGTTGGTGTACCCATCCAGGCCGAGGACAAGCGCCAGCCGGCACCTTGTGCCTGCACTAATTCTGCCAAAGGCGGGGCATAATCTTGCAGCGCTTTGCCATTGTCCGGCAAGAAGGCATCGAGATAGACAAGCTGGGCCAGCCGCTCGCCAGCTTTGGCCGCCACGCCGGAGATCACCATGCCGCCGTAACTGTGACCAACCAGGATCACATTGTGCAGCTCTTCATATTCCAGCACGTTGGTAATATCCTGAATATGGGTGTCCAAATTGATCTGGGGATTGATTAGATGCGACCGTTCGCCCATGCCGGTCAAGGTGGGGGCAAAGACTTCGTGACCAGCGGCGCGCAGGAGCGGGGTGAGCTTTTTCCAGCACCAGCCGCCATGCCAGGCGCCATGCACAAGGACAAAGGTTGCTGGTTTAGTCTGATACATTGCTGCTCCCTTTACTACACTATCTGGCCTGGCGATGGCCGATACAGCCAGGGCTGATGCGGACATCGCGGCGAGCAAGTCACGTCGTGTTAACGCTTGTGAACTGTTCAAGTTATCCTCCTGATCTATCCTATGATTTTCCTGTTTGTCCAGCACGCAATAGGCTACTGCCCCAATTGTTCATAGTTGAAATTGCTGGACAGTCAGGCCGTGTATGCAGTAGACTATAGCAGATTCATCTGGCGGATGGAAGCCCTTTTGCCATACCGGAAGTCGTACACAAAGTCGTACAGGATCGCTTATGATCTCTGCTCAACCTTTTTCACAGTGGCTCAAACAGCGTCGTAAAACTCTCGACCTCACGCAGCCGGAGTTGGCGCGCTTGGTAGGCTGCGCCGTTGTTACCATTCAGAAAATCGAAGAGGGGCGGCGGCGGCCTTCTAAACAGGTGGCAGAATTATTGGCAACCCACTTGGGTGTCGCCGTAGCAGAGCGGACGGCCTTTCTCGCGTTTGCGCGCAAAACTAGCGACATTGCGTCGAGGGAAGCGTTGGATGAGCTGCCCTCATCAAGCGCAGAAGCAGAGACACTCACCAATCTGCCCGCCCCGCTCAATCCTCTGATCGGGCGGATGCGCGAAGTTGCCGAGCTTACGGACTATCTGGTACGGCCTGATATCCGTCTTGTGACCCTGGTCGGGCCGCCGGGCGTTGGCAAGACGCGCTTGAGCATTCATCTCGGCGAACAGGTCCGCGGACATTTTCGTGATGGCATCTGGTTTGTCGATTTGGCACCGCTGACCGATGCGGCCCTGGTCTTACCAGCCATCGCCGCTGTCTTGACAGTGATGGAAACCGGCGTGACGCCGCTGGCCGAGCGCCTGCCCCAGCTGCTGAGACAAAAACAACTACTGCTGATCCTGGACAACTTTGAGCAAGTGAGCGCTGCCGCAACGACAGTGGTGGCGTTGTTGCAGCGCTGCAAAGGGCTGAAAGTCTTGGCGACGAGTCGTACCCCGCTCCATCTGACCGGTGAATATGAATTTGCGCTGCCCCCGCTCTCACTGCCCCCGCTCTCACCACTGCCGGACCTCTCCCCCGTTCCGTTGCTGGCCTACGAAGCTGTGGCGCTCTTTGTGGCGCGTGTGCGTCAACATCAACCCACTTTTGCGCTCACAATCGTCAACGCGGCGTCGATCACCACGATCTGTCGGCGGCTCGATGGCTTGCCGCTGGCGTTGGAGCTGGCCGCGGCTGCACTGCGCCGGATCACCTTGCCCCAACTGGGCACGCTGCTACAAGGGGACGCACCCTGGCTGCATCAACTGCACTCCCCGGCGCGTGATCTACCGCCCCGTCAGCGCACCCTCTATCAGGCAATTGCCTGGAGCTATAGTTTGCTGGATGCCAACGTGCAAGCGAGCTTTCGACAAGTAGGGGTCTTTGTGGGTGGCTTTACAGCGGCGGCGGCGCAGGCAATTTGTGGCGCGGATCAGACGACGCTAGATCTCTTGACCGAGCACAGTTTGTTGGTGCGTACGCCCGAACGCTGGCGGATGCTGGAGATGATTCGTGAATTTGCCTTGACGCAAATGCACAGCGAAGAACGGACGGCAGCGCAGCAGAGACATGCCGCCTATTTTGTGGCCCAGCCTGCTATCGATCTCGCCACACTCGCCAGCGATCATGCTAATTTTCGCACGGCGCTGCTCTGGGCAATTGGCGTGCAGGATGTCCACCCGGCGTTGACGCTCTGCATCAAACTGTGTTGGTTCTGGGAAACCCACGGCTATTTGCGTGAAGGTATAACCATGGCGCGTGCCGCCTTGGCTATACCGGGTATCGTTGATCCGAATTTACGGATTGATGCGCTGGAACGCGTGTCAACATTGGCTTGGCAGAGTTATCAGTTCGACATAGCCCTGCAATTTGCTGAGGAAGCCGCTGGCTTAGCGCGTACCAACGACCAATCGGGCAGACTCGCGCTCGTACTGAATCTGTTGGGACGAATCTTGATCGAGCAAGGTGACTACAGAAACGCTGAAGCCGCGCTACAGGAAAGCGCACACCTGGCCCGTCAGCTTCCTCACTTGTTTAATCCAGGCTGTCCATTAACGATGTTGGGTGAAATTGCGTTGACGAATAGGGAGTTGGCGGCAGCCCACGCATATCTGATGCAAGCGCTACCCTTTTTGAACCGTGAGCGCGACAGCTTATATGTCGGCGTATTTGTCGCCATGGCCCATACTCATTTGGCCGAGATTGCGCTGTCGGTTGACAATCCGCATCAGGCTCGCCACGAACTGCAGCAGGCATTACCGCAAGCGCATTTGTACATTCGCCGCTGGCGTTGTTTGCTGGTGACGCTTGCCGGTCTCCTGCTGACCGTGCTCCACACAACCCCAATTGAAGATGCCCAAGCCGCCGCCGCATTTCTGGGGGCAGAGGTGGGATTGGGCGAGCAGACCGACGCGCCGAATTTGTTGTTTTACCAGTCACTGCTTGCCCAGCGCAGCGAACTTGCCCAGCAGCGCTTACCCCATGTCGCTTGGCAAGCCGCTTGGCAAGTTGGCCATAGCTGGACCCAAGTGCAAGCTATCGCCGAAGCGGAAAAATGGTTGGCGTTGGGGTTCGATAAATAATGTTACTTCACGCTGACCCCATAGTGCGCAGTCAAGTACCCCTGCCACCCCCCTCGAATTCAGCCGCCGATACGCCATAGACCGCCGGCACGAGCGTCTCCCAGCGATCATAGTGACCGAGAGCCGCCACCAGAAGAGGCAGTCGCGCCCGCCCATGGATGGCCACGGCATAGTCGATGTTCGCGTGGTCTGCTTTCGGCATATTGCCTGTCGTTCTGGATTGATTTGACCTTTCGCTTTCTTTCGCTTTCTAGTTTACATCTTCTTTTTCAAAAGTACGATCGCAGGGCTTATCAAGGGTTATGTTTCCGTTGCCGTAGGGAAATCTTTGCGCAACCAAAAATAAGTTGCGCCAGGTGGGTAATCAACCAGGGACCCGACGATATAATACCCAGCCTTTTCATAAAAACCGCGCGCCTGAAAGCTGAAGGTGGTGAGGTGGGCATGGCGACAACCGCGTGCTTGCGCGGTTTCTTCGGCCAACGCAAGCAACTGGCGCCCATAGCCCCGACCCCGCAGATCGGCATGGATCCAGAAATCTTCAATGTCTAGCCAATTCCAGTAGGTGTCGGCGACCAGCCCCGCCACAATGTCACCACCGTCGGTACGTAAAAAGAGATCCAGCGGCTGTGGGGAATGAGTGCGCACGTGCAGATGGTGGGGCGAGGTCTGGTTATTGTACGCTTTCAACTGGGCTGAAAGGAAGCTTCGATCTGCCTCGTTGGCCAAGTCATTTTGCGTCAGATGGTACGGGGTGAAAGTATTTATCTTCTCGCTCTTCATCTTCTCTTCCTCCTTTGATCAACAACCGCACATCCTCCCATCCATAGACAAGCTCAGGCAACAAGATGGCATACGCAGCGGACGGCCGCTCTGCCACCACCCGTCCACCGCGCGCGGCGTAGAAGCGGCAGGCAGACGCATTAACGGCTAGAGCGCCAATTAGCAACGAGGAAAAGCCCGCTTGCAGCAGAAATTTTGCCACCGCCTGGACAAGCGCCCGTCCATAGCCACGACCCTGGTGGCTCGGCTGCACATAGAGCGTGTAAACCTCACCGCTGTTGGGGAGCAATTCCTCTTTGGGTGGACCACCCATCGTTAGTCCCACGACTTCGCCTAGTTCATTTTCGGTGACAAAAATTTGCGCCTGGGGATTGGCACCGGCGGCGATCTCTTGCAGCGAACGGCGCCAGTTCCGTTCGGATTCGGCATATGCTTCGTCCAATGTCGGCTGGAGCAGCACTTCATCGGGGATTTGGCCGCGATGCGCCGTGCGCATGGTGTCGATCAGAACGCGCGCCAGGGCAGGCGCGTCAGCAATGGTTGCGATGCGTATTTGCATGGTCTTTATTGTGTCATCTCCTCGTGTCTCATTAGCAGCACAGATAGTAACTCATTACTCCTGTAAAAAGTTTTACTTTCTGGCGCTCATTGGTATAGTCCGTAAATACTTGTGGAATGCCATATTCGGCGGCGATCTCTACTGCTCGCGTGCGGTTGTGCCCGCAGATGGCGACGAATTTCGCATCTTCATGCCCTCGCTTATTTGTATGACACCCATCCAGCTGGCGAACCGGCAACGTATCACCTCAGCGCCGGCTCGATCAACCCCGCCACATCCTTACACATGTCCCACGGTTTCGAGTCCTGGTTGGTGAGAATGATCACGGTCAAGCGATCATCGACGAAGCGCGCCATACAGGTTGTAAACCCTGGAGCCCCGCCTCCAAATTCAATCAGCCGACGACCGCGAAAATTCTGAGCGTGCCAATCATGTTCATAGGGCACCGGCAAGCCGTTGTTCAACACAAGCGGCGACCAGAGTTCATCCTGATGGTGCTGGGACAAGATTTGTCCATTCGTCAGTGCTGCGTCCCACTTAAGCAGATCACGCAGGCTGGAGAGCAAACCGCCATTGGCGGCGTTGGCGGGCACAGTGGGCGAGCGGTTGATGTTGTTCCACTGGATGCGGAAGGAGTTGCGCAGTGAGTCGTTCTCCCATGCATAACCTGCGGCGCGGTTGGCCACGATGGCCCGCACATCATTGTGGCGGGTAGCGTTCATGCCCAGGGGCTGAAAGATGCGCGCTTGCAGAAACCCATCATAAGGCGCACCCGTCAACTGGTGCATAATCATACCGAGCAGGTTATAGTTGGTATCGACGTATTCGAAAGCGGTGCCGGGTGCAAAGCGCAGCGGTTGCCCAAAGACCGCCTGCTCGATCTCGGCAATCGTCAGGTCAGGCCGATCCCAATCCAGTTCCCACTGCGCGATGCCCGATGTGTGCGTGATTAGATGACGCACCGTGATCGCCTGCCAAGCTTCGGGTAGATCGGTGCGGAAGCGCGCCAACGATTCATCCAAGCTGAGCTTGCCCGCCGCCACCAGTAACATAATGGCCGCAGCGGTAAAGCCTTTAGTCATGGAGGCAATCTCATAAACCGTGTCGGAAGTGGCTGGCACGCTCAGTTCCAGATTGGCTAGACCGTAGTTCTGCTCAACCACGCTGCTGCCATCCTTGATCACCGCCAGCGAGAGGCCGGGGATCTGTTTATGCCGCATCTGTTGGTTGATATAGGCTGCGAGTTTTTGCTCAAAATTTTGATTCATGCTTTTCCTTGATTACTGGTTGGTATGATAATGCCAAATTGCTGGAACAGCTTGAATTAGAAACATGATTCCATTCGTCCGCCCAATCTTTGGCAGCCTGGAGAAAATCCACCCCACTCTGGATAACCTGGAGCGCGTCCGTTAACGATGTCTCCAGCGGATAGTAGCACCACACCGCCTGGTTTAAGGCACGAATCGTGCGACCCAGCGGCTCCTCTGGGGGGAGGAGGGCAATGACGGCGGGCTTCGGCAGTTGCCAGACCCGTATCGCATCCACCTGGCGCAGACAGCAAACGTGGTAGAGTGTCGGCCAGACCATCTGGCAAAGCGCACGAACGGTCAGCGCGAGTTGCCCCCGGCCTGTGCCATGTTGTAAAAGCCCCTCACTGACAAAGGCCGGCAGGGGATCGAGCCTTGTCAAAGACCAGCGTGCTTGGGCTTGCACTTGCGCCAAAGTTGCCTCGGCAGTCGGCTCTCGCCCCGCAAGGAGATGATAGGTGCCGGGAATGGGACCGATATGGCCTTCGGGTAGCTTGCCTGTTTCGGCACCGCCATCGATGTAGCAAAAGGGTGCTGGGTTGATGGCGGCCAGATCGGCTTGAATGGCCAGCGCAATATCCAGACGCAGTACGTCAGTGGCAGTGAACGCCGCCGCCGCCAGATTGAGATGAAAGTCAATATCACTGGCGCCAGGGATCAACCCACCTTTCACCGCCGAGCCAAAACAGACCAGACCGACAAACCAGGGTTGGGTATGTTTCCAGTAGATCGCCGCAACTTCCCTGGCTACGTTCCGTGCTTCCGGGATCAAGCCGGAGAGATCGAATGTCGCTTGCTTTGTAATGGTCAATTTGGTTAATCCTTGTCCAAAGGCTATTGGTCATATGTATATCACAATGGTTCGTTCGCCCATCCAAGCAATTTCCACTGCCCTTCATGCCGTGCAAATAAACGTAAGTTGTGAAACTCTTTGTCATCACCTACCGACTTGAGAGTGACAATGCAGCGGACGACTGCGCGATCTCCGTATATGTCGATGGACTCGATTGCGGTTTCACGAGGGCTGCTGGGCTTTACCTTCTTCAGGAACTCTTCCCGATTATCAATAGTTGTTCGATCAGCTCGGGAAAATGCGAGTTTTGGCGCAATGACGCTGGCAAGCCAGTCGCGAGCAACATCGTCGCCCTTACTTTCCGCCATGCCAATGCGGATGTTGAGTTGTTCGAGTGCGTGCATGTCATCTTGCATTTTGGATTCTCCGTGAGAAAATGAACAGCGAGTTATTTTGCATTTTACGGGGTCAGCTTATCGATTTGATATGTTGCCCTTATTTCATCCATGCTACCATCGCCGGGCTGGGGCCGATCTAGCACTTGAACTTCCCGTCCAGTTTCATTGTAATGTGCACGTCGCCAAGCGTGATGTATGGGAGTAGAGAGTCCGCAAACGTAAAATTGATATGGACGAATTTTGGGTCAATCTGCAAACCTATCTCGGGCTTGAGTAGTACGACAACGTTAAATTAGTCGGATGTGGTCGAGAGCGTGCGGCGCACTGCCGAATAGAATTGCGTCACTGTCACTAGTTTCTCGGCAGTGCGACGCACGTACTGTATCAATTTAACGTTGTTGTAGTAGCTAGTCTTTGGCTTCACCAGCCAACTTCAGCAGCGCGAGATTACGAACTCTTGCAAGTTCGAAGCTGATCTTGCCCTTGACCCCCTGATAAGTTCGGCCTCCATTTTGGCCGATGGTTTGTCATTCTTTAGGGCAGCGGCACTACCCCATCCACCGCCGGTGTCGTTCACTTTCACCTTCAAGGTTAGCGCTGCTTTACCGTCGATCCGTACCTCGCTTGTTTTGATGGGCGGCAACGGATAAGAGATTGGTACTTCAAAGGCCCTGATAAAGGCGTTGGCAGAACCAGCCCGGAAGGTATTGGTACCGTTGGCACGGGCGAAGAAGGTTCCTGTATGCCTTCCAGATCAATTGGCGGCAGTAGCCACCTTGGTACGGCAGAAATATACTTCATCATACCCGCACGACGATTTCTCGCTAATGCCAATCCTGAAGACCCATGCGCGAACGGCTCTGTGGCAGCAGCCGAGCTTATATCAATGTTATGTGTGACGCTGATGTTGATCTAAGTTAAATAACTCATGTTTACTGCGTAACATGAGTTATTTAAAAGGCTTCGACTCTGTTGGCGAACCATTTTTATGCAGAAATCCGTTGCCAAAATCTGATGGTAGACGATCTAATCTAGCTGAAAATAGTGGTGATTCGAATCCCTTTTTGACCTCGCCAACAAAGTCGAATCTGTTGGTACCCATGTTACGAATTTACCCCTACAATTGTTATTCCTGTAGTGAGGAATAGCATGTCTAATGTCCGTTATCGGACCAGTGCGGCGGATCACCGATCAGCTTGATCACACCATAGGTTGCCCCAACTGCGTGTAGCTGGGCATTTCCAGCGCCATCACGCGGTTGGGTGTTAATTAGCACTGGATTGCCAGTGGCGTTGTTAACCGTGATGTTGCCAGTCCAAGTTATGGTCATATCGATAGCGAGACGATCGGAATGGTGTGTAGGAAATGCTGCTGGGAAAGCGACATTATACCCATTTGACATTTGTTGCGCTGCCGCCTGTGATACGGCAATGTCAGGCGTACCATCTGCCCGCCGATGATGCCAGCAAATATCCACGCCTGGCTCTGATGGTACAGCATTGGGTGCAACTGCTCCGTTTGCAACCTGCGGTGCCCAGTGCATCAGATATGCCCTTTCGCGAGGCCTGAAGGTCGTGTTGATATTTGGTGGGGCCCCAGCAACTGTCAAAGCAGCGATAAAAGCTTCGATGTTCGTCCTGAATGGTTGGACTAAGTCAGCGGTTGAGGTGCTTTGGGGGAATCGCGCAACCCACGCGACACCACTCAACTCTCGCACGCTCACGTTGACAGTCGCCCTGGCGCCCGCGCCTGCGTCTCCAGAGACCGAGGCAGTAATCTGATACTGTCCTGATATTGGGAAGCGGGTAGTAAACGTGGTTCCATTGGCCGTTGCTGGTACTCCGCCGCCACTCCAATACACAGCGCTTCCTGCTGGCTGCACATTTGCAGTTAACACGATGGTTTCATTCGGATCTACCACACGGTTTGCAATTCCGGCAATCGAGACTCCGATGCCAGTGCCCGCATCGGGTACAAAGCCGGCATCAGCTGACGCCAGCAGTGGACGACCGCCGCCCAATGCTGTGCTGAATGCTGCGCCTTCGTTTCTGCCGGTCGGCTCACTCGTCGCGGCATCACTGGTAGACCCAACACCGTTTCCACCACCCGCCTCTAATGCCGGGATAACTGCATGCCCGCTCGGCGTGTGTCCAATGCCACGCTTGTCCATATCCCGTGCATAATTCAAGATCGAGCCGGCCTTAGACATCCCCTTATCAGAGTTGATCATCCCGTCCTGTCCGCCACTGCCGCCGGCTGCAAGGCTTGCACCGCCTGTGAAATAGGCGGCGACAAGCTTCGCCGCGGTTTCCGCCAGTTTTGCACCAAATTGTGCTGCCACTTCGGCGTTCTTACCGGCTTGCGCCGCTGCATCGGTCGCGCCCTGCTGAGCGCCTGCGAGTCCAGCTTGCGCCAACCCGATTGTCGCTGCAAGTCCGCTCATATCCCTGAACATGTTGCCGTTCTGAATCGCCGCGAGAATGGCACCCATGCCTTGTGGGTCAGGCAACGCCGGCGGGTTGACGATGTTGAGTACAGGCGCACTGAGTTGACCAGGCACGGTATTGTCCGGGTCACGACGCGAACCCGCTTGGATGGCAGCAATGTCCGGTGCCTGAATCGGGATCGGTGAATCCTGCCAGTTCCAGAAGCGCGTGATATCGAGTTTCTCGGCACTGTTGAAGCGACCCAACACGGCCTCAGCAAAGACGCCACCGCTAGGGATAGGAATTTGATCCTCACGTCGGCTTCCAACTTTGATCTTCTTTTTGTCTAACCAGGCTGTGTATTCCCGATCGTCGTCGCCAGATATCCTGAGTACCAGATAATTCGCTACGATTGCTACTGGGTTGGGATCCACGAATTCGACCAGGGGCTTTGCCTGGCGGCCTACAGGCCATGTGTATGCGGATAGCAGAATCCCGATGGTTGCGGGGTCTAATGCTCTCCAGATGACCTGGCTGTAGTAGAGTTGATTTGCAATCAAATGCTTTGTCAACTCCTCATCACTGAATGTCTCAATGAGCTCGAATATCGGAAATCGCGCCAAGTCTTTGGGTATCTCGACGCTGGTATGCATAGCCACACCACCGGCACTATCCAAGCGCATGGCTATATCATTGCTGAGGAAGGTTAGAGTGATTGATAGTGTGCCAGTGTAGTCCTCGTTGTCTTTCTTTTTCACGAGTTCAATTCGTCTAACGTCGCTGAAATCGTAGCCTTTGTGGGCAACATTAAATGTGTCACCAGTAGTGGCCGAAAATCGGGCGTTCCAGTAGTTCTGTAACTCTGCTCTATCCTCAATACCGAACGTGGCGGAATTCCCCGAAGCGAACGTTACGATTGCCTGATCGATGGGTGCTTCCTCACTAAAACCAAAACCGAAACCCTGGGAAAAATTTGTGGGCAGTGTCAGATACGGCGAATTGCCTTGTCCGACAGGTCGTTCTAGCACGCGTGCCATCTCGCCCAGATCCCGCTCTGCCCAGGGAGCTATGCGATGTGAAGCACTCAAGGCTACCTGATCAGGTTCCATGAACATGAGGGCGCGCACTTTCGGGATCAAGCCTGAAATACCGAGAACATGCCTAAACCTACTTCGTATGGCTGGGTCACGAAAATTGACCAGTTTCATCGGCACGAACAAACACCTGTCAGCTTTGCTCAGCTCAACAACGGTTCGGTAGAGTTGCACAACTTCGTAATACTCGACCGTCAGCGCATGCATGTGGTTATAGTTCGTCAAGGTACGGGTGGAAATCGATTCACTTTCCGTCTGCGAAACCTCTCTGACAATAGAAGCACGGCGGTTTCTCGCTGAATGCGACGCCTGGTGTGTGCGATCAACGATATCCTGAGCCAATGACGCTCCGACCTCGCGTTGACCTGACGAAGTTGACCATGATGTGGCGTCAGAAACTCCGGTTGAGGTGCCCAAAGATGTCCCAGAGGTCCGTACTCCGAAGGCGGTACCACCAAACGAAATGGGATCAAACGGGCTGGTAGTCCCAGCATATCCTGTGGATGCTCCAGATTGTGTAGCCACTGACGCGCTGTGGGCCGCCGACTGGCCTGTTTGTGTTTCTCTTGCGACCGCGCTGGTTATTTCACTGATCGAACGAGCTCTTGAAAGGTCGGAGTCAAGTTGCTCACCTTCTTGAATAGTCTCGGTAGCAGATGTTCGAACTCTGCGCGACCAATCGATCATGGCAATCTTGGTGCTTTCGCCAGGTGCCAGCGCGATTCCGTGAATAAGGTGACCCAGAGAAAGGCCTTTTGTGTACCAGGATTGCGTGAATGTGAGGACACCGCCAATCGCCGGGCGTTCGTACCCCCCATTATTTGACAAGAGCTCTGAGATATCAAGAGGGCCATCCATGCCGAGTGGGCGCGCAATGGGCGCAACTGCTGCCCCTCCGACAAACTCATCGAACAAGAGAACTTCATACTGGACTCGCTCGGTCGGATATTGGCCATTCGATGGCACCAGGTCGGCAGGCGCTTCTCCGTCTAGAGCGCCCGCAATCGACAACGGATTATAGACGCGATCCAAAAGTTCGCGTGCCGTTCGGTAAGGTGGCCAAGCAGCAAACTCGCGAATCGAAGCGATGTCCATTGCTACCGCGAGGGTATCGAGTTCTGTCTTCGGCGAATGGGTACTGAGAATTGAAATCGGTTGAAGGGGGAGCTCCGTAATCGGTTTGTCATGACCATCCCGGAGTGCATCGTAGGGCACCTTGCCTGTGGCAGCAAAGCGACCCTGCCCACTTTCCGCGAGCAAGCAGATGTCAACGGCATTCGCAAAGATTGCAGAACTTGCCAAGTCAAATACCGTGAAGATATCAACATCATTCAAAGCATTAGCAGCAGGCTGAGAAATACCCAAAAGGATGGATGTGGGTTTATCTAATGCGGACGACGGTTCTAGGTTACGATATAGAGAGCGGATTGAGTCGAAAGGTTGTAACATAGGAATTCCTCCATTTGGAATTGATGTGACTATCGCAACAACTGTCCAAAATGTCCAAAATGTTTACGGGCTCAACGCATAGCTAAACTAACAAGTCGATTTTGCCAACTCGCCTAGTTTGTGCTATTCCCAGCCATCCTGACCTGCGTCACCAGCGTTGGCCCTGGCGGCGCGGTTTGACCTTCCACATAGATCATAAGGGTTGCTCTTTGCAGAAAACTATACGCTTTATAATTTTTTACGGTGCAAGGCAAAACCTTGCACCACTGTTCTTACTCACTTTGCGGATCAGCATGGAACAGCTTGCTGACGATCCACCAGCGCCCATCGACTTTGAGCAGTTGGAAGTAGTCAGTAAAATCATGCTCATGATAGCTATCCATGGCCATCTCAACTGAAGCAGCATTGCCGACCACCGAAATTGAAGTGATGGTGCAAGTGTACTGTTTGCCGACCGCCCCCGCCTTGGCCGGCGGCGTGGTGCTGCCAATGTAATCGTAAAGCCCTTGAATGGGCGTAACGAATAGATCCTGCCCTTTGTAGCCAAACATGGAGGATTGCGGATGAAAGGCTTGACGCATGGCATCGAGATTACCATTTTGGACGCCGTCGATATACAAATCGACGACCTTGCGGATGCTGGCTAATTCTGGACAACGTGTGCTCATGGGTACTCTCCTTATGATAGATTTTGTTTTGGGAAGGCGGTTGCCAGTGTGTCGGAACTGGGATTCGGCTTGACAAGCGCTGACCCTAGTAAATCACGTTTGCTGCTCGCCGGTAAGATCACTGGGTGAGATAGAAAGTGAGATAAAATATGATATAATTGTTGCGATTACCGCACGCGTCGCTTATCGCAGCCCGCAGTGGCAGAATGATAGCTCCCTATGACAACAGAAACGACCTTTGGCGGCTGGCTACGGCAACAGCGCCGCCGCTTGGATTGGACGCAAGTGGAATTGGCACAACGCGTCGGCTACTCGGTGGCGACGATCCGTAAGCTGGAGCGCGAGGAGTTGCGCCCCTCGAAACAGCTCGCGGAGCTGTTGGCACAAGTGCTAGAGGTGGCGACCGCGCAGCACACCAGCCTGGTCAATTTTGCGCGTTCCACGCCAACGACCCAACTGGAACCCGCCGCGTCGCCACTTGACGCGCCGCGGCGCAGCAATCTCCCGGCCCAACTCACGCCTTTCTTTGGTCGCACTGCCGAAATTGTTGAGCTGACTCAACACTTGAGGAATCCCACTGCACGTCTGATCACCATTGTTGGTCCCGGCGGCATGGGCAAGACCCGCTTGGCCCAGGAAGTCGCCCAAGCGATGCTAGCGGTAAACACCCAGACTGACTCGTCCGACAATCCAAAATCCAAAATCGCAAATCCAAAATTTCCAGACGGCGTCTATTTTATCGCATTGGTGCCACTGCGTGCTCCTGAGCATATCGTGCCCGCCCTTGCTGAGGCGATTGATCTGCGCTTTCAAGCCGGCAACCGTCCGCCCAAAGATCAATTGTTCGACCATCTGCGCCACAAACAGTTGCTGCTCGTACTGGATAATTTTGAGCATCTTCAAGCGGGGACTGAACTCATCCTCGCATTGCTCCAAGAATGCCCCGCTCTGCGCCTGCTGGTGACCTCGCGTGAGCGTCTACAACTCAACAGTGAAACGCTCTTGGTGCTAGAGAGTATGGCGCTCCCAGCCACCGCAACCCTGCCCGACCTGCTCTCGTACAGCGCCATCCAGTTGTTTGTCGAGACCGCTTGCCGCCTGCGCCCACACTTTACGCTGACCCCGGCCAACGCACCGGCGATCCTGCAGATCTGCCGGCTTGTGGACGCAATGCCGCTGGGCATTATCCTGGCCGCCGCCTGGGTCGAAGTGCTTTCACCCGCCGAGATTGTAACGGAACTCAGTCAGAGCTTCGACTTTTTGGCCACCGAGCTGCGTGATCTGCCCGAACGTCAGCGCAGTATGCGGGCAATTTTTGACCATTCCTGGAAATTATTGCGTCCAGCGGAGCGGCAGGTAATGTGCCAGTTATCAATCTTTCGTGGTAGTTTTACGCGTGAAGCGGCTGACACCGTGGCCGATGCCGCTTTACCCATGTTGGCGGAACTGATGGCGAAATCGCTCCTGCGTCGCGACCAAGAGGGGTTTTATGATCTTCATGAACTGGTGCGGCAATATGCGGCCACGCAACTCACGCAAGATGACGAACTGGCGGCAAAAACTGCTGAAAAACATAGCCGCTATTATTTGCACTGGTTCGTGCAACAAGATCAAGAGTTAAAGAGCGCTCGGCAAGCAAAGACCCTAGTCGAAATCAACCGCGCCATCGATAACTTGCGTCTGGCCTGGAAGTGGGCAACGACGCAACGCAGCTCTGCCGTGCTTGATCCGGTGATCCCCGTCTTTTGGTTATACTACGAATATCGCCGCCTCTTCAACGAGCCAATCGCCATGTTGCAAGCAGCGGTAGCGTGTTTCCAACCCGAGGTCGATAGGAATGAGGCCAGCTTAATCACCTTTGCGCATTTGTTAGGAACGCTCGGCTATTTTCATCTACGCGTTGGCAATTTGAGCGCAGCCTGTCGCGAAGTCACCCATAGCCTCACCTTGCTGCGCCCCTTCCCCGCCACCAGCGCATTGGCAAGTGTGCTGCTCCAGGGCGGCGTGATTTTCCATACGATTGGTGAATTTGAACGCGGGATCGCACTGTTGCAGGAGGCGTTGGCCATCCACCAACAGCGTCAAGATATATGGAATATGGGAGTTTGTTATATGTTCTTAGGCAATGCCAAACTGATTCAGAACGAATATGGTGAGGCGTTGGCTTATTTCACGCAAAGCTACCAACATGTGCGCACTGTCGGTGATCGTTTCGAACAGGCAAGTGTGCTCGCCTTTCTGGCTGCGGCCACATTAGGCAATGGTCAGCCGACCCAGGCTCGGCAAATTGCCGGCGAAGCCCTGTTGTCCGCACGGCAGACGGATGATCGCTGGTTAATCGCGCAAGCGTTGAATGTGCTTGGCTTGGTGGCGCATAGCGAAAGAAATTACCCAGAGGCGCGCCGTTTGTTGGAAGAAAGCGCGGCCATCTGCGAACAATTAGGCGAAGCCTGGAGTTTGAGCCGGGTGACCCTCAATTTGGGCAAAACGTTGTTGGCCGTCGGCGAAAACAAGGCCGCGCGGCAGATGCTACTTCGTTCCTTGCAGGTCGCACACGCGGCGCTGCTTCTGCCCGATGTGCTGAATGTCCTAATTACTCTCGCCGGCACAGCGACCAGCGCCACCCAGAACAGTGATCGCTACCGCTATGCTTGGCTGGTCGCTCACCACCCAGCCAGTACGGCCGAAGCACGGGGAGAAGCCGAAGCACTTTGTCGCACGCTGGAGGCAACGCTAGCGCTGCAAACCCTGCACAACCCGCTAGCGGCCGGCACGTTTGACGAGATGGTAACGGTGGTTTTGGCACAAGGCGTCGAAACTGACTCATCGCAGCCAGCGAACTAAGCAACTATGCAAAAACCTCTGTGTTCGCGTTAGTTTCGCAGCGGAGTTGACAGGAGCCCCAACCGATTTTCGGATGGAACACACCATTACACGGTTTTCCCTCATTTAGCGGCACCTATCCGCTTTTTGCCCAAAATCAACCACCGGCTCCACCCAAAGATGAATGACACCCCACGCGATTGAGGGTTATCCTATAGCGGTCAGTGAACAAAACGGGGCCGTAGCGGCCCTCACTAAAGAAGGAAGGTTCTTCGCGAAGTAGTGTGGTGTAAAGCGAAGAGGGTAAGCGAACGACGCGCCCTGGGGGCACCCGGTAGGCGGTCGTTTGCCGGTTGCCTTCTAGGCGCGCAACCCAGGCCGCGGGTCGCCTCGTTTGGTTTCGCTACGCGTGCAAAGGGCCGCACGCGACTCAACCGGCACTTCCCCACACTAAATCGCAAAGCGCCAGAAGTAATTTGCTCGCTATCGTTTGTACCCATCTTCGCCAAGCCAAAGGAATCCAGCATGAACGCGCAAAAAGATCCACTTTTTCAAGCCTACCCGCTCAATGGCACGGCCACGCTGACCACCGGCACAACGCCGACGCCCTATCACATTTACGACGGCTACGGCGCGTTGATTGGTGGCACCGCCGATTGGGCCGCGGTGCAACGGCTGCTCCAAGCAGAGGATCTCATTCCCGTCCAAACCGTCGCTGGGCGTGCATTGCTGGGTATCTGGATCTGTGACTTCACCGATGCCAGCCTGGGGCCACACCACGAATTGCAATTCTCGATCTTTGTGGCGCGCCGGCCCATGCGCGATATCGCAGCCCATCCGCTCAGTTTGCTCACCGTGATGCTGACTCGACCCGAGGTGCAAATGCTCTGCCACGGCCTTTGGAACAATACACCTGGTGTGGTGGCCTACAATCGTGAACAGTTGAGCCTGAATGCGCGGTTGTCCGACAGCACGATTACCTGTGATCAGCAGCAGATGTGCTTTGCCATCAACGATGTAGCCACGGGCGCGCCGCTCGTAACAGGCACGCTGAGCAATCCCCAACAACCATCCTGGCGCGCCGGCTTTGCTCTGCTCGCCCAATTGGGGCTGGGGCAAACGATACGTATCAACCGCCAGCCGTGGGTAACGATGGCGATTGTCAATCCGCTGGGGGTTAAGCTGGCGCACAACGCTGTGGCCCAAGCCATGACCAAAAACACAACCAACAACGTGCGCTATTTCGAGCCGGCCACCGACTCGCTCACCCTGGACGCCACGCCCTATCGTGAGCTCGCCTTTCAACCAGCCTTTGTACAGCATATGGCCGGTTTCAAGTTTATCTATTTGGATCCGATCTAGTTCATCAGACAAAACGCCTGAGAAGATGGCTACCATGCGCCCCATCAGCTTTGTCTGTGGTGATCCACAATAGGCAGACAAGCCCACGCTAATTTTGGCTCATGTGGGGGGCGGCGAATGCTGCGCTTCTTCAGGTGCGCAGGCCGCACGTACTGGGGCATCGCTGCAATAAATTGGTACAGTCGTCAATGGATAATAGGAGAGAAGAATTCGTCATGTTTACTGAATTGGCAAAAGAATCGCTTGTTGTTAGACTTATGACAGCGCGATGTGCATTGCCTGCTTGCTGTGGAGACGCTGTCGATGTCGATACCTTTGTTGCAGACCAAGTTGCATGCCCCGCCGCCGCGACCGCGTTTGGTCGTGCGCCCATCGATTGCAGACAAATTGCATGAGGGGCTCTCGCAACCGCTTACTGTGATTTGTGCACCGGCCGGCTTTGGTAAAACCACGCTGATCAGCCAATGGATCGCACAAACGGCGGACGCAGTTGCCTGGCTGGCGCTCGACGACGACGACAATGACCCCGTCCGCTTTTTTACCTACTTCCTCGCCGCGCTGCAAGCCGTGCAGCCGACGCTCGGCGTGGCCGCGCAAGAACTGTTTGCCACCTCCCCGCCACCCCTCAAATCCACATTTACGTTGTTGCTCAACGATCTTGCGACGCTCACTGCTCCTTTGGCCCTGATCCTCGACGATTTTCACGTGATTACCACACCGGCGATCCATGAAGCGCTAACGTTTCTGGTCGACCATCTGCCACCCTTTTGCCATCTCGTGTTGACCACGCGCGTGGATCCACCCCTACCGCTGGCCCGTTGGCGCGTGCGCAACCAACTGACGGAAATCCGCACCGATGACTTGCGCTTTAACCATGAAGCTGCCGCCGCTTTTCTGAATGAAGTTATGGGCTTGACGCTGACCGGGGATGAGATCGACACATTGGAGGCACGCACCGAAGGCTGGATCGCTGGTCTGCAACTGGCCGCGCTGTCGATGCGGGGACGCGATGATATCGCCGGCTTTATCCAGGCCTTCTCCGGTAGCCATCGCCATGTGTTGAGTTATTTGGTCGAAGAAGTGTTGAACCGCTGCTCGGCAGAGACGTTAGATTTTTTGCTGCAGACGTCGATCCTCGAACGCTTGAGCGCAGCGCTATGCGACGCGGTGACCGGGCGCAGTGACAGTCAACGGCTGCTGGAAAAATTCGAAGAAGACAATCTCTTCCTCATCCCAT
This sequence comes from Caldilineaceae bacterium, assembly GCA_034432375.1. Lineage (GTDB taxonomy): Bacteria > Chloroflexota > Anaerolineae > Caldilineales > Caldilineaceae > JAHBVH01. The sequence goes on from DAOUCA010000019.1 coordinate 33,599, forward strand.
TGGACGATGCACGCCAGTGGTATCGCTATCATCACCTCTTCGCGGAAGTCTTGCGGCAGGGGCTACAACAGCGTTTCTCTGCTGCGTTTGTGGCCAACCTGCACCAGCGCGCCAGTACCTGGCACCAGAGAGCAGCGTTGATGGACGAAGCGATCCACCACGCCCTGGCCGCGCCGGCTTTTGAACAGGCTGCCACCTTAGTGGAGGAGGTGGCGCTGACGATGATCTTACACAGTGAATTCACTCGGCTGCGCAGCTGGTTAGCGGCATTACCCGAGGCGGAGATCGGGGTTCGGCCGTTGTTAACGCTATATCTCTTGTATATTCGCGGACACAGTGATCGGGATGCGGCCCAGCTGGCGGCCGTTGAAGCCTTGCTTGCCGCGGATGAAACTAAACGGACGCCCAAGGTACAGGGGCTCATCGCCATTACAAGAACCCGGCTGCTGCGGGAGGCTGGCGACTTAGCCGGTGCGATCGCCATCTCGCAGCAAGCGCTAGACCATCTGCCTGCGCAAGAACCATTGCTGCGCGCCAGGATCACGCTGAATCTGGCCATTGTCCATTATTTACAGGGGGAGCTTAGTGCCGCCGCCCAACTGCTACCGGAAACCATCACCACCGGCGATACAGCCCGGCTGATCGGGCCATTGCCCACGATTTACCTTAAGGTGCAGATCCTGCGCGCCCAGGGTCACTTATACGAGGCGCTCCGGCTTTGTCAGGATGGTCTTGCGTTGATCACCAGGTACAACTGGCAGGAGTTCCCAGCCTCCGGCTTTCTCTATGTGGCGTTGGGGGAGCTGTTGCGCGAGCGCAATGAACACAGCGCCGCCGCCGAATACCTGGAACGCGGGATCCAGCTGGGGCAAGCCGGCGGTCACCACCATATCTTGATTATCGGCCAGCTCTGGCTTGCCTGGCTGCGGCAGGCCGAAGGAAATATGGCCGGCAGTCAGGAAGCCATTCGCACCGCCCTGCACTTGGTCCAACAGCATGAAGTGAGCCGCTTTTGGCCGCTGCCCGCCGCGTCTTGTACCCAAGCTCGCCTGTGGATCGCACAAGGTAACCTGGTCGCCGCCAACCGCTGGGCGCAGAGCAGCGGTCTAAATGAGACAGAGACCCAGTTCTCCTATTTGGATGAAGCAGCATATGTAACGCTGGCTCGTTTGCGCATTGCTGAAGGCAAACTTGCGGATGCTGAGTCCCTGCTTCTACACCTGCACCAAACTGTCACAGTGGCTGGCCGCAACGGCAGCCTGATCGAGATCCTCATCCTGCAAGCCATCACCTATGCTGGCCAACACCAACGTGAGAAGGCGAGATCGGTTCTGACACAAGCGCTTCGTCTGGCCGAACCAGAAGGTTACATCCGCCTTTTCGTCGATGAAGGCGAAGCCGTAAGAGTTTTGATTACCGATTTCCGATTAGCGATTAGCGATGTAACACTTGCAAATTATATCGATCAATTGCTGACCGCGTTTGTCAGGCAATCCGGTGACATGGACGATGAACTGCCGACTATCCAGCTAGAAACGTCGCCAGCAACAACAATCGTACATAACAAACCCTTCGACGTGGCTCAAGACAAGTCCAAAATCGTAAATCTTGTTGAGCCGCTCAGCGACCGCGAATTAGAAGTGCTGCAATTGGTGGCGGCGGGCCTCTCCAATCGGCAGATCGCGGAGCAGTTGATCATCACCGTGGGTACGGTCAAAACGCACATCAACCACATCTTCAGCAAATTAGCGGTGCAGAGCCGCACTCAAGCGATCGTGCGCGGGCAGGAGTGTGGCCTGCTGTAAGAAACGGTAATAGGTGGCGCGGCGGGTTGATGAACAGTCCGCATAAAATTTGGCGTTTGACGCCACCGGCTGAAGAAGGTTAAAAATAATAGTTCGGTACAAGTAGGGACACGGTATGCCGTGTCCCTACTTGTACCGAACTATTTTCTTAATGTTCATCAACCACTGTTGCGCCTGCGTCCTTTTATCCCACCGCGGCTTTTGTCTGGGCAATAATGTCACGCAACTGAGCGAATTGCCCCGCTTCGTGGATCAACCCCAAGAGAACCGCGCCGACAGCATTAATGGCCCCAACCCTTTCGGCAAAGGCGGGCGGCAACGCGCGGTGGGTGTCGAGCCGTGGTTGATCCGGCCAGGCGCTCAGATACCCTTGGCGCATGCGCCGACTCTCTTCCAACCGTTGCAGACAGGCCGCAGTGGTCGTGAGCGTGGTCCAATCCACCTCTGATCGCAGTCGCGGTTCAAAGGGATAGTTGATGCCGCGCGCCAGGATCGAACTGACCGCGGCGTTCTCCTCGCTGGAGGCGGTGACATGCGCAAGCAGGTGGCCCACATTCCAGCCAATGCCTCCTTCCGCCGCCGGATCGGACGCCACAAAGACAACCTCGGCGTCGCTCAAATCGCGGATCAGGCTCACCATCTCGTCGATCTGCTGCGTATCGGCTGCCTTCAGTTCCGCCAATGTGACATCTGCCGCCAACTCGCCAATTTTGCGTTGACCGCTAAAGACTGCGTTAAAGTCTATCATTCCTCTTGTTTCCTTTGTTGTGCATCGTTTATCACTGGCTCATCTGTGATGCGTCATTATACATCTGTCGCGCCCCGGTGAACAAGGCCCGTGTCTGAAGTATGATCCCAGGTATAGCAACGCTCCACCCACCATCAACCTCTTAATCCATCTTTGGTTAGACGACACGCCACCCGGTTATCCCGTATGCTACTGGCATGAGCACAAACCTAATTGCCTATCAAATCCGGGTGCAAGGTCACATCACGCTCCTGTTGAGCGAGTTGTTTGCTCCGCTCATCGTGAGTAACGAAGCGACCGGCGAAGCGCTGCTGCAGGGGACGTTGCGCGATCAGGCTGAACTGCTGGCGCTGTTGCTCAAGCTGCACAGTCTCAATTTCAAGTTGCTCTCGGTGCAACGTGCGCCGATTGCACCATCGACTGATCGTTCGTAAGAGATGATCCGCCCGGCAATACATCACCGGGCTAGGAAACAGCACCCGCTGAAGCGGACTTTTCCGCCACGCCAGTTGACCGAGCGCTGTTCTATCGCCGTGGGGTTGAGCCTGGGGCGTATTCATCCAGAGAAAATAATCATAGCCAAAGGAAGCAAACCCATGCCCACCAACCAATCCCCGCCACAACTCAATCGACGCCGCTTTCTGCAAGGACTCGCCGCAACTGGCGCTATCGCGGCGGGCTATCTGTTAACTGACGCCGCACCGTGGTTGGATTATCAGGCCGCCACGGCTCAGATACGACAACCATTGACCGAGGAAGCAACCATGTCCGTACAACTGCGTGAACTTATCCGCTATGCCACCTTGGCCGCCAGTGGCCACAACGCGCAACCCTGGCGCTTCACCGTCAAAGACGACGCCATCAGCATCCATCCCGACTACAGCCGCCGTTTGCCTGTAGTTGACCCCGCTGACCGCGAGCTTTGGATCAGCCTGGGCTGTGCGCTGGAAAATTTGCTGGTGGCCGCCCGTACCGTGGGTTACGCCGCCGAAGTGACCTATCCCGACCGCGACGAAGTCATTCGCGTGCGGCTAACGGCGGATACACCGCAGCCCAACCCCTTGTTTGACGCGATTGCGCAACGCCAAAACACACGTTCTGAATATGATGGTCAACCCGTTCCGATTGCCGACCTGGATACCGTGCAGGCGCTACCGTTGGAGCCCGGGGTGGCGCTGCACTATCTGCTTGAGCCCACCGAGATCGAGACGGCGCTGGCGTATGTGAACGAGGGCAACCTGCAACAGTACGCCGACGCTCTCTTTGTGGCCGAACTGATCGACTGGCTGCGCTTCAACAAAAAAGCCGCCTTGGCCGCACAGGATGGCCTCTTCGCCCGCTGTTCCGGCAACCCGGAAGTGCCGGCTTGGCTCGGTCGCCTCTTCATGAAGCTGTCCCAGCCCCAACAACAGGCCGATGCCGACGCCAAGAAGCTACGCAGCTCCGCCGGCGCAGTGGTCATCACCGCCGAGACAGATGAGCACGCGGCCTGGGTGCGGACCGGCCAGGTCTACGAGCGGCTGGCGCTGCTGATGACGGCGCGAAATATCAAATCGGCGCTGCTGAACCAGCCAATTGAAGTGGCTGAATTGCGTGGGCAGTTGCAAAGTGCGCTGGGATTGGGCGCAGCGCCACAATTGCTCCTGCGCTTTGGCTATGCCAACGCCCTGCCCCGTTCGTTACGCCGGCCGGTTGAAGCGGTGCTCATGCCGCCGGTGGCAGAATAGCATAGAACTTAGTTCTGCAAACGGAGGCTGAGCCTGTCGAAGCCGAAGTAGCAGCGAACTTCGACAGGCTCAGCCCTCGCTGACAAATATATTTTCTTTTCCGTCTTGCGTTGTAAGCATAGGAGTGAACAATGGAAAATCATGTTGAACCAAGCCTCGCGAACTTACCAAACAACTGGCTGCGTTGGGTGCTCGCCAACGGCGCAGCGGTAATTCTAGCCATCCTGGCTGTGCTGCCGCTGGCGGTCAACTTGGCCTATGCCCATCAACCGGCCTGGCTGCGGGGCACATTGGCGGGCGCGGCGCTGGGGTTGGTGTTGGGCTCCGTTCAATGGTGGTTGCTGCGCCGTCCCTTGACCCTCAACTGGCGCTGGATCGGCTATTCGGTGATTGGCGGCGCGCTCGGATTGGCCATCGGCATGGCGGTGGCGGAATATCTGTCCCTGGCAACTCTCGGCGCAACCATTAGCCGCCACCGTGAACCCGTGTTCGCTGTAGCGGCGGCGCTCGGCGCGGCAACGAGCGGTCTGTGCTTTGGGTTGCTGCTCGGCGGCGGGCAGTGGCTGTTGCTGCGTCGCCAGGTGGTGGGCGCGCGCTGGTGGATTGTTGCCAATGTCATCGGGTGGGCCATGGGACTTGGATTGGCCGCGTTATTTGCCAGTATTGGTGTCATTGGCTGGTTGCTGCTGGCAGGATTGGCCAATGGCGCACTCACCGGTTGGCTGGTGCAATGTTGGACCAGAACAGCAGCGACATAAGGTCATTCCAAAGAAATAAGTGTCCACGAAGCAGCTAAAGGGCGGAGCCCTATTTGACACTGAAGAAACAGTGGCGGACGCCATGTTTCTTAATAGTTCACGAAGCTTTACGCAGAAAAAACAGATCAGGTGTGTTTGTGGACAGTTTAAATTTGGAATTCGTCTAATTTGAACGCCCGGACCTGCTCATCGCTGTGATCAATCGGGTGATTACAGGGCGCACACGGGAATGCCGCTGCCTAACAATCCGTAACGCATTGGACTGAGCAAACAGAGAGGTATCTATGTCTATCCTGACCAAATCAAATTCACAATCCACCGCCAGCGTTGGGCCCACACTGGCTAAATTTCTCCTCGGTTTTGTCGTCCTCTATGGCGCATTGGAGGGCACGGCGCGACTGCTGGGGGATGCCCTGCGCACCGAACATGCCCTGCTCATTACCGGTGCCGTGGTGGTCGCAGCATTGGTCGTAGAAATGGGGTTGTTCCAACAAAGTTGGCAAGCGGCCCCGCTCGCCCTCGGGCTGGGTCGGCCAGGGGGGCAGGCAATCGGGATCGCACTGGTGATCTCCGCCGTCCAACTGGCCGCGTACCCCCTCATTGCCTGGCTGACTGGCTATCACTGGACGCTGCCGGCGCACTGGCCGTGGACGATGGTGGGCATCTTTGCATTGCATGGCGTGGCTGAAGAAGTGCTCTATCGGGCCTACCTTTTTGGTCGGCTGCGACGTGGTCGCAGCTTCTGGCGGGCAGCCTGGCTGGCGGTCATTCTCTTTGCGCTGAGCCATCTCCCGATCCTCGCGACCCAAGGACCGCTCGTCGGCGGTATGGCGGTCGCGCTGGCGATCTGTTCCTCCTTTCCCTTTGCCCGGCTCTATGAACAAGGGCGCAACACCATCTGGGCACCGGCGTTAGTTCACGCAACCGTGGATACGGTGGTCCCCATCCTCGCCGCCGGTGGCATGGCCGATGGCGGTCAACAGGCCGCACTCCTCTGGATGGCGATCAGCATGGTGCTGCCCTATCTGGCTTTTGCTTTTAGCCGGTGCGACAGTAAGTCAGTGAGACAGTAGGACAGTGGGCAGTAGGACGGTGGGCAGTAGGACGGTGGGCAGTAGGACAGTGGGCAGTAGGACAGTGGGCAGTAGGACGGTGGACAGTAGGACGGTGGGCAGTAGGACAGTGGGCAGTAGGACAGTGGGCCGTCTCGTATACTGTCGCACCGGCTCACCGGCTCACCGTCTCACCGTCTCACCACTGGCGTTCTATTCATTTTCGTTCAGTATATCACAATACCTTCGCCAATTTCAGAAATTAGAGCCGTCATTCCTGCGCAGGCAGGAATCCATCTTCATGTTACACGAGTAGATTCCTGCCTGCGCAGGAATGACATCTGGAAATTTCCGCCAAAACAAGGTTTGGC
>DAOUCA010000020.1:0-27136 GCA_034432375.1 Caldilineaceae bacterium
TGTCAACAAATTAGCCTCGAATGTCATTCCGGCGAAGGCCGGAATCCATCTTCTGTCGAATGGACCCCTGCCAGAGTTTACCCTCACGGAGGTGGGGGCAGGGGTGACCCATTCGCCACCTTGTTCCTTTGCGAAAACTCCGCTTCTCATTCTGAACGCAGTATAACTGCGCAAATCGGCTTATAGTTTTGAATTGACAAAGCACATTGAATTACATACACTATTGCTATCCAATGAACCGGCCAAAGGTAGACAAGGCGGACAGGTTCTCAGGTGATTCAAATTGGCCGATAAGGAACTGATTGGATGAAATATCCTAGTGCAACTATTGTTACCATCATCTTTGCCCTCTTTATACTCTTTATAACAGGAAGCCAATGGCCCGCACTCGCGGCACAAAAAGCAACCCCCACAGATCTCCCCATCATCCCCATCATCGACGCCCCTCTCAAAGCACGCCTACAGACCATCTTGGCCGACGGTGCCACCAAGGGCAATCGCGCCAATGTCTTTGCCAAGGTCGGTGATAGCATCACCTATTCGTTTGAATATTTACATGGTGTCGGCTGTGGCGTAGAAAGTTTGGCGAGCTATCCCGAGTTGGCTGCCACGATCGACTATTTTCGCAGCACCACCTTCCCCGAATCGTATGCAACCGCAATTGAAGGGGAGCAACAGGTCACCCACTGCCCGCCCACGTCGAATGCCTTTAACCGGGTGAGCGCGGCGGCGGTCGTGGGCTGGAGCGCGCAAAATGCCCTAGAGCCGGTCGATACAACGGTGCATCCCGAATGCAACCCAGCGGAGATCGCCCTTGACTGTGAGTTGCGGCTGCTAAAACCGGCCTTTGCGCTGATCATGTTTGGCACCAATCACATCGGCATTGGCTTGGATAGTACCTTTCAGGCGAGCCTGACCAGCGTTGTTGATACCGTCATTGCGCAAGGGGTGATCCCAGTATTGAGTACCATCCCTGCTCGGCTCGACCAGCCGAATGGCGTGCCCTTGACCCCATTTGTTGACGAGGCGAACCGGCAGATCATCGCCGTGGCCGAGGAGCGCCAAGTTCCACTCTGGAATTTCTGGCGTGCCCTCCAGGATCCTGCGATGGTCAACCAGGGGCTCAAAACCGACAACGTCCACCCCAACACCTATGGCTGGGATTTCAACATGCCCGGCTCAGTCGATTTCTCGACGGAAGGGTTGCGCTATGGCTATAATCAGCGCAACCTGACCGCCCTTCAGGTGCTGGCGAAACTCAAGGCAATTGTCATCAATGATGGCGCGCCGGATGCGGTTGGTACAGAAGCGACAGTTACGCCGACAGCTACTGCAGGTACGCCCACTGCCACGCCTACTGCCACGCCCACTGGCACATCCACACTGCCAAGCACAAAAACAATGTATCTTCCACTGATCCAGCGCTAACGATAAACCGGAAAGAGACTCATGAATTCACCAACCCTACTCACCTATTTCGAGCACAAGCAACCCGAACTACTCGACCTGATCCACACCCTCGTCAGTCAAGAGACGCCAAGCAGTGATAAAGCGCGGCTCGACGCCTTTGCCGATTTTTTGGCCGATCGCTTTCGGGGCGTCGGAGCGGATGTAACAATGGTGCCCAATAGTGAACGGGGCAACCACGTCATTGCCCGTTACGCCGGGGCCAACGCACCGGCAGACGCCAAGCAAGCCCTCATCCTCTGCCACTTTGACACTGTCTGGCCGGTCGGTTCGCTGGCAACCCATCCCTTCCGCGTTGACGAAGAGGGCAAAGCATATGGCCCTGGCATCTTCGACATGCAATCGAGCCTGGCCCTTTCCGAATATGCATTGGCCGCAGTGCGCGATCTCAACCTGGAACTACCCCGTCCCGTCACCGTGCTGATGACCTCGGACGAGGAGGTCGGCAGCAAAAGCTCGTGGGATCTGATCGAGGAAGAGGCCAAAAAGTCCGCCTATGTGTTGGTGATGGAATCCCCCTTGCCTGGCGGCGTGATCAAGACCACGCGCAAGGGTGGTGGTGGGTTTACCGTTGAAGCAATTGGTCGCGCGGCCCATGCCGGTGTCGAGCCGGAGCGGGGTATCAACGCGATTGTCGAGTTGGCCCACCAGGTGATCAAGCTGCACGCCATGAACGATGTCGAGAAGGGCACTTCGGTCAGTTGTGGGGTGATTGAAGGGGGCACGGTGACTAATGTCGTGCCGGCGCGCGCCCAAGTCAAGATCGACTGTCGTATCTGGACGATGGCCGAGGGTGAACGGATCGAAGCGGCGATCAGATCACTGCAACCAGTGCTACCTGGCGCTGAGTTGAAGATCAGCGGCGGCTGGAATCGTCCGCCGCTGGAGCGCACGGTGACCGGTGAGATTTACGAGCAGGCCAAAACCATTGCGGCCAAACTGGGCCAGGAACTGGTTGAGGGCGGCACCGGCGGCGGCAGCGATGGCAATATCACTGGCGCGCTCGGTATTCCCACGCTCGATGGGTTAGGGGTGCCGGGCCACGGTGCCCACGCCGACCATGAGCATATTGAGACAGACAAGATCGCGCCGACCGCCGCACGTTTGGTGGCCTTTTTGCTGGAGCTGTAGCTGATAACAATCGAGAATAGCCAGGGTCAAGTATAGCTGTTATGAGAGGGCATCTCCATTTGGAGATGCCCTCTCATTTTGCACAACAGCACTTCTCGCTCAATCCAAATTGACAAAGAAAAAGTACTCTATTAAACTGTCGAACAGATTGTTCGTTCGTTCGTTCGTTTGCTGGGGTTTAGTCGCTATGTCTGCAACGATGGATGATGTCGCCAAATATGCTGCGGTCTCCAAAAGCACTGTCTCGTTGGCCCTCAACGACAAACCAGGCATTTCGCCGGAACTCAAGGCGGCGGTGATTGAGGCCGCTGATGCGTTGGGCTATCAACATCCCAAAAAGCGTCAATCCATCCAACGGGCGACTTTCTCCTCGCCAACACCTCCTGCTTCGGCCACCTATTCCATTGCCGTGGTCCATGCCCAATCCGGCCACAAGGCAGAGCAAGGGTATCAGCCGACCGACCTCTATCTGAATTATCTCATTGGAATCAAGCGCTTTGCCGAATCGGCCGGCCTCCATCTGACCATTATTGCCGACTACGACGAGACCGATCACATGCAACTTGCCTTCCACTTGGTGCAGAACGATCTCTCCTCGTTTGATGGGATTATCCTCATGGGTGGCAGTGCCACGCAAAGTAGTCGCCTGGTAACCCAAATTCTGGATAGGGGCATTCCCGCCGTAGCACTCAGCCGTGTTTGGCCGCAACTGCCGATTAGCACGGTCGGGCCAAACTACTATCAACAAGTGCAGTTGGCCATCGATCATCTCGTCTCGCTTGGTCACCGGCGCATTGGCTTTGTGGCGCGCGAGCATGATCAGCGCTTCGAGTGGTTCCGCTGGCGGCTTGATGCCTATCAGGCGCATATGCACAAACTCTTTGGTGACGTGGATGAGGCGCTCATCGCAATTGGGACGGATGGCGCAACCGCCATTGCTGAGTTGCTCACACAAGCCCTCGATGTAACCGCCGTCTTTGCTATCAATGACGAATGCGCGCTGGAAGTTATCGCTGGTGCGCAACGTTGTGGTCGCCAAATTCCTCACGATCTCTCCGTGATTGGGCAGGATAATGTGATTGAACTGATGGGGGATGAACCATTGCTGACCACGGTTGATTTCCCGCACAACGAGGTCGGTGCACTGGCCGCCGAATTGCTGCTGCATCGTTTACGCAATCCTGACATTTCTCACTGCAATCTTTGGGTCCAATGTGCGCTGGTGATCCGTACTTCGTGCGAGAAGCCGGTCCACTGACCAACCCCTTTTCTCTTACGTACCCCGTTGCACTGCTAGTGTCAGAGCATTCTGGCAGAAGTAGATGCTTGATTCGTCCAGTTGTACTTTGGTGATATTGATTGGGATAGATTAAGGAGAAGCGCATGTTGAGTCGACGTCAATTTCTCACATTGGCCGCGGGTAGTGTAGCCGGCGCGGCATTGGTTGCCTGTACGCCGGCACTTGCCCCAAGTGGTAGCACCACCGAAGCAGGGGCTGCAGGTACCGCGGAAGGGACCACGATTGTCTATTGGGCATTACAAGGCGAAAATGGGGACGACAATCTGGTGCGTGGCGTGATCGACCCGTTCCAAGAGCAATATCCGGATGTCCACGTCGATTTGCAAGAGATCCCGTGGCAAGGCTACTATGAGAAGTATCAGACCCTTTCCGCCGCGGGGCAGGCCCCAGATATCGCCTTTGTCAGCGCCGCCTGGATCCAAGATTTTGCCCGGTTGGGGATTGCGCTCAATCTCGATCCCTTTGTCGAAAAGATGGGCGTCTTTGGCCCGGAAGATGAGGATAAATATTTCCTCAGCACGCTCGACGGTCTCCGCTACCCTGGCACCAGCGGTTCGCTTTATGCGGTGCCCTATGAATGGGTGACAATCGTCTTTTACTACAATAAGGATATCTTCGATGCCGCCGGTGAAGCGTACCCAACGAATGAGTGGAGCTACGGCGATGTGCGCGAGGTCGCACAACGGCTCACCACGCGCAACGGTGATCAGGTTGAACAATACGGTTTCCTCTCCAACTGGGATTACTCGATCCTCGATTCGTCGCTCTACGCCAACGGCGGCGCGATCCTCAGCGATGATTACACCCAATCCGTGCTCGACTCCCCAGAAAATGCCGAGACGGTGCAATGGTGGGTCGATCTGATCCAGAAAGATGGTGTTGCGCCATTGCCCGCCGAGTTCGCCGAAAGCGGCACGAGCGCCTTCTTTGCCACCGGCCGCGTGGCCATGGCGATTTTGGGCGTCTGGGGTATTCAGGATCTGCGCGATGGGGCGGAGTTTAACTGGGATATCACCATGTTGCCCAAGGGCACGGTCAAACAGACCGCGGTGCAGTGGCCCAATCAATTCGCGATCAGTAGCAAAACTGCGCATCCCGATGAAGCCTTTAACTTTACCATGTTCGCCATCCGCCCCGAGCGCCCGGCCGACACCGTGGGCATTGGCAAAGTGCCGGTGATTAAGGATATGGCCTATTCGGATGCTTGGTTGGAGGCAGATAAGATGCCGGCCAACAAAAAGGCCATCTTGGAGACCGGTGACGTGGCCGTGCCACTGCAAATGGGCTTCCGCTGGACCGAGTGGCGCGACGCCATGGACCAGGAGTTGCAACTGAGCTTTATCGGCGAACGCGCTGTATCTGAGTCGCTCACCGCGGCGTCGACGGCCATTCAGGCGGTGCTCGACCGACCGTAGGTACCAGATCGTTTCACGCTCGGCGCTGAAGATTCTGGACTTATGGATAGGTAGAAAAGAAGGACGCCACAGGTAATCAAACCCACAGGCTGAAGCCCTGTGGCTGCTAGAGAAAGCTGCGCTAAAGCGCACTCACGTTTTGCACCGAGTTTAATTCTGAATGTTTATAAGCGGGATAACAGCGTAGTGCGCTTTAGCGCAGCTTTCCTTGCCAGCCTGAGGGCTTCAGCCTCAGGCACGAGTTACCTTAGCGACTGGAAGCGTCATGCTACAAACAACTGCAACGCACGCCCCAATGGGCAGTGCCTATCGACGGCGCCGGCGGCGTGAGGCGGCGTTGGCCTATCTCTTTCTGTTGCCAACGCTGTTGGGGCTCTTATTCTTCACGGTTGGCCCCGTCATTGCTGGTTTTCTGATTAGCTTTACCAACTGGAACATCTTCCAACTTCCCCAGTGGGTGGGTCTGGACAACTACCAGGCGCTGGCAACGCAGGAACTGCCACGCAAAGTCTTTGGCAACACGCTCTACTACACGTTGATCAATGTGCCACTCAATATGGCGCTGGCTTTGGTGGTGGCCCTACTGCTCAACTTGCAACTGCGTGCCGTCACCTTCTACCGGGCGATCTATTTCTTGCCGGTCATCTCTTCCACGGTGGCCGCAGCGCTGATCTGGAATTGGCTTTACAGCCCCAACTTTGGCCCGATTAACTATGCCCTCGGCGCGCTCGGCATTGACGGTCCCCCTTGGCTGGCTAGCACCACCTGGGCGATGCCGGCGATTATTGTGATGAGCGTCTGGAAAGGCTTTGGCATTAACATGCTGATCTTCCTAGCCGGACTCCAGGGCATTCCTCAAGAGTTGCTAGAAGCGGCGATGATTGATGGGGCGACGCGCTGGCAACGCTTCTGGCGCGTGACCTGGCCACTGCTCACGCCCACCACCTTTTTCGTGCTCGTGATCTCCTGCATCGCCTCGTTTCAGGTCTTTGAACAGGTCTACATCATGACCGAAGGCGGGCCGGCCTACGCCACCACCGTGTTGGGGCTCTTTATCTATCTCAATGCCTTCCGCTACAACAATATGGGCTATGCCGCGGCCGCGGCCTATCTACTCTTTGCCCTGATCCTTGTGATTACGCTCCTACAATTCAGGTACCAAAACCGATGGACACACTACGAACTGTAAGATCAACCGCGCCCCCGCTGGCGACAGCACGGCCAGCCCACCGCCATTCCTTTGATTGGGTACGACGATTGGGCATCCATCTGCTCATTTGGATTGGCGCGCTGGGTATGGTCCTGCCTTTTTTGTGGATGCTCTCCACCTCGCTCAAAACGCAGGGCACGGCAATGTCCTATCCACCGGTCTGGATCCCGCGCCCCGCCCATTGGAGCAACTATCTTGATGTGGTGCAGGGTTTTCCCTTTGCGCTCTTTGCCTTCAATAGCTTTAAGATCGCGATCCTTGGCACAGTGGGGCAGCTCATCTCCACCACATTGGCGGCCTATGCCTTTGCCCGCATGCGCTTCCCCGGCCGTGAAGCGCTCTTTGTCGTGCTGCTCTCGACACTGATGATCCCAGGTCATGTCACGATGATCCCGACCTTTTTGCTCTTCAATTGGCTGGGCTGGGTCAACACGCACTATCCACTGATCGTGCCGGCCTGGTTTGGCGGTGCCTTTGGCACCTTTCTCGTCCGCCAATTCTTCCAAACGATCCCGCAAGATTATAGCGACGCCGCGGGGATCGATGGGGCGGGCCATTGGCAAATTCTGCTGCGTATCTATGTGCCGCTGGCCCGCCCCGTTTTGGCGACCCTGGCCCTCTTTACCTTTATGAACCATTGGAATGAGTTTCTGCTGCCGGTTATTTATCTTACTGACCAGGCCAAGATGACGCTGACGGTGGGCCTTTCGTTCTTTCGCCTGCAATATAGCACCCTCTATCACTATCTGATGGCCGGCACAGTCCTGAGTACCATTCCAATCTTTGTGCTCTTTGTGCTGCTCCAGAAATACTTTGTCCGCGGCTTTGTTATGTCCGGCTTAAAGGGTTGAATTCACACAGGAACATACGATGAACCAAACGATCGAACTCTCGACCCTCAACAGCCTTTGGCAAACCCAACAGCAGGCGACCCCCCGCTATACCTTTGGCGCCACCTCCGTCACCGAACACGAACAGTGGCACACGGCGCTCACGGCACGGTTAACAGAACGTCTCGGTGGCTTCCCAACGGTGCGGCCACCGCTCAACAGCGTCTTGCTGGAGAGCCTAGAAACTGATGACTATCGCCAGGAGTTGGTAGCTTTCCAGAGTGAGCCCGGCCTCTATGTCCCCTGCTACGTGTTGATTCCGCGCCACGTGCAGCCTCCCTATCGACCGGTAATCGCCCTGCATGGCCACGGCAGTGGGGGGGCAAAGCATCTCCTGGGCCTGACCTGTGACCCGGCCACCCATGACGCCGAGATGGCGCATATCCATGCCCATAACTACGACTATGGCCGTCAACTGGCGCGGCAAGGCTTTCTGACCTTTGTGCCGGAGCAGCGTGGCTTTGGTGAACGCATGGAGCCACACCCAGGGATGATTTTGGGCCAGAAACTCTGGCGTAGCTCATGCCGCGCCCTCGCCTATAACGCGCTGATAGTCGGCAAGACGCTGCTGGGGCTGCGCGTTTGGGATGTCATGCGCACCCTCGATTACATCGCTAGCCGACCCGAGCCGTTGGTCGAAGGGGTGGGCTGTCTCGGTCTCTCCGGTGGTGGCACGACGACCCTTTACAGCGCCGCGCTCGATCAACGGATTACCGCCGCGGTGCTAAGCGGTGCCTTTGGCGATTTTCATTCGTCGATCATGACGACGATTCACTGTGACTGCAACTACATCCCCGGCATTCTGCAAGATGCCGACATGGCCGACCTTGCCGCGCTGATCGCGCCGCGACCGCTGCTGGTTGAAAATGGCACCGATGACCCGATCTTTCCCGTCGATCACACCGTGGCCGCCTGTGCCCAAGTGGCGGCTGCGTATGCACTGCTCGATGTGCCGGAGCGTTTTGATCAGGATATCTTTCCCGGCGGCCACCAATTTCATGGAGACAAAGCCTTTCCTTGGTTAGCGCGTTGGGTAGGCTCGGCGCAATAAAACCTTGGTCCACGAAGAGACACGAAGACACACGAAGAAAAGCAATATTTTTCGGCGCAATCGACTCGCAGATGATGGATAAATTCATCTGCCAAGCTGATAAACCAATTTGTGGCATGTAGCCGAGTGACAGACGCATAACACCGCAGATATCTTTTACACCTTTGATCCTTCGTGTGCCTTCGTGTGCCTTCGTGTGCCTTCGTGGATCATTATCTGCATTGCATTTACTTAGCATGTTTAAAGGACTTGTTAGACAAGGAATGAGCGATGACCATGCTTTATGATGAACGTGTACCGTCCTACACCGGGATTACCGACGTGGCACGGGTTGGGCTGGCTGTTGAAGAGTGTGCGGCACGGGCGGCGCGTTTTGGTTTCGTGGCCAAACAGTTGATGCGCGTGCAGGCGGCCAAAATGTCCACGGTGGCGAATTGGGAGTTTAAAGCGGCGCTAGGGCGTCACCTCTGGGAAGCGACCCTCCATTGGGGGCTGTGGCGCGATCGCATTGGCGAGTTACGCGGTCACGAACATCTGATCGACCGTCAGAGTGAGGGGCCACTCGATGCGTTCTTTAGTGAACTGCTTGCAAGCAAGGACGATGCTGAGTTGGCCGTAGGTCTGTATGCGGTGCTGCTGCCCGCCTACCAACGCGCGTTGCTGCGCTACCAGGAAGAAACCAATCATCTGGTCGACCAACCGAGCATCCGCGCAATCCGCCACATTCTGCTCGACCTCGACGAACAACTGGCTTTTGGCGAGCAACCCTTGGCCGCAATGCCGCCGGAGACCCAAAGGGCAACCGCACCCTGGCAAGAGCATTTGCGCGCCTACCTGGCCGCGGCTGGCGATATCGATGGCGCGCAGCCACCGTTGCCGTCGCCCCAACTGCCCCCGCCGCGCAGCGATGGTGACTATCGCATTCCGCACACCTTTGCGCGCGATAGCCGTTTTACCACCACCTTGCCCAAAATCAATCCGTTTGATTACGCAGATGTGCGGCAGTCGTTGCTGTCAAAAATGTGGGTGCGTTCGCAGGAGATGACCGCGGCCGAACTCTGTGCCACCGTGCTCTATGAATGGGACGAGCTGCCTTACGCTGGTTGTGTCGATCTCGCGCGCCACTGTTGGGACGAGACGCGCCACAGCCTCTTTGGTCAAGCCGCGCTCGAAGCGGAAGCGATTCCGCTGACCACGCTGCCAAGTTGGGTTGGCTATGCCGCGCACACGATGCCGGCCTATGCCCAGAAGCGTTACGCGCACCTTGCCATTGCCACCGAAGCTGGGCTCATGCGCCACCCCGGCGGCAAGCGGGGCGAATGGGAGTGGTGCAAAGCGGTGGCCCACCACCCGCTGATGACAACTTTTCAGGATTTTGATTGGGCGGACGAAGTCAACCACGTGGGTTATGGTCGTGAGTGGCTGGTGCGCTTCTTTTGTGGGGGTGACCGCAAACGGGCCGAGACCATGTCCGACGAAACGGTTGCCGAACGGCTGGCCTACTATCAGCAGTTCGAGTAGCGGGCTCTGTGGTGTACGTAGGTGCTACAGGCTACTTCGCTACAAAGTACGTTACACATTGACAAGACGCCGGTTGCAAAGCAGCCGGCGTCTTGTCATTTTAAGAGCCCTGCCGAGTTATTTCAACCATCCGCCGCCAACTGCAATTCCTGCCGCACCGCCCGCCGCCAACAAGCTGCCGACCAACTTGCGCTTTCCGAATAAGCCCACCAACGCGCCAAGCCCGACAACAGCTACGCTTAACCCTATCGTGGTCTTCTGCACGATCTGATCAGCCTGCTCCGGCGAGCGCCCCGCCTCGACCAGTTTCCATTTGAGAATAACGCCCCCATCGACGATCGGCAGCGGGGTCAAGCTACCCAGCAAAATGAAGCTATGTGCAGCCAGCGAGGCCTCGGCCAACTCGTGGCTGGTCGATCCGCGCGCTGTACGCCGCCACCACAACAAGCTCAAAAGGGAACAGAGCAGGCTAAAGATAGGGCCACCCAATGATCGCTGAATATGCGTCTTCGGGGGGACCGCATTGTTCCGATAGAGTGTACGCGGCATCCCGGCATAAAGCAGAACCTCATCCATCGGCGCGCCAGCTATACGGGCACTGACTGTGTGCGCTAGCGCATGGCCGACATCCGCTACCAGGGTGACCGGCATTGCCAACAATGCCACACCCACTCTCTGGAACCAGGAAAGTTGCGGTCGGCGTCGGCCAACAACCCAGGTCAAAAAACTGAACAACAGGATAGGAATCGGCCAGAAATTGGATCTTACCACGACAGGTACGCCATTGAAACGAAAGAGCGCATTGTCTGCTGAAAGATCAAATGGTTCTTGATTTTGCGAATTCATAGACAGACCTCCTACAATGACGGTCTTATATCGCCTGGTTCAGGAGTGGCGGATACCTTTTGGGTGCCCACTCGATGAAATAGTAGGCTGCTTGGCGGTTCACCGTCATTTGGCCGCTTCGCGCGGCTGTCAAAGACCGCCGGCAACCCGAAATCAAGAAAATAATTGGGTAAACGCAGGCTGAGCTTGTCGAAGTCAAAGCCGCTTTGGCTTCGACAAGCTTAGCCTGCGCTGTTGTACCTGCCTTATACAGTAAAGTGTTTAAAGGTCGGCAGATGCACCGCATTCTTGGCGAACATCTCGTTCACCATTTCCTTGATCTCCGCCAGTGAGAGTACCGCCGCGGTCAGTGGGTCGTGGGCGATGGCCTGGAAGATCAGCCGCGGGTCCCCGCTGATCGTGCCTTCGACGGTCATCTCTTCGATCTGCGAACTCAGCCCCGTCAGCATGGCGCACTGCGGCGGCAGCGCACCGACGCCAACCGCTTCCAACCCTTTGCGGCTCGCCCAGACTGGCACTTCGACACAGGCCTCCTGCGGCAGGTTGGTGATCAAATTTTTGTTGGCGACGTTGCCATTGAATTGGAAAGGCTCGCCCCCTTCAATCGCATTCATGATATAGGCGGCATATTCGTGACCGCGCTTCAGGTCAATCGGCTCGTCGCTGGCCAGCCAGTTGATTGCATCGTCGCGCCAGTTGTGAGAGCGCTCCTCATAGCGGTCAACAATGTAGGCGTAGACGCCGGGATTCCAGCCGGTGCCGTGGGTGCAATATTTCTCGATCAGATCGGGGCGCTTGCGGAACCACCAGTTGTACTCGGAGTTGTGGCCGCTCGACTCGGTGACATAGCGATCCAAATTGAGGAACATCTCATTGCGCACAATCTCTTCGTTATAGACTTCGGGGCGCTCGGTGATCGCCTTGCGGATCAATGGGTACGCATCCTCGCCCTTCCACTTATATTCCAGATACCAGGCCATGTGGTTGATGCCGGCACAGGTGTAAGTGATCTCTTCCATTGGCGCACCGATCCACTTGGCCAGCATCTCCGCCGTCCCCTGCACGCTGTGGCAGAGGCCGGTGAGGGTGATGCTTGTCTCGCGTTGCATGGCGCGACAGAGCAGGACCATTGGGTTGGTATAGTTGAGCATCACGGCGTTGGGGCAGTAGCGCTCCATATCCTTGGCAATGTCGAGCATCACTGGAATGGTGCGCATCCCGCGGAAGATGCCCGAGGGGCCACGGGTATCGCCAATGTTGGTGTCAATCCCATACTTCTTGGGGATCTCAATATCGTGCCGCCAGACATCGAGGCCACCGGCCAGGATCGTAACGATCACATAGTCGGCCCCTTGCAGCGCCTCGGCGCGATCCTGGGTTGCGGTCACTTTGGCGGGGTAGTTGCCCATGCCGACAATTTTGTTGACTGCTTGATGAATGAAATCGAGCCGTTCGCTGTCGATATCCATCAGACAAAGTTCGGCATTCTCCAGCGTGGGAAAGGTGAGCAGGTCACGCACGAGGCCGCGCGTAAACCCCCAACTGCCCGCGCCGATAAAGGTGATTTTTGGCATAGTTCGTTTGACTTTCTAAGTAAACGGTTAAGTGATAGAGACCTATATGATAGTATAGCAACAGTTATGATGCAATCGTGATGTCGTTGACTCTTCTGGATGGATGGAATCCTTCGCTGACCACTGCCCAACTGTCCCACTGTCCTTACCGATTGCCCCCACCGGCATCGCCGTGCCACTCGATCTGCGGCATGTTCGTGGCTGGTGGCTGCGGCCAATGGGCACCGCGTTGACTGGTCAAACCTTTGTTTGGACCAGGCGAAAATTCCCGATCTGCCAGCCCCACCAACGCACCATTTTGCACCCACGCTTTATCCTCATTGTAGAGCTGACTGATCAATAAAGCTGTTAAGCGCTCTAGCACGTTGGCATGATCAGTCTCACTCGCTAAATTAACCAACTCTTGTGGATCCCCCTGCATATCAAAAAGTTGACGCACGTTGCCCGTAGCATAGTAGATCAGCTTGTAGCGTCCATCGCGGATCATGCGTGTGGCGTGCACCCCCTCGTCGATCTCGCAATAACACCAATCGCGCCTTTCCTCACCAACCATTGAGATCCCCTCGACCGTTGCTGGAATCGGAATGCCCGCCAGGTCGAGCAGCGTCGGCATAATATCGCGCCAGCCGACGAGGCGATCATCGGTGCGGTGGTGGCCGACGCGGTCGTCGCCTTTGACGCCGAGTAGCAGCAATGGAATGTTGGCCGAGTTTTCATAGAAGAGACGCTTGGCCCATAGACCGTGGTTGCCCAGCATATCGCCATGATCGGACGTGAAAACAATAATCGTGTTGTCGAGCAGCCCTTCTTCACGCAGGGTGCCGATGACGACGCGGATCTGATGGTCGATGTGGGTGCAGAGCGCGTAGAAGGCTTGGCGCGCCATCCGCCGTTGAATGGCGTTTAGCTTCGCATCGACCTCGCGCTTGGATTGCAGACTAAAGGGCAACCGATCGGCGTCTGTCGCCCACTCGCCCATAAAGCGTTCATCGATCTCGATCTCTCGATAGAAGTCGAGATAGCTTTGCAGCGGCGTCAACGGCGGGTGGGGGTGGCGAAAAGAGAGGAACCAGAAGCTCGGCCGTTCGGGGTCGCGGCGCTTGATTGTGCGGCACATCGCGTTGGTCGCCCAATTGGTGGGGTGGGTCTGCTCGGGCAGGTGCCACGGGCGCATCGAATACTCATTGTTGCTCATGCCGTGGTTGAAGTGCTGTCCCGGGTAGCCCTGGTCACCGAGAAAGAGCTCAAAGTCATCGACCGCGCCATATTGCTGCCGCCCCTCTTCGTCGAGGATCACATCATCAAAGCCAATGCGGTTGCGTTGGGGATAGACATGGAGCTTGCCGACCGCGTAGGCCTGATAGCCGGCATTCCGAAAGGTTTGCGCCATCGTCGGGAGCGCGTCCGGCATTGGTAACAATTCTTTAAAGACGCGGTCACCGTGGGTGCGCGGTGACGTGCCGGTCATCAAGGTGCGGCGGGCGGGAATACAGACGGGGCACTCGGCATAGCAGTTGGTAAAACGGGTGCCACTGCGCGCCAATTCATCGAGCGTCGGCGTCTGGATCGCGGGATGGCCAGCCACGCCCAGCAAGGATGCCGGCCAGTGGTCGGTGCTGATCAGGAGTACATTGGGCCGGTCGGACATAACAGCGTTGCTCCTCGGTTGCTTGGGGAGTTGGAGGGTTGTTTGGTCTTATTGTACACCTTTCTCGGCGAATCGAAAATGAGGAGAAATGGCATAGCGAGGTGACGGCTTTTCTCGGTACGAGGGCGATATAGCACGAATGGTGCAAATCCCGATGGGTTCAGAGGACGGATCGGCGATTTATACCATTTTCGGGATACCGCTTATACGAATGTGGCATAAAAGTTGACAATGATAACGTTCCGCGTTATTATTGTCGAACTATGATCAAAAGTTTCGCTGACCGTGAAGCGGAAAGAATTTTCCAGCGTGAGTTTTCGCGGCGGTTACCACCAGCCATTCAACATCGTGCGCGCATCAAGCTAGAAATTTTAGATGCAGCCGAGACATTGGACGATTTACGTATTCCGCCCAGTAATCGTTTGGAAGCCTTGAGCGGTGACCGGCGCGGACAACATAGTATTCGCGTTAACAATCAGTGGCGCATCTGTTTTGTTTGGAATGCAGGCCATGCGTATGATGTCGCAATTGTCGACTACCATTAGTGAGTAAACAATCATGACACAAGAAAAATTGCCACCCATTCATCCTGGCGAAATTTTGTTAACTGAATTTCTAGAACCATTGGAACTAAGCCAATACCGCTTAGCCAAAGCAATCAGTGTGCCACCGCGACGAATTAATGAAATTGTCCAAGGCAAACGGGCGATTAGCCCTGACACGGCGCTGCGGCTGTCCTGCTACTTTGGGATGTCTGAGCGCTTTTGGCTAAACTTACAGACCCGTTATGATCTGGAATTGGCGAAAGACCGACTGGCAGATCGGTTAACGCACGAAGTAAGCGTTCGAGTCCCCACCACGGCTTGAGGCTAATGGACAACCCATTTAAAAGTCGCACTTATGCAGGGAGCTTTTACACGGGGATGAATGTGCGACTTTTAAGGGGTTTATCTACAAGGTATGACAAGCGTTACACTGAGGCGGCCACCGTAGCGGTCAATAAACTCTCCCCCCCCTCCGCCGCAAAGAGATGAAGTTTCGTTAGATTCAACGCAATCGTGATCGGCTGCCCCTCCCGTAACCCAGAATCTGGGTGGGCACGCGCCAGCAACATCTCTTTGCCCACCGCCACGCTGACGAAGAGATCAGAGCCAAGTGGCTCGACCAGGTCGATAACCCCCTGCACCCCATTGGCGGTGTTCCCATCGCTCACCACACTGACATCTTCGGCGCGGATGCCGCAGATGAGCGGTTGGCCTGCGCTGTTGAGTGCCTGCTCCCGTAGCCGCCTTTGCAGAGTAGTAGCCAGGGGCAGATTACCAAAGTCCGTCCGCACCACATAGCCATCCCCCTGGCGCATGAGCATCCCCTCAAATTGATTCATCGGCGGGTTGCCGATAAAGCGCGCAACAAAGAGGTTGGCCGGCTGCTGATAGATCGTAGTCGGGTCGCCGATCTGCTGGATCAGACCGCCGCGCATGACGACAATGCGGTCACCCATCGTCATCGCTTCAACCTGGTCGTGGGTGACGTAGACGGTGGTGATGTGCAGTTGGCGTTGCAGACGGATGATCTCGCGGCGCATTTGGATGCGCAGTTGGGCATCGAGGTTGCTCAGCGGCTCATCCATGAGGAAGAGACGCGGCTTGCGCACGATCGCGCGGCCCAAGGCGACGCGCTGCCTTTCACCACCGGAGAGTTGGCGGATGCGCCGCTGCAACAGATGCTCAATCCCCAGCAATTTAGCCGTTTCTCCGACCCGTTGCTTGATCTCTTGCCGCGCGGTGCGGCGTAATTGGAGCGGATAGGCGATATTGTCAAAGACCTTTTTGTGAGGGTAGAGCGCATAGTTTTGGAAGACCATGGCGATGTCACGATGGCGCGGCTCGACATCGTTGACGATCTGCTCATCGATCAAAATTTCCCCATCCGAGATCGTCTCCAACCCGGCGATCATGCGTAACGTCGTCGTCTTGCCACATCCGGATGGCCCGACAATGACGAGAAACTCCCCCTCACCGACTTCGAGGTTGACATTGTTGACGGCGAGCCCGTCGCCGAAGCGTTTCATTAAATTGCGACAGATGACTTTAGCCATTACGAAGATTCCTAACTCGTGAACTTTCATTTATAAAACGTAATGGGTAAAACGTGAAGGGGATCTCGTCGTGGCTTCACGTTTTACCCATTACGTTTCACGGTTTTACTTCTCTCCAATCGACACCATTCCGCGCGTCAACTGATTCTGTACCAGCATAAAGAGCACGACCACGACTATCGTCGTCAGCAGTGACGCGGCCATCAGTTGATGCCACTGCACCTGAAAGCGGGTGACAAACTTAAAAAGCCCAATCGTCAGCGGCAGCTTGTCCTGGCTACGGATAAAGGTGAGCGCAAAGAGAAATTCGTTCCAGCCATTCATAAAGCCAAAGATCGTCACCGCGATTAATCCTGGCCACGAAAGGGGCAAGATCATGTTGACCATGGCCCCCATGCGCGAGTTGCCATCCATCATCGCCGCCTCTTCGATCTCCGGCGGAATCGTCGAAAAGTAGCCGGAGAGCATCCAGATCGCAAAAGAGAGGCTAAAGATGGCATTGAGCGCAACGACCGTGGTCAGGCTGTCGACCATATTCAGCCCAGCAACGACGCGGAAGATGCCGAGGATGATCACAATCGGCGGAAACATCTGAATGCCCAATAGAAAGAGCTGATAGAAGTGCCGTCCACGGAAGCGAAAGCGGGTGAGGGCATAGGCCGCGGGGATCGCCAGGAGCAGCGCCAAGGCGGTCGAGCCAAGGCCAATGATCATGCTGTTGCGGAAGAAGGTGGTCAGTGGCGCGACACTCCAGATGTCAAAATAATTTTGGATCGTCGGCGCACGCGGCAGGAAGGTCGGCGGTGGAATGTAGACCTCCTGGCTCGTCTTAAAGGAGGTGGAGATCATGACAATCAGCGGGAAGATGCTGATCAAGATCGCCGGCAGCAGAATGCCGATGATCCCGGTGGTCTTAAAGGCGCGGGCACTGTTCATGCGTCCTCCTGCGTGCCGAGAATCCGAGTGTAGACGAGGCTAAAGACGATCAGCACGGCAAAGATGCAGACCGCCAATGCATAACCGGCACCAAAATCGAGATTGGTAAAGGCCAGCTTGTAGAGATAGGTCACGGCAATGTCGGTGCGGTAGAGCGGCCCGCCTTGGGTCAGAATCCAGATGACGGCAAAGGAGCGGAAGGCCCAGATGACCGAGAGCAGCGTTACGATCATAATCACCGTGCGCATCTGCGGCACGGTCATATCGCGGAATTCACGCCAGGGGCTGGCGCCATCCATTTTGGCGGCGTCGTAGATGTGCGGCGGAATCGCTTGCAGACCGGCGAGAAAGGTGACGGTCATAAAAGGGATCGACGACCAGACTTCAACAAACATCGCCGCGCTAAAGGCGAGCGTCGGCTCACCGAGCCAGGCCACATACTCTTTGATGATGCCTAACTGGCTCAGCATGTAGTTGAGCACGCCCATCTGGCCGTGGAAGATCCAGCGCCAGGTGATGGCCGAGACGGCAAAGGGCATCGCCCATGGGATGAGGATCAATGCCTTCGCCACTGGTCTTCCCCAGAATTCGGTATTCAAAATCAGCGCCAAGGGGAAGGCGACTACCACCGTCAACGCCACTGTGCCAAAGCCAAAGATTGCCGTCTGGCGGATGATCTGTGGCATACGCGGGTCGGCGATCAATGTCTGGAAGTTGGCCAATGTGCCAAAGCTAACCGTGCGCCCCAATGTGTCGACCGTTGAAAAGGCGGCGATAAACATATTCACGATCGGGAAGACCAGGAAGAGTGCAAAGGCAATGATGCTGGGCAGCAACAAGCCATAAGCCAGGCGACTATCGCGCCACTCGGCGCGCCAACCGGTCAACACCTTGCGTTCTGTCGGCGGCCGCTCCATGCGCACCGCCATCGTCTGATTTGCCACGGAAAAAGCCTTTCTAAAGATGACGAGTGACGACTGACGACCGACAAGGGACGACGGACAACCGATGACTTAATTGCGGTCGTCACCTAACGGTCGTCCTTCATCGAATTCCATGTATATCAAGGTAAGGATAAGGGCGGTAACTAACACTACAACGGATGAAGGGAGCAGCTGATTTTTCGCAGCGCGCCCTGAGTGCTAAGGAAAGACGCCGCTTGAAGCGACAAGTTTGTAAAGCAACAGCAGTCTAATTTGCGAAATCACCAATTCGTTGCTACCAAAATCCGCTGTAGTGTGCCTACGCTTCCTTACCTTGATACACATGGGGCGTCCTTCATCGAATCCCTACGCCAACCCATGCCGTCCATCAATCAGGCCGGCTGCTTCGGTCATCGCTTCTTCGACGGTGGCTTCGCCGAGCCAAATCTTGGCGAGAGCATCGTTGATCGTCGTCTCGTCTTCGCCGCCGGTGGCCGGCCAGGGGGTTTCAAAGACGTTGTGCGCGGTCGCCAACTCTTTGACGTAGAATTCGTTATAGGGGGTTGCGAAGTCGTTGGGATCGAGATAGGCCGGATCTTGGCCGACATCGACCCGTTCGGGTATCACGCCACGTTGCTTGGCAAAGGCGAGGCGGTTTTCGGCGTTGAACATAAACTTGAGCAACTCGGCTGCCGCCTCTTTCTTCTCCGATTGCTTAGCCATCATCACACAGTCAGGCCAGAAGACATTACCATGTTGCAGGCCAGCTTCGGCAACGGGCAGCGGGGCGAGCGCGAATTGGAGATCCGGTGCATCATTGTGAATGATTGTCGGCATCCACGATCCAGTCTCCAGGAGCGCCATTTGGCCGCCGAGGAAGAGCGGTTGGAGATCGGCATCGCGGTTGGCGCTGGCCGGCGACGGTTGGGCGGTGCCGTCGGTGAGGACGATGTCGGCCAAGAACTGTGCCGCAGCGAGCCCTTCTTCGGAGGCGATACGCGTGTGGCCATCTTCGGTCCAACGGCTCAAGTTGTTGCCACCACCAATCGCACCAACCCAGGCATACCACCAGTAATCCCCTGGCCCTAAGCCCATACCATAGACGGTTGGCGGGTTATGGATCGCTTTGGCGGCTTCTCGTACATCCGCCCACGTCTCCGGGGCGTCCAGTCCTGCTGCTTCGAAGAGATCGGTGCGGTAGTAGAGGCCGCGTGGGTCGAGGAAGTAGGGCATCCCATAGACCACTCCTTGCACCGTCATGGCCTCAATACCTGATTTCCAAAAATTATCGAGCAGATCGGCCCCCATCAGATCGTCAAGCGCCGCCAATTCATCGGCGGATTGAAACTCGAGCAGCCACTGACCAGAGCCATTAAAGATATCGGGTGGTTGGCCGCCGCTGATCTGGGTCAGCAGCACATTCTTACCTTCGGGCCAACTGACAACTTCCAGTGTTGCCTTGACGCCATCCTGACTACTGTTAAACGCATCCATCACTTCCTGGGTGTCCGCCTGCATGCGACTGTCATAGTCCATCGCAATATAGCGCACATCGACAGTTTCTTGAGTTGCACTGCCGCCTTCCCCACCGGTTGTCGGCGCGCCCGCTGGGGCACAAGCCGCCAGTAGTAAGGGGACAGTTGTCGCGGCGGTTAAGTGCAGAAAGGTACGGCGAGAAAGCGTTGAACGGTGAGCAGTCATGGCAGAGCCTCCTGAAAGAGAGTAGAAGGATAGAAGAAGAGGAGGATGCCCTTATTATCAAGGATCAGAAGAGTGTATGTCAAGGGGCTCTTTAGCCAATGATTCGCGGGGATTTTCTGTAACAACTGCAAAATCCTAGAAGCTCGGTATGCTGCCCCTCTACAATAATTGAACTGCGCCACGAATCTGGTTAGCTGACAGAACCCACTGTTCTGCCACAGAGGACACGGAGACCGCAGAGAAAAGTACGTCTTGCTCTCTGTGCTCTCTGTGCCCTCTGTGGCTTAGTGTAATTTGTGGCTTAGTGTAATTTGTCAGCCAATCCGAGCATGAAGAGTCTCTGGTAATGCTTCTTGTAACGCTTCTTGTAACAGTTTGTTGCTGTCAATCGATATCTGTGTGTGGTGAAATAGGTCTATCCACCGAGATGGAAAAGAGCGTGAAAGCAAATCGTACTTGCGATAACATTCGAGAGAATCAAAATGAAATCTATTCAAAACAATTCCTGTACAAGGGTAACTATTATTTTTGCACTGCTAGCCATCTTGCTGGCTAGCTTGCCCGTCAATGTCTATGCTGCACCGGCCAGCGATGCAGCGATCACAGACGCCAATGGCTGGGATCCACGCTTTGGCATGCCGGGTGTAGAGGGCGCGATAACAGCGATGACCGTTGCGCCCAATGGGGATCTCTATGTCGGCGGGGATTTTACCAAAGCCGGGGGTATCGATGCCCAGCACATTGCGCGCTGGGATGGTGCCCGTTGGCACGCCTTGGGGGACGGTATCAGCGGCGATGTCAAGGCCCTCGTGGCCAACGGTACCGATCTCTACGTCGGTGGGCGCTTTGAAGTCGCTGGTGCCGTCACGACCAATGGCATTGCCCGTTGGGATGGCGCGACTTGGTCTACCGTTGGCGATGGCACCGGCGTCGTCGATGATTACTTTGGCTCTCCCGATGCGGGCGATGTCTATGCCATGCTCTACAGCGGTGGCAAGCTCTACATCGGCGGCGATTTTGTCTCTGTGGATGGTGTTACGGCCAACAGCATGGCGATGTGGGATGGCACGGCATGGCAAGGGCTGGGCCGCGGCATGGGCGAACTGGACTGGGATGGCAACTTTACACCCGAAGCCGAGGTCTATACCCTGGCAATGGATGGTACGACGCTCTATGCCGGTGGTGAATTTCAATTGGCCGGCAACGTCACCGCCAACAGTATTGCCCAATGGGACGGCAGCAATTGGTCGACGGTCGGTGACGGGGTGACGATGACCGCCGATGGTAATACTAACTTTGGTAGCGTGCGGGCGCTGGCATTGCACAACGGCACGCTCTATGCCGGTGGCTGGTTCAACAAGGCTGGTGGCGTGGCGGCGAATCATATCGCACAGTGGCAGAATGACGAGTGGCAACCCTTGGGCGTAGGGGTACGCGCAGAAGAATTTGCCAGCGAACCGCAAGTCAAGGCGCTGGCTTGGGTTGGCAACGCGCTCTATGTCGGTGGTCGCTTTGTCGGGGCTGGCAATCAGAATATCGACCTGATCGCCAAGTGGGAAAATAATGAATGGGCCGAGGTTGGCAGCGGCATTGCTACGGATGGCTATGATTATGTCACTGTCTTGACGGTTGGCCCGCTCGATGCTCTCTACATGGGCGGCTCCTTTCGCATCGCCGGGGAGCAGCGGGTGGACAATGTGGCGCAATGGCACGATGAGCGTTGGCACGCCGTGGGCGGCGGTCTGTTGCGGGCCGAGTGGGGTGATAGCCCTGCCACCCCCTATGCGATTACGACTGATGCGGCAGGTCACATCTTTGTTGGGGGGGAGTATGCTGTGGCCGGCGGGGTGCGCATGAGCAACCTGGCGATGTGGGATACCGATCAGTGGGTCGCCATTGGCAACGCTAACGCTCGGGTGCGCGACCTGGTCGTCGCCGAGGAAGAAAATGCGCTGTATGTCGTCGGTGAATTTACGCAGATCGGGGGGATTGCCGCCAATCATGTTGCCCGGCTCGATCTCAATACTTTTACTTGGTCGACCCTGGGTACGGGCATTAATGATGCTGTCTATGCCGTTGACTATGCCGATGGGATTCTCTTTGTCGGCGGCGCTTTTAAGACAGCCGGCAATGTCACGGCGGAGGATCTGGCCTGGTGGGATGGTGTAGCTTGGCACGCCTTTGGCACCAAAGCGCGCATCTTTGAGGTGGGCGATCGGGGCAATGAGGTTGGCACCTTTGTCAACGATTTGGTGGTCAACGGCGACAGCGTCTTTATTGCCGGCCATTTCCAGGTGATCCAATATGGTACTGACACAACCGACCTGAGCAGCTTTCAGGTGGTGCACAATGTCGTCGAATGGCAGCCAAGCACCGATAGTTGGTTCTATCTGGGCGATGCGGCGCAACGGGGTGTCACCCTGAATGGCTATAGCGGCTTTAGCATTGACGCCAATCAGTTGGCGATCATCGGCAACGAACTCTACGTGGGTGGTAGCTTTAACCAAGCCGGTGGATTGACCGCTTCGGGGCTCGCCCGCTGGGATATGGCGGCGCAACAGTGGGTGGCACTCAACGGCAGCTTGGGTGGCAACACCGAGGATGCCGAAGTGGCGGCGCTGGCTGGCTATGGCACAACACTCTTTGTTGGCGGCAATTTCCTGAGCGCCGGCAACGCCACGGTGAATTTTGTCGGTCTGCTTGACACCAAAACGGACACCTGGACAGCGTTGGATGGTGGGGTCAAGTGGTACAACGACCGCTACACCAATGTCACTGCCCTGGCGGCGGATGAGAATGGCGTTTATGTTGGCGGTGATTTCGACAAAGCGGGTGGCCTTTCAGCGCCGGGCTTTGCGCACTGGGGTGGCGCAGTCGATGATGGGGCGAATGTCACGCCGAACAATGGGGGAATCGTAATGGGTCCGCAAGGTTTGCAGGCGAACTTCCCGGCTGGGGCTGTCAACCAGAAGAGTGTGATCACGTTGAATCTGCAACCGGCGTCCCCCCAACCGCTACCAGCAGGGCAGGCGGCCCTCTATAACTTTAGCGGCAACGCCCGCACGCTCAAAGGGCAAGCGGTGAATACCTTTGCCAAGCCATACACGCTGCGGGTGCCCTATACTGACGCACAACTCGCGGCACTGGGCATCACCGACCCAAGCACGCTCAACCTGCTCTACTGGGCCGGCACAGCGTGGACGCCGCTGTTGCCCTGTACCGGCTGCGGCATCGACACCGCCAACAAAGTCATTACGGTGGTGGCTGATCACTTCACCGACTTTGCACTGGTGGGGCCATCCGCTGTCGTGACACCGGTGGCGCAGTATGTCTATCTGCCGGTAGTCGTGCGCTAGGCGCGGCGCACTCGGCGAATGTAACCAAAGCAACGCATCATCTTTTCGGTGGTTGCAAGAAGCGAAAAAAGTCCGACGTTTGTCAAACGTCGGACTTTTTATGGAATCAGCCGATTGCCGCTTTGTTCTTCTGCCGCCCCGCCCCGCTGGTCGGCTTACGCGGGCGCGTAGGGTTGAACTCGGCTTTAACTTTCCTTCGGGGCACTCTCTTTGTTTTGAGCAGGTTAAAAAAAGTGTTATGATTTTTGGTCTGTACCAGACCAGACCAGACAAATCAGCTTGCCAGCATACGTTACCGCAAGGAATAGAAAGACGATACCCATGATCGTAATCAAAGTCGGCGGCGGCAAAGATCTCAATATTGACGCCATTGTGGCCGACCTCGCCGCTTTGCGCAGCCAGGGTCAGGAGCTTCTACTCGTCCACGGGGGCGCGGAGACGACCAACGAAGTGGCGGAAGCGTTGGGCCATCCGCCCGAATTTGTTACCAGTGAGAGTGGCTATGTCAGCCGACGCACTGACCGGCGTACCCTCGAAATTTTCGAGATGGTCTACTGTGGCCAACTCAACAAGATGTGGGTGGAAAAGTTGCAAATCGTTGGTGTTAACGCGGTCGGCCTCAGCGGCCTCGATGGCCGCATCTTTGAGGGCAAGCGCAAGGATACATTGCGGGTGCGTGTCAATGGCAAGCGTATGGTGCTGCGCGACGATTGGACCGGCACTGTCGAACAGGTTAACACCAGCCTGCTTCGCTTGTTATTAGACAATGGCTATTTCCCCGTGGTGACCCCGCCCGGTTCGTCGGACCAAGGGGAGGCGATCAATGTGGATGGCGACCGCGCTGCCGCGATGGTGGCAGCGGCATTCAAGGCCGACGCGCTGTTGATCCTGAGCAATGTGCCGGGGCTCTTGCGCGAATTCCCCGATGAAGCGACCCTGATCCGGGAAATCCCCCGCGCCAAGGCCGATGACTTTATGCAATTTGCCGAAGGGCGCATGAAGAAAAAGGTGATGGGCGCGGTCGAAGCGATTGCCGAGGGCGTGCAAAAGGTCATCTTTGCCGACGGTCGAGGTGAGCAGCCAATTACGCAAGCGCTGGCCGGTGCCGGTACGCATATTGGCTAAGCGTGTATCGGCTGGCCGCTAAGCCACAGAGAGCACAGAGAGCACAGAGAGCACAGAGAGCACAGAGAGCACAGAGAGCACAGAGAGCACAGAGAACACAGAAGTAGTGAAGCCGCTTTCGTGGTTACCTGGGCTGTCGGAGCACTAACAGTGTTTGAAGAGTTACCGGCTTTCTCTCTGTGATCTCCTCGCTCTCTGTGGCAGGAAAAATCGGATTCGTCAGTGGACCAGGATCGCGGGCTAAAGATAGGATTCTATGGATTCGTTGCGCGTGATGGATTCGGCGCAAGCCTCAACCGAATATCGTGAGCGGAGCACCCTCTGGGGCAATCTGCTGACTATTCTCATCGGTGCAATGGCGGCTTTGCTGCTTTGGTTCGCGCTGATCCACACGCCGGCCACTGCTGGCACCATGCCCTATGTGGGGGTGTGGCTCCAACTAATCCTCCTGACTTATGTCGGCGGTATGCTTTGGCTCTTGCGCCCAGAGATGGTGCCACAGCGGCGGACGAACGCCATCCTGATCTGGCTTGGCCTCTTCTTCCTGGCCATCCTGACGATCAAGCTGAAAGATACCCCTTTCACGGTTGGTGGGATTAATGGGGATGCTCGTTTCTATACAACCTATATCACCAAGTTGGCTGCTTACCCTGGCTACGGCGATATGTTCTACAAAGGGTTGCCCGCCTTTTACCCGCCACTTTATTACTTTCTGGTGGGACGCGTTGCCGATTGGTGGACAATTGAGCCCTTCCGTGTCATGAAGTATGCACTCTTGACGACGGTCATGATCCTGCCGCTGGCCTCCGGCTGGCTCTGGCGGCGGCTCGTTGATGAGGCGCTGGTGGCGGCGGCTGTGCTCTCAATGCTGATCTATCCGGATTGGTTCAAGCCGAACGAGTGGCTAGCATTGGCGCTCTTTGTGCCCTGGTGGTTGCACTGGGTGGAGAACATCACCAACTACCGACCGCCTGCGCGCGGGGCAAGGCTGCGCTGGTGGCTGGTTGGTGGGTTGCTGGGCGCGCTGATCTTCCAACTCTACTTTTTCTGGTTCTTTGTTGGTGGTGTCACCTTGCTGCTCAAAAGCGGCTGGTGGCTCGGCTGGCGTCGCGGCGATGCCCTACTGCGGCGGAATGGCGTCAACAGCTTGCTGATGTTGGCGGCCACGGCTTTGTTGAGCAGCCCTTTTTGGGGACCTTACCTCTATAGCATGGCGTTGACGCCGGGCGTAGAGGCGTTGCAGAATCGTTTCTTTGGCGAGAGCAAAATCCCGCTGCCCCTCTATTTTTTTGAGAATAGCTGGCAGGGGGTGATCTATTTGGGCGGATTGTTCTACATTTTGCTGGCGGCACCCATCGACCCGATTTGCCGTGGGCTGCGGCGATTGTTGATCGGCTTTGCGCTTTGGGTGGCGTTGGGCTATATGGCGATTCTGGTCGACATGCCATTGCTCACCTTTCGATCGTATCCGCTGTTGGCCTACTTGTTGGGTGTCGGGGCCTTCCTGGCTCTTTTTCGACTCTGGCACAGCAGTGAACAACTGGCCTTGCGTTGGCCGGCGATCCCGTGGCGGCTGCTGGCCACGACGTTGCTGACATTGGTGCTTTTGCTCTTTGCCAATGGGGTAGTGACAGAATTACAGAGCCAAGAAAATGTGCAGGATGCGCTCGACGCTACCTATCCGGTGGCAGAGTTGGCTACGTTTGATCAGCTGACCGACAGCAACTACCGCGATCGCGTCGTGCTGGTGAGCGATAGCTATCGCTCGATCCTCTTTTTCCGACCGGTCTACAGCTTTCTCGCCTGGTCGGCACATTTTAGCCATCCCGCTGGGCGTTTTCATGATCGGGCCGATTTTTTGGAAAAGATAGCGCAACTGCACGATCCGCTACTTTTCGCCCAAGCGTTGACCTATAATCAGTATGACCGGATCGACTATTGGCTGCTCAATCGGGAGGAAGGTTACTGGCGATATAGCTTTGTCGATGATAATTTCCCCGACCGCACGATTGACCGAGATATTTACTTTCCGCAAGCGCTGCTGGCCGAACCTTATTTCCAAAGCACAACTGTGGCTGGGTATACGCTGTTGCGGCCGGGTGAAACGGTTGGGCTCCCAACCATTGCGAGCGCAACCGCTGAACAATCGATTGAAACGGTAGCTCGCCTCTATCTGCTGGCAACCACCTTCGAGGCCGACCTTGAACTGCCGGACCGCGCCGCCATTCTTGCCACTGGCGAACAATCGTTGTTGACGGCCGATCTCAGTCCGTTGCCCCTTACTTTGCTGCTCGACCTGCGGCATACCACGACCGGCGCAATCGTTGCCCGTGTCAATGCAGCTCTAGCGGGGATCCTGCATTTGCCCGAACCTGTAACCTTGCTCGATGAGGCCGGCCAACCGCGCATCCAACTGCTCGGCTATCAGTTTCAGCCCAATGGCACCGCCGATAGCCGAGACATCGACCTCTATTGGGCGGCGTTGGCACCTCTTGACAAAGCCTACACGATCTGGTTTCATGCCTTTCAACGTGGCGCGGAGGGAGAGACCGCAAAGTTGATCTTTGACCATGCCCCGCTGCTCGCCACCACGGCGTGGCAGCCGGGATTGGTTTATCAGGACCGGTTTACTCTGGCCCTCCCCGTGGGTGACTATCGTCTCGAAACCGGTCTTTGGCAGCCAGAGAGCGATAGCCGCCTACAGCGATCAACCGGTGAGGTGGGGATCACCCTGGGCGTTCAGTTGTTCCCCTGAGGGGACTTTGATTGTAACGACGAACCCCACACCCAGCCCTTCCCCGATATCAGCTTACCGTTACCCACATCGGCGTGTACCAGAGGTGGCAAGCGTTCCGGGGACGGCCCACACGTAATTTCGTCAACCAGCGTTTCTCTGGGCCGTCCCCGGAACGCTGCTTCGCACGTAAACTTATGGGTAAAGGTA
>DAOUCA010000021.1:0-30898 GCA_034432375.1 Caldilineaceae bacterium
TCGCCAAACCTTGTTTTGGCGGAAATTTCCAGATGTCATTCCTGCGCAGGCAGGAATCTACTCGTGTAACATGAAGATGGATTCCTGCCTGCGCAGGAATGACGGCTCTAATTTCTGAAATTGGCGAAGGTATTGAATAGTTACAATTTTTTGAAATTCTCTACCTCTTTGTGGATAATTTGAAGGTTGAGGTGACCGAATGACTCTATTGACGAAAGAGCAGACGTGGCCGACGGTGGACCTCTTGGATGCGCCCCTGGTCGTACAATTTGATCCCGTCATCCACATGGACGATGACCAGTTCTTCGATTTCTGCCAGATCAACCGCCACCTGCGCATTGAGCGCACCGCACAAGGAGAAGTGATCATCGTGCCCCCCGCAGATAAAGAAACTAGCGCGCGCAATGCAAGTTTGACCATGCAACTTGGGATGTGGACAAAACGTGACGGCAGTGGTTACGCATTTGATTCGTCCGGTGGCTTTATTCTGCCCAATGGTGCCACCCGCTCACCTGACGCTGCTTGGGTATCACGTACCAAGTTGGCTCTTCTCTCTCCGACCCAAAAAGAAAAATTTCTGCCTCTCTGCCCCGATTTTGTTGTCGAATTAGCATCCCCTAGCGATACGTTGCGTCCGTTGCAGACTAAAATGGTCGAATACATTGATAATGGCGCGCAATTGGGTTGGTTGCTGCTGCCCGATACCCACAAGGTCTATGTCTACCGTCCGGACCTGCCGGTTGAAGAGTTGCAATCTGGCGGTTTGCTCAAGGGGGATCCCATTCTCCCCGGCTTTACACTCGACCTCAGCGATATCTGGGAGCCCGGTTTCTAACAATGCCATCAATCCCTGTCATCGACCTACGTGCCCAATATTTGGCTTTACAACCCGAACTTGATGCCGCTGTTCACCGTGTGCTCGACAGCGGTTGGTACATTCTCGGCAAAGAGACCGCCGCCTTTGAAGAGGAATTTGCCGCTTATTTGATGGCCGATGCCCAGCGACCGCTAATATCGGAGACATCTTTGGCTTCGACAGGCTCAGCCGCCGATGTCTCCGATGCCTTCGGTGTCTCCGATGTCTCCAGTGCCGTCGATGCCGCCGAAATCCGATCGCGGGCTGCGCGCCACCCTGAGCCGGTTGGTGAGCTTGTCGAACCACCGGTAGAAGCGCCTTCCGAAACCCTTGGCTGTGTCGGTGTCAATTCTGGTACCGATGCCTTGCACTTGGCTTTGCGCGCCTGCGATGTCGGGATCGGCGATGAGGTCATCACCGTGTCGCATACGGCGGTGGCGACGGTGGCTGCCATCCGCTTGACAGGGGCAACGCCGGTCTTGGTCGACATTGATCCCGTCACCTATACGATGGCTCCAGCCGCCTTGGCCGACGCACTCACCCCGCGTACGAAGGCGATCATCCCGGTTCACCTCTATGGGCATCCGGCCGCGATGGCTGAAATTTTAGCGATTGCCCAGGCCGCCAATGTGCCGGTGATTGAGGATTGCGCGCAAGCCCACGGTGCACGCTATCGGGGCAAGCGGGTGGGTACGCTCGGCGATCTTGCCTGCTTTTCCTTCTATCCAACCAAAAACTTGGGTGCTCTGGGTGATGGCGGGGCGGTGGTCGGACGCAATGCCGATCTGCTGGCGCGGGTGCGCAGCCTGCGTGAATATGGTTGGACTCCCGCCGCCCGTTATATTTCGTACACAGAGGGGCTGAATAGTCGGCTCGATGAACTTCAAGCCGCGATCTTGCGGGTGAAGTTGCGCTATCTGGATCAATGGAACGAGGCACGCCGTGGATTGGCTGCCCTCTATGACGAGCTGTTGCCAGAAGCGGTCACAAAGCCAATCGAAGCACCCCGTTGTGAACATGTCTATCACCTCTATGTGGTGCGCATTCCGGCACGCGATGCGGTGCGACAAACGCTGCAAGCCGCCGGTGTGAGCAGCGCCATTCATTATCCCGCTGCCGTGCATCAACAGCCCGCCTATCAAGAGGGTAATCTCATGTGTCATGATCTTGCGCATACCGAAACCGCGGTGGCGCAAATCTTGACGCTGCCCCTTTACCCACAGATGAGCAGGGCACAGGTACAACAGGTGGTTCATGCACTTCGCGTCGCCCTGCAGGCGGAGTAAGAATCCCAGCCATGTTGCGCCCCAACCAGCCGATACCTCATCACGCCCGCCTTGATCCCTATCGCCTTCTGCTCTTGCTGGCAGTTCTACTCTACACTCTGATCTTTACGGGCTTGGCCTTTGATCTACACAATAGCTTGCGCACCCACCGCTCCGATCTGGGACAAATTGCACAGGCGGTCTGGAACAGCAGCCGTGGCCGCTTTGTTGAAATGACGGATAATGGCTTCATCGCCACCCGAATGACCGATCATGTGGAGCCAATCCTGGCGCTGATTAGCCCCGTTCTTTGGGGGTGGGCGGATGTGCGGGCTCTGTTGCTATTACAAGTAGCAGTGGTTGCCCTGGGTGCGTGGCCCCTTTATGAACTTGCCCTACAGCGCTTGGATAGCTTGCTATCGCCGCGCGAACGGCTCCAAATTTGGCAAATTGAGCCGTTGCGTCAGATGACACGCCCGTTGGCCCTGGCGCTAGCGATCGCTTATCTACTGACACCTCAACTACAAGCGGCTGTGCTCACAGAATTTCATGCGGCACCCTTGGCTGTTCCGCTGCTGCTGTGGGCCTTCTGGGCGATTGATGCGCGGCGGCTCCGTCACTTTGTCGCGGCTACGCTGCTAGTCGCAGCCACAAAAGAAGAGATGGCATTGCTCGCTGCTGGCCTGAGCGTATGGGCACTCTGGCGCTTCTGGCTAACCCGACCGGCTGCGCAACCTGATTCACCCGTACTCCATTTCCCTGAACGTCTTAATCCTCGAAATGTGCTCTCTGCGCCTTTCCTTCTGCCGCTACTGCTGATCTTTCTGAGCCTGCTCTGGTTTTATCTGGCAACTTTTGTGATTGTGCCGGCCCACGCCAGCCAAGTTTACAATAGTGAGCAAAGTGTCTACTTTGAGCGCTATGGCGCGCTGGGCGATTCGCCGCTGGATATTGCCAAAAGTTTTGTCACCCAGCCACAGCTGGTCTGGCAGATCGCCACGGAGCCGGCGCGGTTGGCCTATCTGTGGGGCTTGATTGCGCCCTTTGGCTTGCTGAGCCTGCTGGCACCGGAGATTCTCTTGCTGGCGCTACCCCTGCTCCTCGCCAATCTACTCAGTGCCTATCCCGCCCAATATTATGGAGATTTTCACTACAGCGCGCCATTGGTGCCCTATATCGCGGTGAGCGCCGTCTATGGGTTGGCTCGTCTTTGGCGTTGGTTGGGACGTTGGACTGTCGGTACATCGGCCAATTACCAGCACATGGCGGCCGCCAACAGTGGTGTAATGGCACTGGTTTCCCTCGTAACCAATGCGCGTACAGCGCTGCGTCCGTTGATCGCTCTGCTGTTAACCCTTTGGCTGTTGACCTGGTCGGTGATTGCTTATCTCGATGCTGGCCGAGGCCCCTGGGCAGCTCGCTATGATCCGGTGAATGATACCGCAGAGGCCTATGCCCATCAACGGCTGTTGCCCTACTTTTTGGCGCAGGTGCCAGCGGATGCTGCTGTCACTGCCACCGCTGCCGTTCATCCCCATCTCAGCCTGCGTCGGTATATCTATCAGTTCCCCTTGGGGCTACCCGAATTGGCGACAGCTGGTATGGCAGATTGGGCGTTGGTCGATGTGACGACCAATACGGATATGGCACCAGGTGACTTGAAGAGCGATGTGGACGCGCTGTTGGCTGGTGAGTGGGGCGTGGTCGATGGCGCAGATGGCTTTTTACTCCTACATCGTGGCGCCAGTCCGAAGACGATTCCCGATGCCTTTTACGATTTTGCCCGTGCTGGCGCAAGTGC
The DNA here is from genome assembly GCA_034432375.1 of Caldilineaceae bacterium. Taxonomy (GTDB): domain Bacteria; phylum Chloroflexota; class Anaerolineae; order Caldilineales; family Caldilineaceae; genus JAHBVH01. Next base: position 3,923 of record DAOUCA010000021.1, read on the forward strand.
AGAGCCGGTAGGCAGCGCTTCAATGCCAACGACGCAACTTGTACGGACAAGTGCCAGCGAATGGCTGCGTTGGCGGTCGACCAAAGTGACCGCCGAGTGGCGAGTGGGCGATGCGCACACCAGCGCGGAAGATACACCGCTCCTGGAACTTGTCACACCAGAAGGTGAATTGCTCTACAATTTGATGACGGCTGCACCACCGGCCTTGGTTTGGTATCCACCGGCGCGCTGGCAGCCGGGAGAGCAGATCCGTGTTACCACACTGCCACTATCGTTACCCCAATTCTGGGGGATTGTTACTACCAATGCCGCCGCCAGCGATGATCTTTTGACTGGGCAGAGTGCCGTAGGGTCGCGGGCTTTGGTCAGCGTTTTGCATCAGGGGGCACAAGGGGTGCGCGATCTCCCCTTGCCTCCTGGGTCGCCTCCCTTTCGTACGGCTGTGCGGCTCAACCCTGCTACGGCAACATTTGATCCAGGAGATTCGAGCGCTATACTAACGTTGCATGGCTGGGCGGAAGGAGAAACGGTTGGCGCTGGGGGAAGCGTATTGCTGTGGCTGCGGTGGAGCGGCAAGCGGTGGCCGGAAGGCAAAACCGTCTTTGTCCATGTACGTGTGGATGGGCGGACGATTGCCCAAAGTGATGGCGCACCCCGCTTTTTTCTCTTTTATGATCCGAATGCACAATTGGCGCAGCGTGGTACGGCCGATGATCTGCGCCAACTACATATCCCAACCGATCTGTTGCCTGGAACAACGCTTTCGATCATCGTGGGCCTCTATGATCCCGTTACCGGTGCACGGGTACCGCTGGTTGATCGTACAGGAGCCTCAACCGGGGAGGAGTGGCTCCTTGGTCAATTGACCGTTGCCGCAGCTGCTATACCGGATCAAGCCTGTGCGATGATCCCGGCCACTTGTGCCGCCCAAGAGTGATGCTTGCACGGTTTCTGGGGAACTTTAGAAAACTGCACGGAACAAGCGCCTTCCGCGCCAATTTATTATCAAGAGCAAGATATATCTTGAGTCCAAACAAGTTTGTGATTATACTAGGGTCTGTTGACATTTGCCAAAACGACCAATCCCTTGGCCGACTAACCCCGAAAAGCCGCCTCAGCGGCTACATACCTAGCCGCTGAGGCGGCTTTTCGGTGTTAGCAGCGGGTTTCAACCCTGCAAAATTGAAATGTCAACAGAACCTAGCTCTGTTTGATTTGCATTACCTGTTTGTACTAGCCATTTTACCACCTCTTTGTCCCACTCATTTGTCCCGCGCAGCGTAGTGGCGCGATGTGCGGATGCAATGTAAGAGTGCGATGTGCGGATGCGATGTAAGAGTGCGATGTGCGGATGCAATGTAAGAGTGCAATCCGACAATTGTTTGCGATAGATACTTTGTCGCAACAGATACTTTCTACCAGTGAGTTTCGAGCAGTTGCGTTGTTCATACAATAAAGGACATGACGATGTTGCGAAGTTATATTAATCCTGCCGAGCGCGTTGCAGCCGATGCAAAGTTACCAAAATTAATGGTAGAAGGGTTGCTGCTGGGTGGGACCGGTCTGGGCGTTCTGGCCCTCATCTTTGAAATTGCCGCCGATGCCTTCAGTGTGGCCGCCTACCAGACGTTGCTGGCAATTCATGGGGCAGCCGGGTACCACACGATTGCGATTTGGGCATTTATTGTCCTTTCGGCACTGCTCTTTCTGGGGATAGTTCCCGCGTATAAAGCTGGGGCCTACCTGCGCCCGAATGCTGGCGGAAGCGGCCCGCTCGTTGAAGCAATCGGCCCAGCACGGTTGCGCGGCCTCTCTTGGATAGGAACCAGCCTCTTCTTTTTAGACGCAATCTTAACCATTATCATCAGCTCGATCTCGGCGGCAGATGTCATGATGTTGATCTACCCCGAACTGGCCCCCTACCGCATTGTGCTGGCAGAATTCTTTGCCTTCTTTATTATGGCTGTGCTCGTGGCAATGGGACCCAAACGGGCAGTGCCGCTCTTTTTGATCGGCGGTGGTGCCTTTACAATTTTTACCGTAGGGGCCTTGGGTATCGTCGGTTCGATGGCAATCGTGAACCCTCAATGGTCCTTTCTGACCGAAGGGATCGTGCATCGTCTAGAGCTCAGTGGCGTTGTCGAACATGTTGTTCGTGCACAGCAAGATGTAAGTGCTATCGGCATGGTCGTCGTCTTTCAACTCTTTCTGCGCTCGATGTCTAGTGCGATGTTGGGTTTTTCCGGCTATGAAGTGATCCCCGCTAGTGGAAAACATGCCGCTCGTCCTAAATGGAAGGTGATTAACACGGCACTGACCTTGGCCGCAGTCTTTCTAATCAGCACAGGTGTTTTCCAGCTGTATGCGGCACAACGGTGGAATATCCCCGCTACGGAAGGCTATAGCACGTTGTTGATTGAATATGAGATCATTGCTGCGCAGTCGTTGGGGCATGGGGTGGCACCTGACAATGTTGTTATAACTGATAGCGATCGTCAAAGCGCGACGACGCTCTATGACGAAGCATCAACAGAACGGGCCGTTCAGGAATTACGCGGTGTGGGTGCCAGTGGCGAGAGCGACTTGGCACAGCTCCCGCGTGATGAGTACATTAGTACTGTCGCGCACGATATTGCATTGGCGCGCGCCTTGGATCAGGCCATTACAGGCACGCCAGGTGCCAGTTTTCTCGTCATTGCTGGTATACTTTTGGCAATTATTCTGTTATTGGCGCAAGGTGGTGGCTATGTCGGGGGAGCAGCGGTTGCCGCCAATGCCGCGCGCCTTGGCCGTCTGCCCGGCTTTTTTGCCGATGACCGTATTGGGATTGGTGTGATCTGGGGCATCTCGTCGATCTTGATCCCAATCATTCGTGAAGTCGTCGTTGTCGAGGCTTATTACGCCTTTGGCTTTGTCAGCGCCTTTGTGATTACGAGCACTGCTGTCTTCTTTGTCCGTGATGACGCGCTGCTAGACCGCGGCATTGATCCCAAATCGACTGAAGCAAAATCCCTGCGCTTTGCTGGATTGCGCGGGATGTTTGCCAGCTACATCATGGCGATCGTCCTCATCACCCAAAAAACGGACGCATTGCTCGTGATTGCCGCCGCCGGTGTTGCCATTACACTCTTTCAATTTTATACCGCCCGTGGTTCGTTGCGCCGACCAAAGGGCACGATTACGCTGCCCGAGCTTACGCCGGGTGAAAACAAAATTGACTATGATATGGGTGAACAGCGTGCCCATGATGAAGCGCGCCAGCGCGGCGTTGTCGATGCTGTCGAAGAGAGCATTGCGTCCGGTGGATTTACCAAATTTAATGTTGATCCATTTCGGATTCGCCGACTAATTACCTATCTCTACAACGTTGATGAGCAGCTATTTGTTGAAGCCCAACGCAATCGTCATCATGACCGAGTCGAAGAACCTAATCTGGCGCTAGAAGCAACCTACCAGGACGCCTATGGCGAGCGCGATGCGATTGCGCGCCATGTCGAACATTATTCTCATGTGGGCATCTTCATGTTTATTCATAATTATCATCTCAATTGGGTGACACCAGAGCATGGACGGGATGCGTGGATGGTGCAACAAGCGATGCTCGATATTCTTTTCCCCTTGACACCCCACGAAGTGATCTGGAAGGAATATTGCTCGTTCCAACCGGAAAAGCTGCCCGAACAGATCTGGCAATTTAGTCGTCAGCGCTACCTGTGGGCAAAAGATCAGTGGCCCAATCTCAGTGGCCGTATTACAACGATTTGGACATTACAAGATTTTGGTCTGATTCCGCGCGAACTTGACATCAAAACAGTGGTTTCTGTCGCCGATGGCCGTCAATATAAATTGGTGAAGATCCATACCAGTTCATCGAGCGAGGGTTTGGAAGTTGAGAAAGAGACCCTTGACGCTGAATCGGAAATTGAAAATAGGATAGCTGAGATCAAGCGCGATTAATCTCAGTTATACGCACGAGCAGCACAGAAAGTAACTCACTACCCCTGTAAAAAGTGTTGCTTTCTGGCGCTCGTTGGTATATAAAGGGCACCTTTTTTGTGCAAGAATCGGGTGGAATCCCGGTTGAAGTTCTGGTATCCTCTATTCCATAGCGAAACAGTGTTACACACAAGAGGAGTAGAGACCGATGCAAGCAAGCGTTGCGCAGCACAGTGACCAGACCAACCGAGCCGATTACAATTTGGTGGCGGAAGCCATCACCTTTTTAGAGAGCAACTATCAAGAACAACCAACCTTGGAGGAAGTGGCGACGCATTTGCATCTGAGCCCTTTCTATCTGCAACGGCTCTTTACGCGTTGGGCCGGCGTAAGCCCCAAACGCTTTGTGCAATATCTCACCGCAAGCCACGCCAAAGCGCTGCTTGCCAATGCCCACAGTGTGCTGGATGCCACCTATGAAAGTGGTCTTTCCAGCCCAGGGCGGCTACACGATCTGCTGGTTTCAACCGAGGCCGTAACACCGGGGGAATTTAAGAGCCAGGGGCGTGGCATCACGATTACTTACGGTCGCTACACGACGCCCTTTGGCGATGCCTTGATTGCGATTACGGAACGGGGAATCTGCGCACTCTCCTTTGTTGATGATGCGATCCCAGCACGTACCTGGCAAAATACGGTGGATGAGTTACACAATCGCTGGCAAGCGGCGCTTCTCGTCGAAGATGACGCCAGCGTGGCAACGATTGCGGCAACAGCGTTTGCACAACAGCCACAAACTGACACTGCCGCTATTCAGCTGTTGCTCAAAGGCACCAATTTCCAGCTTAAAGTGTGGGACGCGCTATTGCGCATTCCTGCCGGTGCAGCCTGGTCCTATGAAGATGTCGCCGCTGCGATCGGCCAACCAGAGGCATCACGTGCCGTTGGCAATGCCGTGGGGGCCAACCCGATTGGCTATCTCATTCCCTGCCATCGAGTGATCCGTAAGAGCGGGGTGATTGAAGGCTACCACTGGGGCACTACTCGTAAAAAGGCGATGCTGGCCTGGGAGACAGCAAAAGGCGAAGGAGCGCGGCAGGCAGCTTAGGAGTGCTCGATTAGCCTGCCATTCGTAGCTCTTTGGATCTCAGGAGCGGTGAGAATTGCTCCGTGGTCAGCGACGGCTGAGCTTGTCGAAGCCAAAGCGGGTCACATCCCCTGAAATTCCAAAGAACAACTTTATAAAGATCATGCGGCTGCACCAAGCAGCATTTCTACCCAAGCGACCGCTTCGGGATAGTACGCAGTGTCAAAGACAAATTCTTGGCCACGGGCGGCACTTTGTAGATACGCATAGTCATCGTCGACCGACCAGCGTGACGGCTTCGTATGATAGGTCAGTGGCGTTCTGCCTGCGCTGGGATAAAACCAGCGCGGCAGCCGCCATTGGGTGCGCAGCGCGTTGGGCTTAGTCAACACTTGTTTGCAACCAAATGCCAAGGTCCCAGCTCCGGCCAGAGCGGACATGGTTGCTCGTCCTGGCAAATGCACTTTCTCGGCTGCGATATAGAGCGTATTCCGTTCACCTCGGCCATCGATACAGTGTGGATGGTGCTTTGCCCAACGTGGCGCAGCCGCTGGCAATGCACTTCCTTGCAGAATCTCCCCGACTTGTAGCCAACCGTAGATCAGATGTTGATCCGGCGCTCCACGCACAAACTGATAGCCCGTTGCACCCTTCTCCACTGCGCGAAACCAGCCAAAAAAGAGAAAGAGATCGCCGATACCAACCCCCTGGTTGGCCAGGTGACTTTGCGCCGCACCATCCTGCCCAAAGAGTGGCCGCCAGTCCAGTTGGCGAAGACACATCTGTTGGGCAAGATCGGGGTCGAGATGGGCGCGCTGTTGTCGTGCAACCCGGCCGCGCGTCAATTGCTCGACCAACGGGCCAAGTGGAGCGCCGGTACGATACAATTCCTCATAGGTAACCGTGCCCTGCTCATCTGGGATGGGCAGCGACAGGAGCGTCCCATCTGGGAAGATCGGGCTGGCCACGCCGCCGTAGCTGGAATCGAAGCCTTTCCGGCTGAGGATAATCTTCACAGTAGGTAGCGCGTTGCCAACATTGTTTCAACTACTTCACTTCCCTGCAACTCTACGCGATAGGCCTTTGCCTCTGGCCGCGAACTCACCGCCGCTATCACCTGCTCATCGACCAGGTGAAGCGCCGCGCCGTCATCGGCGGCGTATCCGGCCCCGATCCGCTCTTCGCTCAGCATCTTGTGTAAGGTGGGGCGGCGCTGCGCTTCCCCGTCGTAGTGCGGGCAGAAACTATCAGGCACCAACCCCAAACAGGGGAGCATGCGCAATTCGCCAGGGACGGAATCGGTGCTACATTCTTCAAACCAGCAGTTCGCACCCGCACTTACACCGGCCAATACGATGCCCGCGGTGTAGGCCTTGCGCAAAATGAGATCAATTCCCCACTCGCGCCAAAGGGCAAGCATACTGCGGGTATTGCCACCGCCGACATAGATCAGATCGTTTTCCAATAGATAGCTCTCCAAATCGGCGGTGGGCAAACGGAAGAGGGAAAGCATAGCTGGCTTACAATCCAGCGCGACGAATGCTTTGTAATAGTTGAGGATATACTCTTGTGACTCCCCACTGGCGGTTGGTATAAAACAGACTTTAGGACGCGCTTTATCTATTTGGGCCAATACGTAGCGATCTAATGCTAGATTGTCCGGTTCCATTGAAAATCCACCACCGCCCATAGCGATGATCTGTCGTTTTGGCATAAACGTTCCTCTAACTTGAAATAACCACGCAATCACGAAGAATTGGTTGAGCGCACCCCTCGGCGGCTTCGACAAGCTCAGCCCTCTTTGGCTTCGACAAGCTCAGCCGCCGAGGGGTGCGCTAAATTGAAAGTCATCCAGAGTGATGGATGGTCGCTTCGTGTATAACCTTATCTGTGAAGGGCCGACTGTTGTCGCAAGATTGTCTGGACTTGGGTCAACAGTGGTTGCTTGGCATCTTGATTGAGCCAAAGCATTGCGCCAGGGGCTCCTGCTGCAAGCGTGGGGGGCTGGTTGATATGGTAGAGCAGGATCGCGCTGAGTGCATAGTATTGTTTGAAAAATGCGCCAGGGCTTTGGAAACGACTGCGGGCTAGAAGGGCCGGATCACCCATTTCTATGCGTAGCTTTAGTTGTTTCAGAATTTCATCAACGCGCAGCATGTCGCTCAACTCCGGTGCCACGCCGATCAGGATGACATTTTGCGCACCGGTCCTGAGCTGATTGAGCTTGGCCAAGATGACATAGAGCACCTTTCGCTGAAGGGCTTCGCCTGTTGGCAGTGTACTCTCTTCTGGCGTCATCTCTTCGATACCGGATGCGCGGATGCGTGTGACCTCCATGTGAAATTGTACTTTGGTGGTAAAGGAGACAGTAAAATCCGGCCCGGGGGCTGTGCGCAAGCCTTGTTCTTCATAGGCGATCTGAAAGCGCTTCTCTTGCAACAACCAACAGGCGATCTCCAACTCAAAGAGCAGATCGGCGAGGGTTTCGGCATCTCGCGTCCCGCGCAGCTTAGCACGAATTTTCGGCTGATACCGTTCGGCAAAAGCGCGAAAGCGTCGAGAAGTAAGGAACCACTGACGAAAAGTCGGGCTCAGGTAGTGTGGGTCGTCATCGAGGAGTTGACGCAACAATTCGTCAGTCGACATAGAGTGGTCCAGCGTACAGAATCTGTACTCGGTTAGCGGCCACCAAAGCCGCTCAGTGTCACGCCCTCGACAAAATAGCGTTGGGCTACAAAAAAGATAATCACCATCGGCGCCAACATAAAGGTGCCGGTGGCAAAGACCAACTCCCAACTAGTGGCGTAAGCCGAATCGTTGATGGCACGGATGCCCACGGCCAGGGTCCATGTTGCTGGCTTGAGGTAGACAAGTGGTTCTAGAAAATCGTTGTAGAACTGCATAAAGGAGAGAATCACCACAGTGATCATCACCGGCTTGCTCAGGGGCACAAAAATCTGCCAGAGGATACGCAAGCTACTGGCCCCGTCAATGCGTGCGGCATCATCTAATTCGACAGGAATCCCCAAGAAGAATTGGCGAATGAGAAAGACAAAGAGCCCGTGCGTTGCGAAATAAGCGGGGACAATCAGCGGCAAAAAGGTACCAACCCAACGCACTGGCCAGCGAAAAAGATAGCTGAACATCAGAAAGCGCGGCACGATTAGAATGATGCCCGGCAACATCATTGTCGCCAGCAGCAGGCCAAAAAAGAAATTGCGTCCTGGCCAGCGCAGACGGCTAAAACTAAAGGCTACCAGTGAGGATGAAACGAGTACCCCAAGCACGGAGAAGCCGCAAACGATCATCGTGTTCCAGAAGTAGAGCAGAATCGGCGCACGGTTAAAGGCTTCTGTATAGTTGACCCAGCGGGGTGTGCGTGGCAACCACTCGATTGGCGTCACAAATATTTCGGTCGACGCCTTGAGCGAAGAGGAGATCATCCAGAGGACGGGGACAAGTGCCATCACCGAAAGCAAGAGTAAGACCAGATGAATCCCCAAGCGGCTCAGCCATTCCTGGCGCTGCCGTACCCGCTTTTGTTGCGCAGCAATCTGGGCATCTCTCATTTGTACGACTGGACGCGTTGTCGTTGTCATGGGTGGTGGCTCTTTTGCTTAGATGCAGTTTTATAAGGCCTACGTAGTTCGCTGGTTGTGTAGCGGCTTTTCTGTGTATCAAAATTGCGAACGGTGTAAGCGCTATTCATTTTCATAGTAGACCCAGCGGCCGGAGAAGCGGAATTGCAGAATTGTCAGCAAAATAATGACGGCAAAGAGCACCCATGAGACCGAGGCAGCGTAGCCGAGTTTGCTATATTCAAAGGCATTGCGATAGATATAGAGTACCATAAAGAGCGTGGCATCTTGGGGGCCACCCTGGGTCATAATCAGCGCCGGCGCAAAGACCTGAAAGTTGCCGATCACGCCGACAATCAAGTTGAAGAAGATGACCGGCGTCATAATCGGGATAGTGACATGGCGGAATTTTCGCCAGGCTCCCGCGCCATCGAGAGCCGCCGCCTCCAGCAGGGCTGTCGGTACATTTTGCAGGCCGGCCAGGAAGATCACCATCTGTGTCCCCATCACCCAGATGCGCATAAAGATAAAGGCTGGCTTGGCAAGGGCGGGCTCAAAGAGCCAAGATTGCGGTGGCACGCCAACCCAACCGATAATCTCGTTGATGATGCCAAATTCGGGGTGGTAGGCTCGTTGCCAGATAAATGCACTGACTACAATCGGCACGATGACCGGCATGTAGAGCGCCGTGCGATAGAAATTACGCCCGCGGATCGGCTGGTTGAGTAGCACAGCGCAGCCAAAGGCGAGCCCTAACTGTAGCGGCACACTGGCAAAGGCATAGACCGCCGTGTTCCAGAGCGAGAGCCAGACCTTGGGATCCGCCCAAAGCGTCTCCATGTTCGTCATGCCCACCCAACGTGGCGGTGCGAGCAGGTTGTATTTCTGGAAATTCAGTAGCAGTGCCCAGCCCATGGGAAAGGCGATAAAAACGAGAAATCCCAGAATAAAGGGCGCGGCAAAGAGATAGCCTTCCAGAATCTCGCGCCGCCGAAAAGGGGCTGTATGAGAATGGGTCATTGATCTTCTCCGCAGAAAATACTATCTGGTGCAGCGATGCATGGGCAGTAGAAGGGGGAAGGAAGCAGGAAAGTAGGGAGATAAACTCTCCCTACTTCCCTATTCTCTACTTACTCGCCCAATACTCATCGAGTAATTTCTGGACTCCTTGATCAACCAGGGACAACACTTCGGCAGCCGTGGCCGAGCCGCCAAGCAGCGGGTCCCAACCAACGGGCTTCACGACTTCGTTCCAATATTGGGAACGGGGTAGACCGCTGATGATATCGGCCTCGCCCTTGCTGAAAGCCGTGATAAAGGCTTGCGTGTTGGTCAGACCATGGTTCTTCTGAACGAGCGGAGCCCAGAAGCTTTCGACCAGATCATAGTTATTGGGGATGCGACCGGTCGCTTCCGAGAAGATCTTCTGTCCTTCTTCATTGCAGGTATATTTGGTGAACTCCCAGGCCGCGTCAAGGGGCGCGTTAGCAAAGATCGAAATACCTTCCGCCCAACCGCGGTGCGGCCGGCTGCCATCGGCCTGTTGCGGCATCAACACCACATCGAACTCAACCGCGGCCCCTTGATCACGCAGTTCAGGCGTTACCATCTGGGGGAACCACCAGGCACCCTCATATTTCATCGCCGACTGCCCAGCTTCGATTCCGCCGGAACCGGTGCTCAAATCGGCCGGTTTGGGGCTAATGCCCATGGAATAGTAGAAATCGCTAGCGATCATCTGCACAAGCTCGACCAATTCTGGCTGATTGAATTGGGAAAGTTTGGGGTCGACCAATGTATCAAATTCTTGGGCACCCGTGCCACGCATCCAATGAATATCGCGGAACCAGTTGCCATTGGCTTGATAGCCCCACTGCTTCTTGTCGCCATCGGTCTTCGTTAACTGTTGGGCAATACCGACGAACTCTTCAAAGGTCCAATCATCGGTCGGGTAGGGAATCCCTGCTTCATCAAAGGGTGCTTTGGCATAGAACATGAGCATCGTCGCCATCTGCGTGGGGATGAGATAGGTGTCACCATTGCGTTGGGTATATTGGCGCACCGCTTCGCTATCGGCCCAAGCATAGTTGAAGTCATCGCGTTCGCGCAGCGCGTTGACCCCGACAATCACTTCGTTGTCGGCGAAGAGTTGGTAGGCCCACCCCTGCATGGATGCCAGGTGGGGATTGCTGCCGCCGGCATATTGGGTCTGCAACGTTGCATAATAGCTTTCGTCGTTGGGTAGGAAATTGGTTTCAATCGTTATGTCGGGATTCTGCGCCATGTAGGCATCCGCAACGGCAGCGAATGCATTCTTGTCTGCTTCGCCAAAGGCGACCAGACTTACCAACGCGCCTTCTGTGGCGGGTGCAGTACCGCTGCCGGCTGCGGGAGCAGCGCCCGGTGCAGGGCAGGCTGCAAGCACGAGCGCCGCCGTGGCACCCGTCCCGATGACCTGTAAAAATTGACGCCGAGAGAGATTGCGAACGGTTGGCTGTTTCATAGATCCTCCTGATTGGTATGGTGAACTGTAGTTGGGGAGAGTGCAAAGTGCAGCATATCACACTGTAGGTGATAGTGGTCACGATAAGACTCATTTGTTCAACGTGTGAAAACCGATGATTTCACTGCTTGAAAATGATGGTGTTTTCACCGGGAGCCCATTGGGCGCGGCTGATGAGCGGCCTATAACATAACTTGAGTTGGGGTGAGCTACTCCCAAATAAATCGACGCACGACGCTCGCGGGGCCGGCCGCCTCAATAATCATCTGGCCCTCTTCATTGGTTAGCACGCGTGCCAATGAAATTTGCCAGGAGTAGCTCGCGCTTTGACCCGCACTTGGGGCGAACTCTGGACCAATCCGATAACTGGTTGCTTTGGTCCAAACCGAAGGAAATGGTTGCGCAGCGCCCCCTTCTGGATAGATCAGAAGCACATACCATTCATTCGGCTGAAGCAGATCAACGCTGATCCAGCGGAATAAGAGCTCTTCAGAATGACCGATCCGGCTGCTGTCGGCTGGGCCAATCAGACGTGGCTCCAAATAGATGGTGTCAGCGGCAACACCGCTTGTGCTATTGGTTGTGGCCGTAGGGGATTCGGCAGATGCGGTGGCTGCGCTCTCCAGTACTTCCGAAGGAGTACTGCGCAAAGGAATCACGAGTTGATCGCCGGGGCGAATAATCGCCTGATCGGTCAGATTGTTCGCCTGCAATATCTCAGCAACCGTGCTGCCAAAGTTGACGGCAATCGAAATAATGGTGTCACCGGTGCGCACGGTATATTGAAAGCGCGAAGTAGGCCCTTCTGTGAGTGCGCTTTGGGTGCCTCCCTCTTGTAAAACGGGAATGATGAGGACATCTCCGGCACGAATCAACGCATCCGACAGATTGTTGACGGCTTGAATCTCTTCAACCGTCACATCGTAGGTGGCTGCTATCGAAAGCAATGTTTCGCCCGTTAAGACCTGATGGCGGATATACGATGTTGTCGGCGGCAAGGGTGTTGGCGTTTCGGTAGGGGTGAGTGGCTCCGCCGTGGGGGGAGTACCGGTGAGGAGTGGCACCCCGCCTGGATAAATCGCAGCGCTGGCTGCTTCGGACGATTCCAACTGTGGCCGGTTCCCGATTTGCCACCAAAGCACAAGGACCGCTAGGACTGCCAATACGAGCAATGCATCAACAAAGGAGATCCGTTGGGCGCGGCGTGGTGTAACGCGGAGATCGTGACCGCACATGAAACAGCTTTCCGCATCGCGAGCCACACGCGTACCACAATTCGGACATCGACGTTCTGCATTGGTTGGGGAACTTTGTTCTCTTGCCATGTTGCAATTATAGCATCATATGCCACGCAACTTGAAAATATGAGTTCGATTTTACCCAAACAATGAACAGTCCATAAAAAAAGGTAGTGCGCATCTAAGATGCGCACTACCTTTTGGTAATTTCAAATGGGTTTACGCTAAAATTTATTGCCCATTCTGCTGCAATAGATAGGCAATCATGTCGGCAAGTTGGTCCGGGCTCATGGATTCTGCGAAGTTCGCCGGCATTACATTCGCCGGGTAGTTGGGCACGACAAACGCATTGGGGGCCGTGATGCTCTGATAAATATATTGGGCAGGGCTTTCGCCAGCCACACGCGAAACAGCCGTGTCCCCTACGTTATGCCACGTTGGCCCAGTCTTCACTTCTGCGGGATCCAATGCATGGCAACCAACACACCCAAAGGTGAGCGCAATTGTCTCTCCGTTGCCAGGATTGGCATTGGTAATTGCCTCTTGCAGAGCCGGGTCAAGACCGGCATAGATCGCATCTGGTGCAAGCTCAGCCAGCTTTGGTGGCACGGGCGTAGGTTCAAGCACAATTGCACCTTCCGATTGTGCCATAACCAATTTAGTGCCTAGATCGGGGCCAATCAAATCACTGGTGGCATTGGCGGCACAACCAACGATGGCAAAAAGAAGAGCCGTCAGCAATAGCACAATAACAATTATGGGGACACGTGAAAAACGTGCTTGGGAATTCATCCATACCTCCACCGGCACTAGGTTATCTTGTTTGGATTGGCGGGCTATAGTATGCTCTTCACACCAGTAAACCGCAAATAACGGCGTTCTAGACCAGTGATAAAGAAGAACATCGTATGAACAGCGCACTGTTCATAACCAATTGCCAGACCATTTAGGAAGATTGTATGAGACTGCTACAACAGATGCTACAAAAAAACAGATCAATACAACAAAAAATATCAAAAATCTAAGATGAGCATACTCGCCCTTAGTGTAACACAGGGCTTCTATGTGGGCCAATTTTTCAAGCGTCTGCGCAATAATTCACAAGCATCTTTCCCATCGACCAAAGTATCTTACGGGTGCATTGAGCACTGGGATTAAGCACTGGGATTAAGCACTGGGATTGATACATGAGATCGACCACATCCGTCGCTATTATCAACTATAACACAGCCCCTCTTTTGATCAAATGTCTAGAAAACCTCCAACGATTGGGGGAGGCTGCTGAAATTCTTGTCGTCGATAACGGTTCGACCGATGACTCGGTCGCAAGGGTCAGGGCTGCTTACCCCGCAGTCAAACTCATTGCATTGCCGGTGAATCGCGGTTTGACTGTGGCATCGAACCTTGCACTGGCCAAAGCTACCGGAGACTATTTACTTTATCTTGGTCCCGATGCCTACCCGCACGCAGGTGTGATTGATGGCCTGGCTGATTATCTGGATCAAGCGCCCACGGTCGCAATTGCCACCGCCGAATTGCGCTTGCGTGATGGCAGCCGCGATATGGATGCACACCGAGGATTTCCCACGCCGTGGGCATCACTAACCCACTTCAGCGGTCTCAATCGACTTTTTCCCCATATCAAACTCTTTAACCAATATTTTATGGGTGATCTAGATCTGCAAACTCCCCATGAGATTGACCTTTGTATCTCCCATTTTATGTTTACGCGTCGCACCGTGCTCACTGCCTTGGGGGGCTGGGACGAAGATTTCTTTCTGTATGGGGAAGATGTCGACCTCTGCTATCGAGTCAAAGCGGCCGGCCATCAGATCGTTTATCTGCCGCAATTCCAAGCACTCCACTACAAAGGTGCCAGTGTTGGCACTCGCAAACAGAGTAGCGATATTTCTACGGCCTCCAATGAAACTAAGTTACGTGTTACCGCACTTTCGACAAAAGCGATGGCGCTCTTCTATCAAAAACATCTTGCTGCGCACTATCCGTGGTTGGTAAACTTTGTCGTTCTGCAAAGTATTCGGTTGCTTGGTGCATTGCGGCTTTGGCGCGCCAAGCAACGAATCTCTATAGAATTGCAGAGTCCCAACTAGGGGATATTGATAAACTTCGGTATAATAAACCGATAGAGCCGTCGTACCCTAGCACGCAATTGCGTGCTTTCCTACAAGAGTAATTTGTGCAGCCTCGAGCCGAAGCTGCCTAGAACTGGCAGAGCCTATGGCAGAGCGTGTTTATGTCGCGCTCGACCTGGAGACAACTGGCCTGGATGCCAAACGTGATGCAATCATTGAAATTGGCGCGGTGCGCTTTCAGGGCAACCGTATCTTGGATCGATTTGTCACCTTTGTGAATCCACAACGCGCTATCCCCCTGCGAGTCCAGCAGATTACCAATATTCGCAATAGCGATGTTGTTGATGCGCCCCTATTGGAGAGAGTTATTCCTGAACTGCTTGCCTTCGTCCGCGGTGATGTTGCCGCGCTCGTGGCTCACAATGCCACCTTCGATTTGGGGTTTTTGCAGAGTGCTGGCGTCAATTTTCAACGTCCTGTGCTAGACACCTTTGAATTGGCAACGATCTTGCTGCCTGGTGCCGGCAGCTATAATTTGGGGGAACTCTGTCGTCTTCAGGGCATTACCCTCACGGATGCCCACCGCGCGCTCGATGATGCCGTGGCAACGGCACAACTCTTTATGCAATTGTACCAATTGATCCGGCAGGCCGCACCGTCGACGCTCCAGATCATTGCACAAAGCGCCGAGCTAAGCGATTGGGCGCCTGCGTCGCTTTTCGCCGATGCATTGGCTGAACCGTGGGTCGATCCGGCCCATGCGCCCGCGCCCAATAATGGTGCAACAAATGTTCTGATCGCCAATGATATAAAATCCAGCGGAACACTTTTGCCGGCGGTGCCCGAAAGCGCTATTGAAAGAGAAAGCCGCCCTCCCTTTATAACCTTATCGCCCACTCTGTTAGCAGAAGAAGAGGATAGCCGCGAACCGGTTGCGCAAACCACGGTCGATGCATTTTTTGCTGCGGATGGTCCGCTTGCTGGTGCGTTGGGTGGACATTTTGAGTTACGACGTGGCCAGATCGATATGGCGCAACAGGTGCTACGTGCCTTTAATGAGGGCGACCACATGCTGTTGGAAGCTGGCACTGGTATCGGCAAAAGTCTAGCCTACCTCGTTCCCGCTGCCCTGTGGACCGTTGCTAACGGGCGTCGCGTGATTGTCGCGACCAATACGATCACATTGCAAGAACAACTGCTCGAAAAAGAGCTACCACTTTTACAGCGCGCCCTGATACATGCTGGGCAGAGCACACCGCAAATTGCATTGCTCAAAGGGCGGCAACACTATCTGTGTACGCGCCGCTTTCACCGTTGGCGTAAGAGCCATCGCCTTTCAGCGGCAGAACTCACCTTTCTAGCCAAGATTCTCATTTGGTTGCCGTTGACCAGCCGCGGTGAAATGGAGGAGCTCTTTCTGGTGACCGCGACTGAACGGGCACTCTGGCAGCAAGTCTGTTCCCATCCGGCCACCTGTACACCAGAATTATGTGGTGCTACCCCCCAGCCCACGTCGTTGGCAAGCAGTGGTCCGAACACTGCTGCAGTAGCCTCCGATCTCTACCCAGATCGGTCCGCCCCAGATCGGGCTGCCCCAGATCGGGCTGCCCCCTATCTGTCCGCCCCAGAATGGTATAACAGTGAAAGCGCAAATCGCGACTTTTTCTATTGGGCCCGCCGCCGCGCCGAAGAGGCGCATCTGTTGGTGGTCAACCATGCACTCCTAATCGCCGATTTGGTGACCGGTGGTCGCCTGTTACCGGCATACAGCCATCTGATTGTCGATGAAGCCCATCATCTGGATGCGGTGGCGACCGAACAACTGACCTACCGTGTCGAGTGGCAATGGGT
This sequence comes from Caldilineaceae bacterium, assembly GCA_034432375.1. GTDB lineage: Bacteria > Chloroflexota > Anaerolineae > Caldilineales > Caldilineaceae > JAHBVH01. The sequence goes on from DAOUCA010000021.1 coordinate 20,209, forward strand.
CTTTTCGCTGCTGAATCGGCTCAATACAGAGGGTGATTTGCGCAGCGAGATCGAGGCATTGGCGACACGGCGGGGGCAGGTCGAAATTGTGCGCATCGGGCGCGAAGTGGCGATGGATGCTGAAATGTTGCACTTTCAATTGCGTGAATTCTGCGATCGCCTGCTCCATTTTATTGAACATCAGCGCGATATCCGTCAGGAAACAGGCTATCCACAACAGATCCATCTCGATGCGACGCGACGCGCGCAGCCGCAGTGGTCACAAATCGAGATCGAATGGGAACAGACGCGTGGCTGGCTTAGTGGGCTGGTGAAGCAAGTCGCAGCGCTCGTCAAGCAAGTGGATAGCGCGCAATGGCAGCAGGATCAGCAAGGGTCGCTGCTCTTCTATACGTTGCGCGATTTATATGAAAGCCTGGCTGAATTGGCAATACAACTCAGCGCGATTATCCTGCAAGCGGGTGGCGTCGATGTCAAAAACACGATTACATGGGCCGAATTGCCCGACAGTGCAAAGAGCAGTGGCGGGAAGAGCAACAGCCGCAAAACCGAAGGTCGCAAAGGGGGTGGCCGTAAAACTGAAGGGCGTAATCAGGAAGCACGCAAAGTGGAGGATGATAAATTTGTTTCTCTTTCGGCTGCGCCGCTCTATGTGAATGAGATTCTAGAAAAGGATCTGGTGTTGCATCAACGCACAGCGATCTTTACTGGTGCAACGCTACGCACGGGTTCTGGCTTTACCTATATGCGCGATCGATTGGGGCTTTGGCACGCATCTGCCTTAACCGTCGACAGTCCCTTTGACTATGAGTGGAGCACGCTCTTGTGTATGCCTGCCGACTTGCCTGCTCCGGATCATGCCTATTATCAATCGGCTGTTGAGCGGGCAATTGTCGAAGCTGCCATTGCGACAGGTGGTAGGACGTTGGTCCTCTTCACCAGCTATGCCCAACTGCGAGCAACTGCCGATGCCATCCGTGCGGAGCTTGATCGTGTCGGCATTACGGTGCTGGAACATGGCACAAGCAGTCGCAGTCGTATTTTACGTGAATACCGTCGGCTGGATAAAGCCGTTCTCCTCGGCACGCGCAGCTTCTGGGAGGGGGTTGACCTGCCGGGTGATGAGTTGCGCTGTTTGCTGATTGTCAAGCTACCGTTTGCGGTGCCAAGTGATCCGATCGTTGCCGCACGCTGTGGCGATTTAGAAAACCCGTTTGGCGACTATATGTTACCGGATGCGATTTTGCGTTTTCGTCAGGGCTTTGGACGACTGATCCGGCGGGAGAGTGATCGCGGCGTGGTTGTCCTATTGGATAGCCGTCTGTGGCGTAAGGAGTATGGGCAGGCTTTCCTGGAGTCGCTACCCCATTGCACGGTCAGCAGGTCCCCTCTGTCGAATTTACCGGAAGAAATTCAAACTTGGTTAAGCGAGTATGTCTGAGACCAAAACGACGAATCGACGTGCCGAATTGGTACAACGTGTTTGGGAGATTTTACATCGTTCCTGGTTACTGAAGCTCCTTGGCAGTGCCTTTTTTCTCCTCTATCTTTTTGCGATTTTGCTGCAACAGATGCCTGGCCAACTCCACGATGATCCGGCTGGTGCACAGCGTTGGGCACTGATCACCAGTGAAAATTACGGGCCGCTCGGCAATGTGTTGAGCGCATTGGGCCTCTTCAACGTGGTGCACAATCCAATTTTGCAACTGCTATTGGTCTTATTGATCCTGATCGTTCTCATTCGCTTGGGTGATCATGGCGCTCAGGCATGGCGACTTTACCAGATCAGAGAGCGAATCGATGATGATACAACGACTGCTGCTGGTGACCCGCTGTCAGTACCAACAATACAGCCGACCTATCGGCTACGGCAAGCTGTGGCGACTGCGAGCACATTGCTAGCACAGAAGGCGCAGGCAAAGCTACAACAGGAATTTGATAGCGTTGAAGAATGCATGATAGCGGTCTATCCAATGCAATCGCATGGCCCCCATGACCCCACTGAAGAAGCGCTTGTAGAAGAAGCGCGCAATACAACCTCCAGGACGTCAACTGGCACGTCAACTGGCACGTCAACTGGCACGTCAACCGTGCCTGCAGAACGCGTTGAGGAAAAACGGCTTTTGGCCCTGCGCAAGGTTCCCTATGCACTCTTGCGCCCTCTCTTTTTTCTTGGTCTGCTACTGGCGCTGATCACCATCTGGATCAGATTGATTTGGGGATGGGATGTTAACCCATCGCCGCTGGTCCCGGGGGCCGACTATCGGTCAGCTACCTATCAACTGGTTCTACAATATGAAGTAGATCCAGTAGCAATGACGCCTGTGACAACTACGACCGTGGCCACTGCTCCTGCTGGCACCAGTCCAATTAATACTGCCACGCTCCGCGCGGGTGTGACCAACCGCGTTGAGAACACAGGGCAGGTCTCCCTTGCAGGCAGGCCGGTGCTTGTTGCCGAAATTGGCGAAGAGCGCCAACGCGCACCGCTTGGTACCCCCATCCGTATAAACTATGGGCAAACGGTGATCACCAGCAACGCTGGACCACCAGCTCTTTTTCTCCGTACAACTTCTGCGGAGCCATTACTTTCTCGGTTGGGCCAGAGCCAAACATTGCCAACAATGGGGCTGATCTTTCCCAGCCCTGGTAGCGAAGAATCGGTGGTGGTCGATCAGGCGTTGGGGCTACGGATCGTACGATTGCCCACCCAAAGTACTGTACCAGTAGAAGAGTTTATGACAGAGGTCTATGATGCCAACAATCAACTCCTCAAACGGATTCAACTCCAAAAATCATCGACCGTTAGCCTAACGATTGATGATAAAATAGTTACTCTGGAATTTATCTTTCTACCCAGCATGCAAGTAGCCGTGGCACACCAACCGGCGGTTTGGCTCTTTGGGCCGGCCAGCCTTTTGCTCCTTATTGGCCTTATCGGCTACCGCTACAGACCTGCCTTTCTCCTGTTACAGTTTGCGCCGTGGCCGATTGATCGAACAGTTGTCGTAGCACAGAGTGATGATGAGCGTGAACTATCAATGATACTACAATGGCTGCATGGCCTTGCTGATGCGAATCTTCCCGATGCAATGCCGGGCACAGATGGCCAAGAATGAACGCTGACAACACGATAAAGGAGTGACGGAGCGAATGTTGCCATTTCAACCGCCTTTCATCATCGGGGTCGCTGGTGGTACAGGTAGCGGCAAAACGACGGTTAGCCAGCATATTCAGCGGATGGTTGGCGTCGAGCGGATGGCCTATCTACAACATGATAGTTACTACCACGATCAAAGCCATCACAGCCTCGCAGAGCGTGTACGCGTCAACTATGATCATCCCGACAGCCTGGATACTGATCTGCTGATTGCGCATGTGGAAATGTTGCGTAGTGGTGAGCCGGTTGATGTGCCCATCTATGATTTTGCTACCTACCGCCGTCGCAGCGAAAGCATAGTGGTAGCTCCAGCACCAGTCATTCTGATCGAAGGAATTCTCATTTTTGTGGAAAAGAGTCTGCGCGATCTGATGGATATGCGCATCTTTGTCGATACCGATGCCGATATCCGCTTTATCCGTCGCCTGCGCCGCGATGTGCAGGAGCGCGGGCGCACGGCAGAGTCAGTGATCGAGCAGTATCTGGCGACCGTGCGCCCCATGCACCTTGAATTTGCCGAAGCGAGCAAACGTCACGCCGATGTGATCATTCCCGAAGGAGGCGAAAACCGCGTGGCCATGGAGATGATCGTGAGCCGCATTCAAGCTTTTCTCGGATCTATACATTGAATAATCGACCTGCCGTTACTTTAGATGTGGGACCGGCTGTCCACCAGCGGGCGGGCCTGAGCCGTTATGCTCAACAGTTAGCCGCGCATCTGCGAACCAACCATGCCGATGAGGTCGATCTCACCCTCTTCTACAACGCGCACAGCGGCCACACCCTTCCTGCTGCGCTACAGCACTCGCCCGTTCAGACGCTAGCGTTGGGGCAATATCAATGGCGACTCAGCGTTCTGGCGAGCCAACTTGCCCGTTTTCCTGGCTACGAACGACGCCTACCCGCCGGCGATCTCTACCACGCTACCGAGCATCTACTGCCTTATCTGCATCGCCCCACCGTGTTGACGGTACATGATCTGATCTTTGAGCGCTATCCACAACATCACAAGCTGACCAATCGACTCTTTTTGGCGGTGGGTATGCGCCTTTTTGTCAGACGCTCCACAGCGATCATCGCCGTCAGCAAACAGACGAAAGCCGATCTAATTGAGCTTTATCGGACGCCAGCAGAGAAGATTCACGTGATCTACCAGGGCATCGATCCTAGCTTTACACCAGCCGCCGTCGGCGAGATTGCGCGGATGCGCGAACACTATGCCCCGCGCGGGTCTGATGGCAAACCGCGTCCCTATCTGCTGATGCTCGGTACGCTCGAACCACGCAAAAATCATCTGACGGCGATGAAGGCGTTGGCCCGGCTAAAGGCGGCTGGTCAGCCCCATGCGCTGCTGATTGCTGGCGGCGAAGGCTGGCTCTTTGCGCCAATCCGCCAACAGGTTGAAGCGTTGGGGTTGCAGAATGATGTCTACTTTCCTGGTTATATTCCTGCCGTCGATTTGGCGGCGCTCTATGGCGGTGCGACCTGCGTGCTGCAACCAAGTCTCTATGAAGGCTTTGGTTTCCCTGTGTTGGAAGCGATGGCTTGTGGTGTGCCGGTTGTCTGTAGTAACGTCAGCAGCCTACCCGAAGCGGCCGGCGACGCCGCGCTCCTCGTTAATCCGTTGGATGACGAGGCGTTAGCCGCAGCAGTCCAACGGCTGATAAGAGAAAATGACCTTGCGCCGGCAATGCAGGCAAAAGGGCTCATCCACGCCGCGCAATTCCGTTGGGAACGCTGTGCGGCAGAGACGGTGGGGATCTATCGGCAAGTGGTGGGGTAAGAGATACTTTGCTGAGCCTATAAATCCATAATGTCAGACCAATATGGTAAAATTAATCAATCCTATATAACTCAAATCCGGTCAACCATTAGTAACAGAGTCGATAGTGGGGTGCACAAATGAAAAAGAAGACGCTTTGACCGATGGCTGCAAAAGATATCATTCATAACGCAGTCAAAAATGCACTAATGAACGACGGATGGACCATTACGCATGATCCGTTTCCCATTCAATAGGGTGAGGATACATTGTACGCGGATTTAGCGGCTGAGTTGCCGATCGCTGCGGAACAGAATGGGCAGAAAATTGTGGTTGAGGTTAAGAGTTTTACGGGACGCTCTGTCATCCAGGATTTCAAAGAGGCGCTTGGACAGTACATAATCTATCTTCGGTTACTGTTACGGGTTTCACCAGAATATAAGCTCTACCTTGGTATTAGTACAGTCACCTATCAATATGACTTGGAAAGAGATACGATTCGTCTAATACTTGATGATTATGAAATACCATTACTGGTGGTAGATTTGTCTACGGAGAGGATCACGGAATGGATAAGATAACGCAATATGCTGAGTTGATTGAAAATCTCCTTCGTGAACAGCCTGATCTGCTCTACACTACGAATGGAGGGAAATCTGTTGAGACACATGAGATTTTTGATCGAGTACTTTGCCATTGCCTAACCATATTAAATTCTTGATAACTTACTTTTGCAACTAGAATCGAATTGCCATGACACCCATCCATCAATCCAAAATCGAACGTTACGCTGAATTGCTGATCCGCACCGGCGTCAATCTACAACCGGGCCAATCGCTGCGGATTGGCGCTGAGTTGGAACATGCACCCTTTGTGCGGGTTGCCACCGCGACGGCCTATAAGGCTGGTGCGCGCTATGTCCATGTTGATTGGGACGATGCGCCCACCAAAAAGCAGCGGCTCCTATACAGCGAGCCACAATATCTGGACTTTTTCCCCGCCTACGAAGTTGCCCGTCACCAGGAGATGGTGGATGAGACCTGGGCACGGTTGGCCCTTGTCGGCGATGCCCATCCTGATCTCTTTGACGATGTCGACCCTGCCCGTATGATGACCATTGCCAGGACGCGCTCGCAAAAGATTAAGTTTTATAACCAAGCGCAAATGTCGAACCAATTACAATGGTGTGTGGCGGCCGTCCCAACGGCGGCGTGGGCGCAGAAAGTTTTTCCCAACTTAGGCGGTGACGAAGCAGTCAACCAACTCTGGCAATTGATCTTCCGGACCTGTCGGGTTGATCAGCCCGACCCGGTGGCGGCATGGCAAGAGCACAATCGTACCCTTAACCATGTCGTCAACTTTTTGCATCACCACGACGTGCGCGTCGTCCATTTTCTTGACAGCGCAAGGGGGCCGGACGGCAAGCCAAGCACCGATCTAACCGTCGGCATGACCGATGCACCGCGATGGATCAGTGCCGGCTCTAGCCGTCCCGATGGGCTCTTCTTCTTCCCCAATATGCCGACCGAAGAGACCTTTAGCACGCCCCATAATGGCCGCACCGAAGGCTGGGTTCGCACCTCTAAGCCAACCTTTCCGCTGGAGCGACGGGTGGAAGACGCTTGGTTCCGCTTTGAAGGCGGCGAAGTCGTCGACTTTGGCGCAACTGTGGGGCAGGAGGTTTTGGAACAATTCTTTGCGATTCGCGGGGCGAAGCGGTTGGGGGAAGTCGCGCTTGTCGATGTGCGTTCGCCGATTAACCAGGCCGGCGTTACCTTCTACGAGATCCTCTTTGATGAGAATGCCACCTGCCATATTGCCTTTGGCGAGGCCTACCCCGAAGGCTTGCGCGGCAGCGAAGACATGAGCGCCGAGGAATTGGCGGCACAGGGTGTTAACGATGCCGACACTCACGTCGACTTTATGATCGGCACGCCAACCATGAAGGTCATCGGCCATTGCGCTGACGGACGTGAATTGATCATTATGGAAGAAGGCAAGTTTACTGACCAGGTCTTGCAAGGCGCATAACATTTCCGTAGAAATCAAAAAATGCCAGGTCCGCGGACCTGGCATTTTTTGATTCAGCACCCCCTGTAGGATTCGAACCTACGACCTACGGATTAGCACACCACTACAGTTTTCACTGCCAGCATTTCACTGTTTGTGGTCCGGACCATATCTTCACCATCTCAGGTGGGACGCGTATGGCCTCTACGGATCCCCTTGATTACTCGCCGGTTTCCTCGGTGTTGCCATTTTACAGGGTTCACCGATATAGCATCCTCCACTTTACGGATTCTGTTTCTCCGCAAAGGCTCCTATTTTTGTGACAACTCGTTAAAAACCCATTCAACAATTCGGTTGTGGCCCTGCAGGAACAGAGAATTATTGGATTAGGGCTAAGTGCGTTGCCACGTTGCTGAAGTCCGTTGCTCTATCCATCTGAGCTAAGGGGGCAAGCCGCTAAATTATACGTCAAGAATCATAACAAAGTCAAGCTATTTGCCTAGAGACAAGCGGCGCGTTATACTCCTTGGTATCACTCGTGTTTCGAAGCATCGCCGGTCGGTGAGCCTGTCGAACTGCCGGCGATGCTTCGAAACATGCAATATGCAAGACGGAGAGAGAACTACATGCAAAAGACGCCGCTCTACGATAGCCACCTTGCCCTGGAGGGTCGCATTGTTGATTTTGCCGGCTGGGCGCTGCCGGTACAGTACCCCACCGGCCCCACGGTCGAACACCACGCCGTACGCACCGCAGCCGGACTCTTTGACATCAGCCACATGGGCCAATTTGAATTAACTGGACTCGATGCCGATCTCTTTCTACAGTATGTGCAAGTCTGGGATATTGCCACCATGCAGCCGTACGAAGCCCACTATAGCTTGCTTCTCTATGGCGATGGCACCATCGTCGATGATATCTTTCTCTATCGGCTGCCAGATCGCTGGCTGATTGTCGTCAACGCAGCCAATCGAGCAAAGGATTTGGCTTGGCTACAGGCGAATGCGCTTGGCTTTGACATTGATCTTACGGATATCTCCGATGAAACCTGTATGCTGGCCTTGCAGGGCCCCAAAGCTGAGTCGATCTTACAACAACTAACGACTGTCAATTTGAGCGAAGTCGCCACACGGACAGCCGTTGAACTTGAAATCGATGGTACCAAAATACTGGCGGGTCGCACCGGTTATACGGGCGAGGATGGCTTTGAGCTATATATCCCGGCAGCACAGGCAACAGCGCTTTGGGAAAAATTGCTGACCACCGGCAAGGATGAAGGGCTGCTTCCCTGTGGTTTAGCCGCCCGCGATAGCCTGCGCTTTGAGGCGTGTATGCCGCTCTATGGCCACGAGATCGACGCCACTACCAATCCGCTAGAGGCACGATTGGGGTGGACCATCAGTTGGGATGGCGAATTTATTGGGCGCGAAGCGTTGCTCAAAACAAAGTTAGAGAAGCCGTCACGGTTGTTGATTGCCTTTGAGATGACGGATCGCGCCGTTCCGCGTGAACATTATGAGATTGCCATGGATGGCATCGTCGTTGGCTATGTAACCACTGGCATGAAGAGCCCCACGCTAGATAAGTTTGTAGGCATGGGCTATGTGCCAAGTGGCTCTACCAAGTTTGGCACGGCGCTAGAGATCATGGTGCGTGGTCAAGCAAAAGCGGCAAAAGTGGTCAAGCGGCCCCTTTATCAACCCCAATATAAATAAACAACTCCAATATCAATAGGACTTACGCAGTTCTTGGTTTCGATATGCAGAAAAACATGCTACTCAGCCAGCGTTCTGCGCAAGCCCTAATCAACAAAGAGGAAGATCATGGCTGATTACAAGTTGGACAACAATGCAAAATATGCAGAATCACACGAATGGGTGCGCATCGAAGATGGGATCGCTGTTGTAGGCGTGAGCGACGCGGCCCAGGATCAGTTGAGCGATGTTGTCTATGTCGACCTGCCCAAGGAAGGGCGTGTCGTCAAAGCTGGTGAGGCAATTGCTGTCGTTGAATCGGTGAAAGCGGCGGAAGATATTCTAGCTCCCGTCAGCGGCACCATCGCAGCGATCAATGAAGCGCTAGTGGACAAGCCAGAGCTGGTCAATGAAGCGCCCTACGAATCTTGGTTCTTCAAGATTCAGCCAACCGCTAATTTAGATGCCGAATTGGGCGCGCTCATGGATGGTGCCGCCTATAGCGCGTTTGTGGATGCTAACGCACACTAAAAGGGTATACCGTGAATCGATTTGCGAACCCTGCCGGCGGTGAGCGGTTCGGCAGGGTTCGATGCTATCTAATGGTAGGATCATTGCTGCTGCTCTATTTGCTGACAGCCTGCTCTCGTCCCGCGTTACCCATGTGGTTGGGTGGGGTGGCACCCACATCCACACCCACTCCCGTTGTTGCCACAGAATTGAGCGTTTGGCATTGGCCGGGTACAGCGGGAGAGGATGCCCACCTTCGGTTATTGCTCGATGATTTTCAAAGGAGCCATCCCGAGATTGTCATTGACTTGCAGCAGCCCGAGAATTATGCTCGCCGCTTGCGTACGGCCTTGAGCAATGATCAACCACCCGATCTGCTCTATCTGAACAGTTATCAACTGCCCGATTATGTCGCCGACGGCACATTGGCTCCGCTACCAGCGACAGCCGAGGGTGACCAATATCCCCATCTGCAGCGTGCCATGCAAATTGGTGGAGCGACCTACTGTCGCCCCCAATCCTTTTACACCCTAGCGCTCTTCTACAACAAAATCCGCTTTGATGATGCCTCGCTCGCCTATCCTACTGCTTCTTGGCATTGGGCGGATCTACAAGGTGCCGCTAGCGCGCTGACAGATAGCGCTAACGGTCAGTTCGGCCTGGTCCTCGCGGCCGACCTGTCGCGCTGGTTAGCATTTCTGCAGCAGGCTGGCGGCACCATCCTCAATGCCGAGGGAAGTGTCATGGCACTCAACAGTCCAGAAGGGGCAACCGCACTAGACTTTTATGCGAATCTTATCATAGAGGGGCGGGCAACTACGCCGTCTGCGCTTGACAGCCGTTGGCCCGGTGAAGCCTTTGGCCAAGGTCGTGCAGCAATGGTGGTCGAAGGAAGTTGGTTAGTTCCCTATCTGGCTGAGAATGCACCTGGCTTAGATTATGGCATTGCGCCGTTGCCGATGGGGCCGGCGAGAGCAGCAACAGTCTCTTTTGCTACCTGTTATGCCATTACCAACGCTTCTCCTTATCAAGAAGCGGCGCAGATATTGCTCGACTACCTAACCGCGCCAGAACAGATGCGCAGTTGGATCACAATTGACAATGCACTGCCGGCACGGCCCAGCCTACAGGAAGCGTGGCGCACTGCCCATCCCGGCCAAGAAGCCTTGCTTGATCAGGTAATGGTCGCCACAGAATGGCAGCTACCACCGGGGTTTCAACCGTGGGTTGCCGATGTCAACGAGCAGATCAGCCGTCTCTTTGGTGGCTTCATTCCATCCAGTGCGGTTTTGCCGGAAGCAGAAAACAGCGGAAATGCCGTGCTCACACCCCAATCAGGAAACTGACAGTGGCTAGTGCACTGTCAGGGAAATTCTGCTGGTTTAGATTCAACCCCTCCCAACCTCCCCCAGATTGGGCTTACCGTTACCCACATCGGCGTGTACCAGAGGTGGCAAGCGTTCCGGGGACGGCCCACACGTAATTTCGTCAACCAGCGTTTCTCTGGGCCGTCCCCGGAACGCTGCTTCGCACGTAAACTTATGGGTAAAGGTA
>DAOUCA010000022.1:0-7615 GCA_034432375.1 Caldilineaceae bacterium
GAAACCCCTAGTTTCGGCCAGCGTGCGTCGCACTGACGGAAGCATCTAGCGGACTGGAAGCAGTTGGCGGTCAGTGCGACGCACGCGATCCCGTTGGTCCGCAAAACTCCGGTTCTCATTCTGAACGCAGTATAAATGAGCGAATTGGTCTTTTCGCCCAAAAGTATGACTGAATAGTTTAACCGAAGACAAAGATTGTCAATTGTCTTTTCCCAAGAGCTCAAAAGCATTTTGTTTTCTGACCGTTTTCCTACGTTCACTCTCCCTTTTGGAAAGTAGACTACATCTTTGTGATTTTTCCGGAACTTGAGTAGATCCTCAAACGTTTTCAGAATAGAACTTATCTTACGTTTGAGCGCATTGTTCCACGCTGCCCAACGTTTACAATTCTGGAGGCAACACAATCCCATGATCGCATTAATGATTTTAGCCATGTTAGGCATATCTGCCGGCGCGGTTGGCGGTGCTATGACCAATGGACTTGATGGCATGGTATTGGGCGGCAGCGCCGGCTTTGTTCTTGGCGTTTTGGCCTGGATTACCGATAATATCAGTGCCGAGCGACAGTCACGTGAACTGTTGCCGGAACATCTATTGAGTGATATCAATGCGATTGCCCGCTTGCAAGGAAATCCTGGCTTAGCGACGATGGACGATGGCCATTCACGAGTTGGTCATAACACATCATGGACAATGGAAGAGAGCCGCTAATTTGTTGTCGTCAGTATATTGCAGCGTGGGCAGTGGCATTGCAAGTCAAGGAACCAGGGTCCACCATGTCACAATCCACTGCATCTTCGGATTTTACCACACTGCAAGAGCAACAGCCTGCAACTGAACCGATTGCCTTTTGCGATATCTTACAGGCGCAAAAGACAATCCGTCCCTTCCTTGCGCCTACACCGCTCTATCGTTACCCCTCGCTAGACGCCCTAGTCGGTGCCGAACTCTATATCAAGCATGAAAATTACCAGCCCATCGGTGCTTTCAAAGTGCGCGGTGGGATCAATCTGATGGCGCATCTGTCCCAGGAGGTACGCGACCGCGGCGTCGTTACAGCGTCGACCGGCAATCACGGTCAATCGATTGCGTATGCAGCGCAAAAATTTAATGTGCGCGCAACTATCGTCGTGCCGGAAGGGGCCAACCCCGTCAAAGTCGATGCCATGCGCAGTTACGGTGCCAATGTCCTGTTTCATGGGGCTGACTTTGAAGCGAGCAAACGGCACTGCATCGTCTTGGAAGCGGAGCAGGGGCTACGCTACATTAACTCCGGCGATGAGCCGCTGCTGATTGCTGGTGTTGGCACCCACACGTTGGAAATCTTTGAGGAACAGCCCGATATCGACGTGCTCATCGTCCCACTGGGAGGTGGCAGTGGCGTGGCCGGTGCCTGTATCGCCGCCAAGACGATCCGACCGCAAACGCGCGTGATTGCTGTCCAAGCTACCGGCGCGCCGGCTGCCTATCTCACCTGGCAAGCCCGCGATCGCCGGACCGCACCGATCCATACCTTTGCCGGTGGCTTGGCTACTGGCGAACCCTTTATGATGCCACAACAACTGATCTGGGATCGGCTCGATGATTTCGTGCTGGTTGATGACGATGCCATGCGCGCGGCCATCCGCATTTATCTTGAAAAGGCCAAAACCCTCGCTGAGCCGGCTGGGGCGGCCTCATTGGCTGCGGCACTGCAAATTCGTGATCAATTGCGGGACAAAAAAGTTGCGCTGATCCTGAGCGGTGGCAATATTTCGCCGGCAGAACTGCGTGATGCGCTGGCGGTAAACGCCGCGGATCTGGTGTAAGTGCATTACTCCTCTTGCTCTCCCACTCGTTACAGATCGTTAGTTGCGTAGCATAACCTTGCGGTGTATCGAAATCAAGCGGTAGCTCCTCGAATCCCTTTTGTGGTTCAACAGGTGTTCGGGGATTTACCCGTTTTGGTTTCGATACGGCTGGAAAGTGCCCAGCCTACTCAACCGCCGCTACCCCTTGTCTCCCTAATGTTCATAAGCGGGTTTCTCGTACCAGCCCCAGGTTTCAACCTGCAGGAAGGTGATTCACCAACCCCTCATCTGCTATACTCAAATCAGAATGGAAACCCCTAGTTTCGGCCAGCGTGCGTCGCACTGATGGAAGCATCTAGCGGACTGGAAGCAGTTGGCGGTCAGTGCGACGCACGCGATCCCGTTGGTCCGCAAAACTCCGGTTCTCATTCTGAACGCAGTATAATAGACTAATCACTCATGTTACGCAGTAAAGATGCCGGTCTCGGGTACGCCGCATCCCCAGATGCGGGTTGACCCGAGTAGCGTGGCGCCTTTATGGGAAGATGCGTAACATGAGCTAATCATTTAAAAGTCAGACATAGTAGCGTTACTTTTACACAAGAGAGGCTGTATGATTTTTAAGGATTTTATCTATAACTAAAAACTTTCTCGCTTTTACTTATATTGCGAAGATCCTGAATTTATAAAACAGTAATACGACAAATGTAGTAAAAATAACAACCTATTGAGTCGAAACTCGCTACTCTTGTTTACGTATATTGTTTATGTTCTGCCCAGAGTTTTGGGATAAACGCTTATCGAGTAAGCATAAGTGACTTACACAATCGCAGAGTAGGGATTGATGCGGTTGTCCGCTCTGCCTTACCAACACATGCATCTTTGCCCACCCCTAGAATCGACGCAATCGCTGCTTTCACTGGTGGGTATCGTATTGGGGAAGATCGCAGTGAGTTCTATTTCATCGAGGCATGAGTCACCACAATCTTGGCGGCTTCTGCATGCCGCGCCAGCGTGGGTTCGCCAGCACAGCACATGGTATTACTGTTTGGCCTGGCTCGTCTTTGCCGTGGCAACGGGGCTCCTGGTCTATGCGGAGGTCGCATTTGTGGCCATTCCCTGGTGGCGTTGGTTTGCCATCATGACCTTGAGTTGGTGGTTGCCTGGCTTCTTGCTCATCTGGCGTTGGTCACCGACCGCTTTAGATTGGCCAACGGCCATCGTGATGGGATTGGGGTTAGGTTGGGGTTGGCAAATTGGGCTGATTCTGCTGTTGCACTGGTTGCCTGGTCCACTCTCTTATTCACTTTTTCTCACCACCTATGCAAGCGGTGCACTGCTTTTGCTCCTGCTCTGCTGGCACAAACCACTACATCTGCATGCTGTTGATAAGCGTACCGTTGGCTGGCTATTGTTGCTGCTGCTGATTGCGCTTCTCTTACGTCTGCCTGCGCTCGGTGCACACGAATTTCACCAAGATGAAACCCATCTGCTGCGCCGCGCCAATGAAGCCCTGCGCGGTGACGATGAAGCATTAGCCCGCCACACCAAAGGCATCGGGGAAATTGCCAGCGTAATGGTCGCGTATCGTGCGCTGCATACGGTAAATGAGCAGACGGCGCGATTCCCGTTTGCCTTGGCTAGTGTCGGCAGTATTTTGGCGCTTGGGTTGCTGGGGCTACGGCTCTGCAATGGACGTGTCGGCTTTGCTGCCGGTCTACTCTTTGCCCTCAACGGTTTTGCGATTGGCCTTTCGCGCATTGCGCAGTATCAGGGTGCGGTCCTGCTCTTTTCTGTCCTAACACTACTTGCCATGTGGGAATTTTCGCGGCGAGCGGATCTGCGTTGGTTGGCGTTCGCATTGCTTTACGCTGCCTTTGGACTGGTCATGCACTATGAATTTCTGCTCAACGGATTGCCACTGCTACTCTTATTTGTCCTGGGCTGGCGACGTACTATCCAAAAAGGACCGATCCTGCGGACATTGCTGTGGGTGGGCGGGGCTGCCATTGCACTGGTGGCTGCAACCTATCTGCCGTTGCTGATGAACCCTTACTTTGCAACCACCCAAAGCTATCTGGCTACGCGCCTCGATGATTTCCATGCCAACAACTTGACCTTTTTTGTGGACATGGCAACGTTGTACAATTCCACCTACTTTGCGGTGGGGCTTGTGTTGCTTGTCGTCGGTGGGATTGCCTTGGGGTGGCGTGCCTACCGGCAGCCGATCTGGCTGCTGACCCTCTGGTTTTTACCAACGTTGATCCTCTATCTGGCGATTGTCCAATATCCTGGCACCCATTTCTATTTTATGATGCCTAGTTGGTCACTGTTGGCTGCGGTGGCACTGGTATTACTCGATGAGCGGCTCCAGCAGATTGATTGGCGCATCCTTTGGGGGTGGCGCATGGTGCTATTGCTTTGGATTGCGGTATCAACACTTTATCTGTACCTGCTCTTTTTCCGCCAATCACCGGCTTATCTGGTAAACTATCCAGAGACGCGGGTGCCCTTTTATTGGGCACCGTATGGGGACCAGATCCCACAAAAGCCGCGCTTTGGCTTTCCGATCCAAGAAGGGTGGAAAACGCTCGGTGTGCTGGCCGAGTGGGGCTACTTTGGCAAAACCTATGCGAGCAACGAACGCTCCGATGCGTTGCGCTGGTATTTGCGCGGCTATGATCGTGTGGCCCTAACCGACCATCCCGACTTTATCTTTGTTGCGCAACATGTGCAAGAGCGCGATCCGACCTTTGATGAATTATACTTAGAAGAGAGCACCTATCAACGGGTGGGCGAAGTACAGGTTACGGGCCAACCGCGGATTGTGATTTGGGCCCATGCCCCGTTGGCTGGCGGGTATCTGGTCTACGATGCCGAGCGCTTTGCCCAAGCTTTTGATGAAGCTGTTCCGGCGTTGAATGAATGGATGCAAACGCCAACCCAGGTAATGAATGAAACATTGGATACCGCCATTACGTTGAAGGCCGTGACGCGCAATCATGTTCGTTTGGCAGCGGGGCAGGTACTCCATTTGGCGCTTTGGTGGCGGGTAGAGCAGCGGCTTCATACGGATTACAAATTATTTGTGCACGTGGCGAATAAGCAGGGCTATCCATTGGCCCAGTGGGATGGCATGCCTGGCCAAAACACCCAACGTACAACGACTTGGCCTGCTGGGAAGATCTTTGAAGATCATGTCCTCATTTCCCTGCCGGATGATATGCCAGTTGGAGAGTACGATATTTTGGTTGGCTTCTACAACCCAGTGACCGGCAAGCGCTTGGGCGAACATGCGATTGATATGATGACGATCAAAGTGCACACTTGAGCAACCAAATGAAATCAAAGGCTCATCTGTGAAAAGTGTGAGTTCGCAGAGACAATTGCGCACCCTCTGAGCGCGCAACTCACCCTTTCGGCTGATGAGCAAAAAATAAAGTGTAGCATCATGAGTGTTAGCCATCTTGTTCAGCGTTCAATTAAAGAGACCCCCACCGTTGTTTGGCCCGTACGTATTATTGCGCTTTTGCTCTTTTTGCAGGCATTTTTAATCAGCGGCGTGACCATCTACTTTGTACAGCAGATTGATTGGGAACGCGAACTGGAAGATATTATACTTTCGATCCGGGCGCTCGATATCGTGATGTGGGTCGCTACCTTAGCCCCAATTATTCTGCTTCTATTGATTACATCATTGGCTTTTTTGCTCTATCGGCGTTTTGCCTGGCTCTTGGCAATGACGCTACAAGGGCTGATCTTACTGCGCTGTCTCATCCTCTACTTTGGTACCAACTCGCAGATGCGTAACTCCGCCTGGATCCACCTGATCATGCTCTACTCGGTTATTCTGGTGCTCTACCTCAACACCACTGACATCCGCCTCGCCTTTACCACGGAACAGCGCCATGAGTCAAAGTAGTGATCTCCTCCTTCTGCGCCGATTTGAGCCAATTGTCTCCTTTACCCGTGGTGAAAGTTTTTATCCGATGGATGTGGAACCCTATGTGCGTGCTAGCTCGCTTTGGGTACGCCGGAACCGCAGTGAACCGGAAGAATTGCTAAAACGGGAGGAACTCGATTTAGATCGCCTTGCCTTTCCTTATCCAGATGAATTTGGCACGGTGCACTATCTGAAATTTTCCGATCCATTGGGGGCAGCCGAAATGGCCGCCCAAAGCCGTGAGCAGATCCTGCATCCCGAACGCAATCTTTTTCATCCCGGCAAAGCGCGCCTCGCCCGTGTCGGCTACGTTTCCCGGTTTATCGACGCGCTCTTTTCGCTAAGTCTCTTACTGCGCGGCCGT
This sequence comes from Caldilineaceae bacterium, assembly GCA_034432375.1. Taxonomy (GTDB): domain Bacteria; phylum Chloroflexota; class Anaerolineae; order Caldilineales; family Caldilineaceae; genus JAHBVH01. Next base: position 6,098 of record DAOUCA010000022.1, read on the forward strand.
GTTCCTGGTGATGCCGCCGCCGCTGCCATCCGTGAGTACGAGCAACTAGCCATTGCGCATCCCGAACACATCTATCATGGGCGCGTCATGCGCCAATCGGGCTGGCTCGTACTCCAATATTGGTTTTTCTACCCCTTTAATAACTGGCGTTCCGGCTTCTTTGGGGCCAATGATCACGAATCTGATTGGGAGATGATCTGTCTCTATCTCACCGAAGATGAGGTGACCGGTGCCGTGGAGCCGGCCTGGGTTGCCTATGCCTCGCACGACTATCACGGAGATGATCTGCGCCGCCGTTGGGATGATGCGGAAGTAGAGAAGGTGGGCGAGCATCCGGTCGTCTATGCTGGTGCCGGCTCCCATGCCAGCTACTTCCAATCTGGTGAATATCTCACCGAACTCGAATTGGCCATTTTCGCACCGATCGCGCGCTTCATCGAACAGATCCGTGCCTTCTGGCGCACCCGCTTGCGCCAATATGAAGGGGATAATTTTGATGAGGAGGAAGAGGATCGCTCTACAATCTTTCGGATCCCTTTTGTCGATTACGCGCGTGGTGATGGGCTGGTGATTGGGCCGGGCCAACATTGCGAATGGTCACCGCCCCGCCTGTTAAACCCAACACCGCCTTGGGTGGCCATGTATCGGGGGCTATGGGGACTCTATACCCAGGATCCCTTTGCCGGGGAAGATGCGCCCGCCGGTCCCATGTACAATCGCGATGGCACCGTGCGCCGCGCTTGGTATGATCCCGTTGGCTGGGCCGGGTTGGACAAAGTTACCCCTGCCGATGAAGTGTTGGAGCGGGTTGAGGAAGAGAAAGAGCGCATTCGCGAAGCGCAGGCCCAAACACGCAGTGGGATTGATGATAAGGCGACCGAATTGCAGCGACTTGGGATTCAGGCGGCGGCCATGCGTACCCAGCCACACTTGTATAAACCTTACCTGGCTCACCAAGATCAGATGAAAGAGTTGAGCCAGGAGATCAATACCTTGCGGGCAAAATTGGCCAGCGATGAAGCCTTGTTAGATGCGCTCAGTTACTATGCCGACCAGTTGCGTAATGGTGAGGATCCAGAACCCTTGCGTGGCCATCTACGGCGCGCCCACCGCCCCGTCACCGATGACATCCTACGTGCTGGGCATCTGGCCGAATATTGGGCCGCGATCAGTGTGGGGCTCCTCATGCTCATCTTTCTCGCCCTGATTACGATCGGGCGCCAATATCTGGCGTTGGGGCTCCTGATGATGATCGCGCTCTACGCCTTTATTGAAGCAGGCTTTCGCGGCCGTCTCATTCGCTTTGTCACCAGCGTGACGATTAGCACCGCCATTCTGTCGACTCTCGTGCTTGCCTATGAATACTTCTGGGAATTTGTGGAGGTAGGCGTTTTGGTGATGGGGCTCTATATTCTCTGGGAAAATCTGCGGGAACTCGTGCGACGGTAGGGAGGAGGGGAGACAAGGAGACAAGGAGACAAGGAGACAAGGAGACAAGGAGACAAGGAGACAAGGAGA
>DAOUCA010000023.1:0-92830 GCA_034432375.1 Caldilineaceae bacterium
AACCTTGTTTTGGCGGAAATTTCCAGATGTCATTCCTGCGCAGGCAGGAATCTACTCGTGTAACATGAAGATGGATTCCTGCCTGCGCAGGAATGACGGCTCTAATTTCTGAAATTGGCGAAGGTATTGGTTGTTAGTAAGGGGTTTCAACCCCATTGCGTAAGAGAGTGCAACAGTATCATCGTATGATACTGTCAGACAAAGAAGTTTCATCGCGATAAACGCGACTGCACGACGAAAAGGAGCGCCCTATGGCCACAAAACCGACAACCTTTAGCCGGCAACAGCGCTATGAAGAGCGACTGGCGTGGCTCTTTGTGCTGCCGGTTGTGCTGGGGATCGGCATTTTCCAGATCTACCCAACGCTCTTTTCGCTCTACGCCAGCTTGACGCAGTGGAATCTGCTGACGCCGCCGCGCTGGGTGGGGCTGGATAACTACGTCGATCTCTTTACCACAGATCGCTTCTTTTTTCAGACGATGCAAAACACCGGCACCTACACGCTGGGCGTAGTTGTGCCGGCGATGATCATTGCCCTGATCTTCGCCATTCTGCTCAACCAGGAGATCCGGGGCAAATATCTCTATCGCGCCATCTACTTTGTACCGGTGATTGCACCGGCGGTAGCGGTAGCGTTGCTCTGGCAGTGGCTCTACGAACCAAACTTTGGCCTGCTCAACTCGGCATTGCGCTTCCTTGGCATCCAGGGGCCAGCCTGGTTGGGCAATACCAAATGGGCCATGCGCGCCGTGATCATCGAATCGATCTGGGCGGGGCTCGGCTTTAACATCGTGATCTATCTCTCCGGGCTCCAGAGCATTGGGCGCGAATACTACGAGGCAGCCCAGATCGACGGTGCCGACTTTTTGCACCAATTCTTCTACATTACCCTGCCCCTCCTTTCGCCCGTCACCTTTTTTATTCTTGTCACCGGTGTCATCGGCACTTTTCAGGACTTCACTGTGCCCTACATCATGACCGGTGGCGGACCGGCCGGCGCAACCCAACTGGTGGTGATGTATCTTTATGGCCTGGCCTTCCGCTTACAGAACATGGGGACCGCATCGGCAGTGGCCTATCTGGTCTTTCTCGTCATTGTGGCGCTGACCGCCCTCAACTTCTTGCTGGCCCGCCGCTGGGTCTTTTATGAGGAAACCGTATGAGCAACCAGCCGATGATACTTGACCAATCCCATACGCGTGTTGCCACCCAAAGTGCACGGCGCGCCAAAACTAAAAAACAGCTCAGTAGCACCTTGATCCATCTGGTATTGCTGATCATGGCGGTGCTCATGATCTTTCCGCTGCTCTGGCTGCTCTCAACCTCACTCAAGGAACCGAGTAAGCAGATGATCTGGCCGCCGCAGATCATTCCCAATCCCTTCTATCCACAGAATTATGTGCAGCTCTTTGTGATCGCGCCGATGGAGCTCTATCTGGCCAACAGCTTCAAGGTCACGCTGCTGACGGTGCTGGGCACCTGCCTCTCCTCGTCACTGGCGGCCTTTGCCTTTGCGCGCATGCGCTTTCGCGGCAAAAACGCGCTCTTTGCGATTTTGCTGGCGACGATGATGTTGCCCTACGCGGTGACAGTCATCCCCACCTTTACCATCATGCGCCAACTTGGCTGGCTCGACACCCATTACCCGCTCTTTGTGCCCGCCTATTTTGGCAGCGCCTTCAACGTCTTTCTGTTGCGCCAGGCCTATAGCTCGATCCCCCAAGATCTCTTTGACGCCGCCAAGGTTGACGGTGCCGGCTTCTTCCGCATTTACTGGCAGATCTTTATCCCGCTCGGCATGGCGACGCTGGTCACCGTGGCGATCTTTGCCTTCCTCGGCTCGTGGAACGATCTTTTCAGCCCGCTCATCTACCTCAGCACACAGGAGAAGATGACCGTGGCGCTGGGGCTGGCCTATCTGCGTGGTCGCGCCGGAACGGGTGTGGGCACGATTGGCGTGATCATGGCGGGTTCGATGCTGGTGATCGTGCCGATGTTGCTGCTCTATGGCTTTGGGCAGCGCTACTTTATTCAGGGGTTGGCGCGGACGGGATTGAAGGGGTAATAACAATCAATAATCAATTGAAAATTATTAATTGTTAACCCCAACCCAACCCTCAGTGCCACTCAGTTAAGAGACAAAGGACTGTTGTCACCCCTGCGAAGGCAGGGGGCCAGAGTGGATTCCTGCCTTCGCAGGAATGACAGACTTGTCTTAACTTATGACAGTGACCAACCCTCCCCGACATCGAGGAGGGAGCCAATTGCTCCTCCCTTGCTCGCGCTCCTAGAAGGCAACCGCGCCTGGGAAGCAACCGGGAGGGAGTGGTTTGGTAGTTACGAAAATTGTTAATGCAGGGGTTCCGAGATGGTCGAGTGTTGTAGGAATAGGAAGCAGGAGCAATGAGATGAGCAAAGAGTATACAACTTTACCGCGCGAAGAAATCACCATCGACGCGGCAACGAATACAGGACCCTTCGAATGGTGGCGGCATGGGGTGGGGCATGGCGCGGTGAATAATACACCGCTGACGCCGCGCATTATCGAGGGCACAGCCAAGCTAAAGCCGCGCCTGCTGCGCATCTTTTTGCAGGAATATTTTACCGTCTACCCGGACCATGGCGTCTTTGATTGGAGCCGCCTCGACCCCTATATGGACGCGCTGGCCGCGACCGGGGCTAAGGTCATCGCGACGATTAACTTCAAGCCGCCGGTGCTCTTTCCCACGGTGGAGCAAGCGGTCTGGCGGCCCAACAATGTCGAAGAGTGGCAGCGGGTAATCTACGAACTGGTCAAGCGCTATTCGGTCGACAAACCGATTGTGACCCACTGGGAGCATGTCAACGAGCCGGATATTGGTGAACAGGGCGGCTGTCCCTATCTGATTACGACCGCCGAAGAAAATTTTGAGTGCTACCAGATGTTGCTCAAACCGATCTTGGAAGCATTCCCAGAAGCCAAGGTCGGCGGGCCGGCGATTGCCAATCCCAACTCACCGATCGTGCCGGGCTTTATTGATCGCTGTCAACAAACGGGGACGCAACTCGACTTTGTCTCCTGGCATCGCTACAGCGACAACATCGCGAGTTATCCCGTCACCACGGCCAAGTTTCAGGAATATCTGGCCGATTGGCCCGAGCCCAAGCCCGAGATCATGCTCAACGAGTGGAACAAGAGTTTTGATTTTGTTGATCCCAAAGCGCCCTCGTACCATCTGATTTCCGTTGAAGAGATGGCCATGTCGGCGCGTCGTGCCGCCTTTACTGCCGCCAATCTACTCTCGTTTATGCAAACCGATCTGGCCTGGAGCCACTACTTTCTGCTCTGGGATAGCTGCTGCTACCCCGAACAGTTTGCCAGCTTCTACTCGCCCGAATCAATTCGCGGGGTGATGTATAAACATTGGAACGAGACCGGCCACCGCTTTGGCCTCTTTAGCGAAGGGGGCGCGATCCGGCCCCAATATTTTGTCTATCAGCTGCTCAGCCGCATGGGCGACGAGAAGGTTGCCACGGATTGCGCAGCCGAAGATCTCCATGTACAGGCAGTGGCCGACCAAGGCAAACTATCAACGCTGATCGTCAACTATGATCTCACGGAGTCGCACGATCAGATTGTGACAGTCAATTTCACCAATCTCCAGCCCGGCGTGCGCAAATTATGTGCGTGGCGCATTGACGACGACCACCGCTGGTCCAACGAAACGATGGAATTGAATCCCATTGAAGAGCGCACCGTCTCCGTGCTGACCGAGTTCCAATACCAATTCTACGCGCCGGCGGACAGCGTGCTGATGGTTACGTTGGAAGAGGTAGCATGAGCACCTCAACCATGCGCCCCAAAGCGCTCGGCGATGGTTTGACACTGCGCGCCGTCAGCTCACCAGAGGATGTGCAGCGCTATATCGATCTCAACGCCACCGTCACCAACGAGGGCGACATTGCTGCGCGCCTGCTCCACCATCACCCGACGACAACCAACGCAGACTACTGGCTCGTAGTCGATGAGGCGACCGGCAAAGCGGTCTCGACCACCTGTCTGCTGCCGTGGCGCTGCAACCTGGATGGGATTGCCCTCAATGTGGCCATGTTGGAGATGGTGGTGACCGATCCCATGTATCGCAAACGTGGCTTGGTGCGAGCGCAGATCGAGCACTTTCATACGGTCGTCTCGGCGCGAGGTTTTGACCTCTCGGTCATTCAGGGGATTCCCTACTACTACCGGCAATACGGCTATGGCTACGCCGTCGATCACACGCCGTTGACGGCGTTGGCCACTTATCGCATTCCAGAGGCAGCAACAGACGCGCCCACCCCCTATCAGATCCGCCCGGCGACTGTTGCCGATGTGGCGGATCTCACGCGACTCTATGATGGGGCAATGGCGCAGCATCAACTCGCTGTACAGCGCAGCGCGGCGGATTGGCGCTATCTCTTAGAACACAAAGACCATCCGGTGCAACTAGTGATTGAAGAGGGAAGTAGCCACGCCGTTGGCTATTTCGTTCTCGCCAGCCAAGGGCCACCCCTGCGCTTCTATGAACATGCCCTGTTGGATGCTGCGATGGGGTTGGCCGTGCTCCAACGGATAAAAGAAAAAGGTGGTGGCGAAGTACAGATCGCCGGGCCAGCATCGGATCGCTTGGTGCAATTGGTGTATACCTTGGGGGGCGTTACACTGCCGGTGGCCGACCAATGGTTATGGCGCATCCCCGATATGGGTGCGCTGCTAACCAAGCTCGCACCGCTATTGGAGCAGCGTCTATTGCAGCGTGGCTGTGCCGATTTTACCGGTAGATTACTCCTCAATCTCTATCGCCAGGCCTATGCGCTACACTTCAACCGCGGTCACCTTCGGGTCGAACCACTCGGCTTTGTCGATGCATCCATGGGCGCAGATGGGGGCGATCTCTGCATCCCACCAGAAGCCTTTATCCGTCTTTTGTTGGGCTATCGCACCCTGGATCAGCTGCGCGATAGTTGGCCAGATATTGGGATCAAGGCTGCAACACGGTATCTGGTCGAAGCGCTCTTTCCACGGCTCAACGCGCAGATCTTAATGCCTTATTAGGAGAGCACCGGTCGCACCAATCGACCATTGCCGCCGCTGTGGACGATTTCGCCATTGCGGAATACCACTAGTACAGTGCGGCGTAAATAGACCAATAGTTAACTTGGAGATTCTTCCGGGCAAAAAGCTGCCCTTCAGAATGACAGGACTCTAGGCTTATTTACGCCGTTGCGCACTAGTCCATTGACAATCGTGGTTTTCACCATCCCTTGCACTGCTCGACCTTGATAGAGCCGGTTGATCGCTTTGGCTTTGGTCAACCACATTTCGCGATCGATCGTGTGGGCTGGGGCTGGATCATAAAGCGCTAGGTCAGCATCGGCACCGACCGCAATACGTCCTTTGCCGGGAAAATTAAAGTGGGCAGCGGGCTGGCTATAGAGCCATTGCACAGCCTGTTCCAGCGTAATATGGCCATGCAACGCTTCGGTCAAAACGCCAGAGACCAATGCCTCCACACTCGATGCGCCAATCGCACCCTGCCAAATATTGTCGATCCCCCGTTCCTTTTCAGCCAACGTAAAGGGGCTGTGGTCTGTTGTGATTGCCAGTAGTGACCCATCCAGTAGACCAGTCCATAAAGCCTGCTGATCGGCGGCGGTACGCAAAGGCGGCTTGATCATGGCAAAAGGGCCATGTTTGACCATATCTTTACAGTCTCATTCCTGTTCCCATGCGCCACGTGGGAATAGGCCAGACGCGTGGTGCGGTATACGCACAAGCAGCACAGAAAGCACCCTTTTACGCCTGCATAAAATGGTACGTTCTGGGGCTCGTTCGTCAGCCCCTTGATCAGCAGCTGGCGTCGGCGCGTATAAATCGCAAATGACGCTGCTACCACATCTTGCGATCCTGTCGCAGCGGCCAATGCGGCATATTGCCCCACTGCGGAGGTCGGGCCGGTCATAGCTGCTTTGCGGCCAGTCAGTACACGGGCGACGTAAGAATACCTCCATTCAGGAGTTCCGCGCAAATGATTCGGAGATGGACGGCGTTGATATCTATGTTAATATGAAGCTGACTAACCTCGACGGTGCAGCCAAGGCGTTTGCGGAATTGGGGTTGAAAAATAATCCCTTCCCTTCCGAATCCCCCGTTTGGATCGCCTTACTGACCGTGAGGATCGCGGGTGGGGTGGAAACAATCGTTGAAATAAAGAGAGAAGCTCATGAATCAATCAACACAAACATTTCTCCAAGAGGCGCAACCGCGCCAGCTAGCGGAACTGACTGAGTGGCTACGGATCCCAAGTATCAGCACCATCTCCGCGCATAAGGCTGACATGGTGCAAGCGGCCCAATGGCTGGCTGCAAATATGCAACAGAGTGGCCTGGAACATATCGAACTCATCGAGAGTGCGGGGCATCCATTGGTCTACGCCGATTGGTTGCACGCTGGCGCGGACAAGCCAACGGTCCTGATCTATGGTCATTACGATGTCCAACCGGTGGATCCGCTTGCGTTGTGGCAATCGCCCCCCTTTACACCAACAGTCCGCACAGGCCCACAGGGTGATGACCTCTTTGCTCGCGGTGCATCTGACGACAAAGGGCAAACCTTTATCCATGTGAAGGCCGTTGAAGCCTTGTTGCAGACAACGGGCGCGCTGCCGGTCAATATTAAGTTTCTCGTTGAGGGCGAAGAAGAGGCGGGTGGCCGGGCGATTGCCGAGTATGTGCCTGCGCACACGGAAAAACTGGCTGCGGACGCCTGTCTGATCTCTGATACGGGCATCCTCTCACCAACACAGCCGGTCTTGACCTATGGCTTGCGCGGCGGCTGGTCATGTGAAATTACCGTTACCGGGCCGGCACACGATCTGCACAGTGGCATGTTCGGCGGTCCCACCCATAACCCAAATCAGGCGCTCTGCGAGTTGCTGGCTGCCCTGCATGATCACGAAGGCCGCGTTACCATACCGGGGTTTTATGACAATGTACAGGAGCCATCCCCAACGGAACGTGCGCTACTTGCCCAAGTGCCCTATACCGAGGCGCAGTTGCTCGCCGATAGTGGCGCGCCCGCCGTCTATGGCGAGCCGGCCTATAGCATTGTCGAACGGATCGGGGCGCGGCCAACGTTGGAGATCAACGGCATCTGGGGCGGCTTCATCACCGAAGGCTTCAAGACGGTGATCCCAAGCCAGGCCCATGCCAAGATTAGTTGTCGGCTGGTGCCCGATCAAGATCCGGCGCGAATTGGGCGGTTGGTTGAGGAGTATTTGCAGACCATCGCGCCCCCCACCATCCACGTCGAGGTGCGCCCCCGTGGTAGCGGCTCACCGGCCTATGTTGCGCCGTTGGATGCACCGGCTATTCGTGCTGCTGCCCAAGCGTACCAGGAAATCTTTGGTGTGGAAGCGGTCTTTAAGCGGGAAGGGGGCGGCATCCCCGTCGCCACCGTTTTCCAGACAGCGTTGGATATCCCGATTGTCCTGATGGGCTTCGGCCTGCCCGATGACAATTTGCACGCACCGAATGAAAAGATGCATCTGCCCAACTTCTATAAGGGCATTCAAACGAGCATTGCGTTTATGGACGAACTGACCAAACGAACGTAAATTCATTGGCCGTTCCCTATGGGTCTGCTCAAAGGGTCTGCTCAAAGGGTCTGCTCAAAGGCCAAGCTCGTGCCCCTGCTTTTAGGCCAACGAAAAAATCAACCGATCCACGAAGACACACAAAGTTTCACGAAGGGTAAGCCTTTTCGTCTGTCTTCGTGCAACTTCGTGGATCATTATTTTCTTTGCTTGGCCTTATGGAGGTGAAGGGCAGCTTTACCAAAATCGAATCAGCCCATCACGCGTAAAACGCAGACCAACCAACCGTGGACCAGCACCCCACGCCAGGGTCGGGCTGTATAAAAAGATCCAGGCGGCATCGTCACGGATGATGCGATAGGCTTGGCGGTAGAGCTGTTGCCGCACCTGAAGATCCATTGTTCGTTGTGCCTGATCGAGCAGGCCATCAACTTCGGGGTTGGCATACCCTTGCCACCAGGGCCCACGGATACCGCTGTGGAATTTTTCGCGCAGGGGGCGAAAGGTGCTCAACGGGCTGGAATCGAAGCAGCAGGCGTCGTCAATCGCCTTGCTCTTGACCATGTTGGCGTAGGCGGGCCGATCTGTAAAGCGCTTGATTTCTGTGCGAATACCCACCGCCGCGTAATAGCCGGTCATCAATTCAGCAAGACGGGGTGCCTCGTCGGGCAGGGTTGTCGGCACATCCAGGACGAGGGTCATGCCTTCACCATAGCCGGCCTCAGCCAACAGCGTTTTGGCTTGCAGCGGATCGTAGGGATAGCGCGGTGTGGCCGGATCGTGCCCCAAATGTAACGAGGTGAGCGGCCCGTTGAGCAGTTCAGCCGTCCCTGCCATAAGTTCGGCCATGAGGGCATCCACATCCAAGGCATAGTTCAGCGCCTGCCGCACGCGCCGGTCGGTGCAAACCCCCGCCTGGGCGTTGCACAGAAAGGCGACGCAAACGCTACCTTGCGCAACGTGTAACGTTAAATTGGGATCCGCGGCAATGAGCTGCCGTTGCGACAGCGGCACCTTGGTAATGAGATCGGCGTGCCCAGTGCGCAACGCATCGACACGCCGCTGGGCATTCGGCTCGGCCCGCCAATGAAGCGTACGCACCAGTGGCTTACCATCCCAGTACTGATCAAATGCGGCCATCACAACCGAATCATCGTTCGCCTCAACCAAGCGATAGGGCCCGCTGCCGATCAGCGTATGGGGCATAGCGGAAAGAGTCCCCCGCGGCAGGATCGGGATCTCGACCAACAGATCGAGCAGATCGGCGATTGGTGTGGCAGTCACCATCTGTACGGTCAAATGGTCGAGCGCAGTCACGGCCATCGCGTGGAGGTAATTGTAGTAGAGGCCATCGGTCCCCAATTCGCCGCCAAGGGAAGGGTCACAGGCACGCGCCACACACGCCACGACATCCTGTGCGTCTAACCGCTCGCCATTGTGAAACAGTACATGGGGACGCAGTTGAAAGATCCACATGCAACCATCCGCTTCGACGTGCCAAGCTTTGGCCAACAATGGCGCGTAGTCGCCCTCTTCATCCAAGCGCACAAGCGCCTCTAGCAACGCCGTTTGAAGATTCAAGCGCTCATTGTTGTCGCTGGCTGTATGAGGATCGCCAATGCGCAAATGAGTCTGTAGAATTGTCAACTGACCAGTCGGTTGTAGCGTCATAGCTGCCCTCTATAAATTACATTCCGTAGACAGGATTCACAAGGGTTACAAGATTTTTGTTCTGCTGTGTCAATCCTGTTAATTCTGTTAATCTGTCTAATTTAATGTTGTCGTACTGCTTATCGCCACTGCAAGATCAATCGGCTGCGCGTCACGCCATCGAGCGAGGTGTAGAGATAGGTTACGCCATCGCGCACCACCAGGTCGGCGTGGCCAATGCCGATGTTTGCGGGCAGGTCGACCAAGATTGGGTTCACCGCATACTTCTCCCACAGCCCATCGATCTGCTCGGTTGTGCTACGCGCCAACCCCAAGCCAAATTGCGTGTCGCCGGGGTCGCCCGGACCAGGACCGCGTACCCCTTCATAGAGCATGTAGTAGTGATCGGCAACTTTCTGTACTTCGGCGGAGCTGATCGTACGAAAGTCAAAGTGGGCATTAGCCGTGGCATCAGATGCTGGTGGGCCATAGGTTGCCGCGCCGACAAAGAGCGGGTTAGCCGCACAGGCTTGCAATTCGGCAATCGGCGCATCTACCTGCCCCCGATAGCAGCCCATCGCCCCTGGATTTTGCCCCATGCCCACAAAGATATAAAGTGAGTCATCCTCAATAAAAATCCCCGGCGGCCCACCGACGAGACATTCGGCAACTGCCGTGGTATACGGATGCTCACCTACAGCCGCGCCGGTGGGGCACGCTTGCAAGTCCCGCGCCCAGAAGCCGGTCAGTGGGACAAACGTTGGCGCTTCCCAGGTTAGCCCATCCTCCGAGGTGCGGTACATGACCATGCCGCGGTATTCATAGACCATGTGCAGTAACTTACCGTCAAAGGCGACACGGGGATACTGTTGCTGGTCGATCTGACTGTCGCCGGCACAGGGACATTGGTTGCAGGTGGTGAGGCATTGGGGCGAGCGCAAAGTAAAGACGGCCCCACCGTCGTCACTTTGATAAATCACGGCACAGCCAGGGAAAGGGACCGGATCGCCACAGGAATCGCGCACCGCGGCCGAGCGATCACTGGCGTGGACATAGGACCAAGCCTGCCCATTGCGCAAGAGAATCGTGTCGGACTCGCCCATCGGTAAGCCCGTCACCGGCACGTCGATCACAAAGTGCGCCCGGCCATTCCACAGATCGGCCAACGTCGGGTGAGCAGCGTCGACTGCGGTGATGGGGCGTTGCAGTTGCACCGGCCAAAGGAAGCGCTGCAGCACCCTCCAACGAGGGGCGGCGCGATCAACAACATAGGTGCGTAGCGCGGGCCATGAGGTCAGCGGAATTGGCTCGATCACTTGGCACGCCACCAGCGATGCCAGCATAATTGTCATCGTCAACCAAGCGCCGACCAGCAGTTGCACAAGCCGACGCCGGCGACTGTGGCGCTGATTGGGGAGCACACTTTTTTTAACTCCACGCCATTCCATACTATACTCAACTCATCACACGATTTAGAGATGTATTGCCTTAGCGATGCGGCAGGCCGTGCCCCTACGACAATGTACATCTCTTCCTTTTGACATTAAAGGCAGCGAAAGCATGTATGATACGATAGAAGCGTTACTCGCACCAATCAAAGCGCTCCATGAACAGATTCGCAACGCGGTGGTTGCGGCCTGTGAAGCGAGCGCCACCGCCGATCTGGCGGCGATTGCCAAAGAAGAGGCCGGCGACACGATCTACGCCATCGACAAGGTGAGCGAGGAGTTACTCGTTGACTTTTTCACCAAAGAGATCGCCATCCACACGCCCATCGTGCTGATCGGCGAGGGGCTGGAACCGCATGGTAAGCATGTGCTACCCGAGGGGAGCGCCGAGGCCGACGCGATCTGGCGCATCATTGTCGACCCGATCGATGGGACGCGCGGGGTGATGTACCAGAAGCGCAGCCCGTGGATCCTCACAGGGATTGCGCCCAACAAAGGGCCAGAGACGAATTTGCAAGATATCGAGTTGGCCGTGCAGACGGAGATCCCGCTGGTCAAGCAGCATCTCTCGGATATGGTCTGGGCAATCAAGGGGCAAGGTGTGCAGGCCGAGCGCTACAACCGGCTCAGCGGCGAACGGACGCCGATCCAGTTGCACCCATCGCAAGCCGATACGATTGCGCACGGCTTTGCAATGATCGCACGCTTCTTTCCCAGCGCGCGCGAAGTGCTGGCCGAGATCGACGAGGAGATTGTGCGTGGCGCGCTTGGTCCTGTGCAGCCCGGCAAGGCGCACTGTTTTGAAGATCAATATATCTGCACCGGGGGCCAGCTTTATGAATTAATGGCCGGGCACGATCGTTTTGTCGCCGACATTCGCCCGGTATTGGAGCAGGTGTTGGCGCGGCGGGGGCTGGCGCTGGGGATTTGCTGTCACCCTTATGATCTCTGCACCGAGTTGATCGCGCGCGAATTGGGGGTAATTGTGACGGATATTCACGGCGAACCCCTGCGCGCACCGCTCGACGTTGATGCCGATGTTGGCTGGGTCGGCTATGCGAATGAGGCGATCCGGCAGCAGATTGAGCCCCTATTACAGACGGCACTGCGGTCGCGTGGGCTGCTGTGAGAGGAGAGCTAGTTGATGCCACAGAGGACACAGAGGGCACAGAGGACACAGAGGACACAGAGGGCACAGAGGGCACAGAGGGCACAGAGGCACAGAGGCACAGAGGGCACAGAGGGCACAGAGGGCACAGAGGGCACAGAGGGCACAGAGGGCACAGAGGATTGTATATGTACACTATTTCTAGAGGGTCAACCTATCAACTTGCTGATGTTGAGCACTTTGTCGAATTTTTAAATAGCTTGGAAGGGCACGAGAATGCGTTCTTGCGTTCGTTCTTTCAGCCCGGCGGTGAGTTGGTCGTTACACGCGCACCAGGGCGGCTTGATCTCATGGGGGGAATTGCTGATTACTCGGGTTCGTTGGTCTTGCAGATGCCAATTGCCGAGGCCACATTGGTTGCGCTGCAACGGGTGGCTGAGCCGACGATTCAGATCGTCAGCCTCAATGCCAACCCAGGTGGCAGCCCCTCGAGCTTTGCGATGCCCCTCGCCGATCTGATCGATGACAAATTACCGATCGGTTATTCCTTGGCGCAAGGCTATTTTAAGCGAGATCCACGGCAGGCGTGGGTCGCCTACGCGGCTGGTGCGTTTCTCGTGCTCATGCGGGAAAAGGGGGTCGGCTTTACCGAGGGGGCCCGCATCCTGATCGACTCTGCTGTACCGGCAGGGAAGGGGGTAAGTTCGTCGGCGGCGATTGAGGTAGCGGTTATGAGAGCTATCGCCACCGCCTATCAGATCCACCTGGCCCCGCGCGAGTTGGCGATCCTCTGCCAGAAGGTGGAAAATCTCGTCGTCGGTGCACCTTGTGGCATTATGGATCAGATGAGCTCGGCCTGTGGCGAAGCGCATCAACTGTTGGCGCTACTCTGTCAACCAGCCGAGATCCAAGGCTTGGTCAGCATTCCACCCGAGTTGGCAGTGTGGGGCATTGATTCGGGGATTCGTCACGCCGTCTCTGGGGCCGACTATGGCTCGGTGCGCGTGGGAGCCTTTATGGGCTATCGCATTCTGCAAGAGTTGGCTGGGACCGATTGGGATGGCTATCTGGCCAATCTGACTCCCTCCTACTTTGAGCAAGAGTTTGCAAGCGAGTTACCGCTAACGATGAAGGGGGCGGACTTCTTAGTCAAATATGGCAAGACGACGGATAGTGTGACGACCGTCGAGCCGGAGCGCACCTATGCGATCCTCAGGCCGACTGCGCACCCCATCTACGAGCACTTTCGGGTGCGCACCTTTGCCCGTCTGCTGCAAGGGGATGCGTTGGCCAACGCATCCCAAATGGGCGAATTGATGTATCAATCGCACGCCAGCTATTCGGCCTGTGGATTGGGGTCCGATGGCACAGACGCGCTGGTGCGGCTGGCCCGCAAAGCAGGGATCGCGCAGGGCATCTATGGTGCCAAGATCACCGGCGGCGGCAGTGGTGGCACGGTCGCGATCCTGGGCAGCGCCGATGCCGAAGCGACCGTGCAGGCGATTGCCGATGAGTATCAGGCGAATACGAAGCACAACCCGATGATCTTTCGCGGCTCGTCAATGGGGGCCGTGGAATTTGGCGCGGTGTTGTTGCGGAAAGGAGAGTAAATGGTAGGACGGTAGGACGGTACACACTCACACTGTCTTACCGACTTACTGTCCGACTGATTTACCGTCCTACTGATACACCGCCCGCAATTTCTGCATGACCGCGGCATTGCTAGTGACATCGGTTGAATCGACCAGTTGATCGACGCCGCCGAGATCGGCTGGGAGCGCCTTGACACTTTCATCGGTGATGGCGGCTTTTAGCACATCGGCAAAGCGCCCGGCAAAGATCACCTTGTAGGGGCGGTTGAAATAATCGGTAATCGTTGGCTC
Organism: Caldilineaceae bacterium; assembly: GCA_034432375.1. GTDB lineage: Bacteria > Chloroflexota > Anaerolineae > Caldilineales > Caldilineaceae > JAHBVH01. The sequence goes on from DAOUCA010000023.1 coordinate 13,700, forward strand.
CACGCGTTCGGCAATGCCTGTTGCGTTTTGGATCTCGGCGAGCAGGACATAGGCGGCGCAGAGCGCTTTCTGCCGCTCTGCCCAGGGGTGGGCATCAAGGGCGCGGTTGAGAATTGGCAGCAGGGTGGGGCCGCAATCGAGCCGGCCAAAGGCGGTGCCAAACCATTTGCTATAGGGGGCATATTGGCGCTCCAGCAGAAAGGCCAGACGCATCAACTCGCGCGTCAGGCGCGCCGCCACAATATGCGATCCTAGTTCGTCCCCCACGTCACCACAGCGCCCCATAAAAGCTTCCTCTTGCGCAATCCGTGTCCACTGCGCGGCCAGCCGATAGAGCCAGATGTCATGCGGATAGTAGGCAAATTTTTGGCGCAGCTCGGTCAGGTCGCCCAGGCCATCGTGGTACACACGGCCGGCAGTCACCTCCAGCAACTTCTGCTCCCCCAGGGTCAGCCAGTCGAGTGGCTGGAGCGGCGTATAGGGATCGCGGCCCAGGGATCGCTGAAAGTAGGCCAGGATCGTCTTGATCTCAATCAGATGGCGCACTTCGTCACCTGAATCGGTGGCCATGCGCTGTGTACCGCCGTCGGCATGATCGGGCTCACTAAAATTGACGGCATAGCCAAGAAAGGTCTGGGGCAAATTCTGGCGTAAGATCTGATCGACCGCATCGTGCTGGTTAGCGTAATCGGTTGGCGTCAGAAAGAGTTGCAGCCGCGGCCCCCAATTGTGGTCGGTGGAGAGCGCGGTATCATAGCCAAGGACATCGGAGCCATAGCCGATCAGCGACGCGCTGTGGACAAGGCTCGGCAAATGCTCGTCTAACAAGGGTCGCACAATGGTGTGATAAAAGCGTTCATTGAGTTCAAGGCCAGGGATAAAGGTGGTCATCGTTTTAGTCCGCGTCCAATACATCGGCAACGAAGACGTTGATCCCGGCGATTGTCACCGACGTCGCGATCATATTACGCCCAAAGATGCCGTGCTCCACATAGCGATCGGCTTGCAATGCCAATACCGTGATCGTCGCGGTTTGCGGGTTGACGATCCAATAGTCAGGGATACCGGCTTGGGCATACTCACGCCGTTTATCAACGAGATCGCGTTTGAGGTCATCGGGGCTGACGACTTCGACAACGAGATCCGCGCCAGTCCAAAAAGCATTTTGTTTTCGTGAATCGTTTTTGTCAATTAGAAACAATAAATCCGGCTCACGAAATTTACCATCCCATAGTCGAAGACGAAAAGGGGCGAGGACCACGATACCCGCCTTTTTGTTTGGCAAAGCTACGCAACAAACCATGTAAGTAACCAACAATTAATTGGTGCACCAGTGTCGGCATTGGCAGTACCTCAATTTTGCCGTGGGAAAATTCAACCAGACGATTGGTGGTGAGTTCCAAGTATTCGGCTTCGGTCCATGCCCTTTGCGCCGGGAAGAGCAACGCAACGTCCCACGTCGGTTCCGCATAGATATCGGGCATGGCATCCTGCAATTTTGTAACGGTCACGGTCGTGCTCCTAACCTCCAAATATCTATCACACTCACTATCACAAGTATAGCAGAACTGGGAGAATTATGCACCCATGAGCACGGTATCCACCACGTGACTCGCCGGGGCAACGGTGGCTCCACGCAAGCCAATCACATCGCGCAGATGGGTGTCCGCACCAATCTGACACGCGGCCTCCAGATAAACATTGGGGCCGATCACGCAATTGTCGCCGATGGTTGAACCGGGCTCAATCCGCACGGGTGGGATCAGTTGTACATTGGAGCCCAGGGCATCGGTTAAGATTTGCGCACCCGCTGGCTCCGTCAACAGAAAGTGGCGATTGAGTTCGAGCAGATCAGCCACATTGGTCAATTGCCAGCGCTGCGGCGTCAACACGCCGGTCACCCGCCCTGCGTCTTCAATCAGCAGTTGGATCGCATCCTGCAACTCATATTCCCCGCGCGCCGAGGGTTGGACGCGCGGCAGGTAGTCGAGCAACTTGTGCGCAAAGAGATAGAGGGGCAGGCTGGCAATATTCGAGGGAGCATCGGCCGGCTGCGGCTTCTCGACAATGCGCCCGACCCACTGCCCCTGCCAATCGATAATACCGGTGCTAGCCGACTGTGCAATATCGATCTCCATCAAGCTGAGAACGGCGTTGGCCTGTTGCTCTTGGTGGGTGCGCAGCAGATCTGCTACATGCTCGACCGGCACGAGGTTGTCACAGGCCGACATGAGAAAGTCGCCCTTGATATAGGGTGCGAGTAGCGTCAAGGCATGAGCCATGCCCAGCCGTTCCTCTTGTACAACAAAATGGATGATCACTTCGTCTGATAGATATTGTTCCATATAGACGCGGATATCGGCGTCGTCGGGACTGATGAGCAGCAGAATATCACGGATGCCATTGGCGAGGAAGAGATCGAGCACCCGCGCCACAATTGGTTTGCCGGCGACAGGGGCCATTGCCTTGGTACGCGCCGGGGTCACCGGCTGCAGCCGTTTGCCTTTGCCGGCGGCGAGAATTACACCTTGCATGGGGTTGGTTATCCCTTATTGTGATAGGAGGTACGCAACGCTCGGTTTCGATACACAAAAATGCTTGCTACTCAGCCAGCGGTCTGCGCAAATCCTCTGTGATTTAAAAATTGGAATGACATCTAAACTATAACAAATTTTGGGCACGGGTGAAAGATTTCTTCCATTCGTGCGTTAAATAGGCAGCGACCGATCGCCACACAAACATCAGGAGTTGGCATGTCATCTCAAGTCGACAGAGATAGAGATCTGATCGAAAAAGCCAAAACAGATTCCGCCGCATTTGCCGCGCTCTACGATTGCTATATAGACCGCGTCTATCTCTTTGTGCGCCGGCGCGCCGAGGGGGATGCGGCGGCGGAAGATATTACGGCCATTACCTTTGAAAAGGCACTGCGGGCACTGGCCGGCTATCAGCCAAAGGGCGCGGGCTTTTGCGCGTGGCTCTACCGCATTGCGCGCAATGAGTTGATTAGCTATCAGCGCAAACAACGCTGGCTGACGATACTCCATCCCAACCACGCCAGTCCGCTTAATCTGGATTGGCTGGTGGCACACAATGAAGAGGTAGCCGAGTTACGCCAGGCGCTCGCCAAATTATCGTCCGCTGACCAGGAGTTGTTGGCCCTACGCTTTTTTGAAGAGCTGACCAACCCGGAAATCGCCGAAGTGCTCGACTGCTCAGTAGACACAGTCTACGTACGGCTGCACCGCGCGCTGAAGCGACTCACGAAGCACTTTACGACGCTGCACGACAGCGCAGTAGGAGAGAGCATCCATGTTTTGGAATAAATCAAAACAACCAACCGAATTAGAACGCTGGGCAGAAGGGCTAGAAGCCGGCATTGGTGACGATCCCAGTGACGATCGCAGTGACGATCCCAGTGACGATCCCACCCTGGCAATGGCCGCACAATTGCGGACAACAAAGGTAGCGCATACAACACCCAATCCCTTTTTTAAAGCGCAGACACGTCGTCGCCTACTTGTGCTCCATGACGAATTGACCTCTACCGCCCAAACGTCATCCCGGCAGCAGCACAACCGACGATGGGGGGGCATATCACCCCGCCGCCTGATTCTCATCGGGTTAATACTGCTCTTGTTGCTCTCGTATTGGCAGCGACTGTGGTGGATTGGGCTCTTTACGCCACGCGTTGACGATTGGCAATTCACCGCCCTGGCCGTTTTTGCGGGTCGCCTTTCCTTTATCACAATCCTGCTCCATGCGTTGATTTCAAAGTTGCTGCCATACATGATCTTTACATTGTTCTCACTCTTGGCGATCAGCCTATCGCTACTCTTGATCCAGCGGTTACGAGCGCGCTGGCAACCGCAGTTCAAGGCTACGGGCACAGGGTCACAACTGCCCCAAAAAGGGTTGCGTTTTAGTGGCGCGCTGGCCATTCTATGCGTTGGGATGCTCTTCTTTCTATGGAATCAGCAACCAGTGCAGCACCAGACGCGCGCAATGACCACGCAGTCTCCGCTCGCGATACAGCATAGTCAACCGATTGCAACGACGCCGCAACAGCCAGTGGCCCAAAGCGACACAGCGGGCACAACAGCGAACGAGCAAGCTGCTGCTGCCCTTGAGGCGATTGTACCGGCGACTACCGCCATCGAACAACCGGCAGCAGCAGCAGTTGGCGGTTCCACAGAGGAGTTGGCCGCTGCGTCAGCAGATAATTTGGCGTTGGCGGACGCTGCTGCACCAGCACAACCTGATACTGCGGCTGGGGTGCTCACCTATCGTAGCGGCAACGCTCCGGCGCAGACCGCGCTTGTTGTGCCAGCGACTTCATCACAGATTCCTGGATCCATCATCGCCAACGAATCGATTGGCCTGGCGGTCGGCGGGGCAAAGGATATCAACAACTTCCGCGAAAATATTGAACAGGGCTACTTACCCTTGCCGACCGATGTCACCGTGGAGGGGCTCTTCTATGATTACTATTTTGCGACGGGACAGCAAGCCGCCTGTACCCAACTCTTTTGTCCGAGCTATACCCAGGCGACGAGTCGTGATCCAATCTCAGGCGAGGCGCAACACTTTCTCGCCGTTGGGCTAAACTCGGGGTTACGGGCCAGCGACTTTGCCCGCAAGCGTTTGAACCTTGTGATCGCGCTCGACATCTCCGGCTCGATGGGCGAAGCATTTGACCAATATTACTATGACAGCGCCACTGCCAATAGCAATGAGCCAGTTGCCTCCCAATGGGATGGTAAACCCAAAATCGCCGTCGCCACGGCTGCCATCGCGGCGCTGCTAGATCAGTTACAGGCCGATGACCGCCTGGCGATTGTGCTCTTTGACGATCAGGCTTATCAAGCGAAAGGGATGCGCACCGTGGGCGAAACCGATATGGCGAGCATCAAACAACATATCTTGACGCTACGTGAACAGGGCGGTACCAATATGGAAGCGGGCTATCGCATGGCTACCGATCTGTTGTCGAGCTATGCCAACGTCGATCCCAATGTCTATGAGAACCGCATCATCTTTCTCACCGATGCCCAGCCCAATACGGGCATGACCGGCCAAGCGGACCTGTTGGCGCTCACTCAGACCACCGCGGCGCAGCGCATCTACACGACCTTTATCGGCATTGGCGTTGATTTTAACACGCAACTGATTGAAGGGTTGACCAAGGTGCGGGGCGCGAACTATTATGCCGCCCATTCCCCCACTGCGTTTATGCGGCGCATGGATGACGAGTTCGACTTTATGGTGACGCCGCTGCTTTTTGATCTGACGTTGACCTTTAACTCGCCTGACTTTGTGATCGAACAGGTCTATGGCTCGCCGGAAGCAGACGCGGCCAGCGGGGAAGTGATGCGGATCAACACCCTCTTCCCGTCAGCCAGCCACGGTGGCGCGGTTAAGGGCGGGCTGGTGCTGCTCCAGTTGGCAGCCCGCAATGGGGCAACCGCTAGCGCCGGCCAGGCCACCTTAACCGTCACCTATGCCGACCGCGCTGGCAATCTGCAAAGTAGCGCAGCGACGGTTACATTGCCGTCCGCCACTGGGATTGCCCAAGGGGAGGATCAATTTGACAACAGCGGTATTCGCAAAGGGATCTTGCTGGTGCGCTATGCGAATCTTTTGCGTAACTGGATCAATGATGAGCGCGGGCAAGCCGCAGGGCTCGATGATTGGAGCTACCCCAGCGTCAACACCGAGCGCGGCATCCGCTTGCCACAGCATCCAGCGCTGGGCCAGTGGGAACGACAGTCGATGCCGTTGCAGGTTTCGCCGGCCTATCGCGCGCTTTTCGCTCAGTTCCGTGGGTACTTTCTTGCCGAGGTGGGTGCGGTGCAAGATGCGACACTGCAACAGGAGGTGACGATCTTGGCGCGATTGGGAGAGTAGACATGCGCAAATGGAGATACAGCGCGGGAGCGTCAAGGCTAGTACACCGCGGCGGAAATAAGACCGCAGTTTCCTCCCGGAGATCGGGGAGGGTTAGGTTGGGGTTGAGCTATTGGGTTATTTACGCCATCATGGACTAGCACGCCACGCGGAACGAGCCTTATGTCAACAGCGCTGCGCCATCTGCCGGCTGACAGAGATGCACACTATAGTCGTCGGCAATTTCTGGGTGTGCCCGCGGATAGCGCTGGTGCACCACTTCGGCAATCGCTTCGCTGCGGGCCGGGTCAACCAACGCCAGACAACTGCCCCGAAAGCCAGCCCCGCTAAAGCGCACGCCATAGACGCCAGGCGCATCGCGCAGGATTTCATAGAGGGTAATCAACTGCGGGCAGCCACTTTCATAGTTCGTGATCGAGCTCTCCCCCGATTGGGCCACCAATTCACCAAAACGGGCCAGATTACCCTCCCGCCACGCCTGCTCACCCGCGGCCACCCGTTCCATCTCGGTAAAGAAATGGGTTGCCCGTTTGCGCAGCGGCTCTGCCAAGCGGTAGCCTTCGCTGGCAAAGAGTTCGGGGTCGACATGGCGTAGTCGCGGGTCGGTAATGCCATTACGCCCAGCAAAGGCCAACAATTGGCTGGCGGCAGCTTGACATTCCGCCACCCGGTTGTTATAGCCGGCCCCTACCAATCCCTGCGCCACGCCAGAATAGACGGCCAGGATCGCATATTTCTCCGGCGCAATACTGGCCGGCGCACGGTCGATCTGCACCGATTCGCAATCGATCACCGTGAGATGGTTGCGTCGGCTAAAGAGAATCGAGGTTTGGTCGAGGATGCCATTGTTGAGGCCGATGTAATCATGCTCGGTGCGCGTCACCAGGCGAATGTTCTCATCCGGCCCAATGAGCAGATCGTTTACGGTCTCTAGACCAAGCAGGTAGGCAATTGTCACCGCCGCCGACGAGCTGAGGCCGCCGATCGGCATATCCCCACCCAAGACGCCGACCAAGCCGTGGCGCAGACCGTGCGTATTTTGCAGCGCCGTCACCGCGCCACGCAGATAGTTGCCCCAATCGCCCTTGCTGTAGGGCGGAATTGCCTGCAAAGAGAAAGAGGTCGGTGCCACAAAATCGAGGCTGTGGACATGGACCGCACGATCGTCCGTTGGCGCAAAGGCAAAGAGGATCGAACGGTCAACCGCCATCCCGGTTACCCGCCCCAATTGGTGGTCGATGTGCGCGCCAAGGGGCGAGATGCGCAACGGCACCCGCACAACATGAATGGCCGCCGGATCCCCCGTATAGTGGCGGCGTACCTGTGTAATAAGTTCATCAACACGCTCGGCTTGGGGGCGAGCGTGTTGCAGTTGGAAGCTAGAGTGAATCATGGGTCAAGTCTATCACAAATGAATTCAAAAGGTGCTTTCAATTTGATCAGCTTACGCTTCAGCAACAGGGCCAATAGAGATTAATCCTCTGAGCCCTCTGAGCCCTCTGAGCCCTCTATATCCTCTGTGGCCTCTGTGGCCTCTGTGGCCTCTGTGCCCTCTATATCCTCTGTGCCCTCTGTGGCTATTTAGTGCTTTGTAGTGAAATACCGCTGATTCATGCTACAATTCGCCACGCATCATACTGTATTCAACGCAAAGGAGCAAGCAAGATGGATCGATTGGCAGGCAAGGTCGCTTTGGTCACCGGCGGTGGCCGTGGAATTGGCAAAGGGATCGCACTCTGTTTCGCCAAGGCGGGGGCTGACATTCTCATCAACGACCTGCCGGGCAGCGCGGAGGCGGAGGCCACGATTGCCGAGATCGAAGCGCTGGGACGGCAGGCAGCGTATTGGCCAGCGGATATTTCGGATCGTGCGGCAGTGGCCGCCATGATCAACGGCGCGGTGGCACGCTTTGGCACGCTGGACATTGTGGCCGCCAACGCCGCGCTCTCGATCCGCGAGCCGATCTTAGCGGCCAAGTGGGAGAATGTCCAGCGTGTCATCGAAGTGGCGCAATTTGGCGTCTTTCACACCTGTCAACTGGCGGCACAGCAGATGGTGCGCCAGCCCTTGAACGGGCCAAGCCGAGGCAAGATCATCATCACCTGTTCCGTGCACGAGGAGTTTGCCTTTGCGCAGAGCGCGGCCTATAACATGGCCAAGGCGGCGATTGCCCATTTGGGGCGCACGATGGCCGGCGAATTGGCCAAGGAGCGCATCAACGTCAACATCATCAACCCCGGCTGGATCGATACACCGGGCGAACGACGCTATTTCAGCGAAGCGGAAATCACCACCGGGGGCCGGAATATTCCGTGGGGGCGCATTGGTCAGCCGGAGGATATCGGCAAGGCCGCGGCCTTTCTGGCCAGCGACGATGCCGAATATATTACGGGGGCGGTGCTGCGTGTCGATGGTGGCTTTGTGCATGGGCTAGAGCTACCGACGGCGTAGTAGGAATTAGTGGAAAGCGGCTCCAGCTTCGGCAGGCTCAGCCTACGCGAGTGCAGCACCCGCGAACACAGCCTCTATGCATTTTCAAGACTACCCGTCGCCGTTGAATTCGGCGGCAATGTCTGTGGCTTCGGCACTTGCGCCCAAACCAACCAAGCCGAGCAGTGGGTTGGCAACTGGTGCTAAAGCGAGCGTGAAGCTCGTCGCCTGCGGTGCAAGCATATACTGGGGCAAGACGCCGGGGCCACAGCTGGCATTGCCCAGCCCACATTGGGCGATGTCGATGTTGAGCGTGATCTCTGCCCGTGGCTTGAGATCGTAAGTATGCATAGCGTTGGTCAGATCCGCGGTGGTAAAGTGATGGGCGCTGAAATTGAAGAGCGTATCCGCAGTGACGTGTAGCCCCTGGCCGGCGGCGTCGATAAAGGTCGCCCAGCGCACATCGCTCTTGTTGCCATTCTCTTGGGGCATGCCATAGGGCACAAATTGTTCGGCGACCGTACCCCGATAGCGCCCAATTTTGGCCCCTTCCTTGCGATCCGCATAGCTCTCATGGGGACCACGGCCAAACCAGGTCAATGTCTCCAACTGCTCCGGCAGCGTCAGCGTCAGCCCGATGCGCGGCAGCGACTGAAGTTCGGCGTAGCGTGGCTCGATTTGGCCATCGAGTTGCAATGAGCCATCATCACTAACGGTATAGATCAAGAGGCAGTCAAAGCGGGCGACATCGGCGGGGACGAGCGCTGTGCGGAAATTTTCGCGCGGGGCTTCTGCCGCCTGGGCCAGGAGCCGCTTGACAAAGTCGGGCAGCGTATCAGCCAACAGGCCTTGCGCTAGCCCATGCAAGAGTTGCACGAGATCATAGACTTTATCCTGGCGATCCAACTCCTCGATCAAGCGCTGAACGCGATCGGCGTGGCTGGCCCCTGGCAAAGCCTGGTAATCAATCGAAAATTGCCCGGCCAACAGATCAAGTTGCTCCTCCGATGTGCCGTGGCTGAGCAGCCCGCGCAGTTGATTGAGCCGCTCTTGCCAACTCTGCTCGGCAACCAGTGCCCGATCCACCTGGCCGACAAAACGGCTCTCGACAATTACGCGGAATGCGCCACCATCCGCCTCTTCGACGGCGACATTGCTCACCGCTTCGGTCAAATTGTCCAAGCCCAATTCTCGCCAGCGGATCGCCATCTTCTGATCGCCCCAATCGTTATCATCGTTATCGGTCGGTGCGCGCCAGAATTGCCACTGTGGCCCAGCGATCAGCAACGGCTGGCCATCGAGTTGATAGGTGGTGATCTGGCCGCTTTGCTTATCAAAACAGAGGGTGAGACGCTCGTTTTGCAGGGTAATCGTCGCTGGGGTATCGTGAAGGAGCAGCGGTACAGATGGCTGAGAACGCAGCCGCTCGCCGACTGCGACAGGCTCAGTTCGCGGCTTGTCGTCGTGCAGTTGGAATTGTGCCCAGGCGACCTCATGGCCGGCGGGCAGCAGGGCAGAAGAGCTGCTCAATTGAAAGCTGATGGTGAGCCAGATTTCGCGCTTATCCATGCTATCGGCCAGCGTGTAGGGGATCGTCACCGATTGACCGGCAGCGGGCGAGGTATGCAGGGCGGCAAGGTGTCCTTCATCAAGGAGCACGCCTTCCCGCTCCAGGCGCCAAACAATGATCAGGTGGCTCAGATCGCGAAAGCGATATTCATTGTGGACAACAAAGGTGCCGGCGGCCAGATCGACCGTTTCTATGCGCACCGGTTGAAGGATCTTCTTGTACTCCCAGAGCCCTGGGTGGGGATCGCGCGTCGGCCCCAGCAGCCCATTGAAACAGAAGTTGCGGTCGTTGGGCGTGTCGCCAAAGTCACCGCCATAGGCGAACCACGCCTCGCCCTCTTCCGTAAAACGGCGAATCCCTTGGTCCATCCAATCCCAGATGAAACCGCCTTGCAGCCGTTTGTACTGATGCACGGCGTCCCAATATTCTTTGAGATTGCCGGTGCTGTTGCCCATGGAGTGCGCATATTCGCACATGATGATCGGGCGGTTGTCATCCTTTTCGGCCAGTTCGACAATCCGCGCAACCGGTGGATACATCGGCCCAATGATATCGGTAACGGGTGCTTCCTCTGCCGGGTGGTAGTGCAGCGGGCGGGTCGGCTCCTGTTCGCGCGCCCAATCGGCCATCGCATCGTGGTTGGGGCCATAGCCGGACTCATTGCCCAGCGACCAGCCAATGATGCAGGCATGGTTCTTGTCGCGTTCGATCATATTGCGGATGCGGTCGACAAAGTTATCTTCCCAGATCGGATCTTTGGCCAGACGGTCCCAGACGCCGTGGGTTTCGATGTTGGTTTCGTCGAGCACAAAGAGGCCATATTCATCACAGAGCTCATACCAGCGCGGCTGGTTAGGGTAGTGGGCGGTGCGCACGGCGTTGAGGTTGAAGCGCTTCATGAGTTGAATATCCTGGATCATCGCCGCTTCGGTCACCCAGTGGCCAGTGTCGGGGTCGTGCTCGTGGCGGTTTACCCCTTTGATGAGGATCGGCTTGCCATTGACCTGCAACTGGCCATCGCGGATCTCAACCTGACGAAAGCCGACGCGACAGCTTTCATACTCGACCACCGTGCCGGTGCTATCGGTTAGGGTCAGCAGCAGGGTGTAGAGATAGGGCTGTTCGTCGGACCATTTGTGTGGATTGGCGAGCGTGGCGGAACTGTTTACGGCCTGTTCGCCCAGCGCAGCCACCGTCACCGCGGCGGTCAGAGGCTCGGCAAAGAGCGGTTGACCGGCCGCGTCGTAGAGTTGCGCTGTCAGCGTGTAGCCCGTGGCCTCTTGCTTGCCATAGTTATGCAGCGCCGCCACCACACGCAAGGTTGCGCCCAAGTAGCTCTCATCGAGATCGGTGCGGATCGCCAGATCGCGGATGTGCAGCGTCGGCGCGGCCCAGAGATAGACATCGCGATAGATGCCGCTGAGCCGCCAGAAATCCTGATCTTCGAGATAGCTGCCCGCCGACCAGCGGTAGACACGCACGGCCAGCAGATTTTCCCCCGGTTGCAGATAGTTGGTCAGATTGAATTCGGCGGGGGTACGGCTATCCTGGCTGTACCCCACCATCTGGCCATTGACCCAGAGATGAAAGGCCGAATCGACGCCATCAAAGGTCAAAAAAATCTGGCGACCGCTCCATGCTTCCGGCACGCTAAAGGTAGTTCGGTAGTCGCCGGTCGGGTTATCGAGATCTGGCACCGCGGGCAGGTTGCTGATATCAAAGGGATAGGTGATATTGGTATAGATGGGGGGATCGTATTGATTGATGCCCTTTTCGGTCGACCCCGGTTGCAACTGCCAATTGCCTGGCACCGCGGTCGTCGCCCAATCGTCAACCGGGAAATCCGGTTGGTGAAAATCGACCGGCGCGGCATCCGGGTTGGGCGACCAGTGGAAGGCCCAATCGCCGTTGAGCAGTTGTATGTAAGACGAAACGGAGCGTTTACAGGCCAATGCTTCCGCCGCGGTGGCGTAGGGCATGAGGGTGGCGTGGGCCGGCTCTTTGTTGCGACCGAGCAGTTTCGGGTTGTTCCAGTCGGCTGATGTTTGTGACATTAGGTACTCCTGGTTATAGCTAGGACCGTTGGGCGTAAGTAAGTGGACAGTGGGACAGTGGACGGTGGGACGGTGGGGTCAGCACAAACTGTTCCACTGTCTTACTGTCTACTGTCTTACTATTTCCGCCGTCGTGTCCTAGTGAAGGAATTGTACACTTTTCCGGTAGTATACCTGAGGCGATAGCAAACAGTCTACCTGTGGGTGTGCTCAGGAGAGCGGATGAATGAATTCATCTGCTGTTACGCAAAACCCGTTGAAGCGGGTTAGAAGGGCAGTAAATTTCAAAAGAGGGGTGCGTGGAGAGCAACATTCAGAGAAGGAGACGTGATGAAAAACTTCGACAGGAGCGATAAGACCCTACGCATCGGTGCCGGTGCCGGCTTTGCTGGAGATCGGCTGGAGCCGGCGGTCGCCTTGGTAGAAGAGGCCAAACTCGATGCTATCGTCTTTGAGCTGTTGGCCGAACGAACGATTGCGTTGGCCCAACGGCGCAAACGGACCACCAGCGGTGTCGGTTATGATGAGCGGTTGCTTCGGCGGCTTGCGGCGGTATTACCTCAAGCGCTGGAAAAGGGAACAAAGATCATTACCAATGGGGGGGCTGCCGATCCGCAGAGCGCGGGGTTGGCGGTGAAGGCATTGGCGCAGGGGCTTGGGCTACCAAAATGTCGCGTGGCTGTGGTCACCGGCGATGAAATCAGTACACGCCTGAATCCGGCCCGCTGTACCGTGCTTGAAACCGGCGAATCGCTCAGCGTCTATCAAGAGCGCATCGTCTCGGTCAACGCCTATCTTGGCAGTGCGTCCTTGGTTGAAGCACTGGCGCAAGGGGCGGATGTGATCATTACCGGGCGAACGGCCGACGCCGCGCTCTTTTTGGCACCGCTGGTCTATCGCTTCGGTTGGTCCGCCGACGATTGGCCGCGGCTGGCCGCCGGTACCGTGGTCGGCCATCTGCTCGAATGTGCTGGCCAACTCACGGGGGGCTACTTTGCCGACGGCGTGCGCAAAACGGTGCCCGCTCTGGCACGGCTGGGCTTTCCCTATGCAGATGTAGATGAGACGGGATCTGCGTTGATGGCCAAGTTGCCACAGAGTGGCGGGCGTCTGGATCGGGCGACCTGTCTGGAGCAGTTGCTCTATGAAGTCGAGGATCCCAGTCGTTATCTGACACCCGATGTGGTCGTTGATTTTCGCCAGGTGGCGTTAAGCGAAGTAGCGCCGGACCAAGTGTTGGTGCAAGGGGCAGTGGGTTTGCCCGCGCCGGCGACACTCAAAGCGAGTGTCGGGATTGATGATGGCTTTGTGGGCAGTGGTGCAATTTCGTATGCGGGGCCGGGCTGTGTGGCCAGGGCGCAGATGGCGGCGGCGATCATTCAGGAGCGCTGGGAATCGCTCTATGGGCGCGACGCTACCGATCTGCACATCACCCTCATTGGGCAGAACAGTTGCACACCGTGGCAGCCGGTCAGCCTGCCCGTGCAGGAGCCACCGGAGGTTCGCCTGCGCCTTGCCGTGCAGAGCATTGATCGGCAAACGGCAGTTGACTTGGTCGAGGAAGTCGAAGCGCTCTACACCAATGGTCCAGCCGGTGGCGGTGGTGTTGAGATGAGCGTCAAGCCGACAGTTGGGATTTTGTCGGTGGTGGTAGACCGCAAGCTCGTCGAGCCACGGGTTGCGATCATTGGATGATTGCGCAAACCGTTGCCAAATTGCTGGAAGTCACCTACAATAGATCGAGCTGTTCTCGAGGATGCATCTGCTTTTCATTATACTCAAATCAGAATGAAACCCCTAGTTTCGGCCAGCGTGCGTCGCACTGACCAAAGCATTTAGCGGACTGGAAGCAGTTGGCGGTCAGTGCGACGCACGTGATCCCGTTGGTCCGCAAAACTCCGGTTCTCATTCTGAACGCAGTATAGTACGCTTTGTTTAGCAACAATTGTTTACAGTAAGGTAGGTTAGCAATGTCATCACCATTTGCTGGGATGGATCCCTACATTGAGGAGCCGGAAGTGTGGAGCCGGAAGTGTGGAGCCGGAAGTGTGGAGCGATTTCCATAATGGGTTTGCCGATGAAATTCGGGCCAGACTAAATAACACGATCCAGCCCCGTTATGTCGCACGGTTAGTGCCCTATGTCACCTATGAAGAGGTGTTGGTGGCGACAAAGCCAACAGCCATTCGGCCCGATGTTGGTATTTTTCAACCGCAACCGGCGCAAGGAAGCGCCCCCGTTGCGATGGCTGTGATGACACCGGCACCCGTCGAAAGTCGCGTGGCATTGGAATTCCCTTTGCGGCTGATGAGCATTGAGGTGCGGGCGACGGCAACGATGGAGTTCGTGACGGCCATTGAAATTTTGTCACCGGTCAACAAACGGCCCAGCCACGCTGCCTATCGCGACTATGTGCGGAAATGGCAGGATCTGTTGCGCTCTTCGGCCCATTTTATCGAGATCGATCTACTGCGTGGCGGGACGCGGCCACCACTGGAAGAACCGGTACCAGTTGCGCCTTATTATATTACGCTCAGTCGGGCCAATCGACGACCACATGTCTCGGTGTGGCCGATTCAACTGCAAAACGCGCTTCCCATGCTCCCGGTGCCTCTCACGGAGCCAGATCCCGATGTGCTGTTGGATTTGAACGCCATTTTGGCCGCAGTTTATGAACGGGGCGGTTATGGCAGCATCATCGATTATCAGACCAGCAGGGTTAAAACCCTCTGCTAACAGCGAGAAGCCGCCGCAGCGGCTAGGAACTTAGCCGCTGCGGCGGCTTCTCGCTGTTAGTCGGCCAATTCTATTGGCCGTTTTTTGCAAATGTCAACAGATCCGGGGTGCGTACCACAGTTGGGGGATTACACCAGACGGTCAAACTGGTCTTTCTCTGTAATTCCCCAAAATGGGACACGCCCTAGAAGGGGTTACTGATGAAGTCAACGGTGCAGTTGGGCGAAAAAGCGCACTGTCGTTTTGGCGATAAGGGCGATACGGGGTTATTTGTGATGGTGCCCTATGTTGCGGATGAGTATGCGGCGTTGGTGGCGGCGGTAACACCGGCAGCACTTGGCCGGCACTTTGATCTGCCACTGTCGCAGATTACCGTGACCGCTTGTGCTGGCTTGGGCGCACTGGTGATTGTCATGCGCAACAGCTTGGGTGGTGGGGTAACGCGCTCGTTGGCGGTGGATATTCATGGCAAGACACGATCGGGCGTTCTGTTGGGGATGGTAGTAGAGTGGCCTGAGTTCGGGGATGCCTGCGTAGCAGCGGGGTCGGCTTTTGCTACGCAGGTCCACTGATAAAGACGAAATTAGTATTAAAATTAGATTAGCTAAAGCTTAAAATAAAATGAGAGAAGAATAAAAGTGTTTAACAGGCTGTTTGAGTAACAACTTGTCGTTTTCTGCCACAGAGAAGAGAGAGGCCTTCATTAACCACCTCGGCCAATTGGACTCTCCGCAAGCCAGCCAACCTGCAACACGCCCCACAACCCAACGAGGATCGCCTCGGCCGCGTCATGGCGCAAGGCGGATGGCATCGGCGCAACCGACCAAGCAATGACAGTGCGTGCCAGGCGGTCGGCGTGCTGCTTGGCGGCGGCACCCGTGCGCTGCTGGCGATCCAATAAGAGAGCCGGCCGCCACGCTTCGGCGCTGATCTGGATCACCTGGAGATTGCGCCGTTCCGTCTCTTTGCGCCAAATCGCAGCATACGGGCCGCTCCCTTCCATCACGAGATAGTGCAAATCGGGAAGCTCGCTGAGGATCGTATAGACGCCGCGCCGCATCCGTGTTGTCGTGCCAAAGTTGTGCGAGCGATACCAGCGTAGACGGCCATCGCGCCCATAGAGGGCGAGGCCGGCGTGGAGGCCGAGATCGACGGCGAGGAGGGTGGGATTCACATGAGCCTCGTCGTTTTGTCAATCTCATGGGATAGATTCATCGTGGCAAAGCAGTCGACAGCTTTTTCATAAGCCGCCTGCACTTTTTGGTTGTCACCAGTTGCACAATAAACTTGCATCAACGCGCGCCACGCATAACCGGCCAAATAGGGATCGGGCGTCTCAAATTGGTCGATCAACGTCAGCGCCCGGCAGATCAACCGCTCCGCTTGTTCCGGGAACCCTTGTTGCAATTTGATCTCACCATGCGTGCGCAAGGCATCGGGCGATACATTGACCTCTTCCTGGTCGATAGCCTCCTGCACGGCTTGCTCTGCTTCCACCAAATGTCCCAACCCCAGCAGCGCCTCGGCCAAATTTTGATAGATAAGCGCCGTCAGTTCTGGCGATGTCGATTCTCCACGTTGCACCTTGTCCACGAGCAGGTTTTGAAGCAAGCTAACTGCGTCCGTATACCGACCGGCCAAATTCCACACAAAAGCACGATTTACAGCCATGCCATCGAACACCGTCACCTTGCCAATCTGCCGGTAGATCGCTTCGGCACGGTCGAAATAGCCATCGGCCTCGGTGTAGTGGCCAATGGTGGCGTGGCAGCGCCCCAAATTGTTGGCGCTTTTGGCGATGCCGCTCGTGTGATCGAGCTGCTCGGCCAGGCGCAGCGCCTCTTGCCAATGGGCAATCGCTTGCTCATAAATACGGCGATTAAATTGCACCTCTCCTTGAAAGTTGGCCACCTCATATTGTGCCAACAACCCCTGGCGCCAGGCTTGTTCCAACGCTCGTTCATTGCGATAGCGCCAGCCCAATCCTTTGTAAGCGTGTGCCAGTCGGACCGATAACAGTTGCTCCGCTTCACCAATCGCGCGCCGGAACAGTTGCTCCGCGGTGGTGAGATCGCCGCGGTCGTTGGCAAGGAGACCACCCAATGTATCCGCTTCGACTTGGAGTAAGGGCGTTTTGATCAGGATTGAACGCAGTTCCGCAAGCGCAGCGGCATCAGTGCCCACCACCTTTTCCAAAGCAGCACAATAGAGCACCACCTGCTCACGCGCGGCTACTGACAAGGGCAGCTGTTGCATAGCCCGGAAGAGCTTCAAGGCAGGATACGCCTGCCCACCATTGATCTCCGCCTGTTGCAAATCGCGCCAGAACCAGACGGCACGCTCCG
Source organism: Caldilineaceae bacterium (assembly GCA_034432375.1). Taxonomy (GTDB): domain Bacteria; phylum Chloroflexota; class Anaerolineae; order Caldilineales; family Caldilineaceae; genus JAHBVH01. The sequence continues at coordinate 30,742 of DAOUCA010000023.1, forward strand.
GCTCCGTGGTGTGGCTCAGGTGTTGCGCGGCCAGGGTATAGCGGCCACGTCGTTGAAAGATCGCTGCGGCATTGGCGTGTAGCTGTGCCGCTTTTTGTATGGGTAGTTCAGCCACAATCGCATCCCGATAAGCGGGAAGTAAGGCAACACCGCCCGCCTGATCGAGTTGAATCAGCCGCCGGGTGTAGAGCGTTTGCAGCGCAGTAAACCGCGCCGGATCCGTCTGCCATTGATCGACGGGAGCCGCCACGGCAAAGATGGCCACCTCTAGCAGCACGCCGATTGCGGTTTCGTCCAGCCGCTGCAAAATGCGCGCCAACAGAAAGTGGAGCGACGGGGCGTGCGACAGTTGTCCCAACAGGTCGGGCAGTGGTTCGCCACTTTGATGCAGCGCAATCAAAAGGTGCAACAGGCGTGGGTTGCCGCTGGTGTAGCGATAGAGTTGTTCTTGCTCTGGAGCGGGCAAATTGATCTGATGGCGCTTCAACAGAACATTGCTGAGCGGCGGCGACAGCGTGGTCAACGGCTCCTGGTGATCGGCGTCGATGGCGGCCCGTTGACCCATCGCCAGGATTGGGACAAGGGTGCGCAAGCCGGCCAACAGTTCCGAAAGCGGGCGAGCCTGTGAATCCGCACCTGCACCATCGGTAGTGGTCAGCAGCAGATCGGCTTCATCAAGGCAGAGCAGGGGCACGGTGGGCAGAGCCACCAACGTGTGACGCACAATCGCCGGTATTCGTGCCGCGGGCAAATAGCCGTTGTTGGCGATCAGCTCTTGCCAGAGCCAGGCCGCGCCACGCAGGCGGCAGAAGTAGGCTAACTCAAAGAGAAAGCGGTGGAGATGGTCATTGATGCCCGGTCGCACGGTAAACCAGAAGACTTCATTGCCCCATACCTCGGCCAAGCGGCTGCCCAAGCTCGTCTTGCCCACGCCACCGGGGCCGGTAAGCATCACAGTCTGCCGTTGGGTAAGCGCAGCCAAGCAGCGTGCGACGACACGGTCGCGATCGAGCAACTCCCCCGCTTGCAATAGCGGCTGTTCCAGGCGCAACGTTGGGTTGAGTTGGTCGAGCAGATGGGGTTCTAACTGGAGGATCGCACGCTTTTGGTGCTCGAAATATTGGGTTTTGCCCAGCGCGATGCGTGCGGTATCGCGAGCGGCGGCGGCGCTTTTGCCTTTAAAATAACGCTCCTCAATGATCGCGCGATGAAGGTCGGCATCTTCACCGGACATTGCCGCAACGGCACTTTGTAGCAGCTGCTGCAAAACGCGTCCTCGTGCTCGGGCATCGGTCTCGCTTGCGGGCAGGTGATGCCCAAGCAAATAGGGTGTTGCCAGCGGCGACGTGCGACCCAGGGCGACTGGATTAGTGAACTGCTCCAAAGCGTGGAGCAGGGTCTCGCCAAAGGTGGCAGGTTGGACGGATTGGGTTGTCATGAGTTTCCTGATGGGCAAAGCTAACCCCACCCCGACCCTCCCCAGCTTGGGGAGGGAGTCGAAGTCTCGTTGGCGAGAAGACGGTTCCTACCCCAACGTGGGGGAGGCTAGGAGGGATATTTTGTAAGACCGAACCGATCCGGCGAAAGTCCGAACTCTACCCACGCCCGCCCGTGCTAGGATGAACGCAGTTGACTTCCTCCGGTTAACAATAAGAACCTATCCGTAAATTCAGTTGTGGCCCAGCGGGAACAGAGAATTTACGGACAGACACTAAGTGCAAACCGAGCAGCAACCGACGCTGGATTCCCGTGGTTGGCAGGCCGAGGTGAGGCCATTGTAGGGTTGCTGTTTGGTTTGGTGGAGGGATAGGGTAAGTATACTCGTTAGATCAAAAAATTATCAACTTGGAGAGATCGCTATGAGAGAGACAGCTTTAGCAACCATTGCCCGATTCACATTCGTTCTACTCTGTTCAATCGTTTTTATGCACTGGAACTCATTCGCCGCATTTGCCGAACCGGATGATCTGTCACATCTACTCTTTATCCCTCTGGTCACAAACAGCCCCACGGCGGTGAGTGATACAACCTATCCGGCCTGTCAATTCAATGCACAAGAAGAGGCGATGGCGAGCCTCTTTCAGCAGCATCCCGCCCAGGAACATACCGCGTTCCGTTGTGAGCCAATTCTTTCTGCCGTTGCGCGTGCCCGCGCCGAGGATATGGGCCGGCGGCATTACTTTGACCACATTAGCCCTGAAGGGCAGGGGGCCAATGATCTGGTGAGCGAGGCCGGCTATCGGCTGCCGGACTATTATGGCAGAGAGCTAGCAAGCAACAACATCGAATCGATTGGTGCCGGTGCGCAGGAAGCAGAAGCCATGTGGGAGGCGTGGATGCAATCGGACAAACATCGAGCCCATCTGCTGGGAGAGAATGATTTCTTCCGAGAACAGACCGACTATGGCATTGGGTTTGCGCGGGTACCCGGTAGTGACTATGAGTTTTATTGGGTTTTTCTTAGCGCAAAACCGGCGGGGTCCCATTAAGACAAATAACCATTACCAGAATGGAAAATTTTGTTTCCTTTTGATATCATAAGGGAAGGAAGCCACTATGTCGCAAGAAAGTTGACCTTACTACTCGTTGTTACAACCGTTCTGTTCGTTACTGTTTCTCTTTATACAGTTTGGATTCGCTTGGATCTGTGGGCAGCAAAACGGGCGTTGGAGCATATGAATCACCTGCCACCACCGCATGATCCAGGCCCTGTACCAGGCTGCATCGGATTCGTGATCTGGCCCTTGCTGGCGATGACAGTCATCAGTGTTTTCATCTTTGTCCGTTGATGTTACACAAAATTGATTTCCATCAATTGAGAACAGGTGCACTTCCTTTCCCCTTGCTCACCTTTGCCATGTACAACCGAGAATAAGGCAACCCTACCGCTAGCATCTTTGTTCTTGCTTGTGGCGGCAAAGCGTAAGAACTGCCCGTCATCGTTTTTTCAATCATCTCCACAAAACCTATTTCAACACACCATGGAGGCATTATGCTGCAACCTATGATGCGTAAGACCGCGATTACCTGTATCGTCACCCTCCTGCTGGCCCCGCTGTTGACATTCAATGGCGGCTGGATCTGGTCGCAACACAAGGATGGCGCAATTCGTCTGCAAGCGCCGCCGTTTTTCAACACAACCCACGCCCAAGGCATAACTTTTTTCGATGAGGAAGCAGGCATTGCAGCCTACTTTAACGTCGGCCGAACCATTGACATCAACAGCACCAATCTACAATCACTCTACCGTTCACAAGTTATAGCAACAGATGGCTATCTACTCGGTTCTGCGATTGTCAACGAAACCAATACTGATCTTGACTATAGTGGCAACGATGATGTACAGCTATATATCAGTCAGGAAGGTTGGCTCATGGCCTATTACCATCGTTCCACACCGACCAGCAAGATTTTTGATTGGTTAAATTGGGATGGCAGCGGCAATTTGCCAACGAAGCTTGAGCAAGTATTGAGAGACGTAGCATTTAAGGTCAGTGCACCTCAACCGACTCCTAGTTACTACCATTTCGCCTTTCCCAATGCCAACCGCATGATGTTGATTGCTGACGATTTTGAAACAAATACTGTTGACACAAACTCTTTCAATGTTACCCCTCCTATAACGTCCGATTTTCAGTATTTTGAATGGAGTTGGTCACTTGGCTCATTAAAAGACATAGGAGGCGCACCGTTTTATGATACATTCAGATATATCCTGAATGGTACCGAGATTGCGCAGGTTGAATACGGAAGCATCAAGAACGAAGTTTTCTCTGGACCTCAACCGTTACTAGGACAGACAAATATCGTAACGATCAAAGCGGATTCAAAAAGCAACACACCCCATGGCGTAAGCGGTCTCGCCATCATTTACAAGGTGCCATGATGAAAGCACGTCTACTCGCTGCGCTATGCACCACCCTCATGATCAGTTTATTTTGGATAGTCACCGCGGCTGGACAGTCGGATATCTCGGTCAGCGACGCCAGCGCAACCTTCACAACCGGCTTTGGCAGGCCAGCAACCGAGTTCATAACGGCGTTGCAACGGGTGGCCAAACGAGTTTCTGCCGACTATGGCAATGCAACCATAGTGAAAGAACTGGTTGATGCGTCTACTGAAATGCGTAGGGCACTGAGCAAGGTCACGCCACACGTCTTCCCCAATTACGCCAGCGCAAGCCGTTCAGCAACGTTGTCTTTTCCTAAAGATCTAGTCAATGATCAGGTTGCGCCGCAGTTGGATGGTACCATAACCGTCCTACCCGGCAGTGCCAATTCTGTAACGTTACGTTGGCAGATCAATGAGTTCGCCAAAAGCACACTCGAATATGGCACTACGCCCGGCAACTATTCCCAGTCGATCACCATCGATTCCTACGAGACGACAAGCAGTGTCGAAGTCACCAATCTGTCGCCGAATACAACCTATTTCGGTCGCATCACCCTGACCGACCGCAGCGACAACCAGGGCCAAAGTGCTGAATTCACCTTTTCGCTTGATGTAACCCCCGGCAAACCATTGGTCCTCATATACGCCGTCCTCGACAACAACCTCGGCGACGACACCGAGCAATGGCAACGGCTTGTCACCAATGTCGAACGGGGCGCGGCGAATAGCAACATCACCGTCCGCCTGCTCATCGACAGCCCCGGCGAGAACAACGCCTATGTCTACGAGCTGACCGGCGGCACTCCTTGTATCGCTAGCAATAAAGATGATCCCACCTGTGACGGGCGCTATGTCGAAAACAGCAACTTCTGGAAGGTGAGTGAAGATACGGCCCATCCCGAATCGATCTTCGACTTTGCCCAGAAGGCCCTGAGCGCCCACCTCGATGCCCCCAAGATTATGCTCTCGCTGGTCGGCCACGGCAGCGGCTGGACGGCAAATGCGTTGCCCAGCCAACCGAGCAGTTGGGGCGAACAGCCAAGTCGCAGCGGTCCGACAGAAGAACATATCGGTGGGCTGTTGTGGGATGATACCACCGGTGGCAGTAGCAGCGGCACGCGGGCACTCTCGACCAAGGCATTGGGTATTGCGCTGGAGTGGCTAAACGGTGCGACCGGGCGCAAGATCGATCTGCTCTATCTCGACGCCTGTTCGATGGGGATGGCCGAAGTGGCTGACGAGATTGCCCCGTACGTCGATTATCTGCTGGCGTCGCCCAACACGGCGTGGGCGTCCTTCGCCTATGACGCGATGTTAGCCGCTACTTCCGTCAACATGGATGGCAAAGCGATTGGGCAGGCTTGGCTAAACGCCGAAAAGCAAGCGCTAACGAGCCGCGAGCCGGGATACCCCTACACCTTGGCGCTCTACCAGTTGAAACAGATAGATGCGTTGGCGACCGCAGTCAGTGCCCTGGTGACCGAACTAAACAATGCCGCCACCAGCCAACGCAGCGCAATCAAAGATGCAATTGACGCCGCGGAACGGTATGAAAGTAACTACGATGGCAAAATCAACAGCGCTGATCAATACGTCGACCTGGATAGCTTTCTGCAAGAAGTACAGAACAGAATTACTTCGATTCCGTCGCTGACAATGTCCATTGGTACGGTCCGCAACGCTATCACCGGGGTAACTGGTGGTGAGTTCGGCTTTGCCAATGGTGAGCCTTACCCCTTCCCCGGTCAGCAGTGGACGTGGCAGAACGCCAAGGGGATCGCCATCTACTTGCCACAAGCCAATGATGCCAAACGGTCCCTGTACACCAGCGACAACTTGCGTTGGGTGCAGCGCAGCGGCTGGGACCAATTCCTGGACAAGTTGGGATTGGTGGTCGCGGCAGATGCAAGCAGCGCCACACTACCAACCTGTGCATCGACCCGAAGTTGTAGTGTCAAGTTGGCAGCCCCCTTGCCGCTCAAAACAGAGATTTTCCTGCCGATTGTCAAACGATAGCTGCTGCCTTTAGCATCTCCTGATCGCCTACCCTTGTTTTCCAACGCAGAGGTACTTGTGTTTCCCATAAGTGCCTCTGCGTTGTGTCGTATCTGCCGGTTATGCAAACATCATAGCGATCACAGCTTTTACTTCGGGTGTATCCCGAAAAAGGGGAGAGCTGTACTACGTCCCCCTAATTTGGGACGCGCCCTGTACTTCCTAGCGGTTGACACGCTGTAAAAATCGAATTACAATCTAGCTAGTCTAGCCAAGTGTACAGAAGAGGAATCCAAAATGCAAAGCTGGCAACTGCAAGAAGCCAAAAATAAGCTCAGCCAAGTTATTGAAGAGGCCCTGCATCAGGGGCCACAGCTGATCACGCGGCGCGGGGCTGAAGTTGCGATTGTTCTCTCCTACGCGGAATATCAACGGATTGCCGCCTCTCAGGAAAAACTATCGACATTTTTTCGCCATTCGCCACTTGCGGCAGCCGAGCTTGACTTCAGCCGCGACAAAAGCGAAGTACGCGAAGAGTTTGTGCTGTGAACTACCTACTCGACACTTGTGTTATCTCAGAACTCGTCGCCAAGGTTACCAACCCACAGGTTGTGGCTTGGATCGACGAAATCAGTGATGCACAGCTTTATCTGAGCGTCGTCACTATCGGCGAAATCCAACGGGGCATCGCAAAGTTACCGCCTTCTAATCGAAAAGAGAGCCTTGAGCAGTGGCTACAAAACGACCTCTTACTGCGCTTTCACAATCGGATCTTGCCGCTAACGGTTGATGTTATGATCACTTGGGGCAAGCTAACCGCCCAAGGGCGTACCCTGCCGGCCATCGATTCACTGATCGCCGCGCTGGCGCTACACTACGACTACCACTTGGTGACCCGCAATGTCAAAGATTTTGACGGCACGACGGTCAAACTTTTCAACCCCTGGCTGTAGAGAAGGCCATTGGCACCTACCGCTGCGAACAGTTAATTTTAGAAATCACCACACGAGCACAAACCGTCAAGGATTTCTAAAAATTAAGCAGCCAGACAACTACGCTGTGGTCATTGAGATCGCAAAAGCACGTTAAGGAAACACACAACCCATGTCCGCCGACCTACTCATCACCAACGCCACCATCTACACGATGGATCCTGCCCAACCGACTGCCGAAGCCTTCGCCGTGCGCGACGGCAAATTTCTGGCCGTGGGCAGCAGCGCAGAGATCGAATCTCATCGTGGACCCAATACGGAAGTCATTGACCTGCAAGGCGCACCGGTCCTGCCCGGCCTCACCGATGCGCATATCCACTTCACCCACTATGCGCTCAGCCTGCAACAGATCCCGATCTTTGAAGTGCCGACGCTTGACGTAATGTTGCAGCGCGTCGCCGACAAAGCCGCCACCATCCCTGCCGGCCAGTGGCTCGTTGGCTGGGGCTGGAATCACACGCTCTGGCCCGAACCGCGCTTCCCCACGCGCCAGGATCTCGACCGTGTTGCACCTGATCATCCAGTCCTACTACGCGAAAAGAGCGGTCACTCGGCGGTGGTCAATAGCGTGGCGCTGCGGTTGGCTGGTCTCGACGGCAAGACGCCCAACCCAACCGGTGGCGAGCTGTTGCGCGACAGCAGCGGCGCGCTGACTGGGATCCTGCTCGAAGATCCGGCGATCTCGCTGGTGGCGGACCAGATCCCCGAGGCGACCGATGCCGATATTGATGCCGCGGTGTTGGCGGCACAGGCGAATGCGCATCGCTTTGGGCTGGTTGCCGTCCACGATCTCGACGGCAAACGGGGCTTTGGCACCTTTCAACGGCTGCGCAATCGTGGTCAATTAAAGCTGCGCGCGGTCACCCATATTTCAATGGAACAGTTGCCCTTTGCACTCGGCGTTGGCCTGCGCGCCGGGCTGGGCGACGAGTGGCTGCACGTCGGCGGCCTCAAGCTCTTTGCCGACGGCGCGTTAGGCCCCCGCACCGCGGCCATGATCGAGCCCTATGAGAATGAACCCGACAACTATGGCATCACCGTGGTTGACAAAGAAGAGATGCTCGAAATGGCAAGCAAGGCGAGCGCGGCCGGTCTGCCTACGGTGATCCACGCGATTGGCGACCGTGCCAACCACGATGTGCTCGATGTCTTTGCCGCCGTACGCGCCCAAGAAGCAGAAGCGGGTATCACCCGCAATTTGCGTCGCCACCGCATCGAACATGTCCAGGTGATCCACCCAAAGGACCTGCCTCGCCTGGCCGACCTTGATGTGATCGCGTCGGTACAGCCGATCCATGCCACGCAGGATATGAACAATGTCGATGCCTTCTGGGGCAAGCGCGGCGAGTTAGCCTACGCTTTCCGCAAGCTGCTCGATTCCGGGGCGCGCATGGCCTTTGGCTCCGATGCGCCGGTCGAGACGCCGAATCCCTTTGTCGGCATTCATGCCGCCGTCACCCGCCGCCGCGCCGATGGCTATCCGGGTGAAGCGGGTTGGCATCCCAGCGAGAAGTTAACGGTGGCCGAAGCGGTGGCCGGCTATACAACGGGGGCCGCCTATGCTGAAAGCCTGGAAAGTGTCATGGGCTCGATCACGCCAGGCAACTATGCCGACTTCATCGTGCCGGATCGAGATATTTTCACTTGTGATCCAATGGCGATCAAAGATACGCAGGTGAAACTCACCGTGATTGGCGGCGAGACGGTTTATCAAGCATAGGCTGAGCTTCGGCCTGAGCCGGTCGAAGGGCTTGTCGAAGCCGCAGCGGCTACGCCTTCGGCATTTGCCAACAGTATCACACTCAGAGCATAGGCCGGATAGTTATGTTAGGGTCTTCAGAATCTCAGAAGGGTGACCCGCTTTGGCTTCGACAAGCTCAGCCTCCGCTATGCGATTTGTCATTGTCACCCTCCTGAGCTACTGAAGACCCTTGGGTTATCTGTAACATCACAACAAGTGGTTAGCAACATCGATTTTCATCTGAATTTTGTCCATGTTTTTACTCAGACGTGCCCACACCCCTACTCATTCCATGCATCCACCACAATGGATGCAACCATTCTGACAAGCGACCATCCCGTGCTATACTATTCATAGTGCTGTTGCCGGCGATGGTCGCCGACCTTTAGTATCTCACCTGAAAATCTCTGTGACGATCTCTCCTGTAGGAGGAGTCTATGACCCCACAACCGATTTTCAGGAAAGGTTCTTAGTGAAGAGAATCCACCTTCCGCTTACCCGCAACATCGTCGTTGACCAAGTAAACAACCAACTGAATTTGTGCCCATAGATGGGTGCACTACTGGTCTGTTGTCCATCGCGGACGCAGCCTAGAACTGAGTTAATCTCATGAAAGCTCTCCGTCGAATTTTCAGCTATCTTCAACCGTACCGTTTTTACGCCATCGGGGCAACGGTCAGCCTCTTGTTGGTAACGGTGACCAATCTGGTGACGCCGCAGCTCTTACGCTGGGTGATCGACACTGGTATCACCGGCAAGCAATTGCGCGTAATTGTTTGGGGCACAGCAATTTTGGCCATCGTCTCGATTGCGCGTGGCGTCTTTACTTTCACACAGAATTTCTGGGGCGAACAGGCCAGCCAGGGCGTCGCCTTTGACATGCGCAACCAGCTCTTTGCCAAGATCCAGGGGCTCAGCTTTAGCTATCATGATCGCAACCACACTGGTCAATTGATGACACGGGCGACCAACGATGTTGAATTGGTTCGCCAATTTACCGGGCAGGGACTCTTTCAGCTACTCAATGCCTTTACAATGGTGATTGGCACGGCGGGCATTTTGCTCTGGATGAATTGGCGGCTGGCGCTGGTCACCATGTTGATTATGCCGCCACTGATCTTGATCCTGACCAACTTTGCGCGCAATATCCGCCCAATGTTTAGTGTGATTCAGGCCAAATTGGGTGATCTCAACGCGGTTCTACAGGAGAATTTGGCCGGAATCCGTGTAGTCAAAGCCTTTGCCCGCTCCGATCATGAGATGGCACGCTTTGCCCGCTCCAACGACGAGTACAAAACAACTAGCCTTAAGTTTGTCATCGCCTCCTCCGCCAGCTTTCCAGCGATCTTCTTTGTCTCCAACCTGGGCACAATTCTGATCCTGAGCTACGGCGGTTGGCAGGTGATGGGCAACCAACTGAGCGTCGGTGAATTGGTCGCCTTTATCTCCTACCTCACCTTTCTGGTGCAGCCGATGATGACCATTGGTTTTATTTCCGGCATTGTAATCCGCGCCGGCGTTAGCGGGGAACGGATCTTTGAGGTGCTGGACGCCACGAACGAAGTAGTAGACAAACCCGATGCGCGGCCACTACCGACGATCCAGGGGCGGGTTGACTTTAAGGAGGTGCGCTTCCGCTATATCGGTCAGAAAGAAGATACCTTGCGCGGTGTCACCTTCACCGTCGAGCCGGGGCAGACGATTGCCGTGCTCGGTTCGACCGGTTCGGGCAAGAGCACCATTATCAACCTGCTGCCACGCTTCTACGATACGACAGAGGGCAAGGTTCTGATCGATGGCCACGATGTGCGTGATGTCACGCTCGACAGCCTGCGCTCGCAGATCGGCATTGTGCTGCAAGAGACAACGCTCTTCTCCGGCACGATTCGCGACAACATCGCCTATGGCCGTCCCGAGGCTTCCGACGAAGCGGTGGAAGCTGCCGCCAAAGCGGCGCAGGCGCACAATTTTATCCTAGAGCAACCTGACGGCTATGCGACGCGCGTTGGTGAACGGGGCATTGGCCTCAGCGGTGGACAGCGACAACGCATCGCCATCGCGCGTGCGCTGCTGCTCGACCCGCACATCCTGATTTTGGACGACAGCACAAGCGCCGTCGATGCCGAGACCGAATATCAATTGCAACAGGCGCTCGACAAGCTGATGATCGGCCGCACCAGCTTTGTGATCGCACAACGCATTAGCACAGTGCGCAACGCCGATTTGGTGCTAGTGCTCGACAAGGGCAAGGTAGCTGGCTTGGGTACCCATCGCGCGTTGATGATGGACAGCCCTCTCTACGCCGAGATTGTACAGTCGCAACTGCGTGAGGATAAAACGCAGCCAGTGGACGGTGGGACAGTAGACGGTGGGGCGTTCGTCAATGGACATACACGATCTCAGCAGGCACGATCTCAGCAGGCACGAGTAGAAACGGTGAAAGCATCATGAGCTTTGCACAACAGCGGTTTGAAGCATCTGCCAAGTTAGAAGAAGAACGGGTTGGCAACCGTTGGGGCGTCATTGGGCGACTGGTGGAGTATGCCGCGCCCTATCGACGGCAGTGGCTGGGTGCGCTGCTCTCTATGGTCTTTAGTGCAGTGGCTATTTCGGTTGGCCCCTACCTCGTCGGCTATGCCGTAGATAATTATGTGATCCCCGGCGATTTTCGGGGTCTACTCTGGATGGTCCTGCTCCTCTTCTTTGTCTTTGTTCTGCAATATATTGGCTTTCGCGGTCAGTTTTACTTTGTAGGTATCGCCGGCCAAGAGGTGATGGCGGACCTGCGCGCCGAAATTTTCAAAAAGATTCAGCAACTCTCGCTTAGCTATTTTGACAAACACGATGCTGGCGATCTGATGAGCCGCCTTGTCAACGATGTCGATGTCCTCAACCAATTCTTTGGCCAGGGGTTGACCCAATTCGTCGGCGGCATTATCCGCATGGTGATTCTCGGTGCCGCCATGTTTTGGCTCGATTGGCGGCTGGCATTGGCAACCCTGAGCATTGTACCGCTAATGATTCTCGTCTCTAACTATCTCTCGCGCTTGGCACGCAAAGCCTTCCGCGAAACGCGCGAGTCACTGGGCGATGTTTCGACCGAACTCGAAGAAGGCATCTCCGGCGTCAAGGTGGCGCAGGCCTTCAATCGCGCCGAAGCCAATGCTGAGCGTTTTGCCGAGTTAAATAAGCGCAACCGCGAAGCGAATATTGGCGCGGTTGGCATTTCGGCAGCGTTCGCGCCGGCGATGGAGGTGCTCAACGCGCTCTCGACTACGATTGTCGCTGGCTACGGTGGCTATCTCGCCTTGACGGGTGTGATCAGTGTCGGCGTGGTCGTTGCCTTTCTCGAATTTGTACGCCGCTTCTTCTTCCCTGTGCAGCAGATTGCACAGCTGTGGGTGCTGGTTCAATCTTCCTTGGCCGGGGCGGAACGCATCTTCAACCTGCTCGATCAACCGATCGACCTGGAAGATGCGCCCGATGCCAAAGCGATGCCGCTGGTACAAGGCGACGTGCGCTTTGAGAAGGTGGTCTTTTCTTATGACCCCAAAGAACCGGTGCTGCGCGGCATCGATCTCCATGCTACGCCTGGTGATACGGTGGCCATCGTCGGGCCGACCGGTGCCGGCAAGAGCACGATTATCAATCTGCTCAACCGCTTTTACGAAGCCGATAGCGGTGCGATTACCGTCGATGGCGTCGATGTGCGCACGGTGACGCAGGATAGCTTACGCCAGCAGATCGGCGTGGTGCTCCAGGACAATTTTCTCTTCTCTGGTACGGTGGCCGACAACATTCGTTATGGTCGCCTTGATGCCACTGACGAGGAAGTCGAAGCAGCGGCGCGCGTCGTGGGTGCCCATGACTTTATCATGGGCTTGGCCGATGGTTTTAACACGGAATTAGAAGAACGGGGCGGCAATCTCTCGCAAGGGCAGCGGCAGCTAATCAGCTTTGCCCGCGCCATCATCGCCGATCCGCGCATCTTGATTCTCGATGAAGCGACCGCCAGCGTTGACACCCGGACTGAGTTGGTAATCCAGGAAGCATTAGAAAAGCTGTTGGCCGGGCGCACCAGCTTTGTAATTGCGCACCGCCTGAGCACGATCCGCAATGCCACACAGGTTCTCGTGCTCGAAGCCGGCCAGATTGTCGAACGGGGTACGCACGATGAGTTGGTGGCAACGGACGGGGCCTATGCCAAGCTTCATGCGCGTCAATTTAGGGATATTGCCGGGGCATAATCTTTTTCTCCTTTCAAATGCATTCGGCGACGACCAGCGGACTGCCAGCCTTGACAATGCTCGGCCAGGGCAATCGCGACTTGACCCGCCGAGCATTGAAATGCCCGTCTGCCAGAGCAAATACGCTGAAGCGCACTAAGATTTTGGTGGATCTTCAACCTGCTTCGCGCCCAAAAGGCAACCGCCCCTGGGCGCGGTTTTAACCGGTGGATTGTATCGTCGCGATTGCCCTAATTCTCGGTCGCTTGGCCTTGACAAAGCTCACCGTGGTTAGCCAGCGTTGTATTTCAGTATAAGTCAACTGCCCGCCTACCATATGTTGATATCATCATTCAAGGTTCGTACTGTAAAGTCTTTATCATCTCAACAAACGCATATTCTCCACCATTCGTCTGCTGCCAAAAGTGTGCGTCGTTTGAAAACCGGCGCGAGCATAAACCCGCATTGCCCGCAGATTAAAGGTTGCCACCGCCAACCGGAATTGCTGTGGGGCAAAGCGCATTTGGGCAAAGGCTAAACCGGTCTGTACAAAGGCCAGCCCCATGCCTTGGCCGGTCAGATCGGGGCGCAGACCGAGCCCCACTTCAACAATATCGCCCTGTGGCTTGAATTGAAAGAAACCGACCAATTGCTGATGGCGATCATCCACGCTGAAGTAACTTTGTCCCCAGCCGGTTGGATCCAGTAACTCGGCCAAATCGTACGAATCTTTTTCTAAACATTGCTATAAAACGGTTCTTGTCAACTCAGATTGTTTCTCTTGCCATGCCAAGAAGCGTTTGATGGCTGATGCATGGTCTGGTTTTCGCTTTTTCATCTCTCTCCGTTTGCGCATAAGGATTGTGTTGTTGCCGCAATGCATTAGTTCGACCCCATGAAGACCCAACGTTGGTTCGTGCCCTTATAGATGAACCAGGCACTGCCCTGGTTATTGGGGATGACCACAGCCACCCCGCCACGCGTCATGATGCGGTTAGTCGGGGCGGAGCCAGTATCATTCTTGATGGTCATGTTCTGGCTGCTAAGGTTTACTAACATGAGCAGCTTGCCATTGTAGCCATTGGTAAAGCTAGTCAAGTCAAACGCCTGCGTGGGTGCGGTGATCCTGAAGAATCCGTACTCCGTCCCGATGTCGATGTCGTCGCCGTTTCCAACGATTAAATCGGTCGCTTGCAGCGGTGCCGCCAGGTGGAGGGAAGACAGGTGGAGGGAAGACAACTCCAAGTAACGCACCAGCGGCATTTTGGCCGAAAGCGCCAGGAAGCGGTCTGCATCGGCGCGATAGAAATACTCCCAGGGAATGTCGGCCAGTTCGGGTGCGTCGTTAAAGCGCAGCCGAATGCGGAGGCCCTTGCCCTGGCGTTCGGCTTCATTCAAGCTACTCTGCAAGCCATCGCGGATTTGGTGGTTGAACAGTGTTTCAAACAGGCGGCCACCAAAGACCTGGGCAGCCGCTACATCGGTCGCCGCTCCACTGCGCACCGGCGCACGTGGACGCCCGGCCAGCACGAGGAATTTCTCCAATTCGGCATCGGAAAACGGCACGGTAAAGCTCTGGCTCGCCTCGCCAGTGGGTGAGGCGCCAATCTGCGCCCGGTAGCCCTGCTCGGCGCACTCGATTTGGAGGTCGAAATCAAGATAGAGAATGCTGGTCATGCTCTGTTTCCTATACCCGGCCATCATTGCTGCGGGGCTTATGCCCGATCAGCCAAAGGCCAACTACAGTACAACATTCGCATCACCGGTAACGTTTAAGGTGACCGGGGCCGATGTAGTAGTGTCGGCGAAGTGCTTAACAACGTTGTAAATGCCGTCATCCATATAGACTACTGCCAATGGCTGCTCAAGCAATTCCACCTCAACCATCCCCATCATGCTGTTAGTGAAACTGAGCTTGGTTGCTCCACCAGGATTGATGCGAATTCTGCGCAATGTACCCTTCGCACGCGCCAGCCGAACCAATGCGCCGCCAAGGATGCCATGAGCAAGGATGTAGTAATCATTTCCAGCATCGTGCTCAGCAAGGATTTTGTTTGCTACAGTTTCCGCAGCGGCTAGATAGCGGGCGCTTGGTTGACCGGCTTCCGCTGTGGCACGGTAAGCGTTGATGATAACGTCCAGAAAGAACTCTTGGTTACATTCAACATTATCAGGCGCATATTTAGGGTCCCAACACTTCTTTGGCACAGGTGGCATTGGTAAATTGCCATTCTCAATCGTGTGCGGGAACAGACCGCCCAATCCGCTTGCCAAGCTCATCAATTGGCTCCAGGCTTGATCAAAGATGTCCAGGTAAAATGGATCGTGTGTAAAACGATAGGCTTCAAGCAAGATGTGGAGCGTGTTCCACTTACCATCACCATAGATGACTGTTAGCCCTGGTGTCCCATCATGACCGATCTTACGGATAAACTGTTTGTAGTAGGGATTCCAACCATAGCGAATCCAGTCCAGCGTAAGACCGAGCGCCATGCCCAAATATCGGTCGGGAAACTCAGCGCGCAATAGGTTGTCTAGTTTCCGGCGGCGCAGACGGATTCGACATTGTAGCGTAGCCAACGGATCGGCCGTTGCGGCCGTTGATTCACAAAATTGGCTCTCCTCAGGCGTAGGCGTCAGGTTCCGATCACCTCTGCGCACTAAGCCATAGGCGTCAAAGAGCGCCCGCGCCCAGTACAAACAGTCGGTGTCGTACATATATTTCCATTGTCCATTGATCGCCATCTGATCGCCAGGCAATGGACCGCGTGGGGTCACTGTATCCGGCATTAGATAGGTGGCGTGGTTTAAACGGGCATTCCATAGCCCATCGTTGATCTCTTTGGCAAAATCAGCATGGGTAGGGTCTCCGGAGACCTTGGATAAATGCACAAATGCCTGTGCGACGGCGCCGTAACCATCCACCATCACCCACCATGAGTCAGGAAAGCCTTCCAGCGCAAACCGGAAGGCCCGGTCAAACCGCTCATTGAACTCACCAGGGAAGTTGTTGGGATTGGCATATTCCTGACTATCCACTCCCGGTGGCAGAGGCGGTGGACCAGTATGTACAAAGTTATAGAGTTGCCAGGAGTTAGCAGAGACCCGGTGACCATACCAATTGCCGTCCTCATTGGGCTGTTTGAATGCCTTTGCCCAGGCTTTGCAATGATCAAGTAATGATCCATTGTCTTCCAGCATCAACGAACCGTCCGGAACCCAAGTCAAGAAATAGTGTATACGGCGGATCATGTTGACCGTACTGGCATAGCGGCCTTCCAAGACGCCGTAGCCGCGCATATCCCCAGGGCTATGAACCCAGCCTGCCGGTTCATTTGGCGTAGCGTCCTTATAGATCCGCCGTCCACTTAACTGAGCCAATGTTGGAATCAGTCCACCACGGCTACTATTGGCAAAGAAAATATTGATCCACTTGTGCATCATCTTCTCAGCGGGTAGATAATCCATATCCTTCAGCTCAATCGGCAGCAGATTGTCGTACCACTGGGCGATGGAAGCGTGACCGGCGTTATCATATGCGTCTTCCATCACCTCGATCGCAAAACGCATGTACTTATTGGTAGAAGTATAGACTTCGTCATTGCTCTCATATACTGTAAACTCTGACATACTGTCTGCCCTCCTGGACATTCCGAATCCATTGTCAGTAGACAGCAATGTTCGCTGGACTTAATCAGGTCTCATACCTGAGCGCTGCGGTCTACGGATTAGACACTGAAGTTCTATAATTCCATGCCTCCAGCACACCTGATTCTGCTGGATTTCATCCGAGTTACCCTTACTTTGGCTTTAGCGCCTTCATGTACGCCTCGTAGAGCACCGTGTCGGCGCCAACCACGTAACCCAGGATATAGTCACCGCTGCCGGTGTGGTCGTGTAGCCCGCCCGCGCCGCAGGCGCCGGCCGATGAGCTACCTGCATAGGCAAGCACCTGGCACTTGTTGCACCAGCGCCAGTTGGCCTGGCTATCCTGGGGAACGGTGCCACTACCTCTTAGCGCGAGGACATAGTTGCCGCTGCCCACATGATCATGCATCCCGCCTGCGGAACATTTGCCCGGCGAGGGGCTGCCTCCGAACGAGAGCGCTTGGCACTTGTTGCACCAGCGCCAGTTGGCCTGGCTGCCTGGGAGAACGGCGCCACCCATAGCAATGCAATAGTTACGGCTGCCGGAGTGGTTATGCAGACCGCCTGTGGGACAATCGCCCAGACCCGCATTTCCCGAGAAGGCGAGCGCCTGACACTTGTTGCACCACTGCCAGTTGTTTTGAAGACCAAGCCCCAGGATATCCGAGTTCATGAACAGCGCCCCGAACACGCCTGGACCGAACAGCGCAATCGACGTACTGATCGTGGTGCCTTGCGCGCCCCAGCCGCCGTTCTTCTCGAGCCAGCGGTAGCCGGTCGAGTCAGTCTTCCTGTCCCACCCGAGTTGTGTCGTCTCCATATCCTGCAGTTGTGCCGACGTGAGGATGCGCCCGTCGTTCTTGTTCAGACTGTATAGGACCTTGGCGATGTCGTCAATGGCGAGATACCAGCCAGCGCCGCCAGCGCCCAGGCTAGTATCGCCCCAGTCGTATCCGCTCGTCGTCCCCGGATACTTATACGAGAACGCATAGCCGCTGGCCTGCGGTCCGGTGGCGGGAGGTTTCGTATCGACGCCCTGCGCGCCAACCGGCGCGAAGACGTTCTTCTGGACGATACTACTGTACGCGGCAGCGAGCTTCGCCGCGCGGTTCGCCGGATCGTCCACAAACCCGTCGATCATGGGCAGGAGCACGCGGAAGATCGAGAAGTTATAGTTACTGTAGCAGCCAGACTTGTCGTTAGGATTGATTGGATTCGCCGGATTGGCGACGCTCGCCGGCTGGCACGTCGTATGTTTGGTTGGATCGACCGACTGTGTGAAGAACTTCTTGAGCGTGGCGTAGTCCTGACTATTGTTGCCGTAATCCTTGATCCCGCTGCGCTGCGAGAGCAACTCACGAAAGGTGATCGAGGAGACGTGGCTGTCGAGCTGCCAGTCGCTCGGCACATGTCCGCCGATGCCGGAATCGAGGCTGATGTTGTGTTTCGCCAGAACGCGGATCGCGGCGAGGGCGGTAACGACCTTGCTGACGCTGGCGACCGGGATCTTAGTCGAAGGCAGGAACATTCGGGACGGCGCATTGGCACTTGTGCGGGCCTCGCCATGAGAGTACGCGCCCAGCGACGCGCTGCCAACGGTGCAGGCATAGCCGACGACTTTGCCATCGAGCCTCGTTGCGATGTTGTTGTACACATCGGCAATCAACACGCACCGCGTCGCGTCACAAACTTTCTCGGCGATGGTGACGGCAGAGGTCACCGACCAACCGTTACCGTCCGTGTCGAAGGCCACGATCCGTACCGGGCCATAGACTTGAGAGAAATAGCCCATGTACATGTGGGCTTCGTCGGGAATATTGTGATTGAGGAATGCACCCTTGTCGTTGACAATGCTCCAACTGTTGCCGCCCTGTGGCGGGAAGGCTACGCAGCTGATCTTCGCCCCATTCGTCGATAGCTCCTGCATCTTCTGATGGCACTCGTCCGGGATGTTGTGGTTGAAGAATGCGCCCTTATCGTTGACGATACTCCAACCGCCCTGTGGCGGAAAGGCCACGCGGATGATCCTGGCTCCATTCTGCGAGAGATCGTGCATCTTCTGATGGCAGTCGTCCGGGACGTTGTGGTTGAAATACGCGCCGCTCTTCGTGATGATGCTCCAGCGATTGCCGCCGCCCGAAGGGAATGCCACCCAGGTCACGTCGTCGCCAGTTGCCGCGAAGTCTCTCATCTTCTGATGGCATTCATCGGCAATGTTTCGGTTGAAGAATCTTATTGCCATTGTCATTTACCTCCGTCCTTTTTGGGCTGAATTGTCAGTCCATATCAGCTACATACACACCCTCCGATTCGAGATCTCATGCAATCGAGGCGCCGTCAATATGCATCACGAAGTTTCGCTTTACACTTGTTGAGGTGTGGGCGCTTGACTTCATCCCGCCCTGAAACCTCCTGTTCGTGTTACCCTGTTTTCGTTGGCTCGCTGCTGTTCCAGATATGGCGATGCATCTGCCACTGACCGTTCTCGTACTGCCAGATGACTACATACTTGCCTCTGTCGATTAGCTGACGATCCGGAACAACAAGAACATAGTTGCCGACCTCATGTGCTATTTCATTGTGATTCTCTACTTCGAGGGTTTCTCGGCTCGCCTGCCCAATGCTCGAAAGGTCCCCCTGCCAGAATTCCTGGATCGCCTGTCTGCCACTCACGATGTCGCGATCGGGTGGTAAGAGGCGCGCGTTCTCTGTATAGAGCACAGCGAGGCCTGCCCAGTCACCAGCGACGAGCGCCGCCTCGAATTTTTGGTTCGTATTCACAATAGCCGCGTGGACCTCCGAGTTAGTCTGCAACGATGGCATATCTGGCTCCTTTCTTTTATCTCGCGCCAGCCAACACATAAATGGATCACACATTTCCAATTACGATCCATTAAGCTTAATACCCGCCCCTCATTCGCTCTCGCTCGGCACTGCTTTGCACAAGTCTACGGTTGCTGATGATACACCAATTCGTGTCGTGTTTCTGTCCAATATTGGACACTTTCCAAAATCTCGGACGAATCGAGCAGGACACACTCTACCGTTTTAGTTGATCTGCTCCAGGTAAGCCATGAGCTTCTTTTCTTTGACAATCAGAAAGCGCTCGGCGCTGAACTCAATCAGCCCAAGTTCGCGGAAACGGCACATAAACTCGCAGACCCGTTGGCGCGTCGTACCGACCATCGCCGCCAATTCTTCATGGGAAATCCGCTGTTCAATACGGATGCTGCGCGGGTCTTGTTTACCGAGCTTGCGCGCTAGGTCTAGCAGTGTCTTGCCCAGCCGTTGTTCGCTATCCACCGTCACCAGGTTGGCGATGATCGCTTGCTGGTCAGCAATGCGCACGGCCAGGTATTGCACGAAGCCTTCCAATAGCGCATCGCGGCTCAAACGCAGAAAGAACTGGGCACACGGAATCAGTCTGACAACCGTCGTTTCCATTGTTGTCGCCGTCTCCTGGCGTTCGCCCAGCCCGGACAGACATAACTCGCCGAAAATATCACCCGCCGTCAGAATTGCTAACAGGCATTCCTTGCCGTCTGGCGCCAGCATGAGCAACTTGATCTGCCCACTTTCGATGAAATAGACCGCCGCGTCTTGGCCGCCGCAGGTATAGACATGAGCATGTTTGGCAATCGTGGCGGAGCGACAATGCTCGGTTTCTTGCCCTAATACCTCGCGCAATTGTTGTTTGAAGTAGTCAATTTGGGGAACATTTTGAATCATGATGGAGTCACTCCCTCCAGATGCAGCAATTTCACTATGTGTGACATTGTCTCTGAACGTCGATTCATTGCAATGGCAGTGTACAGGACGGATGGCAACGATGCATCGGTACATGTACCTATCCCGATACCTATTCACGCCCAGTTGGTGACTAGGTATTCCGCAGACAAAACAGGTACATGTACCTACTTGGTCATTCACACTGATTTTTATCTGCCGATTCACCCATACAGAATCAGGCAAGCAGATTACACCCAGCCCAGTTCGCGCATGGCCCACGGCGCATTCCATACTTTGACCATGCGTGCGACTTTGTTATCGTCATTCATGGTCAAGAAGTAGACATAGTGCGAATGAGTCGCTTTGTCAGTCGGCGGGACGGGACCACCATCACCCGTATGTTTGGCATGATAGGTGGCAAAGAAGATGGCGGTGCGCGTCTGCTCGTCATAGGCGGAGGCGTGCAGGTCATAGGTGGCACCGGGCGCGGTAACCGTCGCAAAACCGTACATCCATTCACAATAGGCTTCGACCGTTATGATCTCGGCCAGGGGTTCACTTTGGGCGGTGAAGGTGGCGCCCTTCGGCCACATACGGTTTACAGCCTGCCCAGCCTTCGGGGGCTTCACAGGCGATAAAGAAGTTGGTCGCGTTCTCGAAAGCAGACATGTGTTGCTCCTTATAAATAAACCCCTTAAAAGTTGCACAGCTTCTCTTAGGCTGCTGCTAGAAGCTACATCCCTGGCACAGGCCACGAATTTCTAGGTCTACCCGCATGCATCTGGCCTGTGCCGGGGACGTTATGCGGGATTCATTTTCTTGGAACGGTCTAATGTAAGGCTAGCTGTATCAGTGCGACTTTTAAATGGGATGCCCATTAGTTTTTCAACTTCAAAAATGGCTTTACTTTAGAAACCGACGGGGATTCCATTCGGCCAACGGACTTAACAGGCTTCACCAAGCAGATGTTCAGTGCCATGCCCGTTGATGAAGCGCAGTCACCACGCTTAGGTAAGATTGGCACAGATGTGAAATAATCCTTACCGAGACGATCTGCTACCCCAATTGAATCTCCGGCGATACCTCCGGATTCATCAACGATGCCCCGCCATCGGCGTAGATCACCTGCCCTGTGATCCAACTGGCATCTTCCGAACAAAGCAGCGCCACGGCATTCCCGATATCAGCCGGGGTGCCCAAGCGGCCCATGGGGCTCCAGCCGGCGCCGTGCCAGTTACGTTGGAGGTTCTGCACGGCCTCGGGCAGACTGTTCAAGACGCTGTCCTCGGTCCAACTAGGGCTGATGGCGTTGACAGTGATCCCCCGTTTGGCGAGCGCTACGGCAAAGTAACGCACCAACGACTCCAGGGCCGCCTTGGCCGCGCCCATGGCCACCCATGGTTGCAAGCCACCGGTAACACCGCCCATGGCATAGGTGAGGGCAAGAATCCGGCTACCCTCAGCCATGAGCTTGGCCGCCTCGCGGGCGCCCAGCAGAAACGCCTTGGCCTGCGAATCAATGGCGCTGTCCCACTGTTCCTCGGTGATCTCCAGCGGTGGGTAGAAAAAGGCCGCGGCTTCGGGGCGCGCATTGCTCACAAAAATATCGAGTTTGCCAAACTCGGCCTGCACCACGCTAAACATCTGGCGAATATCAGCGGGCTGGGTGACATCGGCCTGGATGATCAAGCCATCGCCACCCTGTGCGCGGACCTGAGCTAGTGTATCCTTGGCCGCCGCTTCGTTGACCACATAGCTGATGGCCACCTTTGTGCCACTTTGCGCCAGCTTCAACGCAATCCCTCTACCGATGCCGCGTGAACCACCGGTAATCAGCGCTGTTTTTCCGTTAGTTGCCATTCGATCCTCCTATGAATTATCGCTGCTCGAACAAATTGATGTGTACGTCTGTCATATGACGGCTTCCCGTGAACCAATCGCCCTTGGGGTGCTAAAGTTCGTCCCGCAATCGTCTCAACTTGATGGCGCAGAATCACAGAGGGTTTGCGCCTACTTGGTGCAACAACCCCAGCGCATCAAAATAGACCCACTGCTCCTGGATCCTGCCATCCCGCAGATGCAATAACCAGACGCCGCCTACTGCAACGGCCTTGCCGGTGGGCGCGATGCCCATAAATTCACCGCGATGCGTGCCCTGGAGGATACGCCGTGTGACCACTTTGTCGCTATCTACAAGCAGATCCTGTTCGATGGCCTGCAGATCGGGAAAGGCGACAAACAGCAGTTGCGCAATCATCTGTTTGATCGTCGCCAGATCGGCATCCGGCGTGGGAAAGCCCGGATCATGGTTGATAAAATCAGGTGCGCAAACTTCGTTCCAGAGTCAAGATTGTGGGCATTAAACCCTTGCCAGAAGCAGCGAATTGTTGCCAAATTCGTTTCAGTTGCCATTCGGTTTTCTCCTTTAGGTGATTGATCGATGCCTCGCAGTGAGACATATGATGATGAGTGGTCGATTCCATGCCATGCCAGTGTAAAAGATGAATGGCGATGGCGCATCGGTACATGTACCTATTCCGATACCTATTTATCAACGACTGGTGATCAGGATACTCCACGCGCAATAGGCACATGTCCTTACGACCAGCTATCGCCACTACGCAGCCTGATCCAGCAAGGCAATCGACCTGGTCTAGTCACCGCCCATCGGGATGCTCCGCGATGAAATTGTCCTGATGGGCGTGTGCTGAGGACAGCCTACAGGATGGGCGGCGGTGGCGCATCGGTACATGCACCTGTTTCGATACCTATTTGTAAAGGGTCGGTGAACAGGTATCGCGCAGGCGCAGCAGGTACATGTACTTACGAGCTATCCTTATGACTCCTTGATCCGTGACTGGGAAGTACAAACAAAAAAGCAGCGGGAGTTTGACATTTGCCAAACTCCCGCTGCTTTTTGTGCTGCTAAGATAAAAGATGAACGCTTATATGGCTAACTCACTGAAGTACGGACATGATATATCATGTCCGTACAGGTCATTTCAGTTCATTGCCCACATGAGCGAAGATGATTACTTGAAGTGCTGCACCTCAAGTTGCAAGCGCAAACTCAGCGACAGGGACTTGCATGATCGCAACGGGTTGTAACTGTCCATCACGATCAGCCTGGAACAATTTTTCTAGAGAACGCGCGACTTTGGCTTGAAAAAACCGATGACCATTTTCTTCGCATTCGCGCACAGGCACCGATCGTACAACCAGTAAACGCCCAATATTCCAATCGCTGTAATCGATTATTCTTTCGACAATTTTACTGCCACAAATCGGGCAGATATCTTGCTCACTCTCCATCGTATCACCTTATCATATCACTTTCGTCGATAGCGTTCGCGTGACCACTGGTCTTCGTCAGGGAAGTAGACCGTTACAATCTTACTCTGCGGCGTCAGTGAGCACACCACATGAAGCGATTCGCCTTTGCGCGCCGTAAATCCCAAGAAAATACATTTGGGAAAGGGCTTGGCATCAAGGTCACGTTCGATGATTGTGCCACCAATGATCACGTTTTCCACATCTTCTAAAGAAATCCCACGTTGCCGCATCCGCTCAAAGGCATGAACACTGATTTCATAATCACCACGCTGAACTTTGACACGAATTTCTTCAAAGTCCATTTTAGGCATAACCAGATGCGTAGCCCTTTTCTTCTATCGTTTGCGCTAATTGAAAACACTATCGGTGAGCAACGCTAGTCTATTATAGGTGAACTTCGCTCGAAACACAAGGGGGGCAGGAAAATTCGAGAGTATCACACCAAGCGATGTTCCACCGCCAACCGTGTCGCTGCCGCCCGCCCGTTGACGCCCAACTTGCTGTAGATCGAAGTTACATGCCCGTTGACGGTGCGGCGCGTGACGATTAGTTTTTCGGCAATCTGCGCATAGGTTAGCCCTTGCGCCAACAGCCGCAGCACCGCGACTTCGCGGGCGCTCAGGCCGGCAGGATAGGCAAGCGGCAACACCGGGCTGGGTACGGCTGTAGACAGATCTGGCAAGGTCAACGCGTACGCAACAGCCTGTTCTGGTGTTAGTGTGCGTCCTGCGGCCCATGCTGTCACAAAAGCGGCTTCGTCCAGCTGGGTGTGGAGGGCCGCAAGTTTGTGTTTAGCCGAGAGGCCAGGCAGCGGGGACGGTGTAGCCCCTAGAAATTCGCGTAATGCCTCTGCTGCGCCGAATAGCCGCGCCGCTTCTGCAAACTGGCGCTGGATAGTACAGGTAGTGGCTATACCCTCCAAGGAATTGGCGATCCCTTTCCACTGCAAGGTGCCGATTGCGCGCCAACGCGCCAGACTTTCCTGGAAGAGCGACCACGCACGTCCGTGGTCGCCCTGTGCCTGCGCCAGCAACCCCAGATACGAGAGTGTATCGGCGCTGTTGTATTCGGCTCCCATTGCTTGGAAGATTGCCAGAGCCTCTTCATGCAGCGACTGCGCACGCGTGTAATCATGCTGGTCGCGGGCCACATTGCCGAGAAAGACAAGTGCCGAGGCGGTCTGGCCCTTGTCACCTATCACGCGGGCGATGGCCAGGGCTTCCGAATGATAAATAATGGCCAGGGGATGATCATGTTGCGACTCTGCGATCAAGCCAAGACTCACGAGCGCCATAGTGGTGAACATTTGCGCACCTCGCTCCCTGGCGATAACCATTCCCTCTTCGAGCAGTTTGCTCGCCGTTGGATGGTCGCCCTGCATCACCGCCAGTTCACCGGCGGTCACAAGCGCCTGCGCCCTGGCCTCTGTGCGCTCGGCTGCTGTAGTCCGGGCCAGGGCACCCTCCAACCAACGACGCCCCTCGCTCCAAAGACCTGTGATTAACCAAAAACCTTCCAGTGCGCTCGCTAGCCGCAGCGCAATTTCCGTGCTGGCATCATCGCGCTGGCTCCACGCCAACGCCGACCGCAAGTTGGCCTGTTCCAGTGTCAAACGCGCCAGCCCCGCGCTTTGCTCCTTCCCGAATATGCCCAGGGCACGGTTTCGGCCAGCGCCAGAAAGTAATTGGCGTGGTGGCGACGGATCGCCTCAGCCTCGCTGCTGGCGTCCAATTGCTCCAGCCCATACTCACGAATCGTCTCCGACATGCCAAAGCGAGCTTGGGCACCCGGTTGCTCGCTTTGCTTCAGCAAGTTTTGATCAACTAGTGTAGCGACACCCTTCAGCACATCAATGCGCAGATCGCCAGCCGCAGCGCCCACTGCCTGCGTAGCTTCCAAGGTAAAACCGCCGACAAAGATCGCCAGTCGCCGAAAGAGCGTCTGTTCCTCTGGCGTTAACAGGTCATAGCTCCAGGCGATGTCGTCGCGCAGGGTGCGCTGCCGTGCCGGCTAATCGTGGGGAACACCGGTGAGCAGCACAAGCCGTCGGTCTAGGCGGGCCAACAGCACAGACGGGGAGAACAACTTGATCAGCGCCGCGGCCAGTTCGATAGCCAGGGCCAATCCATCGAGGCAGAGGCATATCTGGGCGATGGCAGCAACATTGTCAGCCGTAAGCATAAAATCGGGCTTGGCCGCTTTAGCCCGCTGACAGAAGAGGTCGATGGCGGCAAATTCGGTAGAGTCGGCAAATCGACAAAATGGTCAAGTAGATTGGCGGCGACCTATAATGCCAGGCGCGTCTTGCCGATGCCGCCGAGACCAGTCAGGGTGAGCAGACCGACTTGCTCTTGGAGCAAAATCTGTTGGATGGCGGCCACTTCATGATCACGGCCGATGAGGGGGCTGCGCGGTAGGGTGAGGTTGCCGGCTGGTCGCAGCGTCAGTGATGCATGTCCATGCTCTGGCGAATGCGCAGCGGCTTTCGTCGTTGCGCGTGCCAGCGTGGAATCGGTTGCCGGTTCTGTCACGGTGGCGGGGCGTGCGTTCCCATCGCTGGTGGTCGTCATTGGCTGCTATTCATGGCCCAATCCAAGCTGATCCGGGTGCGGGCGGGTTTGAGCGGCATAGTCGCCTCCTTGTTTAATCGTGCATCGGTTGTGGTGCCGTCAGTATATCACATTCTGCAACAGGCGAACAGTGATCGGCGACTCGATTTTCGTCCAACAGAAAAGCGATACGAAAAAAGAGAAGGGGTTGGTAAATACCAACCCCTTCTCTTTTCATAACACCATACTCTGTACAGCTTGTTTTACAATGCCGCCACACCAGGTGTGGCGGCATTGTAACATAGAGCTACTGCGTACCTGCCGGGTACGGCAATTCCACCTCCATACGGGTGCCGGTGAAGTCAAAGGGGACATTGCCGATGTTCTTCGTCTCCTTGCCCGCCAGATCGATTAAGTCCGCCACTCCTTGCCCGGTGAAATGATCGGCGTCAACCATTTTGATGGCGGCGCGCACCTTGAGCGTACCAGCGTGGTCGCCAGTCTCTTCGTCGAAGAGGAATAATTGTGCCGTCCAATAATAGGTATTACCAGAGCCAATCCAGACGCCATGATCCGGCCCTTCCTTGCCATGGCCGAGCAGGCTGGTGGTTTCCATAAAATTGCCATCGGCAAAGAAGGTCTGCAAGTTCTCGGACGCATCTGGATTGCCCTCTGATTTGGGCATAACGATCTTCCAAGTCCCCACAATGCTAGGATTGGCTGGGTGGAAGCTGGTTGTCGCATAGACCGTCGTGGTCAATGCAGCAACCAGGCCGATAACAATGAGGAGGATGAATATTCGTTTGTTGCGCATTTTGTCTTTCTCCTTGTGAAATATGGTTTGTAAAGATCAATTTCTTGCAAAAGCAGTGTACAAGATTGGTTGTGTCAGTGCATCGGTACAAGTACGCAGCCCGATACGTACTTACAAACGGTTGACGCTTAGCTATACCACGCGCTGGCTACGTACATATACTGATGCTCTTCATGCATGATCCTTTGCCTATGGCCGGAAAAGAAAAAAGGAGAGAGGGCTTGGCGTTTACCAAACCCTCTCTCCTTTTCACCGCTTTAGAGAATACAGGGAGATTTACATGATCTAGTGGTCCAGTACCAAACGCATCGCTGCTACACGGGAAGTGACCCCGAGTTTGCTGTAGATTGCAGAGGCATGGGAGTTGACCGTGCGGCGACTGATGATCAATATGTCGGCGATTTGGGCGTAGGTGAGTCCTTGTACCAGGAGTCGCAACACCTCGACTTCGCGGGCGGTCAGGCCGGCGGGGGATAGCAGAGGTGTTGCTTTTTCATCTTCTACCAAAGGTGCAGCCTCTGCTGGGGCGGGCTGTGATAAGGCAAAGGCAATGGCCTGATCCAACTTCATAGCTTGGCCTTCCGTCCATAGAACGGCGAAGGCTTTCTCATCAAGCGTAGCACGTGCAGTGGCGATTGCTTGTGTCTGTTCAGCCAGTATTGTAGTCGTATGGGAACCGAGGCCGCCTGCACTCGCACGTAACGCTGCTGAGCTGGCGAACAAGCACACCGCGCGTTGGATCTGGTTTTGAGCTTGGGCGAGGGTTCCCAGTTGATGGAGAACATGCGCTATGATTGCTCTACTACCGTTGTCATGTGCTACGATCAAACATTCACCATAAAGTTTGCCGGCTGTTTCCCATTCACCTTGGTGTTGGAGCACTTCACCCAACAGCGTTAGCGCTTCGGCGAGCGTGAGTTTTTCTGCCTCTACGCGTCGTAGCGCCAACGCTTTCATAAGATAAACACGAGCTGCCGCGTAGTTACCTTGCTGACCGGCAATACACCCCAAGCCATTTAAAGCGGTAGCTTGCCCCCAGGAATCACCTATCGCCTCGAAGAGAGCTAATTCTTCCTCGAACAATATGTGTGCTTGCCCTTTGTTACCCTGCGCAGCAATGGCAAAGGCCAGATTGTCAAGCGCTATCGCCAGATCCCATGGGCTGTCCACCATTCGCCAAAATGCTACACTTTCTTCACCACACTGCTGTGCTGCGATTGGTTGATCCAGAAAGTGCAAGATGGCACATAATTCACGCAACGCCACTGCTAACCCACGCTGGTCACCAAGGGCGCGCCAAAGTGTAACGCTTTCCTCAAACTCAGTTTTTGCCTGCTGGTACTCACCCAGAATCAAGGCCATCAGCCCTGCACCCCAAAGGGCTTTGGCGCGCACCCAGGTTGGTTGGCTAGCACTTTGTAGTGTAGTAGCCAACCAACCACGCACCTCGTTGGCATGATTGGAAAAATGGGCAAACCAAGATAACGCACCAGCCAAGCGTAACCCGGTCTCCGCTCTATTTGCGTCTGCCTGACTCCAAAGCAAAGCCGCACGGAAGTTATCCAGGTCTGCTTCCAGTTGCGCCAATCCCTGTTTGCGTTGATGTCCCAGGAGTGTTGGCTCCACTCTTTCCGCCAGCCATAAAAAGAAGTCTGCATGGCGGCGGCGGACCGTCTCTGTTTCGCCACTGGCGTCTAACCGCTCCAGCCCATATTCGCGAATCGTCTCCAACATACCAAAGCGGGCTTCGCCGCTAGGTTGCTCGCTTTGTTTCAGCAGGTTTTGATCGACTAATGTGGCGACACCTTCCAACACATCGACGTCCAGATCACCCGTCGCAGCGCCCACGGCCTGCGCTGCTTCCAGGGTAAAGCCACCCACAAAGACCGCTAGCCGCCGAAAGAGCGTCTGTTCGCCGTTGGAGAGCAAATCATAGCTCCAGGCGATGTCGTAGCGTAGGGTATGTTGGCGGGTTGGCGTATCCCGCGGCCCACCGGTGAGCAGGGCTAGGCATTGGTCCAAACGCGCCAACAGGGCGGACGGCGAGAACAATTTGATGCGCGCCGCAGCCAGTTCGAGTGCCAAGGGCAGTCCATCCAACTCGATACAAATTTTAGCGATAGCCGCGGCATTGTCCGCGGTGAGGGCAAAATCAGGTTTGACCGCGCTGGCCCGTTGACAGAAGAGATCAATGGCGGCGAATTCGGTCTGGCCAGCAGCAAGCTCTTTTTCAAGGATGGGCAGCCGTTTTGCGTCGGGTAGCGCTAGCGCCGGCACGGGGAATTCTTGTTCGCCGTAGAGATGAAGGGGGGCGCGACTGGTCACCAAGACTTTGAGCCGTTGGCATTCGACCACAAGCGCGCCAACCAACGGCGCAGCAGCCAGGATCTGCTCAAAATTGTCAAGCACCAGCAGCAGTTGTTTGTCACGCAGATACTCTTCTAGACTCGCTTGCAAGGATCGTCCCGCGGCTTCACGCACGCCCAACGGCTGGGAAATCGCCGCGCTGACCAAGTCGGAATCGCTGATCGGTGCCAGGGAGACAAAATAGACGCCATCGACAAAGTGTTCGAGTAGATTGGTGGCGACCTGCAACGCCAGGCGCGTCTTACCCATGCCGCCGGGGCCGGTCAGGGTGAGCAGACCAACCTGTTCTTGGAGCAGTAGGTGTTGGATGGCGGTGAGTTCGTGGTCGCGCCCGATGAGTGAGTTGCGGGGGAGGACGAGATTGCTTGGTGGGCGATTGGCGTTTGGTAGAGGAGCAGCGATTGTGCCGGTCAAGGGTACTGGGCGCGCACTTTCCACTACCAAGTGTGAAGTGGTGGTGCCCTCCACTTTGGCAGCGCTCACAGGGTAAGCTCAAAAACAGAACGGCTGGGGATGCGCACAGGCGTAAACCATCTCCTTGCCGGACCCAGTCTACGTGACCACGCGTAACACGCTTTGCTGCGTGTGAAGGAGAGTCAATACAGGTCAGGACTTTGCCTGATTATAGCACCGTTATTGGAAATTCGCCAGATGTGATTTTGATGTCTAGCGTAGTAAATTCCAATGCTCGTTAGCGCTCTAACCGAATACGCGGATCCAGCGGAAGGCGCTTGACGAGGGAGCCAGCTAATTTCAAGGTGTGTGTACGTTTACCGGAGTTTATCAAAGCCCCGTTGGGCTTCAGCCAAACGCGCCGGATCACGCTACAGGGCCGGTAGCACAAAATTCTTCATCTCCAACACCTGAGCGAACTGCTGCGTAAAATACTTGATCTTCTTGGTCGGCACCAGATATTCTTGTTGCAACTCGCGCAGCTTGGCTTCCAGTTGCGCCATGATCGCGGTCGGTGCAGATGGGCGGTAGACAAAGCCGTGGGCCGGGCAGGGTGACTTCTCGCTACAAGCCCCTCATCGGTCAATTCAAACGAGCGGGTGGCCAGCACACGGCTGGTGGAACGCATAACAAAGGCGGCGGGCAGCGGCGCGATGGTGGGCGGGGTCGTGGGCGGGGTGAGATCGACGAGCAGGGCGAGTGCTTGCGCCGCGCTGACATTGCCGGCGTTGTCGACGGCGCGCCAGGTGAGCGTCTGCTGGGTCGTCGTGGTAATGACGGTGGTCGCGGTGCTGGCGGTCCAGTCGCCGCCCGTTTGGGCCATCTCAAAGCCGGCCAACCCGGCGAGCGCGTCGTCGCCTTGCAGCGTGACGGTCACCGGCGTGTTGTACCAGCCGTTGGCCAGTTGGTTGCCGTCGATGACAGGTTCGCCTGCCTGGGGCGGTGTGCGGTCGATACGAATGGCGGTGGATTGAGTGGCTTCCTGATTGTGTGCCCGGTCGAGGGAGCGATAGGCCAACGCATGCACGCCCCGTCGTTGAGCACGACGGGCGGGTAGTAATACTCGCGCGTTGTCCACGTTGGTTCTCCATTGAGTTGGTATTCGGTGAGACCAGCCCCCAGGTTATCGGTGATGGCAAAGGTGAGGGTGACGGGGCCGCGATACCAGCCGCTATCACCTTGTTGGCCGGTGAGCTGCAAGGTAGTCTGGGGTGGCTCGAAGTCAGGGATGGTCGTGGGTGTAGGCGTGGGTAGGGGTGAGTGCAAGAAGGTAATCGCTTTGGCGGTGGCCGTTGAGGCAAGCGTCGGTTGTGCCGTGGGCAGTTACGGTTCATAGGTAACGACCAGGGTGCGCCAGGGTGTCGCCAATGGTGAGTCGCCGCTTTGCACAACCGGTGCAGCAGTTAATTGTTGCGTCAGCCCCACAGTCAGCAACAGGATGAGTATCAGCACAATCTGAGGGATCTTATGCATCAGTCTGTCCAATCTGTTATTGACATATTGTCACAAGGCGAATGTTATCCACGGTGAAATCGGTGGGAAAGAAGCGGTCGGCTGGGCACGGAAGAGAAGCATGAGTGGTGACTGGCCAGTTCGACGTTGGTCCAGGTTGCGGGTGTGGCGAGGACGGAGTTGCCGGTCAGCGGGTCGACGAGGTCGATCTGGAGTTGATCGCCGCCCCAGAGATCCCAGCTATGGACACGTACATCAAAGGTAAGGGTGAGTTCCTTGACGGCAGAAGGAATGTCCAACTGCTGTTGGATCGAGGCCTGGTTGTCGGCAAAGCGGCCCAGGCGGAGCGCCCAGTCGCCACTAGTGGCCAACCCTGGCGGTGGATCGTTGATGAGGAGGTTGGCGATGTTGCCCTGCTGTTGCCAAAGGCCGTGAGCATCGACATTCTCAAAGTCACCGTTGGCGACGAGGTTTTGGTCCGTGACACAGGGTTCCATTGAGGGGGTGGCGTCGAGAATCGGTGTACGGAAGTGATAAGTCGAGGAGTCGGTCAACATCATTGAATAATACAACGCACGGTCGTACTCGGTTGGGATCGTGGACTCCGCAATTGGGCGGGGTACCCAATCGGACGGTTTCACCGTAAAGGTAAAATAGGAATTCGTGACCAGATCATAGGCATAGTTGCGTGACCAGGTGATGACGGTATCACCAATGCCAAAATCAAAGAGAGAACCACCTTGCCGCCCAATTTGATCAGGGTCGATAGAGGCAATCCGTTGTCGTTGTTGCAAATCGTAGACTTCAATGGTGGAGGGTGCCGAGAAGGTGACATTGTGCCAGACGACAAAGTGTTCACCGATGCCAAAGGTTGGGTAGGCAAAATCCAGCCAAGCATTGTGCGACAAGGTGATACGCTCCTGACTCTGAATGTTGATAGCGTAGAGTTGGGCATTGTGGCTGTGAGGTGTGTCATCGAGTAGGTAGACAACCCAATCGCCTCTCGTTTCGGCAAACCATACCGAGTATGGCAGCAGGTGGATATTTTGTTGGGTCGCAAAGGAATAGGCATAGAAGCCGGGAACCAGGGTAGGGCAACCGGCGCTACAACTGAAAGTCCAGAGCAGATATGTATCACTCTGCCCTATCCATTGTGCGCCGCCTGGTTCTTCGCCAAGTAGAACAATGTCACCGGTCACGGTATCGGTAACAACAATCGCCGGATCTGTGATTGAGTGGGTGGCTTGATAGCGCTTTGATGGCAGCAGCGGGTTCTCGGCGACTTCCACTGGGGTGCCCGCTCGCACCTGAGGATCCCCCGGCGCGGGCGTGGGTTGTGCTTGGACCTGTTGCGTGCGCGGCAACGCGGGCGAGCGTTGGGCTGTCAGCAGGGTAAAATCGGCACGGATGCCTAAGTAGAGCAAAATGATCAGACCACTACCAAGAATAACATAGCTGAACAACCGTAGATTCATCATTCAATACTCCTTTGTAAGCTGGGGGGCAAGCCTGCTGCATCTGGTGGACTTTGTAGCAGGAAACCGCTTATGCAGTTAGGCGAAGGAATAGCGCTCAGAATAGTGTGCCTATTCCCGCTGGAATTTACTAATGGTTCATTTGGCATGAGGTCACCATTCGGTAAACCAACGGTTCCAACCACTATCGCCCTCAATTTCCCAATAGGCTTCGTGCCAGTAGATCTCATAGTTCCCATCCGCGCAATATCCGATGAGGCCATCATCTTCCTGGACCAATAACCAGACGACCACATAGCGGGTGAGAAATGTGTTGCCGATGAAGCGATCCAAGGATTCTTTGGTCTGCTCCCACTGGGTTACCTTATTCGTGACTACATTACGGGAATCCTGACAATGGGAGTTTAAATCTGCTTCGGTAATGAACGTTGGCTTTTGCTCATTGGCGAATTGCTGGCGCAACCATTGTGGAAAGTATTGGATCAAGTGATGGCTGGATGGTTGATACTCCTGATCTCCAGTACAATAGACAATATCCAGAAAGTCATCCAACGTTTCATAGCCATAGTTCCAATAATTATGCCAATTGTACCCATCAAAGCGCGTGGAATTGTAGGTATACCATTCATTATTGGGCTCATTAGCCGGTTCAAAGTAGACATTGGCGCTCTGCCAGCCTTGTTGGCGGTTAAGTTGGGTAATGGCGACCAGTTCCTGGGCAATATCCAGGATATCATGAAAACGGTCACGATTGTGGTTGTCATTCTCATCACAATAATCCTGTCCATCCGCTGCACCGGCCGGCACGGTATCGGTGATCAGAATGTGATTATCTTTGTCGGGACTTGCGTAGTCGCGATAGTTACCGGGCGAGGGGGTGATGCGAATGACAGTCTTGGTTCCTGCTTGGTTCGCGGCCGTGAGATAGTGGTAGAGATTGGGCGTGCGAATCTGTGCAGCCTTCACGCGGCAAGGTGGGGTTGCCTCAAAAGTAAAGTTGTAGAGTTATGCACTTTGCACGACCACAGCAGCAGGCCATTGCTGGTTGCGGTGCCGGTTATCATGGTAAAGATCTCCTCCGGCCAATCGGTGCCAATGCCGCGGTTGCCCATGTGGATACCGCTGGTGCGCTTGACGTTTCCGCCATGCTGGACCAGGGGAAGATAGAGGCTGTGCGCGGCCGCAGCGGTAGTCGTTTTGCTGGTGTGGGCGGTGGTGATGGTTGTGCCAGCGACGCTTTGGGCGTGGGCAGTGGTTGGCGCACCGGTGGGAAGAGGAGGATCAGGCCACAGAAGAGCCCGAGGGCCAGCACGTTTGGGGGAAGGAAACGCATGGGGGCTCACCCTTTGTGAGTCAACGATGTTCGTTCGATGCTGCTTGCTATTGGATACAGTATTGCACATTTATCCAGTAGTTTCTACCGTATCGTGGTCCTAATTTTGTGCGCAGGTCGTCGTCAACTGGATGTTATCGATGACGAAATCGGTTGGCAGTGCCCAGTCGGTCTGCACCTGGAAGACGAGTTCAACCGGCGTGTTGATGCCGGGCCAGTTTTGGATTGTGACTTGCATGGGGATCCAGTCGCCACTCGCCAGTAAGGAGGGCGCGTATGTGGAAGGTGAGGATCAGCACGCAACGCTTTAGGGCAATGCTACCAAGAAGCACGGCGTGACCGTGTAACTGTCTTTCGCTCATCAGCCGAAAGTGTGAGTTGCACGCCTAAAGGGTACGCAATTCTCTCTGAGAACTCACACTTTTCACAGATGAGCCACTCTCTTTTAGGTTGACCGCCACGGCCACGGCACACGCCGCAGCAGCCAGGCGAAGAGCACGCCCAACGTTGAGCCGGCCGCGACATCCCCAGGATAATGTGCCCCCAGATAGACGCGCGAAAAGGCGGTTAACGTGGCGACGAGGTAGAGCGGGAAGCGCCAACGGGGTAGATAGCGGCTCAACAGCCAGGCTCCCGCATAGGCCGTAGCCGAATGGCCGGAGGGGAAGGACCACGATCCCGGTTTGCGCCCGATGACGATCGTTTGCACAATCGTGATAAAGGGGCGCTTGCGGCGAAAGTAGGACTTAATCGGATATTCCACGAGCCAGATGGCTAACCCCAGGGGCACCGCGATCTCGCGCAGAAGGCGCCGGCCCAACGGTGGCCGCCAGAGCAAAATGGCAACAATCAGTGCGTACCAGGCGGCTCCACCCCGATAGATCTCTGTCAAAAATCGGAAGAGGCGATTGAGGAACAGCGGGTGGGGAAGACGGTTGACCAACAGAAACAGTTCGGCATCTAGGGCATCGAGCGGCCCCAATCGTTTAATGAGCGCACGCCGTAGATAGGAACGTTGGTCGGCCTGTTCGCCAGTCGGTACACCCGCTTGTTCTGGATTGAAGACCGCTTGAATGGCATCGGAGACAACCTCGCGGTCCTTGCCGTTGGTTGTCGCAACGGCCCGTGCGCTCTCCTCCAGCACCGCCGCTGTTGCCGCATCACCCTCGCCAGCCTGCACGGCAGCCACCTCAGTTGCGGCAGCGTCCGCACTTTTGCTCGGTTCTGCATCACTCACAACACCGGCCGGCTGTTGGTTGGCGGATTGCGCCACCTCGGCCATAATGGCGTCGGCCTTTTCTTGCGAATCCACCCCTTCGATGGCCTCATGCAGCGCCTGTTGCAACGGTGCTGTCGCCTCTTCTGTTTTCGCAGCCTGCTCGTGGGGCGAAAGCTCTGGTTGCTCCTGCTTGGCAGCAGTTGCGTTATTGGTTACTTTCCTCGCCGGCCTGCTCTTGCGCTTTGCCATCGCATCTATTTCCTTTATATCCAAAGACCTTGTATCGAATTGTCTTTGGTACTGTACCGACAGGTGTATAGGAAAGTCAGTACACATCCGCCCAATTGCGGTGGATTAGGCACGTCAAAGGCCAACGATATTAAGACTTACGCAATTCTCAGTCTCGATACGGCAAAAAAGTCGCCTACTCGACCAGCGAATTGCGTAAGTCCTAGATATATTGCGTGAGTCCTAGGTATAAAGTCAACTGTGATACGAGAAGAATCAGTGCCCCCCGCTAGCCTGCGCCTTGACTAGCGCGGCATAATACCCATCTGGGATCTGGACCAGCGTTTCGTGATTGCCCAATTCTTGAATTTCACCAGCTTTGAGCACGACGATCTGATCAGCTTTGCGAATCGTCGAAAGACGGTGCGCAACCACAATCGCCGTACGATTGGACATCAATTTGGCAAACGCATCCTGGATCAGCGCTTCGGTCTCTGTATCAACCGCGGAGGTTGCTTCATCGAGCACCAGGATCCGTGGATCAGAGAGGATCGCACGTGCGATGGAGAGCAACTGGCGCTGCCCAATGCTAAATTGTGAACCCCGCTCCTGGGCAATCGTGTCGTACCCATCGGTCAGCTTCATGATGAACTCATGACAATTCGCCAATTTAGCGGCGGCAATGATCTCATCCATCGTGGAGTCGGGACGGCCATAGCGGATGTTGTTGGCAATCGTATCGGTAAAGATGAACGGCTCTTGCAACACGACGCCAATCTGCGAACGCAGCGAGTGCTGTGTCACCTGGCGCACATCATAGCCATCGACCGTAATCCGCCCACCGATCACATCGTAAAAGCGGCAAAGTAGCGAGGCAATGGTTGTTTTGCCACTGCCCGTCTGCCCCACCAACGCCACCAATTGCCCCGGCTTGATTGTCAGGTTGATATCGTGCAAGACCGGCCGCGTGCTGGGCCGAGCACTATCATAGCTGAATTCGACATGGTCAAAGACAATTTCGCCCTGCACACGCGGCAACACGAGCGCGTCAGGGGCATCGGTAATCGTCGGCCGCGTATCAAGCAGTTGGAAGACTTTGCTCGCCGAGGCCAACGCCGCCTGCATCACCACATACATGTTGGTGAGCGTACTAATTGGTGTCCACAAATTGTTGATATAGGCCATAAAGGCGACCAACGTACCAACCGTCAGTGCGGAGCTGCCCAACCCTAGTTGATTGGCCGCCACATAGAGCACAATCACCAACGCAGCGTTACGCGTGATCTCGACCAGCGGTGAAAACCACGCTTGTAGGCTGATCACCTTCATCCACTCGGTGACGACACGACCGTTCGCTTCGTTAAAGTGGTCCAGATTGACCTCTTCGCGCGTAAAGGCTTGGATTACGCGCATACCGGCGATGTTCTCGGCCAGAAAAATGTTAAAACGGGTCGAATTTTCGCGCACGCGCTCCCAGCCATTGTACAACCGCGGCCGCATATACATGCCTATAATCGTCAGAATCGGCAACATAAAAAGCGCGATAATCGTCAACACCGGATTGATCGCCGCCATGAGGGCCAGCACAATCAATCCCGACATTACATCGTTGACGACGTTGGCCATCTGGTTGGTCAGAAAGTCATTGAGCGTGTTGGCGTCACCGATAAAGCGGGTCATCGTCTTGCCAACCGGCTCGCGTTCGTGAAAGGTAAAGGAGAGTTCGACCACATGATGAAAGAGCTGACGGCGCAAGTCAACCAGAATGCCCAGGCTAATGCGCTGGATTAGCAGCGAGCGAATGAGGACGCCCACCCAGGCCAGCGCATGGAAGACCGCGGCCAGTGCCAGCAGCGGGAGAAAGCCTTCGCGGTTGCCAATCGCAATGTGGTCATCGATCAGGATGCGGTCGATATAGGGGTAGAGTTGTGTGATCGTCACACAGATGACATAGATCGAAAGCGTCCAGATCATGCGCAACCGGTAGGGGCGCAGGTAGGTAAAGAGCCGGCCAAGCGTCTGGCGCATGGGGGGCGCGGCGTCGACATCGGTCAGGTCGACAGGTTTGACAAGCGAGCGAAGGAGTGTAGACATAACAGGCTTTCAAGTGAGACTTTCATAGACAACAAGATTGTAAGGCTATTCGCCATTGTACGATCTGCTGGCGCTTTTGGCAACCAGCATTTATTCGCGGGCGTATCTCTATTAGCAAGCCGTTACTTCTTACGTGTTGGTGCGCGACGCGACGACCTTCCACCTTTCGGTTTGGCCGGAGCCACCCCCACCCGGTTCGGCGATGCCGGCCGATCCACGGGCACCGCGGGCTGTGCTGCTAACTCTGCCATGACCAATGCCACGGCCTTTTCCAACTGTGGATCGTGGCCGGCGATCACCTCTTTCGGCGTCATCTCCACTTCGACATCGGGGGCGACGCCTTCATTCTCGACTTCCCATGCCCCTTCCGGGCTAAAGATCGCCAACCGCGGGGCCGTTACAAAGCCACCGTCCAAGAGCGCAGGATAGTCGTAGACACCGACCAGGCCACCCCACGTCCGTTTGCCGACGAGCTGGCCCAGCCCACGCCGCCGGAAGAACTGGGGCAAGGCATCGCCACCAGAGCCGGCAAATTCGTTGATGATCATGATCTTTGGGCCAAAGATTGCGGCATTGGGGCTGGTAAAGACTTTGCCCTCGCGCGTCGCCCAGTGGCTCAAGAGCGGTCGGCTCAACATGTCGATTACATAATCGGCCACCGATCCACCGCCATTAAAGCGTTCATCGATAATCACGGCATCCTTGTCAAGCTGCGAAAAGTAGTAGCGATTAAACGAGGAGTAGCCGCTGCTGGCCGTGTCTGGCATATAGACATATGCGACGCGGCCAGCAGTCAATTCGGCAACCTTACGACGGTTGCCTTCAACCCACGCCAGGTGGCGCAGCGCGGTTTCATTGCCAATCGGGATCACGGTGACGTTGCGTGCGCCCTCCATGCTGGGGGTGGCGTTGACGGTCAGCGTGGTCACCCGATCGGCGGTCATCTCAAAGTGTTGGAAGATGTTGGTTGGCGCGTGCAAGGGCCAACCGTTGACGGCCAGCAAAAAATCCCCGGCGTTAACGTTGACGCCCGGCTCGGTCAGCGGCGAGCGCAATTCGGGTCGCCAATTTTCACCACGGTAGATGCGGCTGATCTGATAATAGCCGTCGACGATCTGATAATCGGCACCAAGTAGACCAACCATCGGATTATCGATCCGATCCATGTCGCCGCCGCCAACATAGGCATGGCCGACGACCAACTCCCCCAACATTTCGGCAAAGAGAAAATTCAGATCGTGGCGATGGCCGACGTGCGCCAGCCACGGTTCGTATTGCGCACAGATGGCATCCCAATCGGTGCCGTGCATCTCTGGATCATAGAAAAAATCCCGCTCAATCCGCCGGACTTCGTTGAACATCTGTCGCCACTCAGCCTGTGGCTCTACATAGATGTCCATTTTGTCGAGTTTGAGGCGATCGTGGTCGGGCTTTGGCTTCTCTTTGGTCTCGACAATCGCGTAACTGTTGTTGGCACTGCGATAGAGCAGTTTTTTGCCGTTGTAGGTCATCCAATAGGCGCCAATATTTTCCAAGAACGTATCAGGTTTGCGTTCTTTGAGATCATAGCAGCTCAACGTGTAACCGTTGTTGCGCGCCGTCGTTTCGAGATAAAAGAGCTTGTTGTTATCACCGGCTTGCAAGGCACGATAGCCACGCGCTGGCAAAGGCAGGGCAAGGATTCGCTGATCAATATCTGCCAAGTCGATCTTGACGATAACGGTTTCCCCATTTTTGCCATTTTTTCCATTCTCCTTGGCCGCTTTGGCATCCCCGCCTTTCTTTTCGTCTGCATTTTTCTCTTCTGGCTTTTTCTCTTCGCTCTTCTCCTCTTCTTCGTCGCTCTCAGGGAAGAAGGGGGAGGCGGCCTCTTTGCTGAGCACCACCACATAGAGGTTGCGATCCACTGGTCGGTCGTACGACGACATATCGAGCCAGCCGGTGTTGAGGCCATAGTTGGTGCTAGCGGCAAAGAAGAGATGGTTACCATCGAGGCTAAAGCAGGCCGAAATTGCATCGCTCATGCCATCGGTCACCTGATGACTGCTCGCCGTCGCTAGTTCATAGAGAAAGACCGCGCGCAAATGGTTGTCCAGCCGTTTGGTATAGGCGATCCACTTGCTATCCGGCGACCAGACGGGGTGTAAACTGCGGTCGGGATGGTCATAGCTATCGGTGTCGACGAGAATGGGGGTGCGAGGACTGGTCGCTCCGTCAGTGGTCGCCCCGTCAGTGGTCGCCCCGTCAGTGGTCGCTCCGTCAGTGCTTGTCCCGTCAGTGGTTGTCCCGTCAGTGGTTGTCCCGTCAGTGGTCGTTACGCGCTCATCCGACTGCACATCGATATAAAAGAGATTGAGCCGCTTATCGGTGTAAAGAATCTTTTGGCCATCAGGCGACCAGCGCGGGTTGTAAAAAAAGGTGGCCGCGCCGAGGTCAATCGACTCGGGCGCTTGCAGCCCGCCTTGGTCGCGCAGCACGAGTTGATACTCACCGCTGGCGTCGGAGAAGTAGGCAATCCGTTTACCGTCGGGAGACCAGGTTGGGAAACGCTCGTGGGCACCAGGTGTACGGGTCAGGTTGCGCACATCGCCCTTTTTGGCGGGCACTGTCAAGATTTCGCCGCGCGCTTCAAAGACGGCACGAGCCCCATTGGGCGAGAGGCTGGCACTGCGAATAAAATTTTTGCCATTTTTGTAGTGCGGTCGGGTCTGCGGCAGATCTGTTGTAATTTGAATCGCTAACGGCGTGCTCTTGGCCATCGCCGGGTCAAACAGATGAATCCGCCCCGCCTGTTCATAGACGACGAGACCACCACCGGTTGAGATCCAACGCACATCAAAGTCGGCGTGATCCGTGAGTTGGCGGACGCTCTTGCGGCGCTTAGCCGCCGTGTCGTAGGCGAAGAGGTTCATCGTATGGTTGCGGTCGGAAAGAAAATAGAGCGTGTCGCCAAGCCAGCAAGGATAGGCATCGTTGGCATTCGGGTTGGGTACCTCTTCGATCTCCTGCGTCGCTACATTAAAAATCCATATCCGGCCCACGCGGCCACCGCGGTAACGCTTCCAGGTGCCAAACGCTTCCGGCAGCGCGGTGTAGGCGATGCGCGTGCCATCGGGTGAGTAAGTGCCGCGCGCCGCCATTGGCAAGGGCAGCGCCGTCGGATAGCCACCATTGCGCGGTACGGTAAAGAAGCGCGTGTGGCGCGGCGTAACCGAATCGCGCGCCGAGCTAAAGAGGATCGCTGCCCCATCAGGCGTCCACCCTTGCACCATGTCAGAGCCGGGATGGAAGGTCAACTGCGTGGGCGAACCCCCATTGACCGAGATGCAGTAAACGGCAAAGCCGCGTTCAAAAGATCCAGACGAGTAGGCCAGCCACTGCCCATCGGGGGAGAAGAGAGGAGTAAATTTTACCCCTTCGTGAACAGTTAGCCGACGCGGATTGCTGCCGGCGAGATCGGTGATCCAGAGATCACCGGCATAGAGAAAGGCTATCTGATCCTGACTCACAGTCGGTTGACGCAACAGGAGGGTGGCTCCTTGAGCAAGCTGATTCATCATGGTTATAAGCTTTCTACTCGTTCGAGGTAATGATCGGCTTCTATTTTACATTGGGCATCCGTTAGCGACAAGCAGCCTTTGCGTGGCAAGCCATGGTGCCATATGTCATTTTCCAGTGAATGCAGTATACTACTGCTCTGCGGTTGGCGATAGATTCATAATGGTAGCAAACACCTCGAAGGGATGCGCCCATGATCCTGACAACCAAGTTATTCATCCCACGCAAAGCTCATCAACTCCTTGTCCGTCCACGTCTGTTGGATAAGCTCAACGCCGCTCTGTTGGGGCGGTTGACCTTACTCTCAGCCCCCGCCGGTTTTGGGAAATCAAGCTTAGTCAGTGACTGGATTCATAGCCACTCCTTGCTAAAACGCGACAATGTCGACAGCCCTTCCACGCCTCATTTCTGCTGGCTCTCGCTTGATGAAAATGACAATGACCCGCCGCGCTTTCTTAGCCATTGGATCGCCGCGCTGCAACGGGTTGAACCGACCATTGGCACCACCGCGCAGAATCTGCTGCAAACTGCGCAACCCCCACCACTGACAACCTTATTGACGCTGTTGCTCAATGACATCAACACAGCCGGGCGCTTCCTTGTTCTCGTGTTGGATGACTATCATCTGATCACCGCCCAATCAATCCATGATGTCTTGACCTTTTTTGTCGAGAATATGCCGCCGACCATGCACCTGGTGCTCACCAGCCGCAGCGATCCGCCCTTGCCGCTGGCGCGGTGGCGCGCCCGCCGCGATCTGACCGAAGTGCGGGTACGGGACATTCGCTTTACGCTGGCCGAGACGACAGCATTTCTACAGCAAGCGCTAGGAATTGCGTTAACTGCCGAAGACATTGCCACCCTGGCAGAACGCACAGAAGGGTGGATTGCCGGCTTACAGCTGGCAGCGCTCTCGCTGGTAGAGGGGCGCGATGTCCATCATTTTATCCAAGCCTTTTCCGGCAGCCATGTCTATATTGTCGATTATCTGGTCGAAGAGGTTTTGCACCGCCAGCCACCGGCAATTACAGAGGTAATGCTCAAAACTTCGCTGCTCGAACGGTTCACAGCCCCGCTGTGCGATGCCCTCACCGGTCAACAAAATGGCCGCGCCATCCTGAACTATCTGGAGCAGCGCAATCTCTTTTTGATTGCGCTCGATGATCAGCGCGAGTGGGTGCGCTATCACCACCTCTTTCGCGATCTGCTACAGCAGCGGCTGCGTGAACAAGTTGACAGCGCAACGATCAACGAACTGCATCAGCGGGCAGCAAGTTGGTACGCGGCACAGCAGTTAATTGATGAAGCGGTGCACCACTATCTTGCGGCGGGTGCGGTAACCCAAGCGGCCGATCTCATCGAGGCGGTCGGCTATGAACTGATCGGCCAGGGGTATCTGGCCAGGCTGCGCAATTGTCTAGAGAAGTTGCCGATTGAACTTGTCCGTGCGCGTCCGCGATTGGTGCTCTGGCGCGCTTGGGTGCTCAACTTAACTGGGCAACCGGCAGCATTGGAAAAATGGTTGCAGGAAGCGCAGCTCACCTTGGATCAGGTGCCTACCCCCATCGCACAAGATATGCGGGCCCAAATCATCACACTTCACGCATACAAAACACGGCGGCTGGGCAATCTTGCGGTCGCCATTGCTCAATTGGAGCAAGCATTGCTTGATTGTGCGCCGGAGAATTTGCTGACTCGTACAGCGATCAATCTCAACCTGGGCTTTAATTTTTGGATGACCGGCCACCTGGCAGAGGCCGAGCAAGCGCTCCACGCCACGCAACATGATGCACAACAGATTCGCGCCATTCACATGCTGCTGCTTGCCAAAGCAACCCAAGCCCATATTGCCCTGGCCCGTAGCAAGCTCCGCTACGCAAAAACACTATGCGAAGAATCCATCGCGAGCGGCTTAGCCTATAACGGCGGACAGCCATTTCCTTCCGCCGGCTATGCGTATGCCATTCAAGGTGCCATTTTCTATGAACAGAATCAATTGACGGCAGCAGAACAGGCGTTGGAGCAAGCAATGGCCTTGGGGGAGCTTGTGGCCGACGGCACGGTGATCCGACGCGCGGTCTTTCGGCTGGCGTTGTTGAAACAGCTAGCCGGCGATGAAGCGAGCGCGCAGAGACTCTGGCAGCGCGCCCAGGTAATCGAAGACACGGTGGAAGAGCCACAAGTTCAGCTGCAGCAGGTACGCGCCGGCCTCATACAGGCGACATTGACCGGCGATCAACACGCGTTGCGGCAAACCACAACCTGGGCCACTGCATACACAGCAGCCCCCCTTACCATCCAATCATATTTGGCTGACTTTGCCGCAACACTGGTCGCCTGGGTTGAATTCCTCCAAGGAACGCCGGCGGCAACTTTGGCGCGGCTGCGTCCGCTGATAGATACCGCGGCCAGCGCCGGACAAGTGCAGCATCTGTTAGAGATGCGCATTCTACTGGCGCTGGCCCACGCGGCCCAAGGCGATCTCTCCGCTGCTCATCAACAGTTGGCCGCGGTCACCGCAGTGACCGCGCCGGAAGGGCATGTGCGCCTCTTTCTCGATCATGGCGAACCGCTCTACCGTCTGCTTACCAGCTATCGCTTGACCATCGTAGAGGCCGCGCTTGCGCGCTATGTAGATAGCCTACTGGACGTGTTTGGTCATCCATCTGCGCCAGAGGTTCGCCTTGCACCCCAAGCACAAGCAGTAAACGGGCGTAAGATTGAGCGCTTGATCGAACCACTCTCGGACCGTGAACAAGAAATCCTGCAACTGGTAGCGGACGGACTATCCAACAGTGAGATTGCCGACAAACTTATTGTCACCGTCGGCACCGTCAAAAAGCATCTCAACAACATCTTTGGCAAGCTGAGTGTCGGCAGTCGCACCCAGGCGATTGCAAGCGCGCGTGAATTGCATATACTCATCTAAACGCAAGGCACGCACAGATCTTCCCGGTCGATGATCTCTTTCACACTTAACAAAAGCGCTCAACCCCTCACCTTTCACAATCAACCCCCTGTTCATCTTTTGATGGTTCCTACCCAAGCTGGTTGACGAGTATGCTGTCAGCGTACTCGTCAACCAAACTTTGGACACTCGAAAGGAACAATCACAATGATCGCCAATCTGCGCAACACGACCAAAGCACTACTCTTCTATCTACTTGCCATTGGGCTCTGTACGCTAGTCGCACTGCTGACCGTGGCGCTAGACAAACCCAACGCGGTGGGATTTGTCATGTTTACGCCGTTGGCGGCCGTGCTCCTGATGCTCTGTGTCATCACGCGCGATGGCTATGACAAAGCAAGTTGGCAAGCGTTGGGCTTACAACGCATGGGGTGGCGTGGTTGGCCACTGGCGCTCTGGTTGCCGTTGGTGCTCTTGACCAGCTCCTACACCATTAGCTCTCTGCTTGGGGTCGCTACCTGGCAATGGCCTCAGGGGTTCGCTATCGGCCCCTACGTCGCCGATCTTTTGGCTTCCCTGCTGATCGGCACGCTCTTTGCGCTTGGTGAAGAGATTGGCTGGCGCGGCTATCTGCTGCCCAAATTGCTCGGGCTGGGACGGGTGCGCGCTGTGCTGGTGGTTGGCCTGCTCCATGGCATCTGGCACTTACCTATGATTTTTCTCACTTCCTTTTATCATGGCGACGGCAACCGGCTCATTGTCGTACCGCTCTTTCTGCTGACGCTCACCGTTGGTGGCATCT
Organism: Caldilineaceae bacterium; assembly: GCA_034432375.1. Lineage (GTDB taxonomy): Bacteria > Chloroflexota > Anaerolineae > Caldilineales > Caldilineaceae > JAHBVH01. Next base: position 75,549 of record DAOUCA010000023.1, read on the forward strand.
TCTATGGTTATCTGCGCCTGAACACCAACTCGCTCTGGCCGGTGGCGCTGGCCCATGGGGCCTTTAACACAGTCTGGGGCGCACTCGCCGCAGTAACCGTGCCGACTTCGGCGCTGTGGATGGAATATCTCTCGGGGGAAAGTGGGGTGATCACTTTGGTCCTGGCCGTGATTGCCGCGGTTTTCCTTCTGCGTCGGCTGATGTCACCAGTGGTGATTACCGATACCCGTCATAAATTGGTCGCAGTGGTGACAGGTTAGGCCCAAGGAGAGCTTATGGATGAGGCACTTAACTACACCATTCGCTTGAAAGGCTATCTGGAGCCGAAATGGTCGGATTGGTTTGGTGGCATGGAGATTCGTCATGAAGCCAATGGCGAGACGCTGCTACAGGGAGCAGTTGTTGACCAAGCGGCGCTCCATGGGTTGTTGGCCAAAGTACGCGATCTCGGGCTGCCGCTGCTGGCCGTCACGCATAATGAGGGACCCCTCTATGATTCAGATGAAGTGGAGGCAATCGGTGAGTAATTCAACACGATCTGCCCCGATAACGATCGAAGAACTGGCTGTCTCCACCATCTCCGCCACGCCAATTGTGCGTCCTTGGGTGATCGCCTTTGCCTGGGTTGCCATGTTGCTCATGAGCCGGCTGCCCCAGATTGTGCTCAAGGGAATTTTTGCCATTGAAGCTTCGTTTGTCTGGCTATGGGTAGGCATGGCAACACTGCTGCTGGCGATGACACTGCTTTGGTCAGGGCTGCAACCACTGCGTGGTTATCTGTTGATCATGGCCTTCATGGCGCTGGCCACCGGCCCGTTGGATGGGCTACTACGCAAGCTTCTGCTTTGGACAAGTTGGTTCAGCGCAGCGCGCGGCTGGTCAGTCGGTTTTTTGGGGGAACGTCTGCCACTGCTGCTCGAAGCGTTGATCCTCATGCTGGTGTTGGTCGGCCTGGGCATGGCGCGGCAGGCTCTCTTTCTGGCGCTGGGCAACCTTCATGCGCCCGCGCGAGGGAGCCATCGTTCCGGTTTCCGGTACACTTGGCTCGTGGTTGGTCCACTCTGGGCAACCCTGTTGACGAGCTTCTTTTTCTTGGGCATGGCTATGATGACCGGCACACGCCTTGGCGCGTTGCCGCAGGTACTCCCCTGGTTGCCGGCGATCTTGCTCCTGGCCCTGCTCAATGCTTTTGGCGAAGAATTTGTCTACCGTGCGGCACCGTTGTCGCAACTTTGGCGGGTGGTTGGTCCCACGCAAGCGGTATGGCTAACCGCGGTCTGGTTTGGGCTGGGGCACTATTATGGTGGCATTCCCAGTGGACCAGTCGGCGCACTGCTAGCTAGCGGCATCGCACTGCTTTACGGCAAAGCAATGGTAGAGACAAAGGGGATTCTCCTGCCCACGTTGATGCACATGGTGACCGATGTCGCGATTTACACGTTCCTGGCAATGGGTGCGGTTTCAATAGGACAGTAGGACAGTAAAACAATGTCGCTCACCAACGCCTAGGCTTCGCCCGCCCGATCAATCAACCATCCCCTTCACCTTTAGATGATTCCTTCTGTCCCTGGTTGACGAGTATGCTCAGACCACAGCGCGCTTACGGCCAAACTTGTTACCAGGCTTTGTCAATAAGCTGGCAAAGCGGCAGTGGTTGAAACCACCGCCGGCTAAGCAACTCTACGCTAAAGCGCACTCTGCTAACAGCCCGCTTCAGCGGGGCTTCCCCTACCAGCCACAGGGCTTCAGTGGTCTCTGATTGCCAAAGTCTGGCAATAACAAGTCAATTTTTGGGGTGCAGAGCGCCGCTGTGCTGACGCCCTACCCGGTTTTGCCAAAGTATCACGCTATTAGCAGAACAGACAGGAGTTCTAAATTCATGTACCGACAACACCGTTTTATCCCACCGTTATCAACCACTGACCTGCGCGCCCAATTGCAGGCGCTGTTATTGGCGGCAATGCTCTTGGTGCAGCCGCTATTACCCTTGTTGCCAACCAGCCCCCTGACATCATCCATACCTGCATCTGCAACCACCAGCATGGCGGCATTGTCTGCACCAGCATTTCCCCACTATCAACTACCGCCCGAACTACTCGACAAAGCAGAAATCGCCGCGCTGCGCACGCTCAACAGCGCCACCTTTGACCTGGGCGCTGGCCGTCTCGCCCGGCTGCAGGAGGCGCGCCCACTGCACTATCAGGATGGCGCCGGCCACTGGCAGCCGATCAACCCGATCTTTAGCCAAGTCGCGGGCCAGTGGATGAACAGCACCAACACGGTGCGCACTGCGCTGGATCGCCAACGCGCCGTGGCCACGGTGAGCAGTGCCGCCGTCAATCTGCAATGGCAGCCGCAAACCCTCGAATTGATGAACGCCGATCAACGCACGCAGACCGTGGCCAAACTCAGCGTGGGTGAGCCCGCCGAACGCAGCACCGACGGCCAGAGCGTGCGCTATCCGCAAAGTTGGCAGCCCGTGAACCCCATTCTTGCAGGGATAGGTTTTTTACCCCTACCTAACCCGGGAGCCCTTTGGGTGCAGATTGGGGGAGGAACCGATCTCGCGTCAACAAGGAATCAGCTCCCTCCCCAAGCTGGGCAGGGTTGGGGAGGGGTTTCCCAAAGTCTACCTTTGAACCCGATTCCCCTCCCTGCGTTTCTGACGGGTGAAACCGCGCTGGTGCAAGACCAATGGCGCAGCACACCAGGCGCGGCGGAATACACCATGCAGCTAGCCACCTTGCCCACCGTTCATTGGTGGAACGCCACGCCGACCGCGCTGGATCTGCGCGTCAATCTGCATCTTCAGCCCGGCACCACACTGCAGATCGAAGGGCAAGCCGTCGCCCGCCACACGCAACGCGCCACCCAGCAACCGCTTACTTTCGTCGATGCCAATGGCCAGGCGCTGTTGCTGCAACCACCGCGCACCTATGAAGCGGGCGACCCCACAAATACCGTAGCCGGCGAATATCTGGTACACGTTGGCGACGACCCCAGCCAAATTGAACTGCGCGTGCGCACACCGTGGGCCTGGCTGGCCGCGCCCGAACGGCACTTTCCCGTAATCATCGACCCGCTCTTCCAGATGCGCGATGCGTCGCTGGTCGCCAATGCCTATTACAACCCCAGCGATGGCTACAGCTTTGGCAACAATCAGGTGGGCAGCAACAACTATCTGGGTCGCACGCGGCTTGGTTCCTACCGCATGATGGTACGCTTTGGCCCGCTGCAGATGCCCCCGGGCACGACGATTGACAAGGCGTGGCTCTATGTCACACCGCAAGGGGTCAATGACGGCAAGCTGGATGTCACGCGCAAGAGCGTCTCGACCAACGTCAGCGCGTATGCGTTGGACAGCGCGGCCTGGCAGAGCAATGTGACCGCCGAGCCGACCTTCACCCAGCAACCCAATCCGCTCGCTCCTGGTGCGCAGAAAATGCGTTACTCAGTGGATGAGGAGCAACATAGTGGCCTCTTGTGGGATGTGACCGCGGTGGCGCAGGCACAAGGCTGGCTCTACACCGGTACCTTTGCGCCCGACGTACCCGGCATCCTGCTGCGCGCGGAGAATGAAGAGTGTGATCCGGAGAACTTCACAGTCAACTATCTCACCTCATCGTGTGGCGCGTTCTATTTCTTTAATCGCCCCGACAACTGGACGACCACCGATCTGGAAAACAGCCAGATCAACAGCACGCCTGACGCACCGGCGCTCAACAGCAGCACCAGCGGCGGCGTGCGCGTGATCATCTTTTACAGCAACAAACAGACGCTGCTCGAAAATAGCGTGATTCGTATGGACGGCGACGCCACCACCCTGCCCCAAGGGCTCGAAAAGAATCCGCCCTACTATCACGCCGACCATCTCTATGCCGTCGCCAAACCACCGGCGCGCTGGCAGGCAGTGGTGGCGCGCAGCCAGGGCACGCCGATTGGCGTCTATCCGCCTTTGCAGCAGGGACCGTTGGGCACCTTCCGTACCCCCCTGCGCGGCGGCATGGCGCTCGACCTGCGCGCCAACAACGACGCCTTCTCGCTGCGCAAAGCAGCTCCCGGCGATGACAAGGTCAGCTATCTGCTGATCAACGGGCGCGGCACGGGGTCTAACCTCTTTGACCAGACATTGCCTCTCCGCACCACCCACAGCCCCGATGCCACCACCGTGTCCACGGCAACCACCGGCTATGACCTGCGCCTGATCGCTGAACAAGGCACCCTCAATGCGCCGTTGAATCAGCTCCAAACGCTGACCATCCCCTTTGACAGCAACGATCCGCTGGCGCTGCTCAATCTGCAACTGCCAGCAGGCAGCACCAGCCGCGTCAAAGTGCAGGTGGTGGCCGATGGCACGCAAAATCTGACCTATGGCAAGCTCTATGCCGAGACCTTTGAGGCCAAAGTGGTGCGCAGCGACAATCAGGCCACTGTCGTCACCTCGGATTTTAACGACCTCACGGAGGGCAAGCCCTGGCCATTGGCGGGCGATCACGCCACCGCTAGCGGCTTTATCTACCAGCAGCCCGGCCAATACGCGCTGGCGATCCGCTACAACGGTCCGCAGTTGGATGTGCGCGATATTGTGGCCTGTAGCGATGAAATTTGCCCGGTCGAGGTGGTCCACATCCAGTATCACTTGAAGGTGAGCGTGCTTGCCTGTCCCGCCAACTCTTTCCCGACCAACGGCGGCACCTGTCAGAAGTTGATCTGCCCCAACACGGGCACCTTCGCCGCCGCGCCCACCACCTATCGCGAGGCCGCTGGCTTTGCCTACTGGAGCCAGGCCGGCTGGAATGGTGACAGCAACGCAACCACCGCCAACAGCAAGATTATCGCTGATGGGGCTGCGCCGCTGATCGGCCCCGTGCGTACGAATGGGGTTGCCAACGCGCCGACCGTCGCCGTCTTGGGCGGCCGCATCAGCTATGACCAGGGCAACAACAGCGTCACGGTGACCAGCGCCACCGCGCCCAGCGAACCACCGTCGATTGCGCTAGTCCAGTGCCCGCCACCCAACGGTGCCAACGGCCAGTTTGCCAAAGTCTTTCTGCTCTTTGACGGCGCGCTGGTGCGCTCGACGCTGCTCAGCATTCCGCCGCTCCCGGTGCTGCGCCCCGACCCCGTGGGCAGCGGCCAGCTCATCGCCGACCCGTGGCCACACGATGATGCCAGCGATCTGAGCGAGCTTGACTTTACGATCAGCCCGCAGAGCGGCAAAGCGAGTGGATCGGCCACTCTGCGCCGCAACCTGGGCATTGCGCTGCCGAGCACGTCACTCTTCTTCCAGCCGCGTTGGAGCTTCGATGTCAAGGGTTGGCCGCAGATGAGCAGCAGCATCAGCGCCGACGCCAACAATCCGCCACCGCCGGACATCGCCAGTCTGCTCTTGACGCTGGGAACACAACTTTCGTTGGACCTGAGCCCAGCTAACGGCGACGGCGCACGCGTCTTTATGGGGGTGCGCGCTGCGGCGGCGATCATTGCGCAGCCGGCGAAATTGGGCGGTGCCAGCAAAGGCATCCAGGCCGTCATCCTGCCGCGCGGCATCGCTGTTCCCGTCATCGACCTACTCTGTCCCGCCAGTTGTCTCGATCTGCGCGGCCCCAAAGACCAGGCCGGGCTGACCATCCCCGACCGCGTCTGGCAGATGCCCGATGTCCATACCAATGTCGATGCGCAGACCGTGCTCATGCGCGGTGCCGGGGTGCTGGAAGTTTACAGCACCGATCACCCCAGCATCATCGATGGCACGACTGACGCGGTCTCCAAAGAGTTTAGCTTTGACGCCTATAAGGCCACCGTCTCGGTTGACTATGCGCCCTGTGGCGGCATTGGGCCGGATGTGTTGGTGATCAAGGGCGAAACGAGCATGGCGCTACCCAATATCGGCAACACGGGCACCGGCGGCCTGATCGCGGCCAGCTTTATGCTCTGTGAAACTTCGCTGCGCAGCGTCCACTTGAGCTTTGAATCGCCGGTTGGCATTCCCATCGGTAGCAGCGGCCTCTTCCTGACCGGCTTGCGCGGCGGTATCAGCATCTTCCCCGATTACACCGAAATCAAGGTCGGGCTGAACTTTCAGGCCGCGCCCGGCGGTGACGGCGGTATCTTCAAGGCCTATGGCGAAGTCACCATCGACACGCGCGGGCTCTTTGCCTTTGAAGGGGGTGCCAAAGTGCTCGGTGTGGTCAACGCCGACGGCAAGCTCTGGGTGGCGTGGAGTCCGCTCGACACCGGCTTTGAGATCAACCTGCGCCTGGGCAACTGGTTCCGTGGCTTTGCGCGCGCCCACATGTGGCAAGGGCAGGGCTGGCAACATCGCTATGACTGGTTGCCCGACAACAACGAAATGCACTTTGCCGGCGAGATCGGTGCGACAATCACCATCGAAGATAGCGCGATCATGCCACTGGTGCCACCGGGCGATATCAGCTTTGGCATTGAGGTCGCCTTTGGTCAATTCTGCACCAACAGTAGCTGTACGAGCTATGAGTGGGGCATCAAGGGCAAGTTTACCGTGGCCGGCTATGATGTCGGTCTCTACTATGGTTTTGACGAAGGGATCGACTTTATCCTGGGTAACGACGACCACCTGCTCATCGACGAGTATGGTGGCCAGTTGGTCAGCGCGGCGAGTAGCGGGGGGCGGATCGACATTGCGCCGCAGAAGATCAATGGCACTGCCAGCATCCCCTTCAATGTATCTGTGAATGCCGAGCAGATCCTGGTCGGTGTCAGTTGGCAGGCAGGTGCGCCCACGCTCAGCCTGATCGACCCCGACGGCGTCGAGATCAACACTGGCAACATCGCGGCCCACAACGGTACCACGGACGGCAACGCCAATGTCACGCTGTTGGGGTTGCAACAGCCCAAGCCCGGCGCGTGGCAAGCGCGCCTCACCAACCTGAGCGAGGCTGGGGTTGAGCACTATCGCTTCCTTTACTTTGCCAACAAGGGCGCGCCCGGCGCGGTGGGCAACCACGGCCAATTCACGGCACCCGTCAAGGCCAACGAAGCGGCGACCAATGGCTATCTGATCAGCTGGCAAGTGCCGCCCGACACGACGGCACAGGCCACGATCAGCCTCTTCTATGAGCGCACGCTGAGCGATGCCGACGCCCTGGCCAGCACTGGTGTGATCACCGGCAACTTGCTTGTCGGCGCGCCGATTGTGCAACATCTGCCCTTTAGCGCCGGCAGCTATCAGTGGAATACAACCGGTCTGCTCAACGGCGAGTATCGCATCCGCGCCGCGGTCGATGATGGCGTCAACGAGCTGCCGATCCAGCAGATCAGCATTCCCGACGATACCTGCCAGCCGGTGACCAACGGCTTACCCACCGGTCGCGCCTTTGACGCCAATCGCTTCCCTGGCACGGTGGACTTTACCGCCATAGGTACGCTGCTAATTAATGATAGCACGCCACCGGCCACGCCGACCGGCATGGGGATCACCGTGGCCGACAGTGCGCTGCTGGTCAAGTGGAATGGCACGACCGACCCCGATGCGAGCGGCTATCTGCTGCGTTGGGGGCCGAAAAATCCGGGCAACCCGCTGGGGTTTGTGCCGCAGAATCAGCAGTTGGTGGCCGCGCCGAACAGCAGCAGCGCACCACTGATCTATGTCGGTGCGGTGGATAATGGCAAGGAATATGGCATTGATCTGCTGGCGCTCGATGTCAACGGCAACCAAAGTGCGCCCACCGCAGCCCTCTTTGCAACACCCGACGGCGCGACCAATCTCGTCCCCTTGCAGCCGCAAAACTTGGTGCTCACCGGCAAAGATGGCACGAGCGCCAGCTTCGCCTGGCAGCCCAACCCGAGTGGCCCGGCCGCGGCGAGCTATCAGCTCATCTATATCAAACTCGCTCACTTTGCGCCGGTCGGCCAACTCGATGTCACCACGGCGAATGCCACCTTGACCGGCCTCGAAACCGGTGCGACCTATGATGTGCAGGTGACGGCGCGCAACAGCGATGGCTGGGCCAGTGTCAGCGCCGGCCCGCTGCGCGTGGTCATCAGCAACGGCGTGGATGGCGATGGCGATGGGCTGCCCGACGATTGGGCGACCGCCCACAACGTGCGTGATGCCACCGCCGACAGCGATGGCGATGGGTTGAACAACGGCGCGGAATTTGCCCAAGGCAGCGATCCCAACGACCAGGATAGCGACAACGACGACGCCAGCGACGGCGAAGAAGTGACCGCGCAGAGTGACCCACTGGACGGCAGCAAAAGTACCGCGAACCTGACGCAGCCGCGGCTGGTCTTAGCGCGCACCATCCTGCGCTTTACGGCCAAGCAACAGCCCGATGGCACCGCCGCGCCGCAGCAGATCGGCTGGAGCAATCTGGGCAGCGGTGCGTTGCAACTGCAAGCGAGCAGCGCCGCGAGTTGGCTGCAACCGAGCATCGTCGGCAACCAAGTGCAGGTCGGCATTAATCACACGAACCTGACACCGGGCTTCTACTCCGGCGTGGTGAAGTTAAACGCGGCGGCCGGCAGCCCACCGCTCTTTGGTGACCAACGCTGTATCCGTGTCGATACGTGGGTGCTGCCCGCGGACGCCGACACGAATCCGCAACCGCCGCTGAATGAACGGCTCTATCTGCCGCTGGTGCTGCGCTGAAGCGGTTTTGAGCCGCAGCCAGTAGCGATGCCGCCTTGCCATAAATTGCAGGCTGATAGCGCAAGTTGGCTGAAGCCAACTGGTGTAAGCGGGCCAGCCCACTTCAGTGGGCTTTGGCTATCAGCCTGCAATTTATGGCAAGGCAGGATTCGCTGACCAACGGACCAACGTACCGCTGACCAAACGCTCAACCACCTGATTCACCTTTGGATGAATGACATTTCTGCCGTTGCTAGTTATGCTGATAGAGACAACACGTAAACATGAGAGTTGTTCCTAAGTAGAGCCTGAGGCGGAGGTGACTGTCACTGGCCACTGTGCGATCTGCTGCATGAATTGGGTTGCGGCCAGTGACAGTCACCTGGATTGCTTAAAGATGCAGAAACTCTTACTTCAGGACAACCGCAAAAGTAAAAAGGGTGCGTCCCATTTTGGGGGATTACAGAGAAGGACTCCGCGGTTATCTTTACATGGGATGCCATTCATTCATCCGGCGTTGGTACGGTTGCCAGTGTTAGCCTCGCCTTCCACCTGACCTGGATCCTGATTGAAAGCGTTGCCGCCCTCTACTCAGACGCCATCAACGAGCCCATTTCCCTTTAGGAAGTTTCTAACTTGACTAGTTGATGGGTATGCTAGGGCAATACCTATCTGCGCTATTGTGGCATAAATCATTCAACAGGAGATACCCTTATGCAAGTCCAAACTAATGTACCCAATACCTCATCATCCACCTGGTTGCCGCGCTGGCAAGCAGAAGGCTATTTCTTCCGCCCGGTCGCCATGTTGACGATTGTGATCGGCGCGTGCCTGCACTTGAGCCGTCTATTCTTGGGCGATGCAATCACCTTTCAGTCCATCGTCACGCCGACCTTTGACCAGTACTTTGCCTTGCCGATTGCCTATGCCGGGATCAGCGGTTTGCTCAGTTGGCGGCGCATGGAATTTCGCAGCCACGGGCACAAGATCTTCCTGGCGATCATTGTCTTTTACATGATCGCCAGCATTCCGATCCATCTGTCCGTCTGGTTTACGCACTCGATTGAACAGCTAAAGCAATTTCCGCTCTGGTTTAGCGTGCTGTTGCAACCGTTCTACGCCGCCGTCCTGGTCGCGCTCTGGCGCGTGCAGTTTAAAGCCGATACCAAGTAAACATCATGGAGATCTCAAATGAGCATTGCCGTCGAATCCTTAGCGCCTCCGATGGACATCCGCACCCTGCACGCACGCATGGGGCGGGTCAACTATCAGCCGGTGTGTGTCGATTCGTTTACAAACAAACGATTCACCGTGAATTTTCGTGTTCCGTTGCAGCAGTTACGCAAAATTGTCCCTGCGCCGATCGAACTCGATGAGATTGGCCAGACCGGATTGGGGATGATCAGCATGTGTGCCTGCGATTTCTGGGTTAGCCGCCTGGGTTGGCTACCGATTCCGCCGGTACGTAACAATGATATGCTCTGCCGGGTCAGCACCAAGATTCGTAAGGGCAAGCAGGACTATCGCGCCTATTATACATTGCGCTCCGACTCGTCCTCGCGCTTTCTCGGTTTCTTTGGTAAGCGCTTCTCGCACTTTCGCAAGCAGGTGGCCCCCTTCGTACGTGTCGATGATGGGGCTGCCTACAGCCTGGAAAATCTGGCGACCGACCCGCTCTGCCGCGGAAAATTTACGGCACAGATGGCCTCAATCAGCAAAGAAAAACCGGCTACTACGATCTTCGCCGATGTCGAGCGGGCCAAAGAATTTGTTTTTGATCTGGATGGCAGTTGTGGTTACAGTTACGAACGGCAACTGCTTTCGTTTCAACGGATCCTTTACCCGCCTTGGGATATGTACTTTTGCCATGTGTATCAGTATGACTTCCCGCTCCTGATGTACATCAATACAACTTTTGGCCTGGAACCGGAACTAGATTGCGTGCTCTTTATGCGCGATACTCGACAAACTTGGGGCACATCGTGGCTCTATAAAAACTAAGCGCATAGGGGCTGGAAACTGAAATTGCACGATTCCTCAGACAGAAAAGGCGCAATTTCAGACGCATACCGATATGAGCCAAAAACGAAGGGAAAAACCGATCCATGATAAAGCTAATTGGAAGCGTAGCCGCCCTGATCGTCGTGAGTATTTCCCTTTTTCATGTTTACTGGGCATTGGGCAACCGGCAAACGAGCAACACCGTCATTCCGATGCACAACGGAACCGCGATCTTTAAACCATCGACCGGGCAGAGCTTGCTTGTGGCTTTGGCACTGCTCATCAGCGCGCTATTGGTCATGGGCACACTCGGCGTTGACCGCATGGGGCTGCCCATGTGGCTCTTCAAAGTGGGAACCTGGGGCGTGGCAACGGTTTTGCTCTTGCGCGCCATCGGCGATTTCCGCTTTGTTGGCTTTTTCAAACGAGTGCGGGGTAGATCCTTTGCCCGCAATGATACCCTCTATTATTCGCCGCTCTGTTTGTATCTTGCCCTCAGTTGTGCGGCGGTAGGCCTATGGACATAGCCGTAAATTTACTCTTTTCGGAACAACCTCGCTATGGTTTCGATACGCCAAAAAGCAGTCTACTCAACCGGCCATTGCGTAAGGGCGGCCATTGCGTAAAGGCGGCCATTGCGTAAAGGTTAAGGATAAGAAACCAATGAGTTCGTTAAAGCCACAGGACCATGGACTCTTTCAGCAGTATCCGCTCAACGGGACAGCCCTCCTGTACACAGGCACCGTGCCAACCCCGTATCGCATTTACGCGGGCTACGGCGCTTTTATCGGCGGCACGGCAGCGCTAATGCGGTACAACCGTTGCTCAACCCGGAACAGGTCATTCCCGTGCAAACTGTCGCCGGCCGCGCTCAGATGGGCATCTGGATCTGCGACTTCGCCGACGCCAGTTTGGGGCCGCACCACGAGTTGCAATTTTCGATTTTTGTGGCGCGCCGATCCATTCGGGATATCCCGTCCCACCCGCCCAGCTTGCTCAACGTGATGCTCACGCGGCCGGAAGTACAGATGCTCTGTCACAGGCTGTGGAACAATACGCCGGGAGTGGTGGCCTATAATCGCGAACAGTTGAGCCTGAACGCGCAGTTGTCTGCGAGCACCATCACGCACGACCAAGAAGAGATGCGCTTTGCCATCCGCGCTGCCGCCAGTGGCGAATCGATCTTGACCGGCGCATTGCGTAAGCTCCAACAGCCCTCCTGGCGCGCCAGCTTTGCCTTGCTGGGGCAACTGGGGCTGGCGCAAACCCTACGCATCAACCGCCAGCCGTGGGTCGAGATGGCAATTGTCAACCCGCTGGGGGTGAAGCTGGCCCACAATGGCGTTGCGCGCCATGACCAAAAATGCGGTCAACAATGTCCGTTATTTTGCGCCGGCCACCGATACGCTCACCCTGGGCGACACACCGTATCGCACGCTTGCCTTTCAGCCATCCTTTGTCCAGTATATGGTCGGCTTCAAGTTCGTCTATTTGGATCCGGTCTAATTCAAAGACTATTCAAATAAGCCTATTCTGTTCGCGGCGCAGGCGTTCTCTAACGCCGACGCTAGTCGGGTTCGAGTCGCATTAGAGAATGCCGCCCTCTCGGTGGTCGGAAGTGCCACGTTATTTGAATGGTCTTGGGTTTAATTCCTAAAACGCTTGAGGAGGTGCCTACCATGCGTCCCATTAGCTTTACCTGCAACAAACTCATCTCCAGCAGCGCGGCGGCAATCTGTGCTGATATCGCGGATCTGGATCGATGGCGTGACTTCAAAGGCTACGGCATACTGCCCGGCATTGCCAGCGCGGCCTATGAAGTGCGAACTGCCGACATGGTCGGCTCCCGCGTGCGCGTCCGTAGCACGGATGGCTCCGGACACAGCGAAGAATTCTATCTCTGGCAGCCTGGGCAACAGCTTGCCATGAAGTTTGCTGACTTTACGCCGCCGTTACAGCAGTTGGCGACCCACTTTACTGAAGAGTGGACCTTTGCCGCCAAACCCAACGGTACGTTGGTCACGCGGCACTTCAATCTCTATGCAAAGAATGGGGTGACGCGTCCACTTTTATGGCTGATCTCGCTGGTTTTCAGGCGGGCGATTGACCGCCATCTGGCGGAGATGGCCGCGGGTGCGGAACGGGACAGGGAGACAGGGAGACAGGGAGACAGGGAGACATGGACTGACCTACTGTCCTACTATTGGTTTATTTACGCCATGCTGTACTAGCGTGATCACCGGCTTGCCCTATGGCATCTACCACTATAGCGATGCCTTGGGCGCTAAGTTGGGCCATGTCCCCTATGCCATCCCGTTTGCCTGGTACAGTATGCTCTACCCCAGCTATGTGATGGCGCGCTTGATCGGCGGCGGTGTCAACGCTCGCATCCAGGCAGGCTGGGGCGGGCTGCTCTGGCAGGCATTCATCAGCGGCATGGTCATCACGGCGTGGGACGTGCTGGTCGATCCGATGGCTTCGGCCCCTGGTGTCCACTCGTGGGTTTGGGAACAGGGCGGTGCTTACTACGGCGTACCCAATATGAATTTTGTCGGCTGGGTCTTGACTGGTTTCACGGTGATTCTGCTCTACAGCCTGTTCAAGCTGCGTTTTCCAGCCCGCTCCCTGGGCAGTTGGACGCCCTTCGTGCTGGGGTTGCCACTGCTGGTCTATGGCTTAACCATGCTGCAACTGATGTTGCGCGCCGATGCACCCAGCGCCTGGCCGGTGTTGGCCGCCTTTGTCATGGGCTTCCCGCTGGTAGCGGCGCTTAGTCAATTGCACAACAGGCAATGAACATTGATTCAGGAGAAAATACAATGAGTATGCAAAGTGATAGTTTTTTACATGGTCGCCAGCATTCCGATTCATCTGTCCGTCTGGTTTACGCGCTCGATTGAACTCCTGAGGCAATTCCCACTCTGGTTTAGCGTAGTCTTGCAACCGTTTTACGTTGCGGTCCTGGTCGCGCTCTGGCGGGTGAAATTCAATAGAAAAAGTGATCCACGAAAACACACGAAGACACACGAAGGCACACGAAGAAAAACAAAATCCGTTGTCTTCGTGAAAATTCGTGTGCTTCTGCGTAAGGCGGCTCCAGGCAAATAACGCCCACAAACGGGCACGGGGTTGCAGGGATGCAGGTTCCTGCCCACAAGTGAATGGATGCCACGTAGCCTCATCCCCCTGTGCTCTGGGAATTTTAGATGGCAGGCGGCGGTACTTTGGTGTATCAGCGCTCATCCCCCTGTGCTCTGGGAATTTTATGACGTGGAATGGCCTAAGCGTAAATCACCGCTCAACGCTTCGTGGCTAACGGCTCACTCACATCAATGCGTACGATTTGCCCTTTACCGGCATGTGTCCGCCCCGGCTCCAGGTCAAAGCTGTATTGCGAGACATAGAGCGCGCCATCCGGCCCCATCGCTATCCCTGCCGGCTCAGAAAGGCCGGTGGCCATTACATCATGTAAACCATTGCTGTCGACACGGACCACGCGACCTGTACCCAATGCGGGAATTTCGGTTTCGCCGTTGGACATTTGTAGAACATAGAGCTGGCCTTGGTCATCGAAGGTCAAGCCGAGAATGTTGGTCAACCCCTCGGCGAAGACTTCGACATCACCCGCGGGCGATACCTTGAAAACTTTGGCGGCACCGGGCACGGTCGGCAAGGCGTTGATATTCCCGACATAGAGGTTGCCCTCGTGGTAGGTGAGGACGGTTGGTGCGATGTGGCCATAGAGCGCCGTAAAATCGACGAGCTTGGTCACCGTGCCTTCGTGGCTAACTTCGTACAAACCACCGTGATTGGTCTCCACAATGTAAAACTTGTCGTCAACGGCAATCAACCCGTAAGGCATCCCGTCCGGCTCCATGTCATCATCCATCGTGGGCTTAGGCGGCCAGTTGGCACGCAGGATGGCGCTGAGATCGGCAAAGCTGCTCCAAGTGCCGTCCGGGTTGCCGCGCAGAAGGCCATTGGGCAGCGTGTCTTGTGCCCGTGAGCAGCCGCCGGCCTGGAATAAGGCATAGACGGTGTTATCCATCAAGGCAATATCCGAAGCGCCATAGGTCCAGTCGTAGGGGTCGCGGGCGGAGGGAATGCCGTCGATTACCGTTGTCCGCTTGCCGTCCGGCGAGATGCGTGAGACGCGGCTACTGTTGCCCATGAAATAGGGCATAAAGGCCGACTCGAAGTCCGGGCAGGTATCGGCGGTGATCTTCTCGTCGCCACTGTTGCCCGCTTCGGCGACATATAGATTGCCAGCGGCGTCAAACTTTAGGCCACGCGGGTAATCCAAGCCGTCATAGAAAACAGTGACGTTTGATGAGAGCGGTGGCGGTGTCCAATCGGCGGCCACCGAGCCACCTGCTTCCGATGCGGGTCCTTTTTGCTCGACTACCGGTGCGGCCGATGGATCCGCCGCCGGTGGGCTTATTGGTTGACAGGCGGTTACGAACAGGATGAGTGGGACCACAATGCTGGTGATCCAACGACTGAGGAAAAAGCGCTGCATTTTGATGCTCCTTGTATACACTAATGGACGAAACTTTTAAAGGTCATACAAAGTGAAGCACCCTTTGCACAATAGAAGCTGTATGACCTTTAAAAGTTCTGTCTATACGTTGTGTGAACGAACTACGGTTGCTGCAATAGGAATTGGACAAGTGCGTTCACTTGGCGTTCGTCCAATTGGGTAAATGAGGGCATGGGAAAGCGGAGATGGTCATAGCCGGCGACGACATATACTTTGGGTGCGACGATACTTTCGCGAATGTACGCTGCGGCGGTTGTCGCTTTGCCGGTATAATCGGGTGCCTGGATGCGTGCTTCGGCCGTGGCGCGCAGATGATTGTGTGTCGGCGCATAGGTGGCAGTAGAATTAACCGCGTCTAAACGATGACAGCTATCACAAGCCAGAGCATGATAGAGTTGCTTGCCTTGGGCGGCTGCCTCCTGATCAGCTTTGGAGATAGAGGGTGTACAACCACTGGCCAATCCACCGATGACAAAGATCAGCAATGCAGTCCGTACGCACCTAGCCCACTTCATTCGCTCGCTCCGCACCTGCTCTCCACCCTTGTCCACTGCGCACACTGTCGATGATCGTATTGGCCAACCAGCCATCGTGAAAGGTTGGATAACCGGCGTACCCTTCCCCACGCACATCGGCGACAAATTCGCGCATGAGCTGATGCCAGGCACTCTGTACCGGGTCCTCCGTCCAGGCGAGCAGCTCATTGACAGCGTCAGGAATCTGCACTTCTTGCCAACGCTGCTGGGTCGGGTGCCCCTTGGGCGCGAAATGCTCGATTGTTTCTAAAAAGAAAGCTCCCGCCAGGTGGAGCGAGCCTTTGTTTCCATAAAAACTCAACGCGTTTGGATAACGACCTGCCGCCATTTCAGACACCTGAAAAAGAACGTCGGCTGTGCCGCCCGTGGGCATTTGCAGGCGCCCCAGCATGGTATAGCCCATGTCAGCATCGACGGTTTGCCATTCACCAGTCGCGGCTTGCTTGGGATCTAGGGGGACAAACCCCAAACGCAGGTCGTGGATTGGCGCACCAACTGGCACCCGGTCGAGCAACTGGCGCGCTGTGCCACTGATTGACTGCAACCTGCCGCCGGTCATAAAGAGCACCTGCCCCAGGAAATGCGGAAAATCGTTATACAACGCGCCACCGCCCCGGCTCAGTTGAAAAAACCAAGAATAAGGCGACAATGGTGAAGTGTTGAAATGATGGATTGATTCGATCTCCTGCACTTGCCCGATCAACCCGGCCGCTAACAGTCTTTGCGCATAGACTGCGGCCGGCGCATAGCGACTGGTCGCAGCGTAGCCATGTTTGACGCCCGCCTGCGCAACTGCCTGGAGCATTTCACGAGCTTGCACCGCGTTGAGCGCCAGTGGTTTTTCGCAGACAATGTGGCAACCCAGCCGCGCCGCCACCAGCGCAATCTCACAATGGACCGCCGCAGGCGTAGCAATCGCCACAATATCGGGCTGCAACGTTGTGAGCGCCTGTTGCCAATCAAAGCGCACATCGGCAATGCCCAGTTTTTGGCCCGTGGTCCGCGCTGGTTCCGGCGTACGACCACAGAGCGCCACTACGTCAACGCCGGCCAGACGCAAGGCTTTGGTATGCCCTTCGCCCGCCCAGCCGGTGCCGATCACGACCGCCTGCAATGCCATCCATCACCTCCTTCGCACTTCGCACGGTTAAAACCGGCGGCTGACAATGAGAAGTTGTCTCAGCCACTAAATGCCTATGAACAATGGCCTCAGTGATTTCGCGCGGTCAGCCGCGGAATTTATGCGTGATATATATTCGCCTCAATTCAACCTAAAGTTGTGAAATTACCTACTTTATGGTCTACTAACCTTCCACTCCAGCATCGCGCTGCGGTGCTGTGAAAAGCAAGCCCATTTTTTGCGAAAAGCGTTCACACTTTGTTGATATCCGTTCGCTTGCGAGGAGGTGGCCGTGAGTCACCCGTTTGGCGATCTGCTCACCCAATACCTGCATCGCAAACATGGCCTGAGCCAATCCAAGTTGGCGGCGGGCATTTTACAATCCCCCTCGATCATCACTGATATGAGCCAGGGCAAACGCTTGAGCGGTCCACAGGCACGCGAACGGGTGACGGCGATCATCGATTGGTTGCA
>DAOUCA010000024.1:0-64807 GCA_034432375.1 Caldilineaceae bacterium
AACCTTGTTTTGGCGGAAATTTCCAGATGTCATTCCTGCGCAGGCAGGAATCTACTCGTGTAACATGAAGATGGATTCCTGCCTGCGCAGGAATGACGGCTCTAATTTCTGAAATTGGCGAAGGTATTGGTTGTTAGGAGGGGATTTTAATCCTCCTCCGTAAGGTAGGCCAACCGTATCATCTTGTCTTGCATGAAACGGATGGAGATAGTGTCAAGTGATTCTTTACACCGTACGGCGGCTGCTCTTTGTGATCCCGGTGGTGATCGGCGTGTTGACGCTGGTCTTTTTTATGCGCGCGCTGGTGCCGGGCGATCCAATTGAGATTATGTTTTTGGGACAGGTGCCGCCCGATCCGCAGACGGTGGCGGATATCCGGCGCGAGCTGGGGCTGGATAAATCGTTGCCGTTGCAATATGTTCAATATATTATTGGGGTGGCACAGGGTGATCTGGGCAAATCGGTGCGCACGCGACGACCGGTCGCGATCGAAATCAGCGACCGCTACCCCAACACCTTGATCCTTACCCTGGCCAGCCTGGTTGTTGCACTCACCGTGGGGTTGAGCACCGGAATCCTGGCCGCGGTCTACAAGGATAGTTGGATCGATCACGTCACCATGTTTCTGGCGCTCTTTGGTCTTTCGATGCCCGCCTTCTGGTTTGGGTTGATGATGATCCAATATTTTGGTGTCTATCTACGCTGGTTTCCGGTGATGGGTTCTGGTTCGTTTCGACAGTTGGTCATGCCGGCACTGACATTGGGGTTGATCGCATCGACGGTACAGGCGCGCATTGCCCGCTCTAGCATGTTGGATGTGCTGAGCTCCGACTATGTGCGCACGGCGCGGGCCAAAGGGCTCAACCGGGGGACGGTGATTCTGCGCCACGCGCTGCAAAACGCGCTGATCCCCAACATGACGATTTTGGGGCTACAGGTCGGTGGGCTGCTTGGCGGTGCCTTTATCATCGAGAGTGTCTTTGCCTGGCATGGCGTCGGCGAGCTGGCGGTGCAGGCGATCTCGCAGCGCGACTTCCCTGTGATCCAAGGGGTGATCGTCGTCGTCGCCACCACCTATGTGCTCGTCAATGTGGTCATTGATATCAGCTATCACCTCTTAGATCCGAGAATCGCGTATGAGTAAAGAGCCAAGCAGCAGATCGTCAGCCGTCACCGCGCCGGTGACCGAACGCAGCGGGATCCGTTGGGTATTGGCCGATCTCTTCAGCCGCCGTCCGGCCCAATTGGGTGGTGTGATTGTGCTGCTGTTGATCTTGGCGGCGCTCTTTGCACCGGTGATTGCGCCCTATGATCCCTACGATATCGATGTACGCGAACGGCTGATCCCACCAAACTTGACCCATCCTTTTGGCACGGATGACCTGGGGCGCGATCTCTTTAGTCGCGTCATTTATGGTGCGCGCACAACCATCCAGACCGGCGTCGTTGTGGTGGCGATTGCCGCCTCGGCTGGTTCGCTGATTGGGCTAATTTCCGGTTACTACAATGGCATAGTCGACACGGTGCTCATGCGCGTGATCGATATCATGTTGGCCTTCCCCTACATTTTGCTGGCGTTGGCGATTGTCGCTTCGTTGGGGCCAAGCCTGCAAAACGCGCTGATCGCGATTGGGCTGGCCTATGTGCCGGGGTGGGCGCGCTTTGTGCGCGGCAATGTGTTAACGGTGAGCACCCAAGAATATGTGGCGTCGGCGCGCGCGGTCGGTGCCACGCCGGCGCGTATTATTCGCAGTCACATCTTGCCCAATGTCCTCTCCTCGATTATTGTGTTGGCCAGTCTAGACTTTCCCGCAGCCGTCCTCTCCACGGCCGCCTTGAGCTACGTCGGCTTGGGTGCCCAACCGCCGACCGCGGAGTGGGGAGCGCTCTTGACCGGCGCACGTAGCTATATGCGCACCGCGCCTTGGCTCGTTAACTTTCCGGGGCTGGCGATCTTTGTCACGATGTTGGGCTTTAATCTGCTGGGCAATGCGCTGCGCGACACGCTTGACCCCAAGTTGCGCAACCGCTAAAGCTAAAGCACTCAACCTAAACCGCTCCTCTGCAAATTTCAGAACAATCAAATAAAGTTGTTTTTTCCAGCAACCACCAGTACAATAGTCAGACTTCACTGGGCTCTCTGACGTTGACTCAGTCGTTCGTGGACTGTCGTGTGCATCCTACCCCCCGCTTATATTTGATGAAAAATGATCAAAGCGCTTCTCACCGATCTCGACGGCGTCATTCGGATCTGGCATCCCTCACAGGATAGCGATGCCGAAAACGCGGTGGGCCTGCCCACCGGTGCGATCAAACGGGTGGCCTTTGCCGAAAGTCTGTTGCTGCCCGCGATTACCGGCAAGCTGACCGATGAAGCGTGGCGACAACAGATTGTGATGGCGCTAGCACAGGAGTATCCAACGTACGATGTGGCACGCGCGGTTGCAATCTGGTCCGAACCGTCTGGCGAAGTGGATTGGCGCGTGATGGACCTGTTACGCCGCGTCCGTCGCCGTTGTCCGGTCTGCCTCGTCACCAATGCCACCACCCGTCTCCCGGCCGATTTGGCACGGTTGGGCATCCTGGCAGAGTTCGATCAGATTATTAACTCGTCAGCTGTTGGCTGGGCTAAACCGCAGCCGGCGATCTTTCAAGCTGCGCTACAGACCTTGGCGGTAACGGCCACAGCAGCAATTTTTGTCGATGACACACGCAAGAATGTCGCAGCCGCACAAACCTTGGGCATGGTTGGTCATCACTATCAAGCTTACGAAGCGCTCTCGCAACGTTTAGAAGGCTATGGCATCTGCTAGCCGACTATTGTTAGCCGGTTTGGCGATATGCCAAAACCTCTGGAATCACCAATCCGTCCGTTGGACCAAACGCGATTTATATAATCCGTGCTATACCCCCCAGATTTCTGCAGTGTACCTTGTCAATGAGTTCGCCATAAGAAAGCAGCAACAACTATGATCAATGAACTAGATCTCCTTGCGCAACTCTCCACCGATCACCTATGGGAGACCAATCAACAGATCGCACAGTGGGAGCGTCACTCCGGCACGGCGGAGGAGCGGGCGGCCTTTGAATACGTACAGCAGACGCTCGACGGTTATGGTCTACAGACAACCCTGCTCGAACATCCAGCTTTGGTGAGCTATCCACTGGATGCGACGCTTGCCGTAATTGACGATGACGGCACCGTGCTCGTCGAATATGAAGCGTTGGGCACCGCCTACAGCGTTAGTGTTGATGGGCTGGAAGCCGAGATTATTGACCTTGGCTATGGCACAGCCGATGAGTATGCCGCGCACGAGGTCGCTGGCAAGATTGTACTGATCAACGGTTTGGCCACACCGCCGGCGGTCTATGCCGCGGAACAGGCAGGGGCGATCGGCCAAATCTTTATCAACGACGCCCATCACCACTATATGATTGTCAGCACCATCTGGGGTACACCGACGCCAGAGTCAGCAGAAAGAATTCCCTCGACACCTTCCCTCTCAGTGACAGAAACGGATGGCCATGATCTGCGGGCGCGCAGCGCGGCGGGAGCAGTGCGCGTCCGGCTGACAAGTGATGTCTTTATGGATTGGCAGCAGACGCCGATCCTGGTGGCAGAACTGCCCGGCACCCATACGGATGAGTTTGTCCTCTTTAGCGGCCACCTTGATTCGTGGGAGGTGGGGGCAATGGACAACGGCAGCGCCAACGCCACGATGATGGAAGTGGCGCGCCTGTTGGCACAGCACCAAGAGCACCTCTTCCGCGGTCTACGCCTCTGCTTCTGGAGTGGCCATAGCCACGGTCGCTACTCCGGCTCGACCTGGTATGTGGACAACCACTGGGAAGAGCTATACGACCGCTGTGTTGCCCACGTCAATGTCGATTCGACCGGCGCACAGGGGGCCACCCACTACGGTTCGTTCCCGGCTAATCGCGAGTTAGCAGCCTTTGGGGCAAAGGTGATTAAAGAACAGACCGGCCAAGCCGCGCGCGCCACGCGCATGAGCCGCGCCGGTGATATGAGCTTTAACGGCGTCGGCATTCCGGCCCTATTCATGACCTTAAGCGCCGTCCCCTTCAACCCCGACGATGTCAATTATGTAACCGAGGCTGCCGGCAAATTGTTGGGAGCCGCAATGCCTTGGTGGTGGCACACGAGTGAAGACACAATGGACAAGGTCGATCTGACGGTGCTGGCACTTGACACCAAAATCTATCTCCTCAGCCTTTGGCGGCTTTGCACCGATCCGTTCTTACCGATGGAATTTGGCCCCGTGGTGGATGATATCCGCCAAACGTTGCGTGATCTACAGACGGTGGTTGGGGATCATCTCGACCTGCGCCAGGCGAGCAATCGTGCCGATACCTTGCTCGTGCAAGTTAAAGTGCTTGCCGATCAGCGTGCGCAGCTAGCAGCACAAGCAGCAGTACCCGCCGACGACATTCTATGGATCAACAGCCAGTGTAAGGCTCTTTCGCGGATCCTCATCCCCCTTACCTACACAGCTGCCGGCCCCTTTGAGCATGATCCGGCTTGGCCGATGCCGCACATTCCCCTGCTTAGCGCTGCCCCGCAACTGGCGCGCTTGGATCCGGATAGCGACGAGTACCACTTCCTCAAAACCAAGCTCGTACGCAACAGCAACGCCGTGACCTTTGCGCTGCGCCAAGCATTGGCACTCTTCGCACGATAAATCACTCATCAGCCCGAAGTGTGAAACCGCAATAATTTTTCAGTCGCAAAATCATCGGTTTTCGCACTTTTCACAGATGCGCCATGTAAGTTATTATAAACCAACATTTTTAGCCATTGTCACAGCACACTCGGCCGCGCTCAAGACAAATCATTAGGGCGCAGCGCGGTTTTCTCGATCAGTACACGCAACACGCAGCAATTTATTATGTTTAAAATGACCACAGCAGATTAGATGGAGTCTCCGATGGATTTTCAAGCTATGCTCGACGCGCTCAGCACCGTTGTTGCGATTCCGGTGACCCCTTTCGTGCGCCGTGACCGTGCAATTTATGCTGATTTTCAGGCCTACGCCCATCTGGTTGATCGCATGGTCAGCGGTGGGATCAGTGTTGTCACACCAAACGGGAACACAAGCGAATTTTATTCACTAACGCCGCAAGAGATGCGCCAAGCGGTAGAAGCGACCGTTGCCGGCGCAGCCGGCCGCGCCCTGATCCTGGCTGGTGTCGGCTTTGATGTCAATACGGCGATTGAGATGGCGCAATTTGCCGCCACCAATGGGGCGGAAGCGATTATGGTTCACCAACCGGTCCACCCCTATCGTTCGGACGAAGGCTGGATCGCCTATCATCAAGCGATTGCCGATGCCGTGCCCAACTTGGGAATTGTGCCTTATGTGCGCGATGCTACGGTCGGTGTTGTGGCGATTCAGGGCTTGGTGGATCGCTGTCCCAATTTCGTCGGGATCAAATATGCCGTCGGCAATCCGCCACTCTTTGCGCATATTGTGCAACAGGTCGGCAAGGAGCGATTGGCCTGGATCTGTGGTATTGCTGAATCTTGGGCCCCCTTTTACTACGTGGCCGGTGCCTGTGGTTTTACTTCCGGGCTGGTCAATGTAACGACACATCTATCTTTAGAGATGCAAGAATCGTTGACGATTGGAAACTATGACAATGCCATGCGCATTTGGCAGCAGATCAAACCGTTTGAAGATCTGCGCGCGCGGCGCAACAATGCCAACAATGTCTCTGCCGTAAAAGAAGCAATGGCGCAACTTGGCTTGTGTGAGCGCACCGTGCGGCCACCAATTTCCGAATTATCAGAAGCGGAGCGGGCTGAAGTTGGAGAAATTTTGGTGCAATTAGATCTAGCTGCCGTGGCCGTGGCATAAGCGTACCTTACCAATCGTTCATCTAAACCACAAAGGACGTATGATGCAAATCAAACGGGTCCAGCTCTTTCCAATCACCACACCGCGCCAAACTGGCATCGCCAATCAACATGTAATCGTCAAAATTGAAGCGGGCGACAGCTATGTCGGATGGGGCGAAATGAGCGATCTTTCCCATGTACCGATGTATCAATTTGATCTGGTCGATCTGGAACGGATGCTCAATGAACTGCTACGCGGCAAAGATGCGCGCAACTTGGTCAAGATTGAAGATGATCTGATTAAGTTCTACCCCGACGAAGGGCATATCTATAGCCGCTCTGGGTTAGTGCGCCAGGGCATTGATCTGGCGTTGCATGATCTGGTGGCGCGGGTTGAGAATGTGGCCGTTTATGATCTGCTGGGGGGCAAATTGCGTGATCGGATGCGTGTCTGCTATCCGATTTTCCGCATGCGCTCAATAGAAGAAGTCGAACCGAACTTGCAGCGTGTCGCGGATAAACTAGCGCAAGGGTTTGACCTAATCCGTGTCTATGTGGGGACCAATGTAGAGGCGGACACCCAGTTTCTGGGACATTTTGCCGACCGCTTTGGTGGTAAGGTCGAGATTAAATCGCTCGATTTTTCCAATTTACTCGATTGGCGGCGTGCGCTTATGGCGATTGAACGATACAAAGCGTTGGTCGATTTCATGTTGGTCGAAAGTCCAGCCCCGCGTAATGATATTGAGGGGTTGGCACAATTTCGCCGGCGCTCCCATCGGCCAGTTTCTGAGCATGTCATGCATATCCATCATGGCTGGCAGCTGCTCGCCAACGGCAGTGTCGATATTCTCAATGTTTCGCCCTATCTGCTCGGTGGCTTACGCGCGAGCTTGCGACTAATTGCGCTGGCAGAAGCGGCGCGCGCCAGTGTGCTCATAGGCACGACGCAAGAATTGAACCTGGGCACGGCGGCGGTCGCGCACCTGGCTGCCGCGGCACGCATTCTGGATTACCCTGGCGACAACACTGGTCCGCATCTCTATACCGATGATGCAGTTAAGCAGCCGCTCATCTATGAAAAGAGCCATCTCTTAGTACCGGAAGGTCCCGGTCTTGGCATCGAAATTGATGAAACCAAGTTGGCAGCCATGACCGCCAACGCCGAATGGACCTTTGGTGTTGACCTAACCAGCGTTGTTGATCGGACAGCACAACAGCGACCGGTGGCGTAGCACTCTGGCTCACCTGTGGAACGTGTGATCAGTGCACAATCTATAGTTGAGTTGTTTCTCAAGCAACCGAAAACGTTGGTGCAGATCGCCAGGAATACGTAGGTCCTAAAGGATTTAGAATAGGAAGATTGAAGTGCAATCATGACAATGCTAGCTGAACGGGAAGAATTTATAGCACCGGGCATCTTGCTTGACCGTGAATTGGAACTGTTCATTGTTGAGCAATATCTCGGCAACCCCCAAATGGGCTTTGCGCCAGCTTATCGCTTTAAAATGGTCAATGCTCACGATGGACGTGAGTTAGGGCGGATTGATCTGCGGCTTGGCAATAGCTACGAGCTGCGCATGTACAGTGGTCACATTGGCTATCGCGTCCATGCCGCACATCGAGGTCACCGCTATGCGGCGCGCGCAGTACGTCTCCTCTTACCACTGGCACGTCATCATGGCATAGAACCGCTGTGGATCACCTGCAACCCAGATAATTATGCCTCTCGCCGCTCCTGTGAATTGGCAGGCGGCGAATTGATTGAGATCGTCGATTTGCCCCCTGCCAATGAGATGTACAAACAGGGGGAACGCCAGAAATGCCGTTACCGATTACGGATATAACCCAGAGTTACACAGAATGGGGGTTGAATAGACAACTTTCGTCGGATGCCATTTGGGCGCAAGCAGGTGCTGTGTAAGGCCAAATAACAATGCACAATGATCCAAAGAATAATTTCAGCCTCTACCATGCATATGCTATACTATTCTGATTGAGTGATAGAGAGTTGATTGAGTAATGACTAGGCTATGTAGCTGTGGATGCGTGCATCCATTGCTGGAGATTCGTAGTGTATCGACAATTATATAGAAGCGATGACGATGGGCAGAGCGCGCTATTTTGGTCGCAGCGTAGGAAATGGCGAGAGCTCCTGTCGACAGCAGCGGCAAGAACTGAATGGATGTAACGGTGGCGGACATGCCTGGGCATGTCCGCCACCCCTTTTTCTGGGGCTAGTTTGCGGTAATTTTATCACCTGGGAGGTGCATGTGAGCAAATATATTTTTGTAACCGGTGGGGTCCTATCTGGATTGGGCAAGGGCGTAACGACTGCATCGCTGGGGCGGATTTTCAAAGCGCGCGGCCTACGCGTGGCAACGATGAAATTGGATCCCTATCTTAATGTCGATCCGGGTACAATGTCGCCTTATCAGCATGGCGAAGTCTTTGTCACCGAGGATGGCGCAGAAACGGATTTGGATCTCGGCCATTATGAGCGCTTTGTCGATGAAAATCTAACCAAACTTTGTAATGTCACCAGCGGCCAGATCTATAACTTTGTCATCAGCCAAGAGCGGCGGGGCGACTATCTGGGAGGAACAATCCAGGTAATCCCCCATGTAACCAATGAGATTAAACGGCGGATTGGGCTGACGGCGCGCGATTCACAAGCCGATGTCGTGATTGTTGAAATTGGGGGTACCGTCGGCGATATTGAAGGGCTGCCGTTTTTGGAAGCGATCCGCCAGATGCGCAAAGATATTGGGCGCACTAATACACTCTATGTCCACGTCACCTGGTTGCCCTATGTCGGCGCATCGAAAGAGTTGAAAACAAAACCGACCCAACATAGCGTGCGTGAGTTGCGTGGCATTGGTATTCACCCAGATGTCATCGTGTTGCGCAGCGATCATGCCGTCGACGAAGATGTCCTGGCCAAAACCGCACTCTTCTGTGATGTGGATCAGGAAGCGGTTGTCCCGATTGTAACGACCGACACTATCTATGGGGTGCCGTTGGATTTGGAAGAGGCGGGTTTAGGTGAATGGTTGGTGCAACAGCTGAATCTGACCTGCAAACAGGATGCCGCCGAAGGGCTGGCCGAGTGGAAAAGCCTGGTCACCAAGATGCGTAGCGAGAAGCCCATGCTGCGGATCGGTGTGGTCGGTAAATATGTGGAATTGGAAGATGCCTATTTGAGCGTCAAAGAATCGCTGATGCACGCCGGGCTGGCAATTAATCGCGATATCCAAATTCAATGGATCAGTTCTGAAGATCTCGAAAAGGGGCGTGACCTTGGGGGACTGGCTCAGATTGATGGCGTCGTGGTACCAGGCGGTTTTGGCTATCGGGGCATTGAAGGCAAAATCGTCGCAGCGCGCTACGCTCGCGAAAACAATGTACCTTACCTGGGACTTTGTTTGGGTATGCAGGTGATGTGTATTGAAAAAGCGCGTGCTTTCTTTGATTCAGATGAGCCCAATAGCACCGAATTTGATATCAGCACCGAATACCCGATCATCGATCTCATGCCGGATCAGCGCGATATTGCCGATATGGGGGGCACCATGCGCTTGGGCACCTATCCTTGCCAGCTCAAGCCGGAGACCAAAGCTGGACGCGCCTACATGAGCCAAGGTCATGGGCAGATTGTCTTGGAGCGCCATCGCCATCGCTTTGAGTTTAACAACGCCTATCGCAAAACGCTGGAAGAGCAGGGAATTGTCTTTAGTGGCCTCTCGCCTGATGGGCGCCTAGTCGAGATTGCCGAGTTGCGCGACCATCCCTTTATGGTCGGTAGCCAATTTCATCCCGAATTCAAAAGCCGCCCTAACCGTCCACATCCGCTCTTTCTAGCTTTTATGGAAGCAGCAGACGCATATAATCGCCAGAAAGCAGTTGGTAATCCCGCTGCCACAACCGCACAAAACTTATATAATGGTCAACCACAAAAGAATGTGGACGGTTTATACGAAGAATTGGCGACTGAAGCGCCGTGAAATATAATAGGTGTATAGAAATTTGATCCGCCTATTGATTGTACTATCGCCCATCGATTGACATCGATTCACAAACGTGTTTATTGTCAATCGTGTTGTCGGGTGACGTTTCCTATGGAGTATTGATAATGTCTGGACATTCTAAGTGGTCGACAATTAAACGAAAAAAGGGGGCCGTTGACGCGGCCCGTGGGAAAGTCTTTACCAAACTCGCGCGCGAAATTCAGATTGCTGCGCGCGGCGGTGCCGATCCTGCCACCAACTTTACGCTGCGGCTGGCTGTAGACAAAGCCCGCAGCGAGAATATGCCCAAAGATAATATTGATCGGGCCGTGCGGCGTGGGGCCGGCCTCGAAAAAGATGCCGCGGAGATTGAAGAGATCACCTATGAAGGCTATGGGCCACATGGCATTGCCTTTTTGGTTGAATGTCTCACCGACAACCGCAACCGAACCATCTCGGATTTACGCCGCGTCTTTACCCGCGCCAATGGGAGCCTGGGAGAACCTGGGTCAGTAGCGTGGCAGTTTACCCAAAGAGGGTACATTCTCTTCAATC
This sequence comes from Caldilineaceae bacterium, assembly GCA_034432375.1. Taxonomy (GTDB): domain Bacteria; phylum Chloroflexota; class Anaerolineae; order Caldilineales; family Caldilineaceae; genus JAHBVH01. Next base: position 10,420 of record DAOUCA010000024.1, read on the forward strand.
GTACAACCGAAGAGGGTGATCCCGTGGATATTGACCCGGATGCCATTTTCATGATCGCGCTGGAAGGTGGTGCCGAAGATGTAGAAATCAGCGACGATGCTGTAGAGATCTACACCGAGCGCACAGACTTTGCGCAGGTTGCCCAGATGCTGAAAGATAATGGCTTCGAGCCAGCGGAATCCAATCTGATGCAGAAACCGAATTCGCCCCTCGAACTCAACGCCGACGAAGCAGCCAATGTGCTCAATCTTGTGGAGACATTGGACGAGTTGGATGATGTCAGCGAGGTCTACCACAACTTGGAATTGACCGACGATATCATGGCGCAGTTTGCATAGGTGAGGGTTAGAACGGTAAATCAGTATACGTTGTCTACCGATTTACCGTTCTACCGTTCTACCGTTCTACCGTTCTACCGATCTACCCCATTCCCACATCATGCCTCAATCTTCCGCAGCACCGCCATTTGTACGAATCACCCTTGGTATCGATCCTGGCACAGCTATTACCGGTTATGGGGTAGTTGGCGAAACAGAGCGGGGTGATTTTGAATTATTGGCCTGTGGCGTGATCCGAACGCAGGCCGGCGAAGAGATGCATCTACGGCTACTGGAGATCTTTCGTGATCTAAAAGCGCTGATCGCTGAATTTCGCCCGGATGAGATGGCCGTGGAAAAGCTTTTCTTTGGGCGGAATGTGACGACAGCGATTACGGTTGGCCAGGCGCGCGGGGCAGTCTTATTGGCCGCCGCCGAAAAAGGGCTCTCTGTTGCCGAATATACGCCGGCGGAAGTAAAACAGGCAATTACCGGTTACGGCAGCGCGGACAAACGCCAAATTCAAGAGATGGTGCAACGGGTGCTGAATCTTCCCCACCCGCCGCATCCCGATGATGCGGCCGACGGTGTGGCCATTGCCCTTTGCCATTTGCAACGTACCCGCTACCTGCTTTTGGCCTGACCTTGCGCCAACCTGACTTTGCCTCACGCAACAGTTCTATCCTGTAGAAAGACTGTACAGCAACGTTTGTACATTTCCTGCATCCAACTCCCCGGATCTCCTCTCAATTTCCTTCCAATTTCGCTCAAATTCTTACAAACCTTACAAAATTTGGGCCAATTTCGACCAAAATCGAATATTTATCAAAATTCATGAAATTCCCGCGAAGGATTTGGCGACAATGATCGATTAATTATAGTAGGAACCCCTAAGAAACGTTAGTCATTCATCGTACGTCTGTACTTAAGCGGGAAAATCATACTATGCGCGAATACACACACCTCAATCAGTTCAGCTATCAAGCCCGGATGGGTATGCTGCCTCCGATCTATCAAAACAGTCGCACCCAAGCAGCGGCACAGCGTGAGATCCGTATCCTTGTCGTCGAAGACGAAGAGCCATTGCGCGAATTGCTGCATGTCTCTTTGCAAAAGAGTGGCTATATCATTACAACAGCCTGCGACGGCAAAGAAGCGTTGCACTTATTTGATCAACAAAAGTTTGATCTTGTGTTGTTAGATGTCATGGTACCAGAACTAGATGGCTTCACACTTTGTGTGGAATTGCGCCAACGCAGCGATGTGCCTGTTGTCATGCTCTCCGCACTCAATCGCCCCGACGACATCGTCTATGGTTTTAGTGTCGGTGCCGACGATTACATCTGCAAACCCTTTACCTTCCGGGAAATCGAGGTACGCTTGCAGGCGATTCTGCGCCGGGTCAATTGGGCAAGCGAAAAGGTTGAATCCCGCGTCATGGCCTTTGATGATATCGTGCTGAACGATGAAATGCATCAGGTAAAGGTCCGTGACAAAGTTGTGCATTTGACCCCAACTGAATACCAGTTGCTGCGTCACTTGATGAGCATGCCCGATCGCCCAGTCAGCAAGAATGATCTCTTCCAGACGGTGTGGGGCTATGATTTGGCCGGTGGTACAAATCTAGTTGAAGTCGCCGTCCGCCGCCTACGCGAAAAAATTGAAATCAACCCCTCTGATCCGGTCTACTTAATGACAGTACGCGGGGCCGGTTACAAGTTTAATACCCAACATCAACCCAAACGCGAAGTTTTGATGGTCTAACGCGCCTATACCGTCTCCCATCAAAAAGGTAGCCTCTTTCATGGCAGATGGTGCGCAAACAATCAGATCACAAACAAGCACCATGTCACTTGATTGTAAATATTATACTAGACCAATCATTTAAAAGTCATCCATAATAGAGTTACTTTTACACGAGAGACACTGTATGGCTTTTAAGGATTTTATCTATAAGTACAATGATAAATTGTTTGGTAGACTCCAACAGATCAGCGTCGATCTTTGTTTTTCCCACACCACTGTTTTACCCTAGCATAGATAAGGCACCGTTATAGATATTACACCGGTGCTCCTATTTTCATCTATGTCTAACCTTCAGATAACTAGATAAGCAGCTGCGCGCATTGGCACAGCGGCTTAGAACTCAATTCGTCGATTGTAGCGGCACGCTTCGATCAGGCTGATTCTTATCTCAATCAGCTTATTTTGACAATGAGTTTCTTCGCCGGCTGCGTCTTTGCGCGTCTTGCATTCCTCTTGCCGCCCTTCCACGCTTTTCGTATTTATGACCGAGACGATTATACTAATACATTAAGAATCTATCCGTAAATTCTCTGTTCCCGCTGGGCTACATGCGAATTTACGGTTAGACACTACAGCCACTATCGTAGACCGTAATGACCTGCAACTGGATGGAGAGAGCGCGATGATTCGAACGGTGCGCGGAATTGTCTTACAGCGCGGGAAAGATACGCTCATTGTGGAAGTCGGCAGCGCTTCTGGTGGGATGGGCTTTAAGATTTCTACACCAGAACCAACAGCCGCACAGTTCCGCGAGGGGGATAGCATTACATTGCACACCTATTTACAGGTGCGCGAAGATGCACTCGCGCTCTATGGATTTACAACCGAAGAGGAGCTTGTCACCTTTGAATTGTTACTTACCGTGAATGGGGTAGGGCCAAGGGTGGCATTGGCAACCCTCAGCACATTGACACCGGATGCACTTCACCTGGCGATTGCCAATGACGAGCCTGGGATTGTGGCCCGCGTCCCCGGCATTGGAAAGCGCACTGCACAAAAAATTGTGCTCGATCTCAAAGATAAATTTAAGAGCTCCTCGTCGACAGTGGTAGGGCTAGCCCACATGACAGATGACGACAGCGAAGTTATTGAAGCGTTAACCAGCCTTGGCTACAGTGTCGTTGAAGCCCAACGCGCCATCCAAAAGCTACCCAAAGAGGTGAAAGGTGTGGAGGAACGCCTGCGATTGGCACTCAGTCAGTTTGGCATGTAAGGTTTGCCAACGATATGCGCTTCTATTCACCCCAACTTTGACAGCTTACTCATGCGTGACTATAATCTGTGAGCTAGGTTTTCCCCACCCAAATGGGTGCGGAAATTTTATTTCGCTCATCAGCCGAAAGTGTGAAAACCCAATAATTTCCCAATAGTGGAATCATCGATTTTCACACTTTTCACAGATGAGCCTTTATTTTTATACATAGGAAATCATTATGGCTGAAGTACAAACATTACGCAAAGGCAATATTTACAACGAAGAGAACCAACTGTGGCGCGTGTTGGATTATCAACACATTAAAGTTGCCCGCGGTGGCGCAACGATTCGTCTGCGCGTACGCAATGTGCGCACTGGCTCAACTGTAGAAAAGACCTATAATAACGGCACACGTGTGGATGATGTGCGTCTCGAAAAGGATGAAGTGCAATTTCAGTATACCGACGGGGAATTTTACCACTTCATGAATGTCGAAACTTTTGACCCCGTGATCCTTTCACCAGACGCGCTGGAAGGGGTATTGGAATTTCTGACGGATAACCAAGTGGTAACGTTGGAAAGCTATGAAGAAGAGCCGATCAGCGTCACCATGCCAACAACCGTTGACCTGAAAGTCACCTGGGCAGAGGCAGCGGTTGCAGGTGACACCGCCAATACACCCTCCAAACAGGTAGAGGTTGAGACCGGGTTCAAACTACAGGTGCCAATGTTCGTCAGCGAAGGTGATCTCATTCGGATCGATACGCGTGACGGCAGCTATGTCACGCGTGTAAAGCAGTAGCAGCAGAAACGGTCCTTGAAGATGCTTCAGACTTGCTCCATTAGGACAATTTCGCTATACTATTGATGCTTACCGTTGGCTATTCTTATTGATTGGGTATAGCCAATGGCCGATGCCGTTGTAGCTCAGTTGGCAGAGCGACGCACTCGTAATGCGTAGGTCAAGGGTTCGACTCCCTTCAACGGCTCTCTATCTCGCCTTGTGGATACAGTACATGTCCATAAGGCGAGATTTTTGTTTTTCGCACCTGTGGCTGAGCAGAGCGCATAGAGTGATTGCCGAGCAACGGCCTATGCTGGTGCCCCTTTGACCAGTGTCGCAAAGGTATCAATATCAATATTGGCACCACAAATCAAGAGACCGACACGCTTACCACGTAATCGCTCGTGTAGCGGTCCAAAGAGGGCCGCAGTAGCAGCAGCCCCCGCGGGCTCAACCGCCAATTTCATCGAGCGGAAGAGTAATGCCATCGCCGTGCGCATCTGATCATCACCAATCTTTACCAGCTCATCGACAAAATGATGGCAGAGGCCAAAGCTATAGGGCAACGCATAGGGTGCACCCAAGCTATCGGCAATCGTTTGTACCTTATCGATCGATTGGGGCATGCCGGCTGCAAAACTGCGATGCATCGTATCTGCGCCTTCTGGCTCAACGCCATAAACAGCGCAAGTGGGCTGCAACTGTTTGATTGCCGTCGCCATACCTGCACAGAGACCACCGCCGCCGATCGGGATAATCACCGCATCTAGATCAGCTACTTGGCGGCAAAATTCCAACCCCACCGTCGCTGTCCCCAAAATGGTCTGCTCGCCCTCATAGGGATGGACAAAGTGACGCCCTTCTTCCTTTTGGATCTCTTCCACACGTGCAAACGCTAAAGTAACATTGTCGACAAGCTCAACCTCGGCTCCATAAGAGCGGCAGGTTTCCACGCGAAAGGGATTGGCGCTTCGTGGCATAACCACTTTGGCAGAAACACCCATCATCCGGGCAGCAAATGCCACGGCAATCGCATGATTACCCGCGCTGACAGCCGTCACCCCCTTTGCTAGTTGTGAGCGCTCCAAATTGCGCATAACCGACAGCGCGCCGCGCGGTTTAAAGGTCCCCGTGTATTGAAAGAGTTCTAACTTCAGAAAGATCTCGGTCTCTTCACCAAAGGCATCGACAATCTCCCGATTGCGCCACTGCCAGACAGGTGTTTCGACGACAAGGTTCCCCAGTTGCTCTCGTGTCTCCTCAATTTCACCGACTGTTGGAAAATGCATTTTCGCTCCTTGCTTGTGCGTTGCAGTTGCTTACATCATGGCAATCTATCAAAATACGATAAATAGCTCACCTTTCAATTTTCTATGGAACTTTCCATCATTTCGTCAACTTTTCATAATTGACGAGATCGGGTATTCCAGCTAAAGTTACTCCAAACGCAAGAATAGTACAACCGAAGTTCCACCATAACATCCACAACCAGAGCAGCGTTTCTAGGAGATGGTATTTCAACAATGGGCAACTCCATCACGCAAACTCACCACTTATCAACAAGCACGATTGATCCCGCGTCTATTCAAATCTTAGTAGCAGAAGATGATGATTCTTTACGCAAATTACTGGCATTGACGCTCAAGCTAGATGGCTATAGCGTTGTGCTTGCCCAAGATGGCCGAGAAGCACTCACCGCATTCGACGCTCACGCCATCGATTTTGTGCTACTCGATATCAATATGCCACTGCTTGATGGCTTAGAGGTTTGTAGTGAATTACGCAAGCGAACAGATGTCCCCATCATTATGTTGACAGCGAATACACGTACAGATGATGTTGTTACCGGTATTGAACTGGGCGCAGACCACTATATGACAAAACCATTTGTTTTGCATGAGTTACGTGCGCGCATCCGTGCTACATTGCGCCGCACGCTCCAACAATCCCATCGCCAGGCAGAGACAACGATCTCGATTGGAGAAATTACGCTTAATGAAGAGTTGCAGCAAGTGACGGTACGTGGAGAGGTGATTGGGCTGACGCCCAATGAATATCGTATGTTGAGCTACCTAATGCACAACCCCGATAAACCAGTTAGCAAAGCCGAGTTTTTGCGTGCCGTGTGGAACTATCATCCGCATGACGATGTAAGCTTTGTACGGGTTACCATGCGCCGTTTACGGAGTAAGGTGGAACAAGAGCCGGGCAATCCTCGTTACCTCAAAACTGTTCATGGATTGGGCTATCAATTTGCAACCAAAGTCTCTAATGAAAGTGGCGCTGACCCGAGCAGTAGCCATGTAGCTACTGCTGCCAATGCCTCATCGTCCCCCAAATCAACGCCCCCCAAATCATCGTCCCCCAAATCAACGCCCCCCGTACCTGCGGCACAAAAACGTTTTCGCAACATCCATTAACAATCAAAAGCCAAGCGCCGTCAACCACTGCTCAATTAAGCCATTACGATATAGTTCATAGATGCCATAGATGAGATAGGCAATCACCAGGTAAAAGAGTAGACGCGTGATCGTTTCGCGCTGATCCCAAATGCGTTGCACTTCTTTCCAAAAACCGAATGGGCGAAAGATTGCAAATAGTAGTATAATAATGACAAATGTGACGATCCGTCGAAGATTCATAGTTTTGCAATTATATGGTCAGTGATGGAATTTCAACAATTCAGTGCGCCAATGGGATGGTTGCTAGGTGATCTCTTCGTAGGATTTGCCATTCTTGCCATCTATCATCTGATTTCCCCCGCCTACCGTCCGGCAATCCGCATTTTACGGTGGATTTTGGTTCCCTATAGTGCGCTCTTAGCTGGCGGTATATCGCCCCGGTTGATGGGTTTACTGGGCATTAACTGGCTAACGAGCTTTGGGCTGGGTTTGGGATTAATCGCCGCGCTATTGGGTTTGCTCATTTTGGTTCGCAGCACAACCGATTTTATAGCGATTGACCCAGCAGCAACGAGTGAGGCCTCCTCGCAAATTGAAGTATCTTTTTTCCACCCTGTATCCTACAAGCCCTTTAGTTTAGCCCCGCTGTTTGCTGCCGGTGCGGAAGAGTTCCACTGGTCGTTTTTGCGCGGTTCCCTCTGGGAGATTCTACAAAGTGCAGATCATCCGATTGATCAGGTCGCCTATTGGGCAATTTGGTTAGCAGCGCTGCTTGCACTGCCAGCAATCTTTCGCTTTCAAAGAGCACTACTGGAGCGCTTCTTCAAGATCATCTTGCTATCATTGACAACTGTCTTATTCATTTATACCCAAAATTTTTGGCTCTGCTGGCTACTCCATGGGCTAGTGCTTTTGTTACTTACCCCTTAACAAATAAAAAAGACCGAGGCAACCAGTATCCAATCGTTCTGATCATCTGGCGAGTCCTCGATCTATAATTTTCTCCGCCATCTCCGCCACACCAACGGACGGCGTACGTACTGAGGCATCAAGCAGGCTTCAGGTGCGTAGGCACCGATTTATATAAAGAAGCCGGCAATAATAATCACTGCAAACAATATAATCGAAACAATGATCAACATCCGTAAATCGCGCAACACATAATCATACTCACTGCGCCAATTTACCGGCTCCGCAGTTGCCGCAACTGGTGCAGTGGCGCGCGTACTTGTTGGCACCGGCGCCGGTTGCTGGCGCGTTGTGTCATTCTTATACATTTCCCCGTAGCTGCGAGGACGGCCACTACTAATTCCCTGCCGCTTTGGTTTCTGTCCATTCTTTTTTGTCGCCATTTCATCAATCCTTTCATCAAAGAGCTTACGGGTATATTTATCTCTATTATACGCACAGTGGCACAAAAACAACAGTTTGCCCAGATGCGATCAAAACTATTCTCGATTGCACTATGTAACTCAACGCCTAGCGCCCGACAGTGAACCAGCACTACCACCCCAAGCGCAAGCGGATCTGCGTCTGCAACTGAACTACTTCTGGAATGCCCATAGACCGCAGGATGGCAAGATAGCAGACCATACCCGCGCCACCCACTAGGGCTAAGTAGAGCACGTTTCCTACAGCACCGATAGGCCATGTGCCGCCGATCCAACGCTGTGCCAAGGCAATAACCGCCGCCATGAGCAGCGCGGCAAGCCCCATTTGCAACAACCCCTGGCCAACGCGGGCTCGCAAGCGCCCCACCCGCCAATAGAGCAGAAACACCATCAGCAAGGCATGGCTGGCCTGCTTGGCACTGTCGGCCCAGACCAACCCAAGATAGCTCAACCGATCCAGCAGGGTAAACGCAACAACAACATAGACCGCAACACTGGCCACTCCCACCAAAGCCGGCAACAACGTATTGTGTCGCGCGTAGAAGGCATAGTTTAGCGGGAAATCAATCGCCGCAAAGAGCATACCAATCAGATAAATTTGCAAGGAAGCGACGACCTCTGCAATATCCGCGGAGGGAAGTTTACTGAAAAGCAACCGTGCAATCGGCGCGCCCAGCAGCCAAAGCAGCACTGCCGCTGGCAACAGCAAAAGGAGGACCATGCGCAAGCCTCGTCCCAATGTATGGCGGTAGGCGGCGTCATTGCCAGTCGCAAAAAATTGGCTCAAGCGTGGCAACGACGCCAATGATATCGCCACACTGATCAGCCCAAGCGGCAACTGCTGCAAGGTGGTTGCAAAGCGCATCCAGGCAATGCTCTGCGCCACGGTACCACTGGCAAGATTGCGATCCAGCGTCACCTGAAAAAGACTCACGACCAGCCCCAGCGCGATCGGCAGATAGAGCCGCAGAATCCGCCCCAGTGCTGGATGCCGCCACTGTCGCGCCAGGTGCAGTGGCAACCCCACCCGTCGCAAATCCCAGCCCATCAAGACAAATTGGGTTGTTGCCCCCAATAAGATCCCCACGACCAAACTGGTAATCCCAATGCGCGGGGCCAGAATCGGTGCCGCGACAACAATGCCCAGATTATAGAGCGCAGTGGCCAAGGCCGGCCAGGTAAAGCGACGCAACGCATAGAGGACTGCCGTCAAGAGGCCAGCCATGCTAAAGAGCCAAATCGCCGGCGCAATCTGCCGAATCAATGTCGTCGTCAACAAGACCAACGCCGGATTAGTCTTATCAGACGTCAGCAGATCGGCCACCTGTGGCGCAAAGAGATAGAGCAGTGCAGTGAGCAGCGCCAGGAAGCTGGCAAAGAGCGTCAGCAGCAGGCTGACCAACTGGGTAAACTCTTGCCGCCCACGCTCGGCATAGTCACTGAGTACCGGCACCAAAGCCGCGCTCAACATCCCGCCAATTAGAAAATCATAGAGCAGCGTTGGCACTTGGCTGGCAACTGTAAAGACGCTCACTTCGGCCAGCGGGAAACGTGCAATCACAATCTCGCGCACCACGCCCAAGATGCGGCTGGCAACATTGCCAACGGAGAGCAAGAGTGCACTGCGCGCCAAACCGGCATGCGGAGCCTCAAAAAGAGAATCGGGCACGGACGCAGGTATCGGAGCAGCCACGCGAGCGGCATCCTTGGATGCTTCAGAATTGATAACAGGCATAAGCGCTGATTGTAACACAAAACGGGCGTGCAGAAATGATCTGCACGCCCGTTGTTTAGAAAAGTGAGGGCTAATAATTCCCCCGCTCCCGGTACCCATTGGGCACGGGGAGAGTCGAGGGTAAATCTTTAGAAAAGAACTTTACCAGGTACCCAATGGTTCATGGGCGACAATGCCATGAACGCCAAAGTCACGGGGGTCTTTGCTCAGGTCAATATGCCCATCGGCGTCAAACTCTTCGAGCCAGCGAGTGGTTTGCATGGCTGCCGAACAGCCTTGGCCAACGCTCGTTGCCACTTGCTTGAAGACCTTGTCCATAATCTCGCCACCGGCAAAGATGCCTGGAATGTTGGTCCGCGTGTACCGATCAGTCACCAGATGGCCATCATCATCGAGATGAAACTTGCCCTGCAAGATCTGGTTGTTGGGAATATGGCCGACAAAGATAAAGACCCCGTCGGTCGTCAACTCACCCTCTTCGCCGGTGACCGTATTCTTGGTCTTTACGCCAGTAACCTTACCATCGCTATCCCCCATTACCTCGGTGATCAGCGTGTTCCAGATAAACTCCATCTTTTCATGACCAAAGGCACGTTCCTGCAAGATCTTGCTAGCGCGCAATTCATCGCGGCGATGGATGACCCGCACACGGGTAGCAAATTTAGTGAGGAAGAGCCCCTCTTCCACGGCACTGTCCCCACCACCAACAACAAGCACATCCTTACCACGAAAAAAGAAGCCATCACAGGTGCCGCAGTAGCTGACGCCCTTGCCGGTATACTGCTTCTCCCCCGGAATACCGAGATAACGCGGACGGGCACCGGTCGCTAAAATGATCGCCTTAGTCGCATATTCTTTGCCATTAGTTGTGCGCACGACAAAGGGATGCTGGTCGGTCACAATTTCGGTCACATAGTCAAATTCGATGCGCGTACCGAATTTTTCGGCTTGCTCTTTCATCTTTTCAACCAACCCCGGGCCACTCACACTTTCGGGGAAGCCAGGATAATTCTCCACGTCATAGGTAATGCTGACCTGGCCACCATATTCGTTGCCAGTGATTAGGAGCGGTTTTAAGTTCGCCCGCGCCGTATAAAGACCAGCCGTAAAGCCAGCTGGACCACTGCCAATCACGATCACATCCTCAACATGCGGACCCTGCCCTGTGCCATTGACCGAAGCCCCGTTGGTATGAATTTGACCATTCGACATACGCATACTCCTCTTATAGTTGACTCACGGTAAGAACCGTGTTGCCTTTATCCTAACAATTTCGCTATATTTTCTATAGTGCATTATACGCAAGAAGTCTACTTCCGTCAAAGCAAAGGATCGGTAGGCAAGACTACTAAAACACCCTTAGCTACTGCTCTACCGAGGGAAAAGAGCTTCACTAAAAATCCTTAGCATGGCAATCTCCAATCATGAGGCTTAAAGTTATCCTCTTGCCATTCGATATACTACAATAAGAAACCAATAAACTATACGCCAATCTTATCATATCCCATCTCAACAAAAACCATCAAGGGAAAATATGAACCATGCTCACACCAATCAATCTCCTTTGCGAACATTTCCCCAACCCTCTCGGTATTGACATCCCGCAACCGCGCCTCAGTTGGCAATTGCAAGCCGACCAACGTGGCGCGAGACAAACTGCCTACCACCTTCAAGTGTTCGACGTCAGCGGCACAACGCTCTGGGATACAGACAAAGTCGTCGCTACCCAATCGCTTCTCATCCCCTACGCCGGTCCAACGCTCCAACCCAGCCAACGCTGCACCTGGCACGTGCGCGTCTGGGACGAAAATGACACTCCCTCAGCGTGGAGCGACAGCGCCACCTGGGAGATGGGACTACTCGACTCCGCCAACTGGCAAGGCGACTGGATCACGCCCGGTTGGGACGAAGACACAAGCCACCCGCAACCTGCACCAATATTGCGTACCGAGTTTGGGGTGAACGGCGAGGTAGCATTCGCTCGCGTCTACGCCACTAGCCTCGGCCTCTACGAATTGCACCTCAATGGGCAACGTGTCGGTGACGGTCAACTGACCCCCGGCTGGACCAGCTACAAGCACCGCATCCAATACCAGAGCTATGATGTCACCAACCTGCTCCAACCGGGCAACAACGCACTCGGTGCCATGCTCGGCGACGGCTGGTTCCGCGGTCACCTGGGCTTTCAACGGCAGCGCAACCTTTACGGTGATAAGTTGGCGCTGCTCTGCCAGTTACAAATCACCTATGTCGATGGTCACACCCAGACCATCACCAGCAACGATAACTGGAAGGCGACTCCAGGGCCAATCCGCATGACTGACCTCTACTGGGGCGAGCACTATGACGCCCAACAGGAGACACCGGGTTGGAACATGGCGGGTTACGACGACAGCGCCTGGTCTGGCGTGCGTGTGCTCGACCACAACAAGTCGATCATCGTGGCGCAGCGTGGCCCCTTTGTCAAGCGCCAGGAAGAGCTGCGGCCGCAACGTATCTTCCAATCACCCAAGGGTGAGACGATCCTCGACTTTGGCCAGAACATGGTCGGTTGGGTGCGGTTGCGCGTTAGCGGCCCCGCGGGCACGACAATCACCATCCGTCATGCCGAGGTGCTCGACCAAGAGGGCAACCTCTACACCGAAAACCTACGCTTCGCCAAGCAGGAGTTGGTCTATAGGTTGAAGGGTGCCACTGAAGCTCAAAGGGAAGAGATTTACGAACCCCATTTTACCTTTTACGGCTTCCAATTCATCGCCGTTGACGGCTTCCCCGGTGAGCCGACGCTCGATAACTTCACCGGCATTGTTGTCCACTCCGAGATGGCGCAGATCGGGGAATTCACTTGCTCAAATCCCATGATCAACCAACTCCAGCACAACATTCTCTGGGGCCAAAAGGGCAACTTTGTTGATGTGCCCACCGACTGCCCACAGCGCGACGAACGGCTCGGCTGGACCGGCGACGCCCAAGCCTTTATCCGCACCGCCTGCTTTAACATGGATGTCGCCGCCTTCTTCACCAAATGGCTCGCCGATCTACGCGCCGACACGCGACCCGATGGCGCGGTCCCCTTTGTTGTACCCGATGTGATGACGCGCGAGGATGGCGGTTTCAATTTCTTTGGCGGCTCCGGCGCGGCGGCGTGGAGCGACGCCGTTACTATTTGTCCGTGGACACTCTATCTGATCTATGGCGACCGGGGATTGCTCGCCGAGAATTATGCGACGATGGTCGGCTGGGTCGAATGGATGCGCAGCAAAGCTGATGCCGATCTGATCTGGCGCAAGGGCTTTCAATTTGGCGACTGGCTCGACTATCGCGGCTCCTTTGCGCTCAAGCCCTCACCGGTGACCAACGATGAACTGGTTGGCACTGCCTTCTTTGCCTATAGCGCCGAACTGACCGCACAGAGCGCGGCGGCCCTAGGCAACACCGCGGATGCCGAGAAATACCGCGACCTGGCCAATCAGGTGCGCGCCGCCTTCAACCGTGAATTTGTCACCACAGGTGGCCGCGTCGGCCCTAACTCGCAGACAGCCTATGTGTTGGCGCTGCACTTTGACTTACTTGCAGAGGAGAATCGGCCACTCGCCGCTGCCCGTCTCGCCCAAATTCTTGAAGAGAACGTCTACCACCTGACCACCGGCTTTGTCGGCACCCCCTATCTTTGCCACGTCCTCAGCCGCTATGGGCAGACCGCCACCGCCTACGAACTGCTCAACCAGGAGAGCTATCCCTCGTGGCTCTATCCAGTCAAAAAGGGTGCGACGACCATCTGGGAGCGCTGGGATGGCATCAAGCCCGATGGCAGCTTCCAGGATGCAGGCATGAATTCGTTTAATCACTACGCCTATGGCGCGATTGGCGAATGGCTCTATCGCACGGTTGCCGGTATTGAGGTCGACCCCGCCGCGCCCGGCTATCAGCACACGCTCTTCCAACCCCAGCCCGGCGGTGGTCTCACCCACGTCAAGGCGACGTTGCAATCACCCTATGGATTGGTAGAATCGGCGTGGGAATTGACTGACAACGACTTCCGGCTCCATGTCGTCGTGCCACCGAACGCCCGCGGCACGGTGCGACTCCCTGCCGGGCAGTTGGACCAAGTGACCGAAGGGGACCAGCCACTCGATGGGGTCGATGGCATTGGCAATGTCACCGTAGAAGATGGCGTTGCCACGATTGAAGTTGGTGCAGGCAGCTACGACTTTGTCACCACCGGTTTGACCTTGATGCAGGCGATGGCGGATGTCAAGCACATTGCCGGGCGGCTAGATCGTTACAGCACAGTCGGCGATCTGTTAGCCGATGAACGGGGCAAGGCTGTGTTAGAAGAGGAGTTAGGCGCAGCGATGTTCCAGAACCCCGGTATGCGCATGGTCATGGGCCAGCCGCTGCTAGTATTGGAGCGTTTTGCGCCAGGAGTGGTGAATGACGAAGTGCTGGCGCGGATTGAGGGGGCGTTGGTGGGGTAGGTAGCGTGCGACGCACCCCACATGTGATCTGATCGTGTTGAGATCGCTTGGGGGGTGCGTCGTACGCGGAATTAACAACAGCAGAAAGTGAGCACAGAAATGCGGCGGAAAGAGTAATTTATTCACTAGCTACCGTAGGGTTTCAAAGAAAGTAGGGAATGAGCCTGATAGAGACAGGCTGACCATTGGAAAAGCAACGTTCAAGCATATCAAACCCAATCCGAAAAACACTGAGATCACGGCGGTCAGGCCGATCAACCAAGTGACGGAGACCATTCTTGATAGTCTGTGAACCGAAAGCGACGACGGTGACATAGAGCATGGAAACGGCTAGCGTCAAGCGGGAAAGACGCAGAAAGTGCTGCAAACGGGAACTTTCAAGATCAAAGCCATGCCGTTTGAAGTCACCAAACATTTCTTCGGTCCACATGCGCCGCGAATAATGGAGACGGGTTGTGCGCACATCGGGCAGATTGGTGGCAAGGAGCCAAGGTTCTTTTTCACCGAGTTGCCAGAGCGCCAAGAAATTGCAAGGATGTTGATGTACTTTGGTCAGTTGGATATCAGACAACCAGCAGCATTGACCTGGTTTGGTGACGAGTGAGTCACAGCGCTGCCAAGCATCGGCATCGTCCTTGCGTAAGAGATGACTGCCTTTTTGGCGCAAGGCATAGAACCAGTCCCAACTGTCCAGCAAAGCTTGGAGCGGTGTGAACTCACTGTCACCGCAGACAATGACTTCCGCTTCCGGTGGCACGAGTTGGTGAACATAGGCCAACAAGGCACACTGGACGCGCCCGGAACTGTGCCCACGCTTGGCGCGTATCCAAGTCCATGCAATGGGTAGCGCCCGTCGACGATACCCAAGCGACACCATCAGTAATTGATGACTGTTCCCGATTTTGGACCCATCGATGAAGAACCGCAGGGGCTTTCCCGCTTTGGCCGCTTCTTGAATCAGTGCTTCCGCCATCGGGCGATACCACCTGCGCACCTGCACATGCCGATTGTTGAGAAAACTGCGAAAGCGCTCTGCGACACTCAGCTTTTTCGCAGACCCAGGAATCTTGCTCGCAATTCGCGTCAGATGCACTGATCGGCTATGGAGGATGCCACTCTGCATCCATGCCATCGTTCGGATCCGCGTGATTCGTTCTTTGCCGACTATCTCTTTGATTCGTTCCTTTATGGTATGATACGTTTGGACAATATTCATCAGTTCCTCCTGATTATGATCTTTTTCACACTCTGACCATATCAGATGTTCTGGGATATTGTCCACTCTTCTCAAACCCTACGGTAGCTAGAAACTGCCTTACTGTTCTACTGATTTACTGTCCCATCAACTTACTTTCCTACCGATTTGCTGTCCTACTGACTAACCGTTCACCCCACCTGCGAAGGGGGAATCCCTAGGGTCGCTTTAAAGACGCGCGAGAAGTAAAAGGGATCCTGGTAGCCCACGGCGTAGGCGGCTTCTTTTACACTATATCCCTCTTCGTGGATCAGGCGATAGGCGGCCATCACCCGTTCGCGGTTAATCACCGCCGAAGGGGTTGTGCCCAATTCGCGGCGAAAGAGCAGATTGATATGCTCCGGCGTGAGGTGAAAGGTCGCGGCCAGCACCTGGCGCGAGAGCGGGCGGGCCAAATTGGTGCGGATAAAGGCGATCATCTCGGCCATCCGCCCACTTGGCTCCATGGTGCCCTGGCCGCTGGTCGACTGTTCCCAATGCCCTAGCAGTAGCAAGAGAATCTCGCAAGCAATTGCGCTAGTGAGTTGTTCGCGGTGGGGCAGATAACTACGGAAGGTTATGGCGCAGCGGCGGAAGCGCTCGTGGAGATAGGCAAAGTCTGTCAACTGCGTGCGTCGCGCCGGCACTCCACTCAACCGGTAATCGCCGGCTGCCCAAGCGCCGTTGGCGATCAATTCGAGATGGATGCCAGAGATCAGCCCCTCCTGCTCCGGCGCGACGGCACAAAAGGTGTGTCGTCGCGCCGGCTCGATCCAGAGCAGATCGCCTGGCCCCAAGGCAATCAACTGACGTTCGGTGTTGGCCTCAACCTCATCATGTTCCCGATAGGCAAAGCGCCCTTTGATAATCAGGATGAGTTGTAGATCGGGGATTACCCGCGCCGGCCAACTTTGGAATGGCAAGACGGTATGATAATTGGCGATACGTACGACCGGTGCAAGGGTTGTCGGTGTCACGGTAATCATGGGCAACAAGAGCTTATTCTAGTCTATGTTTTTACAATGGTGGTCCATTCTCTTGTGAAAAAAAGTGAGTATGATTGTAAATGGAAGTCCAGCTATGGGCAAGATCGCCCATACAAAACAAATTTAAATTCTGTGTGGAGGAACCAATGCTCTCAGACGAGAAGATTAAATTTTTTCAGGAGAATGGCTACGTCAATGGTGGCCTTGTATTGACCGAGGAGGAAGTTGAAGTGTTGCGCGCAGAGACGATGCGCGTGATTGAAGAGCGCAACCGCACCGATATTCCCCAACCGGTGCTCACGCGCAATCTTTCGCAGACGGAAGACGCGCCGGTCTGGCAGATTGTCGATATCTGGATGGCGAGCCCACCCTTTAAGACGCTGATGGCGCACCCCAAGATCACCAAAGGGTTGGCCCAACTGACCAACGCCACCGAGTTGCGCATCTGGCACGACCAAATCCAATATAAACCACCAGCCGTCGGCGGCGTCAACATGTGGCATCAGGACGCGCCCTATTGGCCCATCGTCGCCCCCATGACGGAAGTCACCGCCTGGGTGGCGCTTGACGATGCTGATGAAGAGAATGGTTGCATGAGTATGGTGCCTGGCTCCCATCTGTGGGGTGACAACATCAACTTTTTGCACACCATCAAAAAGTATGAGGAGATGCCCGATCACTTTGAAGATCATACGATCAAGGTGCTGCGTTGCCCCGTCAAGAAGGGTGAAGTGCACTACCACCATTCGCTTACCTGGCACGGCTCACACGCCAACAAAAGTGGCCGCCCCCGTCGTGCCATTGCGCTACACTACATGACACAGGATGCCCGCTTTGTCGCCGCCGGTCAACACCCCATGAAGCCCTATGTCGAAGTGCAAGATGGCGAGTTGCTGCGCGGCAAGGGCTTCCCGAAGGTCTATCCGACGGCGGAGTTTTAGTTGGTTCTGGTTGCGAACGGTGGAATATCTCTCGCAAAGGCGCAAAGCACGCAAAGAAGGACCAGAGAAAACTTTGCGCCTTTGCAAGAAAAATAGAGTTCGGTTGCGTAGTCCAGCAGTTTGGGGTGGGTGCCTCTGGGCGCGAAACCAAAGCGGGTCGCCCCGTTTGGTCTCGATACGGCTGCCAACTGCCGCCGCCTACTCGACCGGCACGAGCGGACTGCTTGCTTGGTCTTAGGCAGCAACGGTCAACCGGTAGACCAGCCGCAACAGATGGATCTCATCATAGCTGACCTGGCCATTCATGGCGTCGAAGATCGGGCGCAGTGCGCTGTCGCCCTGTTCATTAAAGGCGGCGAGTACTTGCGCCTGTTGCGCGGCCGGCAAGGTGGACTCTTCTTGCAAACGCTCGCTATCGATGCCATTGCCCGCCTCGACATATTTGACCAAGTTGGTAATGACCGTCTGCCGTTTGACGTTGTAGTGCTCGGCGATCGCATCCAGTGACTTGCCATCGACAAAGATTTCGCCGACCTCATCGCTGCGCGCCTTCATCGAACCGACCCGCACGACCGTCGGTTTCTCAAATTTGGGGCGCTCTTCTAGATCTTTTTCCTGGCAATAGGCCACAATGAGCGGCACAAAGAGATCCGCAAAACGCTCGACCTTGGCCCGCCCCACGCCGTGGATCGCGCCAAAGCTCTCCGTCGATTGGGGCAGATAGGTCGCCATCTCCTGCAACGAGCGATCCGAAAAGATCACATAAGGCGGCACGTTGTCGGCATCGGCCAACCGTTTGCGTTCGGCGCGCAAGCGCTCGAAGAGTAGGCTTTCGTAGGGCAGGGGTGCGTCGGACGTGCTGCTGACCCGATAGCGCTCTTCCTGTAGCGTGCCTTCAAATTTCTCGCCGCGCAAGACCGCCCGTCCCAACTCCGTCACCGCAAGAATTCCCATATCCATGCTGCGCGTCAGCAGATCGCCTTGCACAAATTGCTGCACGAGATGTTTCCACGTCGCCTCAGAGTATTCCTGCCCAATGCCATGGGTTGAGAGTTGATCGTGGTTCCACTTGCGGATATTCTGCGCCTGCGAGCCACGCAAGACCCCAATAATGTGCCCCATGCCAAAACGCTCCCCCGTGCGCAAGACACAGGAGAGAAACTTCTGCGCCGGCACGGTCAGATCGACCAACTCGGCGACGGGCTGCACACAATTATCACACATGGCGCAGTTGTCGACGGTGTAGCGTTCGCCAAAGTAGCCGAGCAGATCGCGCCGCCGGCAATCGCGCGTTTCGGCCCAGTTGACCATCGTGCGCAAGCGCTCTTGCCGACCCAGCCGTTCGCTATCCGCCCCCTGATCGATAAAATGTTGAATCGTGTACACATCGCCATAGCTAAAGAGCAACAGACAATCGGCCCGCTCGCCATCGCGACCGGCACGGCCGATCTGCTGGTAATATCCTTCCACATCCTGTGGCAGATCGACATGCATCACAAAGCGCACGTCCGGTTTGTCGACCCCCATGCCAAAGGCGATCGTCGCCACGATCACGCGCACATCATCGACCATAAAGGCACGCTGGTTGCGCGTGCGGGTGCCATGATCGAGCCCGGCGTGATAGGGCAGCGCGCTCAGTCCGTTGGCATTGATCGTGGCGGCCAGATCCGCCACATGGCGCTGCGTCGAACAGTAGATAATTCCCGATTGATCGGGATGTTCACGCAGAAATTCAATAACCTGCTGCGCCATATTGATCTTCGGCTGCACGCTGATAAATAGATTGCGCCGATTAAAGCTAGAGACAAACTCATTTTCGTCACGAAAGCCGAGTGACTGCTTAATATCTTCCTGCACGCGCGGCGTCGCCGTGGCCGTGAGCGCCAGACAGACGGCGTCGGGGAAGCGTTGGCGCACACCGACGATCTGGCGATATTCGGGGCGGAAATCGTGCCCCCACTGCGAAATACAGTGCGCCTCATCAATCGCGATCGCCTCCAGCTTGCACTGCGTCAACAGCGTCAACATATCCGGGCGTAAGAGCGTTTCGGGGGCCATGTAGAGCAATTTGAGATTGCCCGCTTTGGCATCCATCACCGTGGCGTTGTAGTCGACCGCGGCCAGCGAACTGTTGAGAAAGGCCGCAGCCACCCCCGCCGCGCGCAACGCTTGTACCTGATCCTGCATCAACGCAATCAACGGCGAGACAACGAGCGTCAAGCCAGCCATGAGCAGCGCCGGCAGTTGATAGCAGAGCGACTTGCCGCCGCCGGTTGGCATGATCACCAGCGTATCACGATGAGCTAACACATTGGTAACGATCTCTTCTTGCAGCGGGCGAAAGGTATCATAGCCGTAGACCCGTTTGAGTGCATCAAGCGGGTTAGCATAGGTGGGCAGATCAACCGCAGCGGTCATGCGTTGCGGTTCGTAATAGGGCTCCTCTTCCTCGTCAAAATTAGCCATCGCCATGGCCCCGTTGGCCCAATCCCACATCACCACCTCTTGCGTCTGCTCGGCCCCATTTTGGTCAATGTGCATAACGGGGATCTCTAGGGCTTGCAACGATGCGCCAAAGAGTTGGCTGCGTTGGCAAGCGTCGGGCGCGGCCGCAAGACCAAGCAAGGCCACCCGTTGCTGTTGTTGGAACGCCTTTTGCAAGCGGCCAATCGCCTGTTGATAGGCGGTTGTTGCACGCACCGCGGGATAGTTCAGTGGGCCAGACGACGCAGCGTTATCCGCATACGCATTGTTCATGGCAACATAGCGGATGCCAGCTTCTTGGAGCGTCGCTGTGAGGGTTGATGGCGCAAAGTCGGTGGTGGCATCTTGTTCGGCTGGGATGCGGACATCGATTAGAAAGCTGATCTGCTGCTTGTGCAGTAGATCGATCAGCTCAGCGGGCGTGCGGTTGGCGTGGCCAATGGTGTAGATGGGAATCGGTTGGTTCACAGTCATGATCTCTTTGTCGGTACAGCGTTCGGCATTCGTGAGGTAGATGGTGCTGTCTGCCTCAACTCCCCATACCATACCGCGCGCTCGTGCGCGATGCAAATCGTTGAATAGGCCGAATTATTTGGGTATCGAAAATCTTTACAAATAGAGCAAATTTTCGGACGGGGATTCACGCGGGAATACGCGGATAAGTCGGCAAAATCGCGGTAGCTTCGCTATATAATACGACAACGTTACATTTGACAAGATTTACATGATTTTCTCTCTACTGTAGAGAGAAAATCATGTAAATCTTGTTCATCCTGTCGGTTAATTGCAATGTAACGTTGTCTTAATAACTGGAGTCTGGCGAATCCTCTTCCAAAACGGGGATAACGCTTGTGCAAACGGCCACCTTTCGCAAAGCGGAACGTGCCTATTTCAATTTCTTTGTCGCAAGCAACGATGTCGAAACGGTTCATCAGAAACTCAAAGAGGATGGGGTTGCCGTCACCACCATGCAACGCCGTGGCGACATGCGCATCTTTTCGATGGTCGATCCGGATGGCAACAAAATTGGCATCTGCAGTTGGGAAGAGGGCAAATGATCCAATCGTAAACATCAAAAAAACATGGAACGCACCAAATGTGAGAAGAGATCTTTGGCGCGTTCCATGTTCCTGTGACAATTGCCTTTTAGAACATTTTGATCCCTTTATCCGAGCTGAAGTTGGTGATGTGGGCCATGTAAAAGCCTTTGGCGGCCATTTGCTCTGGCGGAATGGTGCTCAGATTATCCTTACGCCAGGCCAAATAGCTGCTGAGGTTACCTGTGAGGTGGTACAGATTGACCCGTTCTCGCAGATGGGGAATCTCAAAAAGCTCCGGATACTCTTTGCGCAGCAGTTGGATAAAGCTCGCGAAATCGGTGGTGCAGTAGATTTCGTTGCCCTCGGCGGCCCAATCGTTGGGGTAGAGGCAAAAGGCCTCGATGACTCCCAGTTCATAATCCTTGGGCGCTTGTAGCGAATACTCAAAATCGAGCAGCGCACTGATCTTGCCCTCATCGACCAAGATATTGGCTAACGTCAGGTCGCCATGCGTCAGGACGGGCACGCCCGCTTGCAACAGATGCTTGTGCTCTTCAAAATAACTTACCGCCAATTCCAAAAACCCAGGCATCATCCGAATCTGCAAGGCTGCTAACTCATCCACGGTCTGCTGGAATTTTGCCACGAGCAGATCGGCCCAAGAGGCATACGCGGGCGTATCTTCGTGACCCTGGCCAAAGTAGGGGCAGGTGCGGTTGTGCAAAATCTTTAGGTAGGTGGCAAGTTCCGCAACGAGCTTCTCTTGCACTTGCGTTGGTAACGTTTTCCACTGGGAAAAGAGACTTTGTCCAGCAATATATTGTTGAATCTGGTAGACAAAGCCATCCTGCTGCCCAAAGGCATAGACGCGTGGCACAGGCATGTCGGCGGCGAGACTTTGCAACAGCGCGGTCTCATGTTGCAGCCGCTGCCAGGCATTTTCTCGCGCCCCGATCCGCAACACATAGGCGTCATCAATGCGATAAACGGCATTGACCTGGCCACCTTGTAACACCTGCACGGTTTGACATGCAATGCTTTCCTGTCGGCAAATTTCTCTGATGATCGTTTCCACGTAGGCAAACTTTCTACTGGTATGCGCGTGGATCATTTAAAACGAAACTGATCCACGAAGGCACACGAAGGGAAGATGCTTCGCACGGTTATTCCAAATCTGGCAGCTCTTCACGCGGCAACAGCAGTTGAATCGAGCGCGCTTGACCGGGTGTGCGTGTGATGTAGCCGTTGCGCTCTAGCATCAGCACCATCTGATGAACCGTCGGCGGTGTCTTTTGGAAATACCGCTGCATATCCCCTTCGGCGGGGGGTTGACCATTGAGCTTGGTGTAGTAGTAGATGAAGGCGAGGTATTGGCCTTGTTTTGCGGTATAGTTGGCGGGCATAGGATTGTACCACTGTTGGAAACTAACCAGTAGAGCCCAATACTCGGCGGCTGAGCTTCGTCCTCGGCCGGTCGAAGGGCTTTCCGAAGCCAGAGCGCATTGTGGCCTACTGATGATAAAAACTTCTCATTGACTTCGACTGTATAACCTGAGTGCTACGCTCTCCTCGATCAGTTGTTCAACCGTTGCCCATAGTTTGGGCACAAACTGTTGGATGTAGACTTTCTTCTCTAGCACTCTTTCCACCGCGATCACCCCGTCCGCCGGGTTGCCGGTGAGCAGATGATTCAAGAGGGGTTGGATGCCATCAATTGCGGCGGCAAATTGCGCTTCAGCCGTACTGCGCGCTTCGAATTCGCGCCAAAACAATAAATACTCTTGCTGTTGATGCGCGGGTAAGGTTGCATAAAGCGTCACTGCGGCCCGCTCTTCGTTGGCCGCTTTGTCCCTTTGATCTTCCGCAAAGAGCCACGTATCGCCGGCTTCGATCTCCACCAGATCGTGGATTAGGAGCATCTTGACGACCTTTAGCACATCGATGTTACCCTCTGCGTGCTCCGCCAGCACAAGCGCCATGAGCGCCACATGCCACGAATGTTCGGCGGAATTCTCCTGCCGCCCGTCTAGCGTGCGGTTGGCGCGGGTGACGGTTTTGAGTTTTTCGATCTCGCGCAGGAACGCAAGTTGTTGCTGTAGCATGGCTGATAAATCCCCTATAATTGCAGCGCTCGGCGTATCGCGCTAATTTGATCGCGGCCGGCGGCTTGGGTCACCTGGGCATTGGGCACCATCTGAAAGCCATGATAGACGCCGGGGTAGACATGCAGCTCGGTTGGCACGCCGGCGCGGATCAGCCGCTGGGCGTACGCTACATCTTCTTCAAGAAAGAGATCGAGCGCGCCGACCGCGATGAAGGCGGGTGGCAGATTCGCCAGATTTTCGGCGCGGGCCGCCGCCGCATAGGGCGAAATGTCGGCGCTGCCTGGTTCTTGCCCCAGCAACGCCGTCCAGCCGAAACGGTTTGACAGGTGCGTCCAGATGAATTCGCCGGTGTATGGGTGGGGCGGGTCAAGCGTGACGGTGCGATCGTCGAGCATAGGGGCCGTGAGCGCCTGAAAGATGAGCGGTACCTCGCCGCGGTCGCGGGCCAGCAAGGCAAGCGCGGCCGCCAGGCCACCACCGGCGCTGCCGCCACCCACCGCCAGACGTCCAGCGTCGATCCCCAACGCCTCCGCATTGGCGTGGAGCCAACGCAGCGCGGCGTAACAATCTTCAAGCGGCCCCGGAAAGGGGGTCTCGGGTGCCAGGCGGTACTCCACGGAGACCATGACGCAGCCCAGTTCAGCCGCCAGCGCCCGGGCGCGGATCTCCTCCCCAGCCACACTACCGCTGACATAGCCGCCGCCGTGGAGCCACAGCAGCCCCGCGGTCGGCTCTGCCGGCGGCGTCGGTTGGTAGAGCCGCACATGGACCGGCGGCGCGTTTTCTGAACCAGGGATAGACCGATCACTGACGTGAAGGGTTGGATAGGCTGGCACGGTCATGGTCGCAAAAAATGCGGCGCTGCTTGCCCGGCTCGCGGCCAAGGTCTCCGCCGTGAGCGCGGTGGCGGGAAGTAGGTCGAGGATCGGGGCAAGCTCGGGGTCGACAAGATGTCGGCTATTCATTCGTGTAATGCCTTTGTTATACGCTGCGGTCACCCATTTGCCCATGCAATTTGAGGCACTTGAAGCAAATGATTAACCAGGATTTACTAGATGTTCAGCTCTTCAAGCTGATGGGCGTGCTCTTCATAATGTTCATAAATGCCCAATACCAAAGGGGCAACTGGCTGGCCAATTCGCGCGGAAAGACCATCGGAATCATAAAGATCGGCAACAGAGAGCTGCGCGACGCATTGCAGGAGACGGCCGCGTGTCAGCGTGAATTCTTCCTGGATCTCCTCCAGCGGACGCGTCCGATTGTAGGCGTACACCTTTGCATTCATCGCCTCAGCCCATTCATGCGTAGATGGAATTTCTGCAAAGAGCGGCGGCGCGATCGGCGGTGGCGCGCCCGCTTCGTCCGTGTATAGCGTCACCATCAACCATTGATCCCACCACGTGAGATGAGCCAAGAGATCTTTGACAGACCAGTTATCGGATAGGTATGGTGCCAGCATCTGCGTGGGCGAGAGTGGTTCAATTGCTTGAACGACCCGCCGGATGGCCTCGTCGATACGTGTGAGAATCGGTGACATGGATGGCGGTGTTGTCATTGCGTTACGCTCCTATAGCTGTGACTGTCGCTGCTCCCACTCCCGTCGGAGCAGCCCGTAGATCCACGAATCCGACACCTCGCCATCGACAATGCAATTTTCGCGCAGCGTGCCTTCGTGCAAAAAACCGAGCTTTTCCAGCACGCGACCCGATGCTATGTTGCGTGTATCGGCCTCGGACTGTACACGGTTGAGATCCAGCGTGTTGAAGGCCCATTGTAACAAAGCACCTGCGGCCTCCGTGGCATAGCCCTGGCCCCATGCCGGCTCGTCGAGGCAGTAGCCTAGCAGCGCGCTGCGATAGGTAGGCTCCCAATTCATCAAAACGCACCAGCCGATGAAGCTGCCGTCGACGGCGCGTTCGATGGCCAACCGCGCACCACTGCCTTCCTGCGCCATCTGTTTGCAACGGGCGAGGAAGCGCTCAGCCTGTGCGCGCTCCTTCCAAGGCGGTGCGTCCCAGTAGCGCAAGACGCGTGGATTGCTCTGCAGCGCGTAGATGGCATCCGTGTCAGTTTCTGTGAAAGGGCGCAATCGTAAGCGAGCGGTGCGTAGCGTCGGGGTTGGTAAGGCTATAACAGAATTTGCAGCAACATCGATCATGGTTGAAGTTCCTCTTTAGTCCCGCATTCCCATTTCGGTGGGTTCGGTGATGGCGGCTTCTAAAATTTTGCGCGCAACATCTTCTGCCGAATCGGGTTCAGGCCGCGGTCCGTTGCCTGGTTGTGGTCGGCTAGCTCCCCCGTTTTCCTCGCGCAGCGCGTTTGCGCCAAAATCAGTGCTGGTCAGCCCTGGGTGAAAGAGCACGACCCGAATATTATCAGCCGCCAGCTCATTGTGAGCCGTCAGGCTCAGACCATTCAGCGCGTATTTGGTCGACGCATACGCCCCGATGCCCGGGATCGCCATCTTGCTCACGCCAGAGCTGATGTTGATAATCACGCCGCCCCCTTGTGCCTTCATTTTAGGGACAACCGCTTGGATGGCATGGAGTGGCCCCAACATGTTCAACTCGATAATCTGACGATAGTGATCGGGGTTGACCGTTGCGATCGAGCCGGCCGCCGCCTGGCCGGCATTATTGATCAAGATGTCAATCCGACCAAAGTGTGCATACGCACGCTCGATTAGCGCTTTTACCTGCGCCTGGTCGGTCATATCAGTCGGCACAACCAACGTTTCGGCCTGGGTGGGCAGGCTCTGGGCGACCGCTTCCAACTTGTCGACGGACCGCGCCGCAAGCACCATCTTTGCGCCTGCGTCGGCGAAAATGTGGGCCGTTGCTTCCCCAATGCCCATCGAAGCGCCCGTAATAATAACAACTTTCCCTTGTATGTCCATAATCTATCTCTCCTTTGCCGCCGTTATTCTGTAGCCAACGTCGGCTCGCTATGTTACAATGGTACTAAATGGAACCATGTTCTGATTATAGCGGAACCTTGTTCCGTTTGCAAGGAGGAACCTGCATGAATGAAACAATAGGCACGTTGGGCGATAGCGTAGAAGGGGGCGATTACCCAGTCCGCCCTGTGCGCGCCGATGCCCAGCGTAACATCGATGCCCTGCTGCAAGCGGCCGTGGCGGTCTTCAAGCGCTCCGGTGTAGATGCCCCCGTTCGCGAAATTGCCGAGCAGGCCGGCGTTGGTATCGGTACGCTTTACCGCCATTTTCCCCAACGCTCGGATCTGATCATTGCCGTCTTCCGTCAGCAAGTGGACGCCTGTGCTGATGCCGCACCGCTTCTGTCTGCAGCACATACGCCAGGCGATGCGTTGACCCTGTGGATGCAGCGTTACGCCGACTTTATCACGACCAAACATGGCCTGGCCGCAGCCTTGCACTCTGGCGACCCCGCCTTTAACGCGCTGCCCGCCTACTTCGACGCGCGACTGCGGCCTGCGCTACAAATATTGCTCGACGCCGCGGCGTGCGCCGGTGAGGTGCGGACCGATATCGAGCCAAACGACCTGCTGCGCGCAGTTGGCAGCCTCTGTATGGCGACGCACGACGACCAAACCAATTACGTGCGCCGCATGGTGGCGCTACTTATCGATGGGCTGCGCTATGGGACTAGACCATCAGCAGGCACGCGTGTTTAGCGCTCTTTAAAAAGGGCGAAATTATTACAAAACATAGAAATCGCAAAATTTGCACGAGAGTCATTCGTTGAACTAAGACGCTTCGCGCGGCAACATCGCCACAGGCCACGCCGGGCGCGTATTATGGCCCAGATAAGTTCGGCGAAACGCGCGGCTATCCCATGTTGGCCAAGTCACCACCCCAAGCACTCGATACCGCGGTTGCCGCTCGCTTGTGGGACATTTCTGAGCAGTTGACGGGTGTTCACTTCGAGCCAGCGGACAATACGGTTGAGTCTGCTCACCCATTGCACGTTTGATTTCCTGGATGTACCCAACGCGCAGGGTTATGCGGTTGGCGCAATCGCGCTCTTTAGAATCTCTTGTAAGCGCAGCGGTGGTCGGCCGAGGAGATGGGCCAGGGTGGGATCCACCTGACTGAATTCGCCCCGTCGGCTTGCCTCAAAGAGGCCAATCGTGAACTGCGCATAGACTTCTGGTACACCGCGGGCGACGAGGGCGTCCCGATGGCGATCATCCGGCACAACGATGCGTCGGATTGGACGCTGTGCGAGTTCCGACACGATGGCGGCAACGTCCGTCAAATCAAGCGCCTCGGCAGCCGTGAGCGCCGGCGTGACACCGTCGAGCACCTCTCCATTGAGGGCGATGGCGGCTACTTCGGCCAGATCAGCATGAGTTGTCCAAGAAACTGGCCCATCCTCGGGCGCAAGCAACTCGCCCGTCTGCACGGCATTGCCAAGCATGGCCAGCACCGATGATGCATAAAAGCCGTTGTGCAACGCTGTAAAGGGCACACCGGACTGCTGGAGTGCGATTTCGGTGGCGGCGTGGTTGTGCATTGCGCCGAAGCGTGAGGTCGGCGACGCGCCCATGTGGCTTGTGTACAAGATACGGCGTGCGCCAGCCTGCTTGGCCGCGTCGATCGCTGTGCGGTTGAGCTGAATACCCGCCGCGCCGAGGCTGTTCGCGGAAATAATAAGCACCTGCGACGCCCCCGCAAAGGCGTGGGCGAGGCTCGTGGGGTCATTGTAATCACCCTGGCGGACGCGGACGCCACGATCCGCCAACTGTTGGGCCTTCTGCGGCTCGCGTACGCTCACGCCGATCTGTGCGGCGGGAACGCGTGTCAGTAGTTGCTCGACGATCGCCCCGCCGAGTTGGCCGGTGGCTCCTGTGATAATGTACATCCTATTCTCCTGTTCTGCTTCTAAGCTGCATGACCTTTAGTGTGCACAGATTAATCCACTGTGTGCTCATCGATTTTCGTAACGGGAAATTGAATTTCGGTGAGCGCATCCTCGAGATTGTCGCCGCGGCGCAGGCGAATCTTGCGACGTGGCCCAACGATGGTGTAGCCATTCTCTACGAGCCATGTACCCAAAGCTTGATAGGCCCCAAGGAGCAGTGCTGGATGCCCCTGGTGGAGCGTAGTCGCCATCTGCGAAACCGCCGGCAACGCAATTTTTGTCAGTCGCCGCTCACTTCTGCTGATCAACGTGCTGGCGTCGCGCTGCCGCACCGGCGCAACCAGATCGACAAATGGCAGGGCTTGCTCTTCATCGGTTTCTGGATGGAGCACAATCAAGTGGTCGGTTGCGGTGACGCCGTAGCGCTGCACAATCGTGCTGAGCGGATCCGCCCAATGCGCCAGGTGCGACAGCTCCGGCCCCACCAGGCGCAAAGCAACGCCCGTGATCGCATTGACCGGCTTGAGTACGACAGCATAAGCGGGCACATCGTTGCCATACTTGAGTAAGCGGAGGTGCGCTTCGATTCGGACGAGTTGCTCCTGTTCCACCTCGATGCGCTGTTGAATTTCGGCCTGACGTAACCGCAACATGCCTTGCAATTCCTCGGGCGAGATGCCTTTGTTCAAAATCGCGATGATTTGGTTGAGTTCTAAACCGAGCGCTTTGAATGCCAGGATGCGATGCAGCCGCGACAACTGGTCGATCGTGTAGAACCGATAGCCGTTTACCGGATCGACACGGACTGGCTTGAGCAGCCCGATCTCGTCGTAGTAGCGCAGCGTCGTCGTCGACACCTCGGCGAGTTTGGCAAAATCACGAATTTTTAACATGGCATTTCTTTCATCCTTTTCCGGTGCAACCTTTCCCGGTGCAGCGTGCGTAACGGCTCGTGTGGGCAGTATACAACATTCAGGTAGGGTGAAAGTCAAGGGGCAAATTTGAAGGAGGCTCATCTGTGAAAAGTGTGAAAACCAATGATTTCACTGCTAGGAAATTATTGTGTTTTCACACTTTCGGTTGATGAGCGTTTGAAGGAATGGTGTGTTTCGGACTTCCAGGCCGCGGCATGTGCGGCCATGGCTAGGGAGCGCAGCCGCGCGGTGCCCTTGCCCCAGCGGCAAATTCGCAGATACCGTCAATTGCCGCCGGCGGTTGGGCATCGGCCGCGGCGTGTAACTCATAGATCCACAACGCTCGCTGCGCGCAATCCGCGACCCAGCCGCCAATCGCGCGCAGAAAATCGAGGGGTAGCGTGAAATATTTGGAGTCATGCGCCTACTGTGTCTCCTTGCCGGCGACGCGCAACGTTGGTGCAGTTCATCAGATTGTCATTGAACAAAGCAGCAGACCCCTACCCAAGCCCTACCCAGCGCTCGCCTCCATAGCCAGCCGTCATCGCCAACGCCTCGACCTCATCGATCAGCGCCAACAACCGTTCACGCTGTTCGACAAACATATCCGCAGTGGGCGGTGGATAGAGGAGCGCCTGTAGCCGGGCGGCGAGATCGTGCGGTTGATGGGCAAAGCGTGCCAGGAAGTCCAGGTTGTAGCCGTCGCCGACATAGTAGGTCTCGTTGAGCGCAAAGAGTACTTGGATGATGTCGTGGACAAGCTTCACGGTCAAGCCAGCCAGAAAGACCAGATCGCCCCGTTGCGCTTTGTTGGCGTAATGATAGTCGTGCCGCCAGTAGCGCAGCGAACCCAAGTGCTTGTCCAACAGTGCTTTTTGTAACGATGCCGGATAGACAGCAATGCGTGCTTTCCAATCGGCCACGATCCCAGCTGGATCCTCCAGCGGCTGTTGATGATAGAGGTCGGGCAAGAGCTGATAGCCCCACACGGTCCAGACGGGTTGTATCATTTGCAGTTTGCCGGCCAGCCAGCTCTCAAGCGCCGCCTCGATATCGCCGATTTTTCTGGGCCAGAAGTCATCGATTTGGATGCCTTTTGGGCCCCAGGTTTCTTTTAAGGGAAGGATCGCGGTGCCCATCTCTGCAAATCCGGCAGAGAGCTCATCGGTGTAGAGGCGGAGGTCGATGTCGGCGCGACGGTCGGGGGTGCCTTTGCCATAGGAGCCACTGATCGCCACCGCATAGCGGCCGACAGCAAAGCTGCGGACGATTGGCAGGAGGTCGTCGAGCACGGGCTGAATAGTCGTAAAGCGGTTCTCATCAAAGAAGACTTCGACGATGGGGCTGAACTGAACCAGATCCTCCAGCGAATCCACCTGAGCGCGATACCATTGCGTCTCCGGCGCACTCATCAGGTAGCGGCGATCGGCGGGCTCCACGATTTCGACCGCACGCGCCGGCAGCTCTACCTGCAGGGATTCTTTGAAACAGAAGGTAAACCCGGGATTGGCCTTCAAGTTCGCCAGCCAATCGCGCGGCGTATATGGGCCTTTGTTCCCTTTGGCACCGGGCGTGCCGCAGATAATAATCCGGCCACTGACATTGATAAACCAGATCTCGGTTCTTCGGGGCAAGCCGGACTTGGCACCGACGGTAACGATATCGATTGTGCGATCGGTGTTGAGTGCGTCTCTAATCTCTGGCTTCATGGCGCTTTACTTTTCTGTCTTACCCTGGGCAAGGTAATAGGCAACGAGCGCATTGGCGTGCCCATGGCCCAGCTGATGTTCGGACTTCAGCCAGGCAACCATCTCCATGTGCTTGCGGTCGCCCAACGTCGCCAGCAGGTCCAGCCAATGGCTGATCGGCTGGCCATATTTCTTTTCGATGGAGGGGAAATAGGCAGCCGGTCCTTTTACGGTTTCATTGTCACTCATCGGTCATTCTTCTTTCTTTTAAACCATTCTCAAAAATCAATACCTTCGCCAATTTCAGAAATTAGAGCCGTCATTCCTGCGCAGGCAGGAATCCATCTTCACGTTATACGAGTAGATTCCTGCCTGCGCAGGAATGACATCTGGAAATTTCCGCCAAAACAAGGTTTGGCGAAGGTATTGAAAAATATTATCCATGAAGAGACACGAAGATTTGTCTTTCTTCGTGTCTCTTCATGGATCGTTTAAATTTGGGCATCGCTAGAACAACGTGGCCTGCCTTGGTGCATCCTCGTGACCGGCTCCTTACCATTGATAACGCTTCAAATCAACCCGATCGTTCACAAAGGCAATGCCCTAATCCTCCAGCAGCCGTTGTTGCCGCTGCGAACTGGGCCGTTCGCTAATCACCCGTTGCCACGGCACATCATCAGGGCGGGCTGCCAAGCGCCTGCAGTGAGCGAGGCGCAGCGTGAAGTATTTCAACTCACGCGCCATCCTTTAACTTCCTTCCATTTGGGGGTTGGCAGTCAGCTCCTTGTCTACCATCGCCATCCCAGCCAATAGAAAACACATTACCCTCTGCTTTAATGACTATCCCAGGAATAAAGCACACGATTGAAATTGAGTTGACGGAGATCGGCGCGACGGATTGAGAAAAGCGCAGTACCGGCATCACCCCACAGCGCCTCAACGCCCTCTTCCTCATAAAACGAATCAATCCAAAAGAGCACTACCCAATCTTCCTCGGGTGCGATTGCACGGGGGTCCTCTTGGACAAGATTTGCATAGCCTCCCAGTTTCGCATCGACATTTGACAATTCGGCGGTATAGTAGCGATTGAGTTGCTCCGTGGCCGCAGACCCAATCTCCTCAAAAAAGTCCCAAGGTGATTTGCCAAACAACTGCTCGAATCGATAATCGACTGGGATGACAACTTCACTTTTGGATGAGAACAACATCTGTGCCTCTCCAGTGATCGGCGGGTAATAGTCGGCAACGACAGGAAATTGCGTGCGTAGATCATCCTCTGCGAAGGGTGGTGCGTGGTAAACCACACGAAAAAAGTCGGGACGTTGCAACTCATCAAAATAGCGATCCGGATCAAAAGGCTCCTGACCGAATGTGCTCATTGCCATCCCCCAGATCTGCTCATCTGATTCACCCGCACTGATAAAGAACTGCAAAATACCCTGTTGGGGAAAATCATCCAACGGTGGCACCTCGGCGAAGTTAATCTGCGCGAGTAGCATCATCTCTTCACCGGTGAGGTCTGTTGGATAGATCAACGAATTGGGCCAGTATGGCTCGCCACAGAACTTACTTGCCAAGCGATCAGTTTCACCCGCGCGGGCCGCAATGCCAACAAACGGTAGACGGGTCGCTTCAAAGGCATCTCGGAGATGGGCAACTTCTGGAGGGAACTCGACTGATTGTTCATCCGGAGAAGAATTCATGGTACTACAAGCGCTGCCCGGTAAAAGAATTAGGATCACAAGTAATAATCGCAAGCTATGCTTCAGAATAAAGCCGTAGCGGATTCTGTCCGCCTGCCGAGCAATGCTTGCGGTGAATGAGCGATTACTAGAATGAGGCATGGTATGGGGGACTTTCTCAAAATAGCAATAAACGGTAAATCTACTAATTACTAACGTTTTTGACGCTGACGATCACTGCAGTATGATCACTGCTGTATGATCACTAAAGTGCAGTCAAAAGGAGAGCTTGGTGTAGCCGATGATGAGCTTGCTACCCCATACCTCAACCTCTCCAGCGTCTGAGCAGAGATGATCTCTTGATATATTGATTTCAACCAGTTATTGACCATCCAGTGCTTGAGGTCATCGTTGAGAGATAGGTATTTAAAGTGGCACAGTGGCTGTCGTGTAAAAACAGTCTACGACATGCCACTTTCCAATGGGTTGTCAATTGGGCTACGGTCCTACCCAGGCGACGTGCGCTCCCCGCAAAGGCTGGAACGCTGGGTGCCGTGCCCTACGCTCACGCACTTTTTTCCAGCAAGTGCGCGACGGGAATCACGGCTAGGTTTGTCTCGTTGTTGCGTGTGGTGGTGTAAACGACATATTGGTCATTGGCACAGAAGCGCGGGTGTGGATCGATGTGGTAGTGACGGCCGACATAGTCACTGCGCTCGGCATGCTCGGCCAGGACAATAATCTTGCCGGTGTCGCGATTCATAAAATGGACAGTCGAGGCGCAGCCGCGGAAGAAGCCGTTGTTGGAATCACCGACGATCAACCGCCCATCGCGGCTGCTATGTGAATGCCAACATTGGCGCGGAAAGGCGAAGCGCTCGATCTCGCCGTCAGCGATACGCACGCGCCAAGTTTCATTGTTGTTGCCAACATCGACACACCAGACATGCTCGCCATCGGGATCCCACCATTCGTGGGAGACAAAGCGTGGTTCACGCAAGATCGGGCGCGGTGCCTCGCCGCGTCGCATTAGCCAGAGTCGATCGGTAATGCGGATGCGGATGCCCGTGATCGGGTCGTTGTGAAACTCTTGGGCAAAGAGCACGGTGTCCGGGTCGGTCGGGCTGAATTGGGCATGGTTGTGGTGACGGTCGAAGCGCCACCACTGTTCAAAGGGGCTACCGTCCAGCGGGAGGCTGCCAAAGATATAGCCCAGGCCAACCTTGGCATTGATAAAGAACGCCTTGCCATCGGCGGAAATTGTCAAATGGGTGGCTAAGCTACCCACATCCCGTCCGCCTACGAGCTCCGCGGGAAGCTGGTTGACGAGGACCGGCGCATCCGCCGTGCGTGGGCTGCGCCGCCACACGCTCGTCCCTTCACACCAGAAGACATCGCCGGTGGCCGCATCGACATGCGCGCCCGCCGCACTCGTCTCTGGAAAATGGCGCACTTCCTGCCCGACCAAATCGACCACCGCGAGCGTCCGGTGCAGCGCCGGCGGAAAGGCGCAGTAGAACCAGAGATAGCGGCCATCGGCGCTCATCGAGTCGTTGACAAAATAAAAGCCCTGCTGCACCGGCGCGATGCGGTGAGTCAGCACATAACTCGTCACGCCCGATTCGGGGTGGGTGACGGGGGTGAATAGGTCGCTGTCGTTGAAATTGAACATGCTCTTATCTTTCTACCAGGGAGGATAGGCCTTGGGAACGTTGTAACCTTTGGAGGTTTAGTATAGGGGAATGCTGCGGGGTTGGCAAGGGTGTGTATGCGATGGTGAAAAGAAGAGCTTGGTGTCTCGGGTTCTCGCTGAATCAGCTCTGCAATGTGGATAGCGGCCATGTGCAAGCGTGCCGCTGAACGGATGGCGCTTACGCTGCAAGCGACGCCTAGCCGGGCGCAAGCAGCCTTGTTCGGTGCCACGCCGGTCAACGGCTCAGCGTATAAATGAATGGTTTCCTCCAGCAGCGCTCGGCAGCTTCAAGCGCTGGTTAGGCGGCGCTAGTATACTCAGCTCTGAATAAAATCTACGATTTTACTTATCACTAAACGCCCGTGGAAAACCGCAGGTTAGCCACGCGGCCGTCGACCAACCCGACTGCCCTCGAAACGTCTGCCGCGGACGGCCCGATCTCCGGAAGCCCGCGCCGGCGCTCGGCCTCAGGCAGTCGGCGCGAGGGGTGGGCTTTTGAGCGCGTGCGGTTGGTACTCGACGAGCTGGATGCGGCCTTCGAAGGTGCGGTGGTCGATCATGTCGAGCGTGAGGTCGGGATAGCCGTCGTAGATGCGTTCCGCGCCGATGGCACCGGTGATCAAGGGGAACATCACGACCCAGAAGCGATTGACGCTCCCGGCGCGCAGCAGCGAGCGGGAGACGCTGACGCTGCCGAGCGTGCTGAGAATGCCGGAGCCCTCTTCCTTCCTCGCCCGGACCGCCTGCACGGCGTCGCCGCGCACGAGGGTCGTGTTGGCACACGTGTGGGGCTCCTC
The DNA here is from genome assembly GCA_034432375.1 of Caldilineaceae bacterium. Classification (GTDB taxonomy): domain Bacteria; phylum Chloroflexota; class Anaerolineae; order Caldilineales; family Caldilineaceae; genus JAHBVH01. The sequence goes on from DAOUCA010000024.1 coordinate 44,936, forward strand.
GAGCGAGGCCGAGAACACCACCTTCTGCGCTTGCGTGAGCTTCATTAGCACAGGACTTAGCCGGGTGAAGCAATGGGTGTCATGGAATGTGTTTCAATGTTCGCCAATACACTTTGCTCTTCTTGTTGGGTCCAGTATAAATCCCACCGCAATTGCAAGTTCATCCAAAAATCGGGTGTCATGCCGAAGAACTTTGCCAGCCGAAGCGCCGTACTTGGCGTCACGCCACGCTTGCCGTTGACAATTTCATTGATGCGCTGATATGGCACCTGGATAGCATCTGCCAATTCCCGTTGAGTGACATGCATCGGTGTCAGAAATTCTTCAAGCAACATCTCCCCTGGGTGGGTTGGTGCACGATGTGTTGGAATCCGAACCATAGTGTTTCTTTACGCTTCCTAATGGTAATCTATAATTTCAACATCCGCTGGTCCCAATTCGGTCCAGATAAAGCAGATTCGATATTGTGCATTGATGCGAATACTATATTGGTCGGCCCGACTACCAGACAGTGCTTCAAGGCGATTACCGGGGGGTAAACGCAACTCGTCCAGCAACGCAATAGAATCAAGTTGATCCAATTTTCGGCTAGCAATCGTCCACAATGATCGCGGACAGGTTCGACGGGCTGCGGATGTATTCTCGCCATTGAATATGGCTTCGGTTCCTGCATCATGAAATGAACGAATCATGCAAACATGATAGCACGGAACTCATGCTAAATCAAGCGATAAATCTAACACGGGTGCGTCCCATTTTGGGGGATTACACAGAAGGGCAAAATAGATCGTCCGGCGTAATCCCCCAAATGTGGTACGCACCCATCTAACACACTGTGCAACGAACACACTTTCATCTTCGCCACCCGGCATTCTCAAGTTTCCAGTTACCGGCAACAACTTACGCACACCTGAACAGTGTTCTGCGGTTACAATCGCTACTTAATATGCTCCACCGCAGACAAAAATAATATCCGTCGTCGCGGATCACAGATAGCGCGGACCCTTTACAATTGCGCAAGCTCACCGATAACGCCAGTAATACGACCACCCAATCCCCTTGTCAATCCCATTCCCTGGGCGGCTGCGGATGCCACATCCAGTATATAGCTGCCTGGACGTCTTTGGTGTAGATGGTGGGGACTACCATGCTGCGTCTTGCCCGCCCCGACGCACCGAGCACGCGAGATCAGCGCTGTGGTGCTTGCCCCCTCAACCCCGGATTTGACCTCGTGCCAGGAGGCAAAGGTCGTGCTTTTGCGCGGCCTGTTACCACCGCAGTAGCCGCAAGGACCGGCCGACGGACATGAATTGCCACATCGAGAATGTAACGCTCCTCAATAGTGGATGCAACACAGAGAAATTCTGCATCGGTGAGGTCCCAGTCCACGTTGCGTATTCCTCGGTCAAGTGATTGTTCATCAACAGTAGAACACGCTTCTTGGTCACGGGTGCTCCCCTTTCTGCTTGTCAAGCGTTTGCAGGTAACAGAACTCTAAATCGTTCACCTGCTGTTAGCCCTCTTTGGTTGCCCGTATAAGAAATTCACCTGGAACCCCAATAAGACCATCCTTGCCGTTGGTATCGCCAAGCTCCAATAAATGGGTAGTGCGTAAACCTGACTGGGCAATCGCGGTCACAATATTGCCTAAGGTCGGTTTCCATTCAATGGTTGTGTACTGCTCCGCGGCCGGGTTCCAAGTCACCGACCTGTTTGCCTTTTCATAGAATGGGCCTTCTTGAAAATAGCTCATTCGTGCCGTTTCGCTTTGTGCCCGTTCGGCAAAGAAATCCGCCAGTGGATGCCGGCCGCTGAGTAGAAAGATGCCACCAAGTTTCAAGGCAAGCGCCACATCCGTAAACCAACGTTGTAGATCCCCAATCCACGCCGTGACCCAAGCCGAAAAGACGATATCGAATTGAGTTTGCAGCAGATTTTCAGGAAGGGTGAGCAGGTCGGTCTGCACAAACCGGCATGATAAGCTTAACTGCGTGGCGGCATGCTGCGCAGCGGCTAACTGCAACGGGGAATTATCAACACCTGTGACATGAGCACCGGCTAAAGCCCATTCCAGGAGTTCAAAGCCATCGCCACAGCCCAAATCGAGCAATGATTTACCAGCCACATCCCCTGCGAGTTGCCGTTGCTGCGGCGATAGGATGGTTGTTCCAGCCAAAATCTCAGCAGCCACATCGTGGTGTGTTGCAATGAGACCATCATCCCGTTGTCGCCGAATCGAATCCCATGCCTGGCGATTCAGTCGTGCGGCCTCTTCGGTAACCGTTACGTTCTTCATGGTTGAGTTTCCTTTAACGGGATCGTCTAGCAACGTAGGCTCATAGCCGGATGTAGCCGCGTGCTGATAGCGCATCTCCACCACACCAAAGGCCATCCGCGCCGTCCCATCGGGTACCCACCCGTGCGCGGCGTAAAAGCGGCGGGCGGCATGATTCTCTTTCAGCACCCACAGCAATGAGACCGCCCCCGCTGCCACCAGTAACCGACGGCCAATCCCCTGGCCTTGATTATTTGGCATGACATACAGAGCGTGCAATTCCGCTGCATCAAATGCAGCGAAGCCGACGGAGACGTTCTCCACCTCCGCAATCAGGATTTGGCCGGGGAAGTTCTGCCAACGGGTGATGGTCTCGGTGCGAGGGAAGGGTTGATTGGGAAAGATGTGGGCGTAGGCAACGGTGGCCGTCTGCTCGTGGATGGCGGCGATGTGGGGAATTTCGTGGGTGTGGGCGGGACGAATGTTCACCATCGTTTTTGTGCCATTTTTCGTAGAACCTTTTGTGCGACCCATCCCGTAGCGGTGTCAAGCAAGATTGAAAAAACATAGGCATTTTGTTGCCAATAGTTCCCACCGGACATCCAAAGCCCAACGTACCATACAATGATACTCATATCCCCCAGTTGCCACCCAAATGCGTAGGCATTTACATGACCAGTGCGACTGCCGCCAAGCAATGCGAGCAGCCTTCCGACCCTGATCCGTCTGCCTAAACTGGGATTGGCGTAATGCCTCGGTACACGCATTGCCCACAGAATGAACACTGGTAGCACCAGCACCAACATGCGTCCGTCCAAGTATGTGCTCCCGCTATTTAACTATTTTTTACGTGCCAGAAACTGATTGGTTGTGCTTGTGGCTAAGTCTAAATGAATCACCAACTGGCCATCCTTGGGGAGATGACCATTATAGTTTGGACTGGGAATTCGCCCTGCGATAAATCGCTGGGCTACAAACAACGCCCGGTAAACAGGGCTTAGTCCATCGGAAAAACCCAGTTTACTGGGCGTTGCTATGTAGCCAGGGAACTTCAGCCCCTGGCGTACAGGCATATTCCCAAACCCTACGGTAGCTAGAACATGGTCAGCATTTGAAAAAACCGTGTTAATTTCTGCCTAGCACGTCTATGAGCGTGAATTCTACGAGTTGCATTTGTCATCAATCACTACTATGCAATTCGTAATATTTTATGCAATTTCCTAAAAACATAATCTCTGCTACGAGTTGCCGAACGCCAGCTTGTGCTGCAGGTAGGAAAGCGAGTGGCCAACTTAACCGATCAGACTCAGTGAAACATGGTGGCAGATAGATTACGTTGTCAACCACCCGTCAGCCACGACACCTGGTTAGTGAACTGACCGGATCACACAAAATGGTTCAATAGCTTTGTCTTCTCAGGAGCACTTTAGTCTCACCTGTCTCTAACAAACGATGAAATTCCAAATCTGCTCTACCGGCATGGAGAGGTAAATCAAACTTTACAGACTGTGCCATCGTATGTTCTCCGCTATCCAGCCCATACTGGAGGATTCTCTGTATTGGAACGCATTCTACCTGATGAAATATGATTCCATCGAAAATCATCTCATTGATTCCTACGTTTCCGACATCTGTTGCAATCACATATCTTGGCTTCCCGTCATATTTGATCTGTAGACAAATAGGTTGTGAGTCCTCACTGGGAATCCCTTCTGGATCATGAAGCAAGGCTGATACTGCCGCTCCATATGCATCGATTGCAGATATAGTTTTGCCTGATTCCAGTGACTGCAATATCGGCTCGTCTAGCTTTATTTTGGACGTCACTTCGCGAAGTGCCAGAAGAGCGAGTTCTGGCTCTGAGCGAGACGGAAATAGCTTGAAACCCTGCAAGTAGCCGCCGATACGACTCACATTCACGGTATCTGAAAGAAACCATGTCTTTATGCTTTCGGTATTTATGTCGTTTACTACACAGAGCTCAATATCTTGTTGATCAGCAAACGACTTCACTCCTTGTGCAAACCCTGTAGTTGATACTGCGGTAACCCTACTGAACTCGAACCGGATTTTTCTTCCTACGAGCTGTTCGATCCAAGCTCCTGGTTGAGGGCCTTGCGTAGGGCGATCTCGACACTCAATAAGCCATCTATACTTTTTATGGCTTACTCTTCCTTCAATGACCAAATCGAACTCAGCAATCTGAATTCCCTTCTCGTCATACACTCGTTCATTTGCCAAAATACTGAAACCGCTAGGCAACAGGAACTCTTCGATAGCATGAACCAATTGTTCAAGAGATTTTCCTGTCTGCATCTATTTGTTCACCGAGAAGTCCTATTCCTATATGATTTGCCTGCTATCGATCGCTCGACAGATCGCAAATCACTGTTTCATTTTAAACGAGTTGGACTTGTTGAAAAGTGCCAACTATGATGCTACGGACACAATCGCTACTTAACTTACTCCAGCGCAAACAAGTAGCATATCCTACAGCCGCGGCTCACCGATAGCGTGCTTTACGCTTACGCAAGCTTACCAATACCGCCAGTATACGACCACCCGATCCCCTGGTCAATCCCATCACCCGGTCCGTACGTACCACTCCTCAGCCCATCATCCCTAGTCATCTTCCTGTTTCTGCAAACCCTCGTACCAACTGCGGTAGGGGGTGTTCTTTGCCAAATAGCGATTGTAATCCGGCGCACCATCTGTCCACCACACCGGCCCGCGCTCGCCTAGTGCGATCTTGGCTTCATCGACCTTGCGCCGTGCAGCTTGCTCAGCCTCTGTGTTCCCAGCCCGCCTCGCTCGCCCCACCGCAGCACGGTGACGCATCAGCTCGCCCGTGAGATGGCTGCGCTCATCCTCAGGCAGCGCCGGATTCGTGCAGCGCCACAAGCGCCCACGAACAACAAAGTAACGTCCATCAGGTGTCACCGAGTACCGCATCTGAGCAACCTCCACCAACCTAGTGGCTGAATCGCGTAATCGCGCCCACTGGAATAAGCTTCACAACCAAGAGCCCGCCTAGGGCAATGTAATCGGCGCAACCGCCGTCCAGCCGCCAATCGCGCGGAGGGCTTCCAAGCTCAGTGTGAAGTAGTTGGACGCTTCCTCATCATGGTTCGCATGGTTCGCTTGGTTAGCTCACAGTGAACTCGGCCTGGAATGGGTTGAAGTTATCGGGACCGTAACCGGCGTTAAAGATGGCAAACGCAACCACGTCCAGAAAGTCGCGGTATGGCGCAAGCTCTTCGCGATAAATGCGGGCGACTTGTTCTGCCGGATTGCCAAATGCGCCACAGCCGAATGCACCCAGGACGACGTGCCGCACATTTGCCAATTTTAGCGTTTCCAATTGCGCCTTGATTTGGCGGCGGGCCTGATTGGGGTTAAACGCATCACCGCCTCGCAGATCTTGGGCCGCGGCCTTCAGCTCAAAAAAGGGGAAAATCTCCTGCTCGTCGAGCCAGCGATAGCCGAGATCCGCCGCGTTCCGCTCCTCGGGGCCGCGAAGGCAGACGCGCGGATGGTCCACATCCAGATAAACGACGCCCTCCTCACCAGAGATCAAACGCGTCGCGGCGGGCGTATAGCGGTCGCGCGCTGCATCGTACTGGGGTGGCGCGATAGAGAAATGGCAATCGGTTCGCCGGTACATGTTCTCTTCTTGCGCGACCGCACCTTCGACGTATGCCCCGCCCGGCACGAACGCGTTCGCCATATTGAGCACGGCGAAGCGGGCCCCGAATTGCTTGGTTAGCCTATGGGTCACGACGCCCCAGTCGCCGGGGAGGACAAGGATTGTGTGCGTGTTGCTAGACGCTTGCGACTCACCTTTCCAGCGGGCCAGGTTTGCTAGGGCTCGCCGCTGATATCGATCACCATCCGGACAATTCTCGAAGCGCGTGATCGTTTCGCGGAGGACCCGCCGCCGGATGGCGCTTTCAGGAGTGGCATAATAATCGGCAACCAAAGCGCTCTCTTGTACGAAGGGTCGTCCTGCCATTTGAGATCTCCTTGTGTGATCTACGACTTGTATGATCTAACGATAGAGTTGACCCGCCACGCTTCACGCAGTCGGGTTAATTGTCTTGAAAGAAAGCCGCTTCGCGGCACGATCCGGCGGTCCGCCATCACCTTTGCAAGCTCCTCCAGGACCACTGCGGGATGCGTAAGTCCGTGGGCACGTCATCGGCGTCCTTGGCGGGGCACACTCTTGCGGATTACCCGATTTATTGAGAAGATACGTCGTTGCGGTGGCTGATGAGCGCGTCATCTACGTGGTTTGTGTGTAGGACTGTGCGCACTTCTTCCGCCGAAGCGCAGCACAACACCTTGATCACCTGAGCGTTCGAATCCGGTGCGCTTCACTATCGCCCACATAGAGCACGCCGCGCTTGTCAACTAGCACGCCGTGTGGCCGCGCGAGTGCGCAGCGCAGCGGATCGGGCTCTGGACCGTCGCCGCGCTGCCCCGTGCCCAATACAGTCTGGATGATCCCTGTCTTGAGATCAATCTTGCGGATGACATGGCTTTCGGTGTCTGCGACGTATAGCGCGTCCTCTGACCAGGCGAGACCTTTGGGTCCAGCCAACTTCGCACTACGCGCCTGACCACCATCACCGGCGTACCCTTGCTCGCCCGTTCCGGCGACATGGTGGATCGTCAAGCGCTCGCCATCTACCCGGTAGATCGCGTTCCCTTCGCGCAGCGCCAGATAGAGATTGCCGGCTCGGTCGAAGGTGATGGTTCTAGGCCCGTTTAGCGGCGTGCTGCCGATCTGGGCCCCATCTGCTGTTGGCAGTCGCTCGCCGGTGCCGCCGAATGGTTCAATCAGAGCTGTCGCGAAATCGATTTGGCGCACGCGGTGGTTACCGATGTCACAAACGAGCAAGCGGCGACCATCGGGATGTACGGCAATGCTGTGTGGCTGGCGCAACTGTGCATGAGCCGCGGGGCCACCGTCTCCCAAGAAGCCAGCGGTTCCCGTGCCCGCAAAGGTGGAGATCAGGTGGCTTTTGGCATCGACCTTGCGGATAACGTGGTTGTCCCGTTCGGCGATATACAGGTTCCCGGCCGCGTCGAATTGAATCTCATGCGGCATGTTCAGCGAGGCTTCCGTCGCCGCCCCCCCGTCACCGCTGTACGCCCGCGCTCCGTTCCCCGCGACGGTGACTGTCCGCTGCGTCTTCAGGTCGAGTCTGCGGATTCGTTGATTATCGAGGTCGCAGAAGTAGAGCGCGCCATCTGGTCCGATCACCAGACCGTAGGGATTGTTCACCTGTTGATCGGCGTAGCCCGCGCTGCCCGTACCGATGAGCGTGGTCACGGCGGGCGTGGCGGCCCACAAAGGTGTCGGTGCCAACATGGCGAGGACGGTTTTCAGAAGTTGACGCAGATTCATCTGGATTTCTCGGCGGGTCATTGCGGTTGTGCTTTTCCGTTGTACGTTCTTGCCCAATTCTGAATTCTCATTTGGACTACCACTTTTCGGGATGTTCGTGCAAAGGTGACTTATCACCAACGAGCCAAAGATGCCCAAACGGGTCTATGAAACTACCTTGCCTATGCACGCCCCAAGGCATGTGATGATTTCTTATCTTGTCAAACTCGCCATTCACACCTGCCATAACGGCCTTTTCGATTCCCTGATAAAACGATTCGGCGAAACTTATTGCAGATTCATCACCAATTTCTTTTGACATACCAACTATGCAGTCGATATACTCTCCGATGCCCTGAGCTTGACCTTCAGAATAACAAGCATTCAGAACCACACATCGAATATTATCTTTCAACACTTTGAAAAGTTTTTCAAGAGCAGCTTTGGGGACTGCATGGCTATGCCCTGAGCTATCTTGTAGAATGATTTCGTGGGCATTACTACCATGTCCGCTGAAATGTACAATGTCATGTTCACCATGAACTATCAAAATAATTAAACGAGATGCAGCTCTCATATCTTAGGCATCCCCACTATGATTCTGCGGTTACAATCGCTACTTAACATGCTCCAGCGCAAACAAGGATACTATCCCATCGCCGCGGATCACAGATAGCGCGGATGCTTTACAATTGCGCAAGCTCACCGATACCGCCAGTATATGACCACCCCATTCCCTTGTCAATCCGATCACACGGACCGCCCCCGGCGCACTGGTCACGCGGGATCAGGGGAATGGTGCTTGCCGCTTCCGCCACAGATTTGACCTCGTGCCAGGATGCACAGGTCGTGCTTTCGATCGCTCTGTCATCGTGGATGACTGTCTGGCCTTGTCAGCTCCTGGCGCACTGCTGCCTCGGACATTGCTTCCAATTCATCCAGCAACCCCTCTACCTTCTCAGGTGAAAGCTGCGATAACTGGCTGGACAACAACCGGTCCGCCATACTGGCAATCGTGGCTGCCTCAAAGAGGGCAACCAACGGCAATTCCACCCCGAAATGCTCCAGCACGCGCGCCACAATCTGCGCGGCCTGGAGCGAATGGCCGCCAAGTTCGAGAAAGTCATCGTCTACCCCGATTTCATCCAGACCAAGGAGATCGCACCAGATTTGTGCGATGATCGTTTCCGTGGGCGTGCGTGGCGCAACCAGGGGCACCTCTAGTTGGGGGCGCGCTGACGTAGGGGGCGGCAACGCTTGCCGGTTGACCTTGCCCATTGCGGTCATGGGCAACGCCTTTAAGAAGACGAAGACACTGGGGATCATATAGTCGGGCAAGATCGCTGTCAGTTGCCGGCGCAGCGACGATGCACTCATGGTTACCGCGGCGGCTGTCGCGATGTAGGCAATCAGCCGCGTCGTGCCGTCACCACCCGCGTCGACAGTGACCGCCGCGGCATTGATGCCTTCGATATTGTGCAGCGCTTTTTCCACATCGTTGACATCGACCTGGAAGCCGCGCACTTTGAGCTGATAATCTTTGCGCCCCCAGTATTGTAGTTGACCGTCGGGCAGCAATTGCCCGAGATCCCCGGTCAAAAAATGGCGTTCCTCACCACCTGCGGGTGTTGCCAGAAAACGGGTCGCCGTTAGATCTGGCCGACGCCAATAGCCCGCCGCCAGATAGCGGCTGGTCACGCGGATTTCGCCAATCTCGCCTTCGGCAACCGGGTTGCCGCAACTGTCTACCAATTGCACTTCGGATCCGGGCAGGCCATAGCCCACCGCAACCCGCGCATGGGGAAAAGCGGTGGTATGGTCGATAAAGTAGGCGCGGTAGTAGTAAGATTCTTGCGAGCCCAGGGTGTTCATGAGAATTGAGCCGGGCAAGCGCTGCATCGCCTGTGTGGCCTGTTGCCGATAGAGCGCTTCGCCGCTGAGAATCACAAGCCGGAGGTGCGGAAAGGCATAGTTGCCATCCAATGTGCCGGTGAAATGGTGCAGGACGGTCGGGACCGTCTGGAGGATGGTGATCCCTTCTCGCGCCATCCACTGCGCCAGGGTCACAAATCCCTGGCGCTTGAGGTCAAATGGGTAGACCGTCGCGCCACTCAGCAGGGCCCGAAAGATTGCGCCAAAGCCGTTCCGGGAATGGAGCAACTGTTTGTCCTCTGGCGCGAAGTGGATCAGATTGCTGATCTTTAACAGCTCATAGAGCATGTTCCGTTGCAGATGGGCCACACCTTTTGGCTCTCCCGTTGAACCGGAGGTGTAGATCAGGCGGATGATCCCCTCTGGTGCGCTGTGCAACTCCAAGTTCGCTCTGCTTGCCTGGGGATCTAGATCATCAATGTTGAGGATAAGCCTTTGGGAAGCCGTGTAGCGAATGGCCTCATCCCATGATGCTTGATCGGTGAGGATCACATTCGCCTGGGCATCGTCGAGAATGTAGGCGTTGCGTTCTTGAGGTGCCTTGGGATCTAGGACAAGCTGACAGCGCCCCAGCTTCGTGATCGCCACCATCGCCGTCACCAACGATGCGCCAATCTCGCAGCAGAGGGCAACCGTCTGTACCGGTGCGGCACATGTCGACAGGATCGTATACGCGATTTGGTTGGCGCGTTCATTTAACGCTGCGTAAGAGAGCGCGGTGCTACCCGTTTTCACGGCACAGTGTGCCGCCGATCTTGCGGCTTGCGCCTCGAATAGGGACGCAATCGATTGCTGAAAATCCGCTCCTTGGAACCCAGTCCACTGTTTGCTGGGATGGAAACAACGCGCTTGGATCCGCTGTTGGTGTTGCAATGCTTCGCTGAACATGTCGGTACCTTGGCTTTCGATGATTTGGCACAGGTACAGCAAATAGAGAACCGTTGCTCGCGTGACGCCAGCAGTCATCATACAAAGAGCGCGTAGACGCGTAGCTTACGATTGCGAAAGCTCACTGATGCGCCAGTATACGACTACCCGATTTGCTTGTCAATCCTAGCACACAATCCCGCCCGCGGATGCCGACATCCAGCCTATAATGGCGTTCCAGCGACAAGGCGCTGTAGACCCTGACTGGGCATGGGGTCATCGGGACCAAAATAGAGGCCATATTGTGCCGTTTCATTGGCGGTTGGCCGTTCGAACTTCTCCGGAAACTTCAGCAACACATCCTCCACCAGACGCTGCGCATCTGGGCCGCCGCGTGCGAGAACGCGGCGCGCCAACTCGGGCAACGGTGCGTCGACGAAGTGCAGTTCCGTGGCGGCATCCGTGTGCACGGCAATCTGCCGGATGGCGTCACGTTCACTACGCGACCATGAACCAAACTCGATGATGACCGACAGACCGGCGCGCAGCAGGGTTTCGCCATGCAGGAGCATATGATCTTGTAGTCGAAAACGGATGGCGTAGTCCACCAGGCTGATCCCCATCGCCACCAACCATTCGTCTGGGCACAACCGTACCGCACCCGTCGCCTTGGCGATCGCGGTGGCGCGCGTGGTTTTGCCAGCGCCGGGCAAACCACAAATAACATAGAGGTTGGACCTAGTCATAGCAAACCTCCAGGGATTTGGGGCATCAGCGCAGATACAATGCTCTGGTAGCTTGTCCACGAAAGCAGCGCCGTGCATGGATAGGGTCGTTGAAAATGGTGTGCACCGCGGCATCGCGAGCATCATTGGCGTAGGACCGCAAGGGCTGTGACGTCAAACCTCGCTATACAATCAGCCGCCCATGCCGTCAGCAGTCGAAGAGCGACCAGCAGATCGCGTTGCGCAACTGTTGGTCATCGAGAACCAATGCACGAATCGTCGCCGGGAGTTGGTCGCGCTGCCAGTGGCACTCGCTGCGCCCAGCTTTCTCCCCTTCGCCTTTCGGCGCGGCGGCACGCACGGCCTTGATCGCATAGGCCGCTGCACCGAGTTCATGCGCGGCGACGTGCGGAACACACGCCGCTTGGCCGGCAGCATACGCGGCATAGCGCGCCGCCCCACGCAGGTCGCGCGCCGCTGCCATGGCATGGCCGCCCGCTGCGCGAGATTCGGTCATGGTGACCGTGCCACGGACCCAGGCGTGCGCCTGTGCAATTGCCTGCCGCGGGCGCGGGTCTGTAGGCTGCACGGACTCGAAGAGGCCAAGCACGTGCTCGGCACACGCCGCCGCCCACAACGCCAGTAGTTGATGGTCGGCATCGCTGAGGGTCCCCCCACGGCGGATGGTGATGAAGCGCGGATCGCGCGCTTTGGGGAGGATCATGGTTGTACCTTTCCGACGCATGATGTAAGCCCATTCCGTTTCGCGGGCTTGCGCAGCGCGAGCGTGCCCATTTTGCCCGTCAAATCTCCACCCCGGGCAGGCCGGCGGCACCCAACAGCAGCGACAGCTCCCCGGCGTGGGGCAGATCGTGGTCGAGGAGCCCCCAGACCGTCTGCACAATGGCTATCTCTTCCTCGGTGAGCGCGTCTGTGGGCGATCCGCGCAGCAGACAAGCGGTAATGACCCGCCAGGTCAGCTCTAGCCCCTGTAGAATTTCGGCGGCACTGTGTGGCGGATCCTCGGCGTCATTCCACCGCAGCAGTGGGGTTAGTTCCGCAGCTGCTTCACCCAATGTGCGCTGTAGATGCAACGCACGCCCATAAACAATATGTTCGGCGATTTCGCCTGGTGTGCGCAGAGCCGGCAACAGCCGCCGTTGGAGTTGTTCCGCGGTGAGCGGTGCGATGGCGCGTTTGAGGGCCCCTTGATAATCTTGCCAACTTTCAAAGGCGCGCGCCTCCGCAATTGCTGCTCTCGTCATGTACGGTGTTCCCTTTATTGTTACATATACCAACGAGCGCCAAGAAGCAACACAAGTAATAGGTTGCTTCTTGTGCTGCTCGTCCGTATCAATACCGACCTCATTGACCGGCTGGTGGTTCCCAGAGTTCTACTTTGTTGCCGTCCGGGTCAATGACCCAGGCAAACTTCCCATATTCGGACTCATCGATCTTGTCGAGCACGGTGCAGCCTTCGGCGCGCAACGCCTGGACCAGCGCGTGCAGATCGGCAACACGATAGTTGATCATAAATGGTGCGGTACTTGGTGCAAAGTGATCGCCCGTTGCGTCATTGACCGTCCAAACAGTCGAACCGTCAACCGGTTTGCCTTCCGCGTTGGCCCACTGAAATATGGCGCCGCCCCATTCTTGCACATCGATGCCGAGATGCTCTTTGTACCAGGCTCTCAGCAAAACGGGATCGGGCGAATTGAAGAAAATACCACCAATGCCAGTAACTTTTTGCATAGCGCTCTCCTATCTGTGGGTAAGGCTAATCCAAAATTTAAATTGTTTACGAGGACACACGAAGCTTGTGTTTTCTTCGTGTGTCCTCGTGCACTTCGGGGCCGTCCAGAAATAAGGTAGCCGATTGTAGGCACCTAGGAGGCAACCGCTCCTTGCATTTTTGAGGCCGGCAGACGTAAGCCGTACTTTCATGATCTCTTTCCTGGCCGCTACTATCCTGGGAACCGAATTAACCACGCAAGATAGTCGCACCGGTTCGCGGATCGGTGAGCATCACATTTTCAAGCGCTCGAATACGCCATAGCGCTTGCTCTCTTGTCAGAACCGCAAGGATCAGTGTATCGATCTCATGTGGTCCAGCTGGGTGAGCGGTGCCAGATGCCAGACGGCTCCAGAAATGGATGACCGCCGCGCCATCAGCAATGTAGACGACATCGATCAGCTCATTGTCGAGCGTAGAATCGCGATAGATCGTTTCGTGAATGGGCACGTGGAGCGCCACGATCGCATCGCTTCCCCGCACATAGTGTCCAAAGCGATTCACAAATGTGGCATCTTCATCAAACAAGCTGCCAAGTGCAGCCATGTTATGCGCGTTCCAGGCTGCTTGGAACGCAGCTGGTGCATCTTCTGGTTTGTTGATCTGGATTCTCATTTCGAAAATGTCCTAATGGCACAAATCTAGCCGTTCCTTCAGCAGCCGGTATGCGACCAACCAACTCACGCTCCTTGTTCGCAAATGTATGCCGAACGATCCCGTCCCGATCCTGTCCGCTCCCCGCATTGCCCCCGCTTTACTTTTCTGCGTTTCTCTGGGCGAGGTAGTAGGCGACCAGCGCATTGGCATGGCCATGGCCCAACTGATGTTCGGACTTTAGCCAGGTGACCATCTCCATATGCTTGCGGTCGCCCAATGACGCAATCAACTCCAGCCAGTAGCTGATTGGCTGCCCATATTTCTTCTCGATGGAGGGGAAATAGGCAGCTGGTCCTTTTACGGTTTCACTGTCACTCATTGCTCATTTGCCTTTCTACCAAAGGTAAGATCGGGTTTAGAATAGCGTAGCTTGCTCTGGTGCCTCTGTGTGACCGGGCCCTTGCCATTGGTAGCGTTTGAGGTCAACCCGATCATTCACAAAGATAACCCCCTCATCTTCCAACAGCCGTTGTTGGCGCTGCGCGCCGGGGCGTTCGCTAATCTTGCCCTGCGCGTTGATGACCCGTTGCCACGGCACGTCAGCGGGACAAGCCGCCATCGCGTCGCCGACCCAACGGGGGCCAAAAGCTTTGTACTCCTGCGGGTCAATGTCGGTGGGGGGCGAAATCATTTGGGCAACTTGGCCGTAGGTCACGACCCTGCCATGCGGCACCTGACGGACGCAATCCCACACTTGTTCATAGTAGACCAGTTGGTTTGGTGGCGAGGTATACTTCATGTGTGCTCCTGTTCTGCTCGTCCCATGCGCACGCAAATTCGGTTGTGGCCCAGCGGGAACAGAGAATTTTGGGCCAGCCATTTAGTGTAGCATTTGCATCATTTACGGCCAAGCCAGCGACTAACCGACGCGGTGTAGGCTTGATACCCTTCCCCAAACTTGGCCGCGAGATAACGCTCTTCGGGCGCGATCAGCACATATTGACAGAGCACCATCGCCGGCAGCAGCATGACGCCAGCCCAAAGCAGATTGAACGTCAGGGCCAACCCCACCAAGCAAAGCACCGCGCCCAGATAGAGCGGGTTGCGTGAGAGGGCAAAGATTCCTGAGGTCACCATCTGGCTTGTCGGCTGCCCAGGGTCAGTGGGTTGTTGGAAACGTGCAAGGGCACGTCGCGCCAGGACGATCACGCCGATGCCAATGAGCAGCAGCACAATGCCCACCGCCATAAGGAGTTGGCGAATGGTTCCTGCGGACACGCCCAAGGGCGCGACAAAGTGGAGGGCAATGCCGATGAGAAAGGGGATGCCAAAGACAACTTCGCCAATCGCCCAAGGGCTTTGATGAGCCGCATCAGTGTTCATTGCTTCTCCTCCGAACATTTGGGGAGTTCCGGCGCACGCCGTAAAATCTCGGAAAACAGTTCGTCTTCCGCCATCTTATATTGTCCTTTTGGGGCCAACTGTAGATAACTTGTCCTGCCTTAAACTCTGGTTTGCACAACAGTATTATAGCAGAGGAAGCCGCTAGTATCCATCTAGGTTGCAGATGTTTTAGATTCGATGATTCTGGTTCACACGAAAAGGAAACCACTCCATGCGCACCACCCCACCGACGATCGGCCCTATCCTCGCCATTGCCGCACACCCCGATGACATCGAAAGTTGGTGCGCGGGCACACTCGTGCAAGCAATCGCCAGTGGCGTAGAGGTACGCCTGCTGTTGGTTACTTCCGGCGACCGCGGCTCGACTGATCCACTGGCAACCGCCGCAGCAGTGGCGCGCCGGCGCGAAGCCGAAGCACAGGCCGCGGCGGCACATCTAGGCATTGCGGAAGTCACCTTCCTGCGCTATGGCGATGGCGAAGTGGAGAATACCCTTGAGCTACGCCGCGATCTGGTGGCGGCAATCCGCCGTTGGCGGCCCTATGCCCTCTTCACCCACGACCCAGAACATACGCTTCCCCCCTACATCACCCACCGCGACCACCGCATTGTCGGGCGGGCGACGCTCGACGCGGTCTATCCGCTGGCGCGCGATCACCTCAACTTTCCCGAACTTGCGGCAGAAGGGTTGACACCCCATGCCGTTTCCCAGGTCTGGCTCTTTGCCAGCAGTGTGGCCGATCACTATGTGGATATCAGCGCGGGGCTAGACCGAAAGATCGAGGCGCGGCTGTTTCATACCAGCCAGACGGCGGATGGGGCCGCGTTGCGGGTTGGCTGGAGAGCGCGGGCCGCGGCGATTGGCGCGCCGGTAGGGTTGGCAGCGGCGGAGGCATTTACGGTGTTGCGATTGGATTAGGCAGCGTACTGATTGTTTCAAATATGCACCTGTGCGCCGACTCGGCGGGCCGTGGCAACAATGGCGTCGTATTGGGTGATATGCAAGGGAATCCCCTGTTCCCGCCGTTCGACTTCTGTGTCAAATTCAGGATCGCCGGCAACGCGCACCCGATCAACACCGGGTTCCGGCGGGGTGGTGTGCAACGCCTGGATCATCGCGTCCATCATCACTTTAAACTCCTCGGCAGGGCGAAACGCGGCAATGTCGATGGCCATCGTCCACGCCATATTCTCGCCACCGGCCAGTTGGGCACCAAAGCCGCCGCCAGAGAGGACCCCCGCCAAAATATCGACCATGACCGCCAGGCCATAGCCTTTGTGGCCGCCCTGCTCCACTGTATTACCCAACGGGTTCTGCGACCACATTTCGCTACGCTGCGCGGGCGCTTCGGTCAGGGGCTCACCTTCGGCATCGACGGCCCACCCCACCGGAATCGGCACGCCCAAGCGCCGGGCCAGGCTCAACTTGCCACTGGCGACGGTGGTCGTGGCCATATCGAGCAGAAAGGGACGCTCCTTGCC
Organism: Caldilineaceae bacterium; assembly: GCA_034432375.1. Taxonomy (GTDB): domain Bacteria; phylum Chloroflexota; class Anaerolineae; order Caldilineales; family Caldilineaceae; genus JAHBVH01. Next base: position 61,399 of record DAOUCA010000024.1, read on the forward strand.
GGCGGGTGCGCCAAAGGCAATCGGATTGGTGCCCAGGCGGGGATGTGCGCCCTGGGCCGGTCGCATGGCGCGTGATGCGTTGGTCACCGCCATGCCGATCATATCCTCAGCCACCGCCATCATGGGGTAATAACCGACCATGCCAATGTGGTGCCCGTTGCGTACCGAGACCATGCCCACGCCATGTTGTCGCGCCTTGGCTATTGACAGTTCCATGGCGCGGTGTGCGGCCACAAAGCCCAGGCCATTGCCACAATCCAACAGCGCGGTCGTTGTCGACTCGCTAATCACTTCGACCGTCTGCGGAATCGTATACCGACCATCTTCAATCGCCTGCACATAGCCCACCACATTGCCGACGCCGTGGGTATCGACCCCACGTAGGCTGGCCGCGGTCAGGATCTCCGCCGTGATCTGCGCATGATCGTTCGGGACATTGACCGCCTGAAGAATTGCTAATACCTGCTGCCGGATTGCGTCCGGTCCGACCCGTACGGCGTCCTGTTCGGGGATGTTCAGAAAGACGAGTGCCATGTTAATCTCCTTTGCGCGCTTCGCAAGAGCTTATTTTTACATCAACAAATCAAATGGATAGCAAAGATTGCTGCTGGTAGGCCCCTGCGGCTCTATGGCGCGGGGATCTGCACGCGGAACGGGAGAGAGTAAATCGTCTGGGCCGGGCGTTGAAATGGCCCATAGCCGGAAAAAATGTCAAACCGAAAGAGAACGTTGTCTGCTTTACCAGTTAGGCCGTTCCGGGTAGTGTCCCAATGAAAAGTGTATGAAACTGGATCTAACTCCATGCCGATTTTTGATCCGCCTCGAATGGTTGGGAAAAATAGCAGAAAGTCTACGATAGGTATTTCACTGGGCAGGAATGCCGGTAGTTCACCTGTTGCTAACCTCGCTGATACTGTTTCTGGTGTTGCAATGGCAGGGTGCCACTGCCCACCACCATTGAGCGAATAGTAGCCGCGAACATAGGCCAGCTGGTGTAAATCGGGGCCTCGTAATGTAAAGGAGATGGGAATGATTGGGCCCAACACGTATTGGGCACTAGAAAAGTTGTAGGCTGGTGCCGTTATGCCGGGCTGTTGCACGAATCCACGAATTGGATTGGCACTTACATGATGACCACCCACCCGGTTATTGCGATAGAGTTGATGCTCGCCACTGTCATTGCCCACCACGAGATCCAGATCGCCATCCCCATCCACATCACCCCAGGCAACACTTTCGCTATTTGCTGTTGTGCCACTTTCAGCCCACGCTAGATTGAGAATGCCTTCATCATTGCGGAAAAGTTGATTATTGGTCCCCTCCATCGTTCCCTGATTTCCCACGGCTAAATCTAAGTCCCCATCGCCATCTACATCACCCCATGCCACGCTTGTTGTCGGCTTGATTGAACCAGGAAGGGGGCGCGCGAGGAAATCTTCACCGCGATTGATATACAGGTAGTTTTTTTCTGATGTTGTTTCAGTTGCCAAGGCAATCATGTTGCCGACCGCCAAATCGAGATCGCCATCGCTATCAACATCGCCCCAAGCAACATCTCTTGATTCACCCAAATCAGTTGATTCCCAAAACAGCGTCAAGTCACCGCCACTGTTCTCAAAAATCTGGTTGGTATCACCAAACGTTGTCCCACTATTATCAAGTGCTTTGCCATTGCCAACCGCCAAATCGAGATCGCCATCGTTGTCCATGTCACCCCAAGCGATTGCATAGCTCTCTTTGCTATCATTTGCTTCCCAACGCAGTGCAAAATCGGTCGTCATATTGGCATACACTTGGTTGCCGCTGCCGATTCGACCGACCGCTAGATCTAGATCCCCATCATTATCCCAATCACCCCAAGCCAGATCGGAAATGGGTGATTCCCCAGCAGGAGAATGCCATGCCCGCACAAAATCAGCACCTTTGTTCTCATAGACGGCAAGGGCTTGTGAAATGCTAATGGCCAAATCAAGTCGCCCGTCACCATTCCAATCACCCCACGCGCTGTGTGTTGGCGTAAATGGATCGTCGGGGAGATCGGCTGACGGGATCGACCAGGCGTGCACAAATTTCCCCCCATGATTGGTGTAGATCTGCACATCGGATGAAGCGCTGACAACCAGATCGAGATCATTGTCGTCATCCCAATCCCCCCAAGCCATTTGTGGAAAACGCACTGGCTCGACTGCGGTCAGCGGCACGATTGCCCACGGCGCATTTGTACCATTAATATAGATCTGGTTTACCCGAAACCCTACCCCAGAAAGCAGATCGAGATCACCATCGCTCTCCACATCACCCCACGCAACACTCTCAGCATCAGTATCAACAGCTGCCGTTGCCCATAGTTACGTGTACTGTATAAAACAAACAGACAACGAGAACCATTCCTCCCCAAAATATCCTCCTGCAAAAGCCAAGTGTATTGGTGGGATAGCGGCATTGTAAGGCTGAGCAACGATTCGACAAAGACAATGGCATCTAGATGTACTCCTTCTGTTCAATCTAGCTGTAACGTTAATCGCCGAGTACCTCTGTTCACAGATAGATCATTCTCTACTTTTTGCTAGCGCAGGCACCTTCTATCAGAACTGCTCATCCGTAAAGGTGGCCAATCCTTGGAGAAAGTCTGCCGGTGCTTCGGTAATTTGGAGTTGGTTAAAATAGGCCAACGGCATATACCGTTCTAAAATCGGCAGGCACTCCGCCAGATCATTTTGACGTTGGCCAATCACCGGATCAGAGAGGAGCTTGAAGCCAAAGTCACTGTAGAGCTTGATGGCCCGGTAACTGCTGGGTTGGGTATGCAGATAAACGGGATACTCATCCGCCGTCAACTCCCGCATGATCGCGGAGAGCAGCGCTCGCCCAATGCCTCTGCCTTCATATTCCCTGACAACTTTGAACCAATGAACACTCTGAAAGCGGTCGTAGGCTTTCCAGATAAAGGCCGTGGCGATGGGTTGATCGGCGTTCAGCTGATCACTGTCTGGGCAAACAAAGAGACATGTCTGGAAAAACCGATCGGCCTGCGGCGCATAGACGCGCGTAAAGTAATCCGTCATGTAAGGACGATACTCTGCCGCGGTTGTGGGATCGTCGAAATGAATCGCTTTCCAAAGCTCAAGTTCATCCCTCCGGCAACTCCGAATGTGGTAGCCATCTGGAAGCGCACGCAGCGCGCTTTGCACTAGCCTACTGCACATCATAAAGAGATTTTTGTCAGGAATTTCCTCTTCCACCGGCAACCTCCATTAAAACTAAGACCATTCAACAATACCTTCGCCAATTTCAGAAATTAGAGCCGTCATTCCTGCGCAGGCAGGAATCCATCTTCATGTTACACGAGTAGATTCCTGCCTGCGCAGGAATGACATCTGGAAATTTCCGCCAAAACAAGGTTTGGCGA
>DAOUCA010000025.1:0-90194 GCA_034432375.1 Caldilineaceae bacterium
AACCTTGTTTTGGCGGAAATTTCCAGATGTCATTCCTGCGCAGGCAGGAATCTACTCGTGTAACATGAAGATGGATTCCTGCCTGCGCAGGAATGACGGCTCTAATTTCTGAAATTGGCGAAGGTATTGGAGTATAGGAGGGGGTTTTAACCCTATGCTATGCCCCACGCGATCGCAAATTCATTCGGAGAATCTGTAGGATCCTGTAGAGACAAGAGGAAACCCTATGTTGTACACCTTCCATCATACCTATTTCTACCGCCGTCTGCTGGTGATGGCACTGTTTATGGCACTGCTGCCGTTGCTTTTGACCAATCCAGCCCATGCCCAAGGGATTGACGACGGCCTCGTCGGCTACTGGCCCTTTGACGAAGGCAGCGGCAACACCAGCCGCGATCTCTCCGGCAACAACAACACGGCGACGCTTCACACGCCCAACAGCTTTACAGGGAGCAGTGCGCCAACCGATTGGGCCAACCCATCGGCCTTTGCCTCGAGCAGCAATGCTAATAGCTACGCCACGGCACCGGGCAACGGCATCGATTCCCTCCAACAATTCACCCTTGCCTTCTGGGTGCGCATCAATGCCGCAACACCGCTCCCTGCCATGACCCTCTTGAGCCTCAACAACGGCAAAGCCAGCTTTGGCTACTATGATCGAGGCAATCTCTATTTCGACATCAACGTAAACGGGCTTCCGCGCCGCCTCTTCTTTCTCAACGCCAACATAACGGATGGTGCCTATCATCACCTGGCCGGCTCCTATGATGGTACCACCGTCCGCTTTTACTACGATGGCGCGCCCTACAACTCATTGGAGACAAGCGGCGGTCCTCTGCCTACCGGCCAAGGCGTCACCTTTAGTACCCCCAGCGCGCCACTCGATGGTGCGCTGGACGATGTGCGCTTCTATAACCGTGCCCTCACCAACATCGAAGTCGCCACGCTGGTCTACAATTGTAACAACGTGCAGGGCATCTCCGCCAGTGAATGCCGCGCGCTGGTGGCATTTGCCAATAGCACCCACGCCGAACAGTGGAGCAATGCGACGCAGTGGTTGGCGAATAAGACGCCCTGCAATTGGTTTGGCGTGCTCTGCAACAACGGCCATGTGATTGTGCTCAACCTGCCACAAAACCAGTTGCGCGGCCCATTGCCCACAACTTTGAGTGACTTACCAGAATTAATCGTCCTCAACCTGGCCAACAACAGCTTGACAGACGCCATCCCTTTTGCGTTGGGCAGCCTGCGCAAGCTGCAAACACTGGATCTCTATGGCAACCAACTAAGTGGCCAAATCCCCTTTACGTTGGGCAATTTAGCGCAGTTGCAAACGTTGCGGCTGTACAACAACGGACTGCGCAGTCTGATCCCCAATCAACTCACCCAATTGTCCAACTTGCTCACGCTGGATCTTGGCTACAACATGCTCGCTGCGATTGACCCAACGCTGATTAATTTTCTGGCCAGCCACCAACCGACGTGGGCAATGAGCCAAACCATGCCCCCTAGCAATCTGCAAGCCACGGTGCAGGGGCCGACCAGTGTCGCGCTCACCTGGGATCCGATTGCTTATACGGCCGATGGTGGCTACTACCAGATCTTCGTTGCACCCGCCACCACGGGCCTCTATACATCCGCCGGCAAAACCGCCGACAAGCGCGCCAATAGCTTCACGGTTAATGGGTTGACGACCGGCGCGTCCTATTCTTTTGTGGTGCGCACCTTTACGCCCAACCATGGCTTGCAACCGAATGCTCTGCTGAGCGACAGCACCGATCCACTCACCGTTACGCTGCGCTTCAATCAGCCGCCGGTCGCCGTCAATGACAGCTATGCCACGGATCAAGATATCGCGAAAACGGTCGACGCCGCGCATGGGCTACTTGCCAATGACCACGATCCCGAAGGGGCACCTTTGCAGATTGGCTCGATCAGCGGCGTCAACCCTGGCAGTACCTTTGCGCTCAACCGCGATGGCTCGTTCACCTATACACCCGCGCCCGGCTTTGTCGGTACGGACACCTTCACCTATCAGGCCAGCGATGGGCAGACGCTCTCCAATCAGGCGACGGTAGCCTTCCAAGTCAAGGCCAAACCAACGGTGGCCACGATCACAATCGCGCTCGATGTGCAGCCGGACAGCTCGACCAATTTTGTCTTTCGGGGTGGCTTGGGAAGCTTTCGGCTGGATGATATCACGCCGCAGGATGGCGATAATTTCAGCAACAGCAAAAGCTTTACTGTCGCCGCCGGCAGCTACACGGTGAGCGAAGCTGTGCCCAATGGCTGGGTCAACGCCAACATCAGTTGCAACCCACCGGCCAACACGATTGCCGATCTCGTCAACAACCAGATTGTCATTACGGTGGCGGGCGGCGCCAATGTGACTTGCACTTTTGTCACGCAGCGTGCCGGCCAGATCATCGCCGGCAAGTACAATGACCACAACCACAATCATCTGCGCAACGGCAATGACGAGTGGCTCAGCGATTGGCAGATGCAGATTTACACCGGACCCGGTGCCTTGGTTGGCAGCCAAACCACCAATGCGGAAGGGCGGGCCACCTTTCCCAATCTGCGCCCCGGCAACTACACTGTTTGCGAAACAGCACAGGCCAGTTGGTTCAACATTACGCCCGGTCAACTGATGGTAGGCTTTAATCAGCCCTGCTACGCCGTCACCGTGGAGGCGGCCAAAGCGGTCTGGGTGCGCTTTGGCAACAGCACGACCGCCGCGGTCAGTGCGGCAATCGACGCTGCGTTCACCATCGATGCTGCGTTCACCGACGTGATTGTCTGTGATCTGCCGCCGACGGACGATGAGGGCATTGAAACCGCGGCCGAGCGCGATCCGTGGGAGGAGGAAGAAGCTGCTGGCCTCGATCTTATCTTCTTACCCCTAATCCAGCGCTAGCAATTGACGCGGCAGAGAGAGGGGTGCTGCGGCTCGCCCGACCCGCTTGCCTCTGCCCGCTCCTACCCGCCCAGGTTAATTACTACGACAACGTTAAATTAGACAAGATTTACAGAATTGACAAGATTGCTACAGCAGAAGAAGAATCCTGTTCATCTTGTGAATCCTGTCTACGGAATGTAATTTAACGTTGTCGTATTACATAGGAGTTACGCAGATCGCCGGTTGAGTAAGGCTAATCCAAAATTTAAATGATCCACGAAGACACGCGAATTTTCACGAAGAACTGCTTCAGTTTCGTCTCTCTTCGCGCCCCAGGGGCTCCCGCTTCGTGGATCATTATTTTCTTGGAATGGCCTACGATGCAATTCCCTGTATCGAAACCAGCGTTCTGCGTAAGTCCTATAGTAGACGGTCTTCGCTCCCGCTCAGCGCTCTTTCCCACCGAATTTTCTCCAATGGTAACCGCGATTCTTCTTCTACTCGTAAACCGTCTCCTATCTTTCATGCGTGACCCAAGCGTGTATTCTTACGTCATTTAAATTACGTAATGCTAAGTTTTATTACGGTTTTGAATGTGATACTCTCAATTCTTTGTCTTACCACAAGCCCCAATGCACTTTAGCACACCGCTATTTTACAGATCGGGAGTGCTACCGGAGCGCATACGAAACAGGGCAAATCCGACTTTACGATAAGAAGACCACGCTAAGGAGATTGCGCTTATGTGCAACCAACGTCAACCGTATCAATCACATCAATCGTCCAATCCATCAACATCCATTACCCCCATTCAGCACGTTTACATCTATCTCTCGAAACCAGGGATCCAACGCCGCCTGATCGCGACAACCAGTACGCTACTGCTGTTGCTTGTGACCAGTCGGCTGGTACTCTTTGCCCAAACAGATGAGCAACCGGATGAACCGGCGGCCTATCAATTCTTTCTGCCGCTAATCCAGGGCAAAGTGGTCGACGTAGTGCCAGTCCCATCCATTGTATGGGATAGCCGCTTGACGGAACGGGGTGCCTATTTAGAGCCGGCCACAGTGAGAGCAGGCGAAGGTTACTGGCGGCTTGTTGAGGCTAGATGGTTTGATCACAACGAGTCCGAGGGGCGCCACCACATCTTGATCGATAGCCTGGATATCAATGGTGAACGCCAAAGTGGCGTATCAATCGAAATTCGTTGGCGCGATGGCAGCAGTACTGTTCAAAGCGAAGAGAAAGCCGGGGAACCATTTGCGGCCAATTATGCCATGTATGCACTGGCACCGGCCTACAGTGCCCAACCAGCCGATGGGGCACCGGCAGATCGGGTTGAAGGGATGGGCTTGGGGGAACTCAGCGAGCCGCACCTCGCCTTCCATACGAGCTATGGGTTAATTTGGCGTTGGACGATTGCCGGTGAAGAATTGGTGCCGACCGCTACGCCAAGCCCCACAATCACAGCAACCCCACCAATCACGGGAACGCCGCCTCTAACCAATACGGAGGAGATCACGGGGACATCGCCAATTACAGCCACCCCATTGGCCACGCCTATCTTGTCGGATACACCAACCGTGACAGCCACGCTCATCGTCACAGCAACCAGCAGCGCAACGGCGATGCCCCCGGTGACACCCTCTGTGACACCCCCGATGACACCCTCTGTGACACCCTCAACAACACCCACTCCTGCACAAAGTCCGGTACCCTCCGCGACAGCAACAGCAACGAGCACCCCCGTACCATCGACCACACCCGCAGGCTTTATTGCCACGCTAGTCAAGTGCCAATCCTATCAGAATGGCAGCCGTTTTGAGGGGCGTGTCACCATTGCGGGAGAGCCGGCGAATGGTTATCAGATTACCTTTAGCTATGAGCCGGATGGACCCAAGGTGCCCCAACATCCAGCTGTCAGCGGCAGTGATGGCGAAGCCGGCCACTATGCGCACATTCTTGGGGCAGGTGTCTCGCGTGTTGGGGATTGGTTTGCGTGGATGGTCGACAGCAGCGGGCAACGCATCTCTACGATTGCGGACTTTCACACCGATGGCGCGGCCAATCATTGCAACAACGCAACGGTTGACTTCAGAGAGCCCTAATTTGCCAATGTCATATTGGACAAGATTTACAGAAGTAACAGGATGTATACAGGAGAACAAACCATCTTGTTCACCTTGTAAATCCTATCGATTTCCTGGAATGTGATATTGTTAAATTAATACTTACGCCAAATGACCAGCAGACCAGAGAACCTGAGTTTTTACCAAAAACTCAGGTTCTGGAGTAATACGTAAGTCCTGATAATTTGTAATAGCCTGATAGCCTGATAGCAAGCCAATTCGATCCAAATCTAACGTGCCCGGCATCTCGGAGATGCCGGGCACGTTCCACAGAAGGGATCTTTGTCGATCCAACTTATCAATAATGGTACGGGATTGAGGAAGAGGAAGTTTTAACCCACAGGAATGGTTGAACTTAGGGAGAAGAGATCAAAGCTATTGTTTGCCTAAAGTCAGCCATTCCTGCGGGGTGAAAGTTTTCTATACGGCGCAGGCTATAGAAAGGAGGTTAAGGTGTTGAGGTTGAACTGGTGGTAGCGGCTGTGGCAGCGGAGAGTGCTGCGGGATCGGTCGTGATGGTCAATTCAAATGGGAGCGCCACGGTCGACGCCACGGTGATCAGATAATCCTGTGTCGTTGACAGGGTATCTTGCCAACTGCGAGCTTCATCCCCCAAACGCTTATAGGGCTGACCATCATCGACACCGGTAATCGAAAAATTTGCCATGCCAGCATTGGAGGCAACGGCAACGGTCAACAGTTGCCCCTCCGCGCCATGCAAAAGATAAAGACGTGATTGTGTCGCTTGCAAGATCCCGCGCAAGCGAGTGTCGGGCGCATCTTGTTGCAACTCGATTCTGGCAGGCGCAGCGGGCAAGGCATCCGCTTTTGCGGGGGGGATGGGCACCAATGCGGCGGTCAAAGAGATTGCAGCCATTACATCGACAGGGGCTGTCGGTGCGGCAAGATCAGCACGATTCTCTTGGGCCGACACATTCAGGGTAATGGCATTGGAAGTTGCAACATCCGCAGCAAAGCCACCGGGTGCCACTACAATACCACGCCAATACAAGGATTCATCGGCCGCACGGGCAATGAGCAGCATCGCCTCATCGCGCTGATTCATCCCCAGGCCGGTGATGTAGAGGGTATCGGCGAGTTCCAGCGGCTGATCCCACAGCGCATCCAGATTGAGATCCGCCAGCAGCGCAACTCGATCGGCATCGACTGCAAAAGCGACTGCACTACCGGCACCCAAATATCGATCGCGCAGCGTCAGTACAGCAATCGCCGGTGGCCGTTCTACAGCGGCACCACCCCACTGCACCAGGCCAAAAGAATGTCCCATCATGCCTTGCAATCCCGCATAGTCCCGTTGGGTCAGGGCAGCCATTAGCGCGTCGCTAAAGCTAGCGCCGGCTGTTGCTACGGAATCATCCAGAGAGTCGCCCAAAGCTGAATCCTGTGATGAATCCTGTGATCGATCAACCGCTTTAATCGGTTGCAGGGGGGTTGCACACGCGCTAATGAACGTTGTCACTAAAAGTGGGATCAGTAACAGACAAAGATAACGGCCAAATTTCAACATAATTGCTCCTCTCAGCACATCACATGAGTTAGATGTTTTCCTACAGGGGATGACGGATTTCTACCCCAAATGTTACTGCGAGGATTGCCAATGGAAGGGAAAGCGCGCCTGCCTATTGAGCGAGAAGTTCGGCCAATATTGTTGCGACCCCCTCTTCTTCATTCGTGGTAGTAATGCGATCAGCCACCGCTTTCACCTCATCAACCGCATTGGCAACGGCTATGCCGAGACCACTCATGGCAACCATCTCGACATCATTGGTATCATCCCCAAACGCGACAACCTGTGCCAGCGTCTTGCCCATCTGTACGACCAGATGATGCAGGGCAGTTGCCTTGTTGCAATCCGTGGCTAGAATTTGTATAAAATGAGGGTAACGGGCGGAATAAAGAGGCTGTGCTGTCGAAGGTACCTCAAACGTCAATGGAGCCAACGCCTCGCGCGTCTCGCTGAAGACAAGCACCTTGGCCGCCGGTTGCGCTAACAGCGCCAAGTCCGCTACTTCGTAAGGGGTCGTGCGCACGGCATGTCGGTTCAGGTACAGAGTACCAGCAATCTCTAGACCAAGCAGCGCGGTGGGCATCGCCTCTTGTAATTGCGCAATGATCGATTGCGTATCAGCCGCGGGAATGTGGTTGGTGTAAATACATTCATCGCGCAGACGAATCTCTGCCCCATTGTAACAGACCCATGGCACCGCCTGCAGCGCATCCGGCAGAGCATGACCAATGCTGCGTGGTGGTCGGCCTGTGGCAATCACAATCTGCCGACCATCTTGCTGCCAGTGCAGAAGCTGGTCAACCGTATTTGTAGAGATTGTACCATCGCTACGCAAAAGCGTGTCATCGAGGTCAATCGCGGCAATTTCGGGCTCTATCATAGTTCAGGACTCTTTTCAAAAAAATTGTAAGCCAATTGTCAGTAACTTACAGTCAATTAACATAGTTTCATCTATGACAGATGGCTTATTAATATAGTACATTTAGACAAATCTATGCTACTATATTGCATCAGGTACAATTCGTAAAATCTTCACGTAGCCGACTGCTGCGAACGTTTAATTTTTAAAAATCACCTCATAAGCACAAGCCGTCAAGGATTTCTAAAAATTAAGCAGCCGGGCAACGCAGCCGGGCAACGCAGCCAGGCAACGACGAGACAGTTGACTAACCAGAAAGGACGCCACTCGCCCACCTCACTTGGTTTGACCCATCTGGTTCTTATCCATCACCTAAACATTGCGCCCCTCTACCAGTTGGCCTAAAAGCAGATCAAGAGCAGATCAAGAGCAGACCAACTAGACTGCACAGCTCTACCTTCGATCCGTTGATTCAACCATTCCAATCGGAGAAATTATGAACGTATCGCCATATTCTCACCACCCGATGCGCATTGTCATGGCACTTGTTGTAATTGCCTCAATGCTTCTCACCCCCTTTGCAAGCGGGATCGCCCAGGCAGCCGACGATGCCGCTACACAAGTGCAACAGCTTGAACCGCTTACCCCAGATGCACCCGATGGACGCGGCGCGTTGGATGGCGCGGCACCAGAGCAGATGAGTGCAATACCCGGCAACAGTGCAAAAGGCATAAGCAACGGCAAAATGGTCCGCTCGGCCAGTGCACAAGAAACTGCCACCTATATCGTTGTCCTGCAAGGCGAGCCCCTGGCAACCTATCGCGGGGACATCAGTGGCTTGGCGGCGACCAGCCCCAAAGCCACAGGGCAAGCCAAGCTCAGTGCACGCGCGCCGGAAAGTCGGGCCTATCTCCAATATATTGAAGCCCAACAAGCAAGCTTTATTGCCAGCGCCAGTCGGGAAATCGGCCGCCCGCTCGAAGTAACCTATCAGTACAAAGCCACCTTGAATGGCTTTGCCGCCCGCATGACCGGCACAGAAGCGGCCCAAATCGCCAAATTGGAGGGCGTGCGCTTTGTCGAAAAAGAGCGCATCTATGAGTTACAGACCGATGCCGGCCCAGCTTGGATCGGTGCGCCGGAAATTTGGGGCGGTGAATTGACCGCCTTGCCCTTCTCAGCCGAGCTCTCCGGTGCCAACGAAGTGCCAGCGAATGAGAGTACGGCCAGTGGCACGGCGACCTTTCATTACAATGTGAAGACGATGGAATTGCGCTACGAAATTGCCATCGCCGACATTGATAATGTGACCGCCTCGCATATTCACAATGGCCCAGCCGGTGTCAATGGCCCGGTGCTCCATCTGCTCTTTTCCGCGGCAACCGGCGGCGTCTTTGGTCCCGGCAATCCAATCAGCGGCACGGTGACCTTGAGCGAAGAAGAGCAGACCTTGCTCATGAATCAAGGGCTCTATGTCAATGTACACTCAACTGAGTTTCCCGGTGGCGAAATTCGCGGCCAGATCCACAGCGACGGCACCTTGGGTGAAGGCGTTGTTGTCGGTGTCATCGACACGGGTATCGACCCCTTTAACCCCTCGTTTGCCGCCACCGGTGACGATGGCTACACGCATGTCAACCCTCGTGGCGAAGGCAACTATGTTGGTGTCTGTGATCCCACCAATACCGCGCCGGCCGCCGGCGTCGTGGCCTATGATCCCACGTTTCCCTGTAATTCAAAATTAATTGGGGCCTGGGGGTATACGTCGGTTGCGGACAACCCACGCGATAGCGATGGTCATGGTTCCCATACCGCGAGCACCGCCGCTGGGAATGTCGTCAAAAACCCTGTTGTTGAGACGCCAACTGGCTCCTTTTCGGTGGAACTCATTTCCGGCGTCGCCCCCCATGCCAATATCATTGCCTATGGCGCTTGCTGTACCGGTGCCGCCTTACAGGCCGCACGCGATCAAGCCTTACTCGATGGGGTCGATGTCATCAACTATTCAATCGGCGCTTCTTCACCGACGCCGGATCCGTACAATGAAGCGGAAGCGCTCTCTTGGCTAGCCCTGCGCGATGCAGGTGTCTTTGTTGCGACCTCCAACGGCAACGATGGTCCAGGCGATGCGACAACTGGTTCCCCCGCCGATCTGCCGTGGATTACCTCCGTCGGTGCCAATAGCCACAATCGCGCCTTTGTCAGTACCGTCACCTTGCGCGGTGGCGCTGAGCCCCTTTCCCTCTACGGGATGGCGCTCACGACCGGTTTTGGACCAGCGCCGTTGGTCTTTGCCGCCGACTATGTCATTCCACCAGCCACGGCTGACGATGCCCGCCTCTGTGCCGACGGGGCTTTCCCGCCAGGCACCTTTCACGGCGAGATCGTGCTCTGTGAACGGGGGATTTATGGCCGTGTGGCCAAAGGCCAAAGTGTTGCCGATGGCGGTGCTGGTGGCTTTATCCTCGCTCAGCCCAATGAATTTGGTGGCGGCCCTGGTTCGATTACCGCCGATACCCATGTACTCCCCGCGTCACACATTGATTACTATGAGTATCAAAAACTACTCGATTATGTAGACAGTGCCGGTGGTCCAGTTTCAGCCGAAATCTCTGGTGGAACGATTACGACCGATGATAGCACGGCTGATATCATGGCCGAATTTAGCTCGCGTGGCCCCAACCGCGGGACCTTTACCGATATCATTGTGCCCAATGTAACAGCTCCTGGGCGCTACATTTGGGCGGCCTATCATCAAGGGGAAGGGGGCGATGGCACCTACACCTATAATGTGATCCAAGGGACCTCCATGTCCAGCCCCCATGTGGCTGGTGCTGGCGCGCTCATGACCGCGCTGCACCCGGATTGGTCACCCGCAGAGATTGAATCGGCGTTGATGACGACTGGGAAAACATCGATCCGCAACGATGATGGCACCACCATTGCAACGCCATTCGCCCAAGGTGCCGGTGAAGTCGACCTGACCAAGGCAGCCCACGCCGGGCTTGTGTTGGATGTGACGAAAGAAGAGTATCTCGCCGCCAACCCAGCGGAGGGGGGCGATCCCAAGGCGATCAACTTGGCGAGCATGGCAAACAGCCAATGTTTGCTCACTTGTAGCTGGACCCGCACCGTTAAGAGCACCTTGGATGTGGCCGAGACGTGGAGCTCATCCGGGGTGAGCGAAGATGGCTTAACGTTCACCGTGGAACCCGCCGAATTTACCCTGGAGCCAGGTGGCACACAGGTGTTGGTGATCACCACCGCAGCAACTGGTCTGCCACAGGGCGAATGGCTCTTTGGGCAAGTCAACCTGACCCCTGCCGGCGATACGCCGGCCGCCCATTTGCCCGTTGCCGTGGTCTCGGCCACCGGTCTCTTGCCGGAGTCGGTCAACATCGAGACTCGCCGCGATGCTGGTTCACAGCTCATTGAAGATCTGCAGGCGATCGCCATCAGCGATCTAACCATCCAAACCTATGGTCTCACCAGTGGAGATGTGGTTTCGTTTAGCCTGAGCGCAGATCCGACCAACGACGATCCCTTTGATAATTTGAATGATGGCACCACCATCTATTACAACGTCACCGTGCCAGAAGGGGCCTTGGTATTGGCCGCCAATATTCTGGAATCGGCGGCCCCGGATCTGGATCTCTATGTCGGCACCGGCAGCGTACCCAGCGCCGCGACAGAAGTCTGTTCCAGCACATCGGGGACGGCGGCAGAATCTTGCCAGGTTGAGTTCCCCGATGCCGGCGAGTGGTGGATTCTGGTGCAGAATTGGGAAGCCTCCGACGCGCCGCCGGACGCGGCCTCGATGGCGATCACGTTGGTCGCTGGCGATGCGGGAAACATGCATGTCGAAGGCCCAAGTACAGTTGCGGCCAGTGAGCCCTTTGACTTGCGCGTCTATTGGGACGAACCGGCGCTTGATGCCGGCGAGACCTGGTATGGCGGCTTTACGATTGGCACCGATCCAGAACATCCAGGCAATGTCGGCACAATCTTGGTGGTCCTCAACCGCCGTGCCGATGATGTGACGAAGAGTGTCTCAACTGATGTCGCTGCTTCGGGTGATACCGTCACCTATGAGATTGTCGTCAACACCAATGTAACGCCGGAGGATCTGGCTTACACGTTGACAGATACCATCCCAGCAGGGCTAACCTATGTGGAAGGCTCTGCGACCGCCAACAATGGGACCGTCACTGTCACCGACAACACCTTGTATTGGACCGGTGTCATGACAGCTGAAACAAACTTCCAGGGTGGCTATCTGATCAGTACCAATCAGGATGACGCGATGTGTGTGCCGCCCGTCGGTGATGGTGGCTATGTGGATGTTGCATCCCGCTATGGCATTGCGACCGATCCGGACATTTCGGGTGATACGATCACTTGGTCATACAATGGATTTGCCGGCACAGATTTTTATGGCACAGAGCGCGCAGCACCGCCACGCTTCACCGATGATGGCATTGTGGTTTTCGGTGAATACAGCGGCAAGCCGTGGATCAACCAAAACTTGCCCGATCCTGCGGCACCGAATGGCCTCTTTGCGCCGTACTGGCGAGACATGGAAATCGTCTATGACGAGGCAACTAACCGGGGTGTAACGGCAGTCTCCTTTGGCGGTGGTGCCTTCTGGCTGGTGGAGCTTGACGACATTCAGGCCTATGATGATCCTGCAACGACGCTTGATCTGGAAGTCATGGCTTGGAACGATATCGATCCAGCCGCCGGTAGCTATGATGCCTACTTCGCCTATGACAATGTCAACGTGGCCGACAGCATCGGCACGATCGGCGTGGAAAATGACGCCGGCGATGCGGCAACGCAATTCTCCTATGATGACTTTACCCCCACAGATGGCTTGGTTATGTGTCTGGACTATGTCGGTCTCACGCCGACGGTTATCACCTTTGACGCCGTTGTGAACGATGATGCAGCAGCGGGTGTACTCACCAATGAGGTTACCCACGATACGGACAACCCAGGGAGCAAGCCGGCAACTGCTAGCACAGACCTGACAGTTGAGGGTGCAACCTGTGCCACGGTGCCGCACAATCTGTTGCGCAACGGTAGCTTTGAAGAAGGCCCAGCCAGTTGGCGCTTCTACACGACCGGTGGTGGCCGCTTTACCACAAATGACGACGCCGTGGATTGCGACAGCGCAGCAGAAGTTGAAATCATACAGCCAGGCAACAATGTCCAGCTCTACCAACCGTGGCTCCTGTTAGCGTCTGACACGACCTATCGCCTGACCTTTGCCGCCTACTCCTCCAGCGGGGACGACATGGGTGTCTATGTGCATAACCATGAAGCTCCCTACGAAAACTATGGCCTGGCGATCGATCGGGTTGACTTGACACCCGGCTGGCAACGCTACACGGTTGAATTCACGACCAACCACTTCACGAGTATCGTCGATGATGCCCGCCTACGCTTCTGGCTTGCGCCATTTGCCCACGCCGGCGACATTTACGTCATCGATGATGTGCGTCTGGAAAAGGTAGATGGTTCTGAATCTGACCTGCCCGCGACCACGAGCGAGGATGTTGCCGTCACGGC
Source organism: Caldilineaceae bacterium (assembly GCA_034432375.1). GTDB lineage: Bacteria > Chloroflexota > Anaerolineae > Caldilineales > Caldilineaceae > JAHBVH01. Next base: position 12,987 of record DAOUCA010000025.1, read on the forward strand.
ATCGGCACTCGGCATGGAGGGAGCAGCGTTTGATCCAGCCGTTCACGACAGGGCGGTTGAGGGCAATTTTGTCGACGAAGAATTAGATCTACAGATGTTTATCCCGTTGATTCAGCGCTAAGGATAATGAATTAGTAGTAAACAAAAGCGCCGGCTCCGTTTCACGGAGCCGGCGCTTTTGTTTATCTACAGGTAGTCTTATGCACCGGTAGTGCTGTTTTCCGTCGGCTTCTCGCAAAAGAAGGGTGCACGATCGTTACCGGAGTGATATTCATACTCCTGGCCGTCAACAGAAAGCAGGATGCGCATGCCGGGAATCAGCGCCTGCGTATACATCATGCCCGGCTTTGCACAGCCCATGCTCCCATCGCGCCAGGTAACGGTCTGCGTTTCGACCACTTCGATGGTATTCACATCAATGGACAGTCGTCCAGCCAAATCGGCTTTGGCTTGATCGACCGGTGTGGCCGATTCCGGTGCGGTGGACCCGGCTGGTGTTGCAGGCATGGTCGTCTCCTCCTCTTGTGGCGCTGGCGTTGTTGGTGCTTCAGTTGCTGCTGGATCGGTGGCCGTTGGGCCTGTTGTAGCCGGATCGGCCGGCGTCAGGGTTGAGACAACCGGTGTTGTCATGGGGAGCGTGCTATTGTCCGCCGACGGCGCGACAAGCGGCGTGCAGCCGATCAACAACAGCGCAGCGCCCACTACAGCACCACCAATCGGTCGGTATCGTTTTAATTTCACATGATGTTTCTTCATTCTCTTACCTCCACTTTCTTACTTGTCCGCGACTCCAATCCAAGGTATAGTATCACAAACGCGCACGCTGTCGGCAACATCCCATTTACGCGTCCCCCGAGCGCTCGAACCTTGGCACTAGAATGAGGCAACCATGCAGCCATTTTTCACCGACTATATCGAACGTCTGACATCGCTCCACAATGAGATTATCACCGTATTAGATCGGCTACCACAAGCGGCACTCGATTGGAAACCCGGGCCAGCGATGAATTCGATGGCAGTGCTAATCGCGCACACGACTGGTGCCGAAACTTACTGGATCGGCGACATGACTGTGCGCCAATCATCAAGTCGCGTGCGTGCCACCGAATTTGAGGTTGGCGGTCTCGACCACAGTGCCTTGAAGCGGCTGCTCGATCAAGCCCTGTTCGATGCTCAGGAAAGTCTGGCCCACTTAACCATTGACCAACTAGTCGAGGAACGGCCATCCCTCAACGTATCGCTGATGGGTGGCGACTCCTGTACGGTAGCCTGGTGTCTGCTTCATGCGCTTGAACATACGGCCACCCATGTCGGCCATGTTCAGCTGATGGGTGACATGTGGCAGACGCTACAGCCGTCAGCATAGCAGAGACGTAACTGCTAACCCTACCCCAACCCCTCCTCGACATCGAGGAGGGGAGTTTATGCATCTCCCAGCAAAGAAGGGAGGCACCCATAGAGAGGATCGATCCATGAAGATACTATTAATCGGCGGCAGTGGCTTTGTCAGCGGCACATTGGCTGACCTTGCCCTGGCCGCGGGGCATACCGTTTGGGCCGTTACCCGTGGCCAACGGCCCTTGGCCGCGGGCGTTACCCCCATCGTTGCAGACCGCCGTAACCGACCCGCCTTTGCCGATGCGATTGCAGAACAAGGGCAACAGTGGGATCTGGTGGTTGACTGTATCGGCTATGAGGCCGCCGATGCCGAGCAGGATATTGCCCTCTTTCGCGATCGTGCCAAACAGCTCGTCTTTATCTCCACCGACTTTGTCTATGACCCGGCCTATCGCGCCTTCCCCCAAACCGAAGAGAGCAACCATTATCTCCCCGACGGCTACGGTGGCAAGAAACGCCAATGTGAACAGATTTTGCAACAGAGCGACACGGGGAATATGGCCTGGACAGTGGTCCGCCCATGCCACATCTACGGTCCGGGCTCATTGCTAGGGTGCCTACCGCTACACGGGCGCGACCCCGAGCTCATCGCTAAGCTGCAACGAGGGGAGACGCTGACGCTGATCGGTGGCGGCCACTTTCTGCAGCAGCCGATCTATGCCGCCGATCTGGCGCGCACGATCCTCAGTTGTGCCGGTAACGATAGTTGCCACAGCGAGATCTATGTGACAGCCGGCCCAGACATTGTGGAATCTAAGGATTTCTATCAGATCATTGGCGAGATCCTTGGTGTTGAAGTGACGATTGCCGAGTTGCCTGTGCAGCAATTTCTGGCCGAGAACCCCGACCGCGCCTCCTTCTGTTGCCACCGCATCTACGATATGAGCAAGTTACGCGAGCATGGTCTCTACGTCCCTGCTACGCCGCTGACCGACGGGTTGCGCACGCACGTTGAAAGTATGTTAGCCCCATGACTAAGCAACCACCCCTGCTCTTTGGCCCTTATGGCAGCAACGCGCTGGCGCACATTGCCGACTTTTCTACCTATGGTGCCAACGCGCTTTGGTTCCACGGCTTTGATAGTGCGGCATTCGAGGCGTGCGCACAGCATGGCATCGCCGCCTGTGTTGAATTCAAGACCTTTCGCGCCGACTTTGCCGAACATCCGGAGCTGATTCCGATTGGCGTCGATGGCCAGCCGATCTGCTATGGGCGGTTGGTACAAGGGGTCTGCCTTTCGCAACAGTCGTTTCTCGATGAGACTGAGGCCAATTTGCTGGCCGGTTTGCGCACCTACCAACCCACCGGCATCTGGCTCGACTATCTCACCTATGGCGGTTGGTTTGAGGTGTCGGAGCCCGATCTACAAGAGAGTTGCTTTTGCCCGGCGTGTATTGCTGACTTTTGCGAAACGACGGGCATCGACGCGAGCACGCCAACCGCGATCCTCGCCAGCCATCAAGCGGCGTGGACGGCGCACAAATGTCACCGCATTGCCAGCTATGCCATTCACTACGCGCAGTTAATTCGCAACAGTCTGCCCGATTGCGTGATTGGGGCCTACATGTGCCCTTGGTTGCCCGCCGAGTTTGATGGTGCATTGCGGCGCATCTTTGCCCAGGATTATACGCTGCTGGCCCCGGCGATCGACATTTTTACGCCCCTCATCTACGGCACCAAGAGTGGCCGATCCGCCGGTTGGGGGCGGGCATGGCTGGAGGCATCACCGACATTTGTGCCGCAGGGCAATCAAGTTCAGTTGATCCTCGACGCGCTTGACTTCCCCGACAGCCTGACGGCGACCGGTGGCTCAACCGTGTCCAGCTACGGTCTACAAGTCTTCAGTGGCGCACAAATCTTTGCCAATCCAGCATGGGCCACCCTCTTTCGCTCAGTGGTAGCACAGATACAGACAGCGCTCGTGTAGTAGTGCATACTATAAAGAGATCTTTGCCACAGATAAACATAGAGGAACGCAGATAAACCATCTGTGTTTATCCGTGTTCCTCTGTGGCTTTTTGTTTTGCCTATGTAGAGAAAGATTGTAGAGAAGAATTGTAAAGGAAGAAGCCCATGAAAGTCATCATCACCGGCGGCAGTGGCCGTGCCGGCGTTCACACCGTGCGTGAATTTGCCGATGCTGGTCACGAAGTCGTCAATCTCGATACAAAGCGTCCCGAGCAGCCGCTCCCCGGCGGCTTTATTCAGCTCGATCTCACCGACGCTGGCGAAGTCTACGATGCGCTGATCCAGGTGAAGCCCGATTGGCTCTGTCATCTCGCCGCCAACCCATCACCCAGTGGCTACCCGCGCCAGCAGACCTTTGGCAACAATGTGATCAGCAGCTATAACGTGATGCAGGCTGCCGGTGATCTGGGCGTCAAACGCTTGGTCTATGCCAGCAGCGAAATGGCTACCGGCTGGCTGACCACCGACAAGCTGCCCCCGCGCTTCCCGTTCAACGAAGAGGATCGCGTCGATTCCCCGAATGCCTACGCGCTCAGCAAATATCTGGGCGAACCAATCGCCGATTCGATGGTGGTGCGCTACCCTGGCATGGCGATCTGTAGCCTGCGCATCAACAACATTATCTTGCCTGACCACTACGAGGTGCTCGACTATCGGCGCAACAACTTCCCGGCAGGCGGCGGCAACTTCTGGAGCTATATTGACGCGCGCGATGTGGCCGGGGCCTGTCGCGCGGCGCTCGAAGGCGAGAGCAGCGGCCACGAAGTCTTTCTGATCGCCGCCGCCGACACCTGTCTCGACATGCCGATCCAAGAAGCGGTCGAGCGCCACTATGGGCCCGGGGCCAACTTTGCGCCGGATCATGGGTCCCACCAGTCGGCCTTTGATTGCAGCAAGATCAAGAAGTTTTTTGGGTGGGTGCCAAAACATAGCTGGCGGGATCGTTATACGGTGTAACCGATATACGGTGTAAGAGAATTGTCCACGAAGAGACACGAAGGCACACGAAGAGACACGAAGGCACACGAAGGCACACGAAGAGACACGAAGGCACACGAAGGGTAAGCCTTTTCTTCGTGTGTCTTCGTGAAACTTCGTGGATAGCTATTTTCTTTGCTGTGCCTTAGTTTTGCATCGACCGTTGGTCTTTACCCGTCAACTGCCGTGTGCAAATGGGCTTCGACATAGCCATTGTAGGCGGCGATGAGTTGTTGGGTGATTGGGCCAGGCTTGCCGTCGCCGATCACTTGATTCCCGATTTGTACGACCGGCAAAACGCCGCGCGACGAACTGCTAATCATGGCTTCCGCCAGCGTTGGCACCTCATCCACCGGGATGGCTTGCAGCTGCAACGGAATCCCCTGCGCCGCCACCAGATCGAGCAGAGTCCGCCGCGTTATCCCCTCCAGCACGCCCTCGCCCGCGGTATAGATGCTACCGCCGCGTACCCCATAAAAATTTGCGCTGGTTGCCTCAAGAATTTGTCCTTGGTCATTGGTCAATAGATGCTCGTAAAACCTATCAACCGCGGCCTGTTTGCGCGTCTCGGCAAAAGTGGCCGTCTTTACCAATGGATTATCGCGGTGGAGACCGGCGGCATAGCCAACGGCAACCCCCTCTTCATAAAGGATGGCCGGTGGTAGGGTAAAGGGCAAGAGGGCGATCAGTTCGCGGCTATCGCTGCCGAGTGCGGTCGCTGGTTCCGCCAACAGGTCAATGCGCACACGCATTTCCGGCGACGGGTAGGCTGTGCACAGATCGTGGATCGCGTGCCGCAACCGCTTCTCGTCGAGCGCGTATGCCCAACCGAGCAGCCGCATCGATTGCACTGTGCGCGCCAGGTGATGGTCGAGTTGGAAGAAGCGATTGTGGTGGAAGGTGCGCGCAATTGAATAGACACCGAGGGCGAGGCCGTGGTAGAGATCGGTGAAGTCAGTGGCGGCGGCGGGAATGGGGAGGGGTTGGGGGCCGGTGGGGGTGAGGGCGTAGAGTTGGGGTTGAGTCATATTGGCGTTCAAGCTCCGTTAGTCTCACGAGTAAAATAAATCAGTATAAACTCTATTATACCCTTTCTACTTATCTTGGCTCGATTCAAGTGATGGACGATGCCGTGTAACGATAACGCAGTTGATGGCTCAATCATCGGCTGTTAAACAATTGCAGATGCTCAGCAAAATCGCCTATAATAAGCCATCGCCTGCACAAACTATGCGTCATGCAAGCGAGCAATAATAATCGGGTATATTACAGGCCCACCCACAGTATGCGAGCCGACTGCAAAGTGCCACCGCTTCGCAGCGCCCGATTACCACCATTTTCTGGCTCTTCTAAATGATCTGTAGTAAAGGCCAACCCATGTCCACACCCTATCCTATTCAAGAAGGAACCATCCCCTTTCGCGGCTACGAAACCTGGTATCGCATCGTCGGTACGACAGAAGATCCCGACAAGTTACCCCTACTCTGTCTGCACGGCGGACCGGGCGTGCCGCACGATTATCTCGAATCCCTGGAAGCGATGGCGGCCACCGGGCGGCAGGTGATCTTCTATGATCAACTTGGCTGTGGCAACTCGACCCATGTCGATGACCCCACACTCTGGACGGTGGACCTCTTTGTCGAAGAAGTCGATGTGGTGCGTCGGGCTTTGGGGTTGGAGCAGCTCCACCTATTGGGTCAATCGTGGGGCGGCATGTTGACGATGCAATATATGCTCACCCAACCCAACGGCGTGGCCAGTATCACCATCGCCAGTTCCCCATCGAGCATGGCCTTGTGGCTGGCCGAAGCGAACCGGCTACGCGGCGAATTGCCGGCGGCGGTACAAGCCGCCTTAAGTGACCACGAAGCCGCGGGCACCACCGATAGCGAAGCGTATCTGGCGGCGATGCAAGTTTTCTACGACCGCTATGTCTGCCGCGTCGTGCCCAATCCCCCTTATGTGCAGCGTGCCTTTGCCAAACTGGGCGAATGGCCCCAGGTCTACCACACGATGAACGGCCCCAGCGAATTTCATGTGATCGGCGTCATTAAAGATTGGGATGTCACCCCGCGCTTGGGCGAGATCCACGTGCCCGCCCTCATCACATCGGGACGCCACGACGAGGCAACGCCGCTGATCGCCGAGACGGTACAGCGGGGGATTCAGGGCTCCAAATGGGTGATCTTTGAAGAGAGCGCGCATCTAGCGCACGCCGAGGAGCCGGAACGGTATATGGCCGTATTGGCGGACTTTTTGGCAAGGGTGGAGTGTGGGGTGAGGGTTTAGAGTTATGATTTGGTTGGATTGCGGATAGAGATTGCTCCACCTTTATATCGCTTTGTCATTCTTTTGCACTTTTCATCTTTAATGATCAGTGAATCGCAACCGAGAAATGAACACGCCTTCGTGCGAAACAGGCCTGCATATGGGCGCGTCTACTATGCTCCACTTTACTGATTATACAAAAATCATGCCTGCGTTGTAACCATTTTAGTCAGAAAGCGGCCAAGACGTTGGCTCACCTGAACCTACTCGGACGATGAACGGGCTACCCGGTCTGACAGCAAAGTTGTCGCCTCCGCTTAATGGAACAAAGAAGCGAAATAGCTGAGTTGCATCATTCCATGACAACAGCGACTCCACTGTTGTCATGTTGGCAGCGACAGCGGCAGCATCCAGTAACTCTCGCTTCTGTAACGGTAGCGATATGAAATTGAAACCATCAGGATATAGCGTAAATTGTATTGGAGCAACAAGCCCTGCTATTGTGACAACATTCGGGCCTCCACTGTTAATCAACGTAAAGACTACATCACCTCGGGCTATGGAAAAGTTGTCACCAGAATTAGGCGGTGAAAAGAAGCGAAAAGAACGTGTCGGCGGATTCCACTTGAGCAACCCACCGACGTTACCGATATAGTTAGCAAGCGAAGCCGCGTTGGTAACTCCTTGTGGCAAAAAGGGCAGCGCAATCAAGCTATATTTGCCACCCGTGTTGTTCAGTGTATAACTAATCGCACCTACCTGATCAGTATAGACACGGATAGTCCCATTCACAGTAAGTACAGCATAAAAATAACTGACTTTAGGATCACCGCCAACACCTGGATCAGTGTAACTAGTCGCAGTAGCAGGTAAAATAGCGATGAGTGTATTAGTTGAGGGGGTGAAGAAAGGCGTGGGGCTGCGATGGATCTCATAGGCTTGATTGACGGCATTTGCTATCCAACTCAGTTCTACATCGTCTGCCGATACGCCTATCGAGATAGTTACATCCCCATCTGTTACTGATGCATGGTGCAACTGTAGTTCGTGTGGTTGGCGATTGTCCCATTCAACCGTTGGTGATAAATCATTGTCAGCCGTGCGGAATTGAATAAAACGTCCCGCAGTGCCGCATCCGGCCTGGGTTGTGTCCGCTGTGACTACTATGGCAAACGTGATATCATTTTCTGCTTGTTTTATCGCTGTTTGTCCACATAGGTTACTGCCAATATATGCCTGTAGAACCATTCCGGCGACCGGTGTAAAGGCGCTACTCGGAAGAATCGTACCATAGAAAACAGCAGGCGGTAACGGCGGTGATGGTTGCGTATCTACCGAATGAGGTAGTTGTCCTGCAGAGCCCGCAGCAGTTGCGAATCCCAATAGTCCTACTATACCTGCTATCCACAATAGAGAATATCGAATGGAGTTACTCATTCTGCACCTCCACGTGTGATAATTGGCAGATAGATGCTTTGCGAGCTAGCGGACCTGAGTGAAACAAACTGAGACCGGGTATTATCCCAACGTACCAAGGCGGTCAACGTCTCTGTGGTCGTTTCAACATACAACTGTACTTCCGCCCCAATTGTCCCACACCCATGATACAAATCCGCATCATCGGCATGCACGATAATTGCATAGACAATTTGTCCGGCTACCTCTGCGGTTGTACCGTGTCCACAGGTAATATTGTTGATTTTTGCCTGAACTGGCAATCCTCCCGTGAACTGAACATTTGAACCAGGAAGGACTATGCCATACAAAATTGCAGGCGGATTAGGCAATGTTCGACTTGTTGCGCCAATTGCCTCTGATGCACCTTTAAGAAATAGCGTTGCAGATTCCACCATATAAATCCAATAACTTTCACCAAAAGTGAAATTCTGTAACGTGCTCACACTCGGCGCATCTGGTATGTAAAATAACCATTTCTCCGGAAGGCTTTCATCGTATGCATAGACGACTGTATAGAGCCCATCGATTGAGCGAAGCGCCGTGGTAACAGATCTACTGCCGCGAACTGGATAACCTAGAGTGTCAAAACCAGGCCCATTGAGCTGGATGCCGATGGTGGTCATGAGTGCATATAATCCTGCCCCTTGCACTTCGGCCGATGCAAAGTTGTCTTCAGTATCCAGAGTAGTATCGAGAGCTGTCCAGGTTGCGCCATCCCAAAAGTATAGCTGCAAAAAGCCTTCTTCACCCGCCGGCACCTCACTACCAAGATAGTGAAATCCAATTGACGCTTGAGTGAGATCCGGGGCATTGGATGTGGCAGAAAGCCAGTACCCACGTCCAACAACGGTTGTCCAAATAGGTGTATTAGGTAACAATGTCGCCGGCTGAATCGTATAGAGCCATTCATGGTTAGCATCATACTGCATGTTCTGGTCGTAAAGTACCACTTGGCCGTCACCGGAGATAATTGGCGCGCCATGAGACATGATACGCCCACCGCGGGATTGAATTCGCCCACCATGGGACATAATCCGTCCACCATGCGACATGATTCGCCCAGGATTACCACCCATCACATAGTCTGCGACAATTTCTTGAATCAGTTGTGAAGCACTGGTGTCCCAAACACGAATAAATCCCTCTAGTGCAGGATCGCTGACGGAAAGTCGCCCAATGTATTTACCGGCCTCATAGGAAAGGCTGATCGTTTGTGATGACACCGTGTCCAAAGGAAACAACTGTGCCTTCAATGACAAACCTGCGCTAACACTTTGCACGACAATATCAACCGTTGATGATGACACCGGCGTTACGCGTATTTCAGGCTGCCAATCTGACACAACAGTCAGCGACAATTGGTCAGAGGTTGCGTCAAGGACTCGACAGCCAAGTCGTCTGTTTGCGAGATCGAAAACGCAAAGTCTATCACCTTGACGTGCCCCATTTGCGCGTATCTCACCTTTGACCGGACTCCCCAAATCGATCAGGCCGCTTGCATTGTAGAGAAATGCACGGGCTCTGTGGTCAAGTTGCACGCTTGAGCCATTCTCTTCAAGATAATAAATTGGAACATCAATCAAAGGCGTTAGTTCATTTGTAGCTGTAAAAAACTGGACTTCTGTTACAGCAAGTGGTAGGTCTGATGGTCCGGGATTTACAGTTCCAATTTCACTCGGTGCTTTTAGTTGTGGGTAAAATGTCTGGATAGAACTCCAATCAGAACGGCCAGTTTCTTGTTGTGAGAAGGAATCGGCACAATTTATGTTCCAAGTGTCATCGGGGTGAAATTCACTGAAGTCCTTGCGGTAGGGATTGGCCATTACACCAGGACAAGTTGACACAGGGGTTAATATACCATTTTCGCCGACACCCATGTAGTTGTCATCGAGAAAGAGTAAGTAATGGCCAAGTTCATGCGCCAGTGTACGCGGCCAATCTTCACCCAGGGAACCATTAGGATCACCATAGCGATTCCATGTTGCACCTATGTAGACTTGACCAGAGATATAGGTGATATCGCTGTGGTCAGGATCAGTCATACTTTCTGTAATCACGCCACCCTTAGCTGCACTTGGACGCATGCGGTTGGTGGCAAAAATACGGATGTGAGAGCTAAGCCAAGGTTGCCAATTCCCGCTCTCCGGGTGAAGCTTTGCCTCTTGAAAGACACGAATCTTTCCAAGCGCGACTTGTCCGTTCGACCAATCATATAACAGTTCGGATGTACGCTGTAGGTCATCGTTCAACTGCGCCATGAATTGCTGATCATTACTGGCATCCCATTCCAAGGCAACATCCAAATTGAAGAGAATCAGCGGGTATGCGCTCGATGTCGTTAACGTTTGAACACCCAATTCAACAATTTCATGGCCGGTGACACCAGTGAGCGAAGGTGCAGCATTGGTATAGTAGAGATCGTACGCAGGTCGGGCCGCAATTGGACTCAACGCAACAAGGTCATTGTCAACAGTCATTTCGCCATAGCCTTGCAGATACCCAGTTGGGTTGGTGACGAACATTTTGCCGCTTGCGTCCTGATATGGCAGATATTGGGTTGAGGATTGCGCACGACGAAAGACGATGGATTGTGCTGTTGGTTCCCCTGCCGTATTGATGACCCGTACTTGATTGCCACGAAGACGAAAGGGGGCGGAAAAGGCGCTTTGATATGGATATTGATAGCGCCCGCTGCTTGTAAAGCCCTCAAAAACATCGAAGCGAAACAGTGCACTATCGGTGTAGCCAAAGACATTGCTACCATAAACGTCCCAGTTAAATAGGTGGGCAACCCCTGTCGGTGACGTTAACAGATTCGTAGTTTGAGTTCCTACGGCAGCAACAGCCGGTTGCCAATGTGCACCACCATCGAGTGAATAATAACCGCGAATTGAGCGTGCTGGGATGCGCTCATGGTCAAGCAGTGTGAAGGTGACTGGATAGATGGGACCATCTACAATATCAGTTGAGGCGATGATTGGAGTGCTATTGTCCGTAAGTGACTGGATACGCACTTGCGTTGGCGTGTTGGACTGCAAGGGAAGATCGGCAGCAAAGCTTTGATAAATGCGAATTCGGCTATCGCTGCCAACCGACGCTAAATCGAGATCGCCATCCTGATCCCAATCACCCCAGGCGAGGGCTGTGGTAGTCTCACGTTCCGGCGACAGCCAAGCAGACTCTAAAGTACCATTGTGATTGAGATATATACGGTTTTTATTTTCAGCTACACCATTGCCAACAGCCAGATCCAGATCGCCATCCAGATCAATGTCGCCCCATGCGACATCCTGGACCAACCCTACAATCGGTGAACTCCAAACCAGTTGTAATGTATTGCCATGACTTTCGTAGATACGGATCGGTGCTTGCTCATTGCCCGCAAGCAGATCCGGCCTGCCATCGCGATTCCAATCGCCCCAGGCAATGCTGGTGGTATTATCTGTCTCGGCAGAGCTCCAAACTAAGGTTAACTGGCTACCATCATTTTGATAGACGAGGTTTGGATCATTAGCTACACCAACTGCTAAATCGGGGTCACCATCCCCATCCCAGTCGCTCCAGGCGATGCTAGTTGCCTCTAACGCACTCACGGAATGCCAACGTTCCGTAAACAGACCGCCGTTGTTTTCATAGAGACGGACCGGGCCGCTACGATTGCCGACGGCTAAATCGAGGTCGCCATCGCCGTCCCAATCAGCCCAAGCTATGCTACTTGTGTTATCCATATCTGTTCCTAGTGATTGTGCGCTCAATGTCCCGCCTTGATTACGGAAGAGTACATTGATGCCCTGCACACCGACGGCCAAATCCAGATCGTGGTCACTGTCAATATCGGCCCAGGCCAGGGACGTGGCGTTATAAGTAGCTAGCGAAGACCAAGCCAATACTAGATTCCGACCATCATTGCGATAGAGACGCACCTGTTCGCCCTGTGTTGCGATAGCCAGATCAAGATCGCCATCATTGTCCCAGTCACCCCAGGCCACATCGGCGGCTGTATAAGTTGATTCAGAACTCCACCCAAGTGCCAAAAGGTTACCATCGCTTGTATAAAGTTGTGTCGAAGATTCTTTACCAACACCAGTCGATGCATTGCCCAATGCTAAATCGAGATAGCCGTCACGATTGAAATCACCCCAAGCGATACTTCGTGTCGAATTAACATTTTCTGTGGTCCAACGCACGATAAGATTATCATCGCGTAACGAGTATACATGGGAGCCAGCGACATTGCTGCCGATAGCCAAATCGAGGTCGCCATCATTGTCCCAGTCGCCCCAATCGACACTGGTTCCGGTTGTTGGCTGCGGCGTCGTCCACTTCTCATAAAGTCTGCCATCTCTATTTTCGTAGACACGACTTACTTGTTCCGGTCCAACATCGCCATTGATGATAGCCAGGTCAAGATCATCGTCACCATCGGCATCGCCCCAAGCAATAGCAAGAGTATTATCCGACGGATTAGGCAGGTCTTGATGAAGTACAAAACTCCAATTTCCCTCGTTGCGATAAACTCGACTAGCAACAGCAGCCTGTTGCTTGTTCCCTATGGCCAAATCAAGGTCACCGTCGTTATCTACATCGCCCCAAGCAACACTTGATGCGAAATAGTTCGCACCAGAGGTCCAGCGTAGAATTAGATTGCCACCTATATTTTCGTAAATTCGACTGTCGTGAGACAAGTCTGTACCTACCGCCAAGTCCAAATCTCCATCATTATCGACATCTCCCCAGTCAAGAGAAGTGGAACCATCAGACTCTATTGATGACCAGGCTAAGGACAGTGTACCTCCATCATTTTCATAAACTCGATCTTGTCCACTATTTGCAACACCTAAATCGAGATCACCATCATTATCCCAATCTCCCCAAGATAATCCCAAAGCTTTGTTAATTTCTGGTGCACTCCATTTTAGATGAAGGTTGCCATCGACATTTTCATATAGGTGAAGAGGATCGCCTCCAAGTCCTCCTCTTGCCAGATCTAGATCACCATCATTATCGATGTCACCCCAAGCAAGAACGTTTGTATTGCTCTCTTCTGAGCTCTTCCAGGCATATTGTAAAGAGCCACCTTGGTTTTCATAAATACGATTGAGCTCGCCTCTACTTCCAGTCGCAACGGCTAGATCTACATCATTATCATTATCCCAATCACCAACGGCAACATCAGTCGTTGCAAGGACCTCATCGGCGCTCCATACCAGCGCCATCCGCTCACCATGAACATTCATGTAAATACGATTGGGTTGAACGCTATTGCCAACAACCAAGTCAGGATCACCATCTTTATCCCAGTCTGCCCACTTTACACTTGAGGTGAAATCGGTTTCTGGCGATTTCCAAAATAGATTAAGCGTACCGTTATCGTCTTCGTAAAGCAGATTGGCATCACCATCTGTACCAACAGCTAGATCGTAGTCGAAATCACTATCCCAGTCAGCCCAGGCCAAACTGGTAATATTATCGGTTCGTTGCGCCTGCCAAGCAATAGTTGGCGTACCCTGAAGACTACTGCAAGCACTTGTTTCAAAGTGCCATAATTGTATAGGCTTCTCGGTATCGCTCACTGCGAGATCGCCATTCCCTGACGGCTTCCACTCGACAATTGGACGATAATATGTGTCTTGTGATGTCCAAAGCAATGACATATTAAATGCAGAAATTTTGTAAAGTTTTAATGATAAATTTTGACTACCAACCGCTAAGACGCTTGCGCCGTTATTACATTTTAAAATCGATAAACTAGTTATCTCTTGCCCAGTAGGGGGCGTGGAATCCCATGCTTCTAATCTAGATTGCAGATTCTGATAAACCAGAATCACACCATCATCCTGCCCGACAACCAAATCTGCATATCCGTCACCATTGAGTTGTACGGCGATGAGACTCGACACTTGTCTTATGGCTTGGGTCGGAAAGTTCGAAGTAACTGCGCCATCCTCAAACAAATATATAAGACCATTACCGCCATCAGAATTCCCGACAACGAGATCTAAATCTCGATCATTATCAAAGTCACCCCAGTCGATGGCAGTACTAATCATCGTTCGTGCTCCTTCAGGTGGTAACCAAGCTACTACTAAGTTAATTGGATTCGCAACTGCTGTTGATCCTGAGATTGAAGTGAATCCCAGAGTAAATAGCACCAATACAACTACTGATCGGATGATCGAAAATTTGTAAGGTGCTGCACGATTCAGAGACATAGCCTATCCTCCCTTTGATAAAATTTCGCAACTTGCGAGAATCAATAGCGGATTGCCAAGTAGGCATCGTCTCAATGTATACAACGGCGTGGGGATTCGATCTAACTGACAATCAGTGTCTGTATTGGTCAATATCATTTTTGTGGCCAGCGGTGAATGGTTGCACTGCTAACACAGATATACAAAGTTAGGAAATTATCCTTCTATTTCAGCAAGTTCACGTTTTGCGCCAACTTTTCGAAGTGTCTGCTGCGCTTCCTGCAAGACAGATTGACTTCGTTCCTTTTGCCCGCTCAATGACAACAACTGGCTAAATCGCAGTTTTGAACAAGCAACTTCATAGATTTCATCACTGAGCAATGCAATGCTTTTGCCAATCATCTCGATTGCTTTATCAATCTTGTTCTCGGTTTGCAAAATTTTCGCATAAACACGATATGCTTTGCCTGCTTCAAGCTCAATTCCAATGTCAGTGGCCAGTTGAAGCGCCTTTTGGATATAGATCAGAGCCTCGTGCTCCTGCTGCTTGAGCAAACAAGCCTGAGCACGTAACGAAAGAATTTCGATCATCTGCGCTTGATCACCGATTGTTTGATTGATGGTTTCTGCTTCGCTAAGTAATTCCTCAATATCTAATAGATTCTGCTGACGGACTCTTAGCTCAGCCATACTGCACAATACAAAACTCAGATGGCGAATTAAGTTGTGAGACTTTGCGATTGTGATTGCCTGTGCCAGATGGGTCACGGCATGCCCATCATCACCGCGGTTTGTGTATAAAATCCCAAGATTGTTGTGTAACTGAATCTGATTAATGACACTTCCCAATTCTTGCGCAATGCTCAATGCGCCCAGATAGTCAGTTACTGCACCATCCCAATCACCGGCTAATTCTTTATAAACACCGAGATTGCTTTGCAGACCCAACATATGTAGGTGGTAGTTACGCCTTCGGCATATCTCCATTCCTTGCTGGGCATTCAATTTGGCCATGGGGGTATCTCCAAGATAGTAGTGAATTGTACTTAAATTCGTCAAGGCACGAACGTGGATATGATTCGGTTCTGTGGGTAACTGCGCGAATCCGCGATTTACTGATGTTAGCGCATCGGCATAGTTACCTAATGCCATCAACACCGACCCTTCTTTAATCCGGAATTCTGCCTCTTCGAGTGGATATCTATCGACCGCAAGCCCAGCTCCCCGTCGAATCCAACTCATGGCATCTTGCGGCGCATCGTGTTTTAGTAGATCGCCAAGCAATAAGTAAATCAATAGCTTCACTTGGTCTATCCGATCAGCATCTATGGAATCGACAAAGTTCAGCGCATTTTCATAACTGTTACGAGCCGCGTTTGTCTCGCCGATGAGTGCAGCTAGCTGCCCACGGGCTATATACAACTGCAGAGTCGATTCTGAAGTTAGGCTTTGGATTGAAATTCGCGTTAGGATTCGATAGAGAAGTCGTGCATGGCCTTGATTCATCAGGTCATGTAAATGCACTGTCACCAATGCAATCACATGTTGCACTTCGTCAGCATGGTGATAATGCAGGATCGCGTAAAGCGCATTGAGTTCAATCCGCTCATAAAAGTCACCGGCGCGGCGATGCATTTCTACGCGATGGCGTCGTCCCAATAAGTCATAATAGAATTCTTGCAAAATCGAATGCTGACTATATTCACGTCCATTTTCGCCTTCGCGCGCTGTCAGTAGATACCGATCACTGAGCGTGATCAATTCGCGCCGAATGCCCCCTTCATCCATAACGTATTCAATTGCATCACGCGTAGCTGGGTAACCAAGTAGCACAGCAACTGCAGTCATCACCTCGCGCTCTTCTTCCGTTAAGTTGCCATCAACTCTTTCCAATAAATAACGACTAATATCCTCTTCTTCAATAAGCCGACCAACGATACGCTCTGGTTGACGCGAATACTGAATTGCACCAATGGCGAGGCTAAGGAAGATTGCATTCCCTGCTGTGCGCACATGCAGTTCAGTGACAAGATCATCAGCAATCAACAAACCCCGTTTATTGATTAACATCAACGTGTCTTCTAGATTTAAGCCGCTAAGCGAACGAGTAAGATCAGGCTGTATAAAAGACGATGCAATACGTGACGTTAGAACCACTCGCACCTTCTGTGTTTGGGCGGCGATCCGTAACCGTTGCAATAGGGTACGGACCAATGGTTCATCTTGAATATGATGGAAGTCATCCAGGCAAACGATATAATTCTGACCTTGAATCTGTTGCAACACATAGTCTAGGAGCACTTCCAAGGGCATAGAAGATTCACCAACTGACTGTTGTGCGGTATTTAACACCCGCCAGACTTGCTGTTGGCCGCGCAAATAGAGAAATCCTGCTAGCTTCCATAAGAGTGACCGAACTTCTTCATCAGGATGAAATGCGTGCCAAAAGGCCCGTCCCATCCCTGCGACATCACGCACCAAACGTGCCATGAGGGCGGTTTTGCCGACACCTGCTGTGCCAGCGATAACAGCAAGTCCATTTGTTTCAAGCAACTCAGTATAGTGACTCAATTCTTCCTTTCGGCCTACAAAATCAGGGATTTCAGGTGGCCGTGTGGGTTCTGGCGGGGGGGGAATATCATCTATGCTTTGGACTTTGCTTGGCCGCGTTGCCATCACATGTGCATACCACTCATCGTCGCTGAGCACCTCCCATCCCCATTCTTTGGCCAAGATATTCCAAAATTCTTCGAATACTTCTAAATCGCGCCGCAGCAGTAGATCATCCAGCAAATAACCGATGAAGCGAACGCGGTGCTGTTTGTCTGGAATTTGTTCACCGTTCTCCCATGCACCGATAGATTTACGACCTTGATTGGAAGATAGGCCAAATCTTTTTGCAACAGATGTCTGCGAGAGACGTGGTGTTGCCTGACGACGTAAATCGGCTAAGAAACGAAGTTTCGTTGCATTTGGCATAAGAAAATGTCGGGTGTTAATTGGCAAATGTCGGGAGTAGGAAGCAAATTGGCAGCTGACAACCCGACAATAAAAGCGAGACAATATAGATGCTTAAGCGAGAGATTGTAATACGTGTCACGTAGCCAGCAATGGCATTCTGGAAGGTGCTACAACACCGTAAGGTATCTTCGAGAATAAGAATTTGCTTCACCAAGTTCAGTTTCATTCCACTTTTTTACATAGTCTATAAGGGGCATAACATGTTTCAACTCAAGTCACGCATGATCCCATTCTTACTAGCGCTTGTTCTATTTGCAACGTTTGCATCAACTGGCACCGCTTTCGCCGACACGATTTCTGTCGGACCAGTCAATCATCCAACCGCTGAAGCCTACCGCATCGGTGGTGAACGAGTTAAGTTGAAAGCACAAGTCGTCTATACGACTGACTACGATCAACTCAACGCGATTGTCGAAGATACCTATTGGCAGTCCGGCACGCATGTTTGGGATAATCAATGGTACTACTGGAGCCTTCCAGACACGCGCTCGAAATTCCTCTTGTTGAGTTGGTATAACACGACGGCAGATACCTACGGCTGGCTGGTGTTGGACAAAGATTCTGACGGTTGGTGGTTCAAGACCAACAGTAAAGGCTGGCAAAAGCTGAATGAGGGGAGTACATACACAGCAACTTGGTACCCCAATGGCTATCATCTGGATATTGATATTCGCAATCCATACAACAGCGGTGATTGGAATCAATACGACATTTGGTACAGCTTCGGCGAGTAGTATTTTGAGACTATCAAAATTCCGATGTCAGGCCCCAAACCGGAACGTCTGACAACTAAGCAGTAGATGCAAAATCCGCATACTAGTCTGGACAACGTTTCATGATTTTAGAATGTATATTTTGCATCTACCGTCAACAAATTGTTGTAGAACTTTCTCCGCTTCAGACTAGCCTTTTGATGTAAATAGAACTGTAAGGCCATTCCAAGAATTAAATGATCCACGAAGTGCACGAAGACACACGAAGAAAAGACAATGCTTTGTGTCTCGTCGTGCATAGTTTAAATTTTGGATCAGCCTAATTCAGGATGCTCAAGGTAAGACAACCATCAATAACCGAACAGGCAAACTCTATCTATCAGCATATCATAGCTTACAACAAAAGACAACGAACTATGAATTTTACTTAGGCCAACGCAAGATTGTTGTAGCTTTATCGGGGCGTACATGGATATCATTGGCAAAACCATCCCGTGGTTACATCTACTTCCGCAATGATTGCAGTAAGCCCATTCGGTTGGCCATTAGCTATATGGACAGAAATCAAGAATGTCAACATGAATGCTGGTGGCATTTCGATGGCAATTAGCGCAGTCTCTTGCTACACGATGATACGTACCTTGCATCGAACAACAGAAGCATACAATAAAGGAATTATCATGCGCATTGACATCATCGGCACAGCTGGCTCTGGCAAGACGAAACTGGCACACCTAGTAGCCAAGCGACTACATTACCGCCACATTGAACTAGACTCGCTCTATTGGGGACCACAATGGACACCTGTTTCCAATACAGAATTTCAATGTCAACTTGAACAGCTATTGACAAAGCAAAATTGGGTGATTGACGGAGAGTATAGCCAATTTAACCATACAATTTGGCCCAAAACCGATTTGGTTATCTGGCTAGACTATCCGCTGCCGATTGTGATGTGGCGGTTGGTACGCCGAGGTATGCATTACGCATTGAGCAAACAAAACCTTTGGGGAGGTGAAAATAGAGAAAGTCTACCCAATCTATTCAATCAAAAGGCTATCATATGGAAGGCATTCCGATCCCACCATGAAAGACGTAAAACATATATGCAGATACAAGATTACCCACGATTCATGAAGATGAACCTACTCCGTTTTCCCACACCCGGAGCGACAAACCGTTGGATGCGGAGCGTATAAATGCGTTTTAGGGCCGGTTCGTTCTACTTTTCAACCAACAAAAGAGGCACCCAATGAAAAGATGTATTTCGCAGACAATCACGATTTTGTTACGGATCCTACTGTTGTTAAGCCTGACTCTCAGCATCCCCGCACCAGCCTTTGCACAAACAGCAACAGAATCGCCGGACACAAGCTCAAAAATCTACTTACCCTCAATCAGCAACGGCGGAAGCTTCACCCAGCAATCACAGCCGCCACCGCAGTTGGCCTATGTAGTAGGGAATCGTTATATCTACCAATGGGACCTTATGGTAGAAACCCGCGCCAAAAGCCAGGACACAGAAGGTGCCAAGGATGACAGCAACGTGTCATGGGTCAAAGGTATTGTACAATTGCAGATTCTATCTCAGGCAACTGATGGCACCTATCACATTGCACTCTCGGTGTACAACCCACTTATTATTGCATCGGCACAGGATGAAGCAGCAACGAGTGTTGCCGATCCAACAATCACGGCGGCACTTGCCACTCCCCTCCTCTTTCAACAGACACCAACAGGAGCGATCCGTGAAATCCAATATAATCCGGAAGCGCCAACATCGGTTCTAGAGTTACAAAAAGGCATTGTGAACTTTCTGCAGCTCTCCTTGCAAGAGGGACCGACTTATACCGTCGAAGAAGAAGGGGGGCAAGGTCGCTATCGCAGTCACTACACGCTCATCGACAATGCCGATCAGATAACCATCACCAAAACCGTTGACGATAGTGACTTCATAGAAATGGTTCGCTCGGGTTCCACCGACATTGCAATTCGGCTACAGAACCAAGTCAAAATCGATTTCGACCAAATTCAAGGAATTCTGCAATCAGTTGATGTGACGGAGACGATTTCTACAGACGAACCAACGGAATTAGCAGCGGAAGAGCAAGAAACAGCTGGCGCGGTCTCTTTTGAAGTCCTGACACAAGGTCGGTTACAGTTCTTGCAGGTACAACCAGCTACAGATAATAGCATCACAGCGGCGTCAGCGAATTATATTTCTGGACGTTTACGTGCCAATCTATTAGACGCGATCGATGAACCAGCGGAGATTGATTTTGACACAAACAATCTAGCGCAGGAACTCCAACTGTTTGAGCAAGATCAAAGCAATGTTACACAAATGGTCCGTCTAGCAGAATTGGCGCGACAAAATCCATCTTCACAAGTTGTTGAAGCAGCTGCACTACGGATGGCTCAAGTGACCGACGAACAACTGCGCATGATGTATACGGATCTATTGGTCATGGCTGCAACTGTTGATGCACAACAGGTCATTGTTCAACAGATATTGTCCAACGAACAAGCCGGTGCTGTACTGCAATTACATACCTTAACGCAACTTGCTGATCTCAAGCAGCCCACGCCTGAACTCATCGCGCATGTCACAACGCTCAGCCAAAGTAACAATGCCGAATTGCAAGCACAGGCGTTACTCACATTGGGTGGCTTGGCAAATTCACTACAACAGGTTGATACGCAGGCTGCTACCCAAATCACCAACAATCTGGTCGACCAGTTACAGATGACAACAAGTGATGAAGTGCGCGAACTGCTGCTGTTGGCTGTTGGTAACGCCGGAGTCGCAACCACTGAAGGAGTTATCACTTCCTATCTTTCGCACGTAGATCCACATGTGCGTGGTGCCGCCATATTGGCTTTACGTAAAATACCAGGGGAGCCAGCCAGTGCCCAGTTGGTCGAGCGTCTCTCTCAAGAATCCAATGGCTATGTGCAAGAAATGGCAGCCATTGCGCTTGCCCATCGTTTAGAGAAGCCCCAATTGTACACAGTGCAAGCAGAACAGGCGCTTGCGAAGTATGCAACAGTCACAGCTGCCGCAGTCGATGGTACATGGGCAAAGAGTTGGGCAAAAAGTTTTAGCGCCGGCCCCTTAACCGTGAATCTACCAGGCGATATAACCATCAAAGGCGCGCCCGATGCTCCTGCCTTGACCTTTGACGCAAATCAGGCTGGCACAGGTCGAATTATGGGGATTAACTTTAGCCTCTTCCGGGCCAAATTGCTGAGCGATGCACCATCCGGTGCGCGACGCTTTGGCGCTTATTTCTGGCTCGGCAGCAATACACTGATTGGGAAATATGAGGCACAAATTCCCTGTACATATGCAAAAAGCGGCGTTCTCTGGGAAGGTACTAAAGAATTTTTCAGCGTGAACACCAGCATTCCCGTGTATGGGATCCTGATCGTTACCCTGAATGCCAGCGCCAGCGGATATGCCAAAATCACATACGACTATCAACAGCAGCTTTGTAACCTAGCAAATGCCACATTTACGGGAAGTATCACCCCGCAAACTGCCATTACGGCGCAAGGTAGCGCCTATGCCTCGCTACAGTTGCTACGCGGCGGCGTTGTGTTAACAGCGGACATCCTTAAGAGTTCTCTCCCGGCCCAAGCAAAAGCGTCTCTGATGCCCAACTCGTCACCGCGTCTCCAACTTTGCATTGATGTTCGGGCAAATATTGAACCGTTGAGTGGGCAACTGACGGCTCGCGCCGAACGACGTAAATATCTGCTCTTTGGCGGGTGGAAAAGTCTTGGTTCATGGGATATCTGGAAATTCTCACTCGGTAATCAGAGCTTTACGTTGTTACGCGAATGTGTTCCTCCCGCGCCGGAACGAGTTTGTTATCCCGAATTCCCGAATCTACCGGCCGTCTTTGGGACAGAGTTCAACGACACCAACCTCCGTGGCACGGCCAACGCCGAACGAATCTGCGGGTTGGGCGGCAACGACACCATTTACGGTGCCAAGGGCAATGACGCCATCAACGGCAATCAAGGTGATGACAATCTCAATGGTGAACTGGGGGACGATATTGTCCGCGGCGGGCAAGGCAACGATAGCGTCAATGGGGGTGAAGGCAATGATAAACTTTACGGCGACCTAGGCAACGATATCCTCAATGGCAACCAGGGCAACGATACGGTTGCGGGCGGTGAAGGGAATGACATTGTCCGCGGTGGCCAGGATAATGATACGGTGCTAGGCGAAGCAGGTAACGATACACTTTATGGGGATAATGGCAATGATCGCCTTTCGGGTGGTGCTGGAAGCGATATCTTCGTCTATTATGTTGGCAATGGCAATGACGAAATCACCGATTTCCAGTGGTCTGCTGACCGCCTCCAACTCTATGGCACTTCGATTCGCAGCAAAACCCAACAGGGAAAAACCTGTCAGCTCAATTTGGCATCGGGCACCACGATCCGTCTTCTGAACGTCGGTACTTGCCGCAACCCTGCGACTGCTGCCGCGGCAATAATCGTTCCTCCCAAACTTACGGCCAAATATGAGGTTGAAACGGCAAATATCACAGTCCAAGAGAGCGGATTTGCTGCACACGAAAAGATGGATTTGCTGCTCAACGATACCTATCTTCTGTCCGCTACGACAGATGACAGCGGGCTATTTGTCGCCGCAATTACTTGGCACACTCCGCTAGTCGCCGAGAGCATTGTTTTTGTTCCTGCATACCAATCGACTAACGACAGCGAGTCTATTGCCAGCTATCCAGTGGAGGCAATCGTCAACCAAAGTAAACTCTCTCTGTGTTGATTAGTAATTCGATGATTGGTGATCCTTCACAGAGAACGCCAAAATTCGCCAGAGGCAGATCGTTACAGTTGCTTGGGTGATTACAGCCACTGATCTCTGTAACGATTTACGTCGAGATCTACATGCCTCATTCATCCACCGGCTCTGTATACCAGACGCCGATGTCGTCGACCTGGCCGCGTAACATTTGCCCTTGTTCGATGTTGGCGCTGAGATTGAAAAATGTGGTCCAATTGCAGGCGGTAGCTACCGTAGGCAGGGCTTGACGGTTGACAACAACATCAAGTTTATATGGATGCCAGTCAACGGTGATATCATAAAGCTGGGCCGGTTCCAGATCCAATAAGGGCGTATCAACCACACCACCGGGTTCATCATCCGTATCATAGACCAACCGCAAATGTGGAGGAGATCCACCAACCAGTAGTTTGAGCCACCCTTGATCATCAAAACAGCCGGTTTGTACACCTAAATATCCCGATGGATAGTTGGTGGGCACGTCCACAATGGTCCGCCACTGAATCCGTTCAATCTGCCCAATCGCACCCAGGTAGTTCAGTTCTTCTTCCACAGCAGCACCATGATTGAGTGAAACGTCTATCGACAAAACGCCATCTTTCACAGAGCCATGCCAATCCCCCACGTTGGGTTGCCAAAGCTCCTGGTCGAGTTGATTGCCAGCAAAGGTCTCCCAAATCGTAGGAGCGGTGAGCACAGTGGCCGGGCGGACAGGACGCAGCAATCGGATCGAAAAGAAGAACAGTAGCCCGATCAACAGTGCAGCCACCACCAACAGCGGCCATCGCGATAAGGGAATCCGCCCAAGTGACGGCGACGGTGCAGCCAAAACACGCTGCTCGGGCCGCGCCAACGCTGTTTGCTCAGCCAGCGGAGGAATGGTCGTAATCGGCACTTCCTCGGGAACTGATGATCCACTCTGTTCAGCGGCTTGGTCAAAAATTGTTGTCAGTTCGGTTTCGGTGAGATGACCCTGGTCACCCAATGCGAGCCACTGGTTGGCTTCCGCACTGTTGATCATGGCACCCAGCCGACGCAACGCCCACACAAGCGCGATGTGGCGCGCTCTCGGGTTTAGCGCACGCTTGCCTTGTTCCAAACGGCTCAGCGTAGAGACATCGAGAATTTCACCGAGATAGTTGATGACTTCCTCATAGATGCCAAGCGTGTGCCATTCGGCTTCATCGGCCATGCTGACATGAATTGAGAGATTGGCCAACGTCTCAATCAACTGGCCTTGGGTCAATCCCAATCGATTGCGAAAGGAACGTAGTTGTTCGCCCCAGGTCAGACCGGCCTGATCATTTGTTTCCATCCTCACTCCTGTAATTTGACAGATTTGACAAATGGATTTTGCCAAATCTGTCGATGACAGCGCTCGATGTTTCTGCTAAAGTTAGCATATTATACCGAGCTGCGCCATAAAGTTAGGACTTACGCAATCCGCCGGTTGAGTAGGATGCTTTTCTCCGTATCGAAACCAGAAATTTGCGTAAGTCCTAAAAGTATTATTCTGTACACAAGTAGAAATGTTACTTTGTGCTGCGGTGGAGTGTATACAGTAAAGCAGACTTTCTCTGTAGGAAACAGATCCCTTTCCCCTGGAAGCGCAGCTTTACGGTGCTATCATCCAGATTTAACAAGAGGAGAACTTCAATGACTCGTATCAACCAATTTTTGTGCACCTTTGCACTGTTGGCCATGCTCCTAATATTGATACCTATCCCAGAGAGCAATGCACAGAGCACAACAGATGCCGATCAACCGGTACAGATCTTTCTGCCACAAATCAGTAGTGGCGCAGATCCGGCCCAGGTTGCAGATGATGAAGAAATGCTCAATGCCCTGGAAGAAGATATTCCAGTAGACGATGCGTCCGCAATTGCTGCGGCCACGGGGCTTACCCTCACCCCGCGCAGCTATCGCACGCTGCGCGGCACCGACGGCGAACAGCCGGTGTCGGCCTTGGCCCAGTGTGATTCTCCCAATACCAATTTGAATAGTGACTGGGAAAAGTACCTCGAATTCTATACACCCGGCAGCACGAATTACATCGGCTATCGAACCTATACGTTCCCCGCCAACGTTGATCCGGCAACCATCAACAGCTTGCAGATTACCGCGAATTATAAAGGAGCTGCCCGCGCCGACCAACGCTGGATCTGGCGCATCCTTGACTGGCAACAGCGCAAGTGGATTTTGCTTGGCGATAATCGCGCTGCGGCCTCGTGGCAGTGGAGCACCTTGACCTTTAACGCGGGCGGTACGCTTGCCAACTATGTCAATCCAACCAATCGCCAGATCCGCGTGCGTGTGCAATCGGTCAGTACCAGCGATGACATGGATCTCGACTGCGAATCGATTGTGTTCACAACCAATACCCCGACGCCCACCCCAACGCCGACACCCAATACCTGGTGGCGACCCGTCCCCAATACGGGTTGGCAAATCCAACTGCAGGGAGCGGTCAATACCTCGATTGATGTGCAAGTCTATTTTATCGATCTTTTTGATGTACCGCAAAGCAAGATCCAACAACTACAGAGCCAGGGACGCAAAGTTGTTTGCTACTTTAGCGCCGGTTCCTATGAAAATTGGCGTCCGGATGCTGGCCCATTCCCCTCTGCTGTGCTCGGTGCCCCTTTGGACAATTGGCCAGGGGAGCGTTGGCTCGATATTCGCAATCTCAGCGCACTAAGTCCCATCATGACCGCCCGCATGGATCTGGCTGTCAGTAAGGGTTGCGATGGCATTGATCCAGATAATGTCGATGGCTACAGCAACGAGAGCGGCTTCCCGCTTACAGATCAAAACCAATTGACCTATAACCGTTGGTTGGCAGAACAGGCGCATGCTCGTGGTCTAGCCATTGGCTTAAAAAATGACTTGGAACAGATTCCACAATTGGTGAATGACTTTGACTGGGCGCTGAACGAACAATGCTTCCAGTATAATGAATGTAATCTGCTGCTGCC
The DNA here is from genome assembly GCA_034432375.1 of Caldilineaceae bacterium. Lineage (GTDB taxonomy): Bacteria > Chloroflexota > Anaerolineae > Caldilineales > Caldilineaceae > JAHBVH01. The sequence continues at coordinate 38,779 of DAOUCA010000025.1, forward strand.
CTTCGTGCAAGCGGGCAAACCGGTTTTTGGCATTGAGTACAGCGGGAATGTCAATGTGTTCTGCCCCAAGGCCAATGCGCTGAATTTCGATTTCTTGAAGAAAGCGCTAGAGCTTCGGGTAGGGCGTACTGATTGTCGCACAATCGGAGCAACCGCCACGCCGACCCCCACATCGACGCCAGCCACAACTATCCCGCTTCAGGTTCTCATTCCCCTTTATAACTATCCGACCACATGGAACAGCGCCACTTACATCTGGGATGATGTCGCTGCGGCCAACAGTATTGTGCCGATCACGGCGATTATCAACCCCAGTGATGGGCCCAATGGCGGTGCGCCCAACAGCGATTATGCACAAGGGTTGAATGATCTGCGCACAGGTGGCGTCAAGATCTTAGGCTATGTCTATACAAGCTATGGTGCGCGGGATATGAACGCGGTCAAAACCGATATTGATCTCTATGCCACCTACTACAATATCAACGGCATTTTCCTCGATGAAGTCGCTTCGGGATCGGTGCAACTTGCCTATTATACCGAGTTGTATAACTATATCCACAGCAAGCCGGGCTTCGCTCAGGCGGTACTCAACCCGGGCACGAACACTGCGCAAGGGTATATTAGCCAACCGGCCGGCGACGTAACCATTATCTTTGAAAACGACAGCGGTTGGCCCGCCTACAGTCCAGATGCGTACGTCGCCACCTATTCAGCCAACCGCTTTGCCATGTTGGCCTACAATGTCGCCAACGCAAACACGATGCAAAGCTACGTCAACCTGGCGCGCCAACGCAACATTGGCTATCTCTACATCACCGACGACGGCGCCGACGGCAACCCCTGGGATGAGTTGCCGACTTACTGGTCGACGCTGCTTAGTGCTGTGGCACAACCGTAATGGGTAGAGTGGATGAGAAGAGCGCTACCGTCTGTGTCGCTTTTCTCATCCATGTTAGCACCCCGCATAGGAGGACTTTTGTGTTGAAGCGAAGACCGATACAGCGCGCTGTACCTACCACAGCGGTAATTAAAGACCTGCGATCTCTGGTAGCCAGAGGAAATTCACTGTGGCCTTATCTACACCGGGATGGATTCGCTATGTGCTTGGGCTTACTCGTTTGTCTTGGCAGCTTCTTGGCCATGCCCATCACTGCCCTCCCCAGAACACAACCAAACTCCGTGCACATGGCCAAGCAGGATACCTTTGTAGATATCAACAACGCCAACAACAATTACAATGGGAATCGGCTAGAGATAACCTACAGTAATTTTCTTGGTCTTCAGCCGACCCGCGCGGTTTTGCTTCAATTCGATTTAGCCGGGCTGGCCGATTCGTTCACCGCCAACACCGCGCTGGTCATGACGCTGGTCGAAAACAATCTGCCCATGGATGCTTCGCTCAATCTGGCACTCTACACAACGTCAGATCAGTGGGAAGAAGCGCAGGTGACCTACGCCACTCGCCCCAGCCAAGGTACACAGTTGCAGACATTGACGATTTCCGACACTACCATGGGCGAGATTCACTTTGATGCCGAAGCCGTGCGCAATTATCTGGCTACAGAATATGCTGGTGATAAGCTGGCATCCTTTGTGCTGTCAGTCAGCGGTGGCAGTGGCACTTTGGGCTTTGCGGGCAGCGTCATCTTTGAAGATCGCGAAGGAAGCAACGATGGCATCAACGGCGATGAGCCCTATCTGGGCGGGGTCATTGTGCTGGAGCCACCCACCGCAACAACCACGCCCACCAGTACGACCCCGCGACCTACGCCGTCAACCGGCACACCAACACCCACAGCGACCATCCCCAATGGGCCAACCCATACCCCAACAATAGGTACGCCCACAGCACAAACAACCGCTTCCCACACGCCAACACTGGCCACCATAACACCCCAAACCACAGTGACGATCACCGCCACCTTTGTGCCAACGGTGGCTACGGGCACCGTCATCCCAACCCCAACGAGGACACCGTTGGCGCAGACCGCTACGCCCACATCAGTTGCCACCCATACCACCTCACCCACCGCTGATGTAACGCAGACCGCTATTCATACGCCCCAGATAACACCACGCGCAACAACAATGATTCATTTACCTATTGTGCTTCGCTGATTTAGTTGCAAGAAAACACATATTTGCAATTTTTTATAACAAACAGGGCTTTACATGCAAATTTTGTACATCTTTTGCTCTAGACATCTTCGTAAGACTGGTATAAAATAGATGCAATTTGCGGTTGTCCTATCGTTCCTCGCCCAATCCAAAGAGCAACGGGTCTTAGGTATTGAACATTCTTGGTTTGCTTTTCTGGATCGTTCAACTTCTACAAGCTACAATACGTCGCACAATGCACCTCTAACGATACGCCAACTTCCTTGTCTACCCGCGCACAATCCCAATTTGATCGTGCCGCACATCTCTGGAGGTTTGCATGTCCACCCAAACGCTGCGTTACCGCGCTGTTAGCCTCGCGCTTTTGTTCAGCCTGCTCTTATCACCACTCTCCGCCACGGCCACGCCAATTAGCAAGGTAGCCGCGCAATCAGCAACATCAACTGCTGCCGGTAACACAGCTGACCTTTACCGCACCCAAATTACGGTCAACGGCACTCTCCGTTGGCAACGGTTAGAAGAATTGCAGGTTGTTACACTATCAAAGCAGGCGGATCAGGCTGTGGTGCTGGTTGACGCCGCACAATTAGAAACCCTGGCCCGTCTAGGCTTTATACCCACCGCCACCGAAGCGCTCACCACGCTGGCAACGACCGCGGCCACAGAGGCACCTTGGCTGGCGTGGCGCTTGCAGCCGCTGTTGCAACAGGCAGCAGGGGTGCAAGCCGCCAACGCCACCCAAGCCAGCCAAACGCTCCAAACCGCCATGCAGGCGCTCACCACCGAAACGCGCACCGCGCTCGCCACCACCAGCAGCATCGACGACGACGGCGACGGCCTGACCAACACGCAGGAGAGTTGGTGGTGCACGGACCCGCTGAATCCGGACAGCGACGGCGATGGCGCCAAGGATGGTGTGGAGGTCGCCGCGGCCAAGGCGTGGCTCGCCAACACCGCCAGTGCACCCCCGGCCACTGGCAAACCCTTTAGCGGCTGGCCCGCCACCAAGACCGGCTGCCCCGACGACGACCAGGACAGCGTGCCCGACCTCGCCGAGCGCTGGGAACTTGGCCTCAACCTCAACCGCGAGAGCACCGACCGCGACAAATTTGACGACGGCCAGGAGCTCTTCGGCAACACCTACTGCCCCGGCAGCGGCGGCTTCTGCGGCTACGGCGCGCTCCCGCGCAACGAAGATTGGGGCGTGATCTTCGCCGAAATGCCGGCGTGGGTGCGCGCACCGGGCAATCACCCGCTGGTCGCCGCCTTCCCCAAGCCGGAGGTCGACGTGGTCGAGTCGTCGTTCCATTTGCAGACGGTAACTGTGGTGACGACGGATCATGTGATCAGTCAAGGGACGGAGCGGACGTATAGTACTGCTAAAACAGAAGGTACAAGCACAAGTGTTGCCAACACAAAAACTTGGAATAATTGGCAGGAAGTTTCAGTCACCGAACCTGTATTTTCCTCTTCTTTTAGGGCATCAAAGGGAAATGTACAGACGGCAGTGGAACCTATCTCTTTTACAGGTATGCTAGGAACGGCAGCAACTTTCGTTGGTGGTAAATGTCTCGTTGATGGTGCAGTAGAAATCTTTGCTGGAGAAGTACGAACAACCTGTGAAAAAATCTACGATAACCAGGCAGCTATCGGCAGTTCAATAGTAACCGGAGCAACGACGGCAGCCAGAGAGTTTGGATACGATCCAGATGCTGATTTGCTTCAGAATGCATGGAATCTATCTAAATGTGCATTGAATTCGACAGGTATTCTCCCTGGTCAAGGTCAATGTTTTACGAACGGCTTAGCAAAAGGAGCCGTCGATTTTTACAATGACCTGCGCCAACGCAATGCACAAAATGCTATACAAGACAATACATCAGATCCTGGAGGGAATGGCACACACATAGAAGAAAGTTATGATAATGGCACACCGGTTGTCAATGCCTATCCAAGATACGAAATAAACTTTCCAGTGACAAATCCATTGCCCGTAAAAACTGAGACAACTAGTACTGGTAGCTCAACTGGTGGGGCAATAACGACCTCAACATCAGAATACGAAGAACACACCGTCACCAACGGCGAAGCCTTTTCCAACGGCGAGTCGTGGGGCAACGCAACGGCGCAGGACTCAGCCCACGCTGCCGACCTCTGGTTCACTTATCGCGTGCGCAATACGGGCACCGAGTATGCGCGCGAAATCGGCGATCTCACCTTCAACCTCTACATCGGTGACCCTGCGACCGGCTCAGGGCAAGCTGCCGACCCAGCCTACACCTACTTTGTCGCCAATGACATTGGCGGCGATGGTAAGTTCCATAACTTTATGCCCAACGAGCAACATCCCTACACCTCGCAGCGCATTCCGTTGACGCTGGCGCAGATGAAGGCGATTGACCTCGGTGGCCCGATCCGCATTGTGGTTGAGGATTTCACCTATGGCATCGATGAACTCTTCTACCAGGACGCGGCCAACGCCGGCGTGTTGATCGCCATGGAAGATGGCACCGATGATGGTGACGAAAGTATTGATCCCTATCTGCTGCCCACGTGGGGCGACGAAACTGCGCTCGACGTGCTCGCCCGCTACTTCCCCCACGAGACCGACGCCGACGGTACGATCACCGCGATCTGGACCCCTGAATATCGCAGCGATACACCGGCATGGTGTCAGGCCGGCTTCCGCCCCAGTGGTGCGAGTTCGCTAGCGCTCTGGTGCAAACATGCGCTCTCGACCGCTGATTGGTGGAATATCTACACGAATGGCCTCGGCGACGGCACGGAAGGCTTTCAGGAGACGCCGGCCACGCCGGGCGCGGTGGCGCTCTTCCGCTTTAACAAAGACAGCGATCTCGACGGCTTCTCCGACCGCTCGGAGATCCGGTTGGGCACGCTCATCAATGACCCGACCGACTTCCCCCGACCGGAAGTGTTGGCCGGCGTTCACAGCAGCCGCAGCGGCAATGAGGTGGTCGCCACCCTTTCGCTGCTCAACCGCGGTCTCTACGATGCTTATGGTGTCGAGGCGATCATGGTCGCACCCGATGATTCGGTGAGCATTACCAACAACACGGTTGGCGGCTCGGGCCGCGTGCGCGCGCTCAATCAAGTGATCGTCGGTAGCCGAATCGCACTGCCATCGCCCTTGCCCGCCGGGTGGAGCCAAGCCAACCACGCCACACCGGCCGCGGGTGGCTATTTCACCGGCGCGGCGGACCGCGCCTACACCCTCACCGTCAACTGCGCCAACCCCGGCGGCTGTGCCGTGGGCAGCGGCACATTGACAGTTGGCTGGGCGGACGACGGCGGCGGCAGCGGCACGCTCGACTTTGGGACCGGCTATGCCTCGCCGACCTTTCTGCCGGTTGGTGCGCTGGGCGTTAGTTTTGCGCTCTATTCGGGTACGGTCAGCAATGGCGAGAGCCTCACCATCACAGCACACACGCCGCGCGACACCTTCCAATACACGATTAATAGCGAACCGTACACCGAGCCGCTGGTCATCGTCTCCTACAACGACCCGCAGGGCAACCACCGTTTTATCGTGCCGCCGACAGCCATGCAACTGACCACGCCCAACGACGATCTCACCGCCTTTAGCGGCACCATGTTGCAGGATGTGGGGGTCGAAATTGTGACGACCGCGGCCTTTGCGCCGGGCGCCAACGCGACGGATCTGCTCATCAACAACCCCGCGGCCATCACCCTGACCGACGCCCACCTCTTCCTCGAATTCATCGACCCCGCGGGCACGGTCGTCCACGAAGCGACGAGTCAGGCGACGCTGCCGCCCGGCCCCAGCTATGTCACCGTCAATTGGGATAGCGCCAGCTTTACCCCCGCCTATGACAACAGCCAGGACTACATCGTCCTCGCCTTTCTCACCGACTACGCCGGCAACATTCTCGACACCGGTGGCCGTCCGCTCTCCAGCTTCCAGGCCGACCCGCTGCCCACGCTCGTCACCGATGACGCCGCGCTGACGTGGGATTTTGGCGCGGTTGCCCAGGGCGCGCTGCTGCGCCACCGCTTGAGCATGGCCAACACCGGCTTTGGTCCGCTCTACACCTTTGTCGACGCCGGCGGCACGTTGGCGCTCAGTCAGGCCGGCCAACGCACCGTCGGCGCGGCCGGGGTGGCTGATTATCAATTGACCCTGCGCACCGCCGATCTGCCCGTCGGCCCCTACGACGAGACCTTTACGATCAAGACCAGCGATCCGGCCAACCCCACGCGCACCTTCCACGTCGTCGGCACGATCAGCGCGCCCGATGAGACCCCGGCGGGCGCGATCCAACGCCCGCTCGACGTGCCGGTCACCGTGACCGGGCCGAAGAACCAGGGCGAGCTGATCACCTTCCCGCACACCTTGGGACCGGATGCCGCCACCCTGCATCCAGTGAAGATTTTCAATGACGATTACAGCGTGCTCAAGGGGGTTGGCGAGTATGCGACGGATTTTGCGGCGGGCACGGCTGCTGCCGATATGTTTGGTGATGGCCGGGATGGGGTGATGCCGAGTAGTGGGAATTTGGATAATGACAACGGTTCTGCGTTTGGGGTTGTCAACAGTGGAACACAAGGTTCCCTTGACATTACTGTAACCGACGCCTATGGAGTTGCCCGTATCAACCCTGGTGATGTGGTTCTGATCCATCAAACCCAGGGAACGAACGCCGGCTGTTGGGAAGTGAATAAAGCTGTTTCTGATTTTGCTGGCAATCCCACAATCAATACGTACCAACTTGAAACACTGTTGCAGTGTGACTACAGTTCCAGCAGCAGCAATAGGGCACAAATTGTGCGCGTGCCACAGTACACCACTTGTGATGTCACCGGCACCGTGACACCGATAGCAGGATGGAACGGGAATTGGGGTGGCATATTGGCAGTGATGTGCCAGGACACAATGAATATTGCACAAGGTGGTACTATCTCTGCCCGCGGTACAAACGGATCTGTAGTGACTGGGAGTAACAGTAACTATACAGCTAATGGGGGGAGTGGTTATGGATTCAAAGGCGGCAGTGGCTTTCGCCGGTGTTGTGGCGACACAAATGGTGCATGGCAAGGAGATTCAGTCACTGGTATTGGTAGCCGCTCTCGTGTTGCAAATGGGAATGGTGGTGGTGCAGCATATGCAAATCCAGACCAAGGTCATGCAGGCGGCGGCGGTGGCGGTAATGGAACTGGTGGTAGTAATGGCTTTTCAAACTCGCAATCCTATCCAGGTGGTGCAGGGGGGTCTGTATTCGGTACTGCTGATTTACAAATAATGTCATTTGGCGGTGGTGGTGGCGGCGGTAACACAAATTACTCATACGGAGTTGCAGGTGGAGGATCTGGTGGTGGCATTATCTTCATTGCAGCAAATGCAATGAATGCCATTGGACAAATTGATGGTGGTGGTGGTACTGGCGGAAATAGCGACGGTGCTGGTGGTGGTGGTGCTGGCGGCTCGATTTTTGTGAGAACTCGCGCTGGAGATATTGGCACAGGAAGACTGACTGCTCAAGGTGGGGCAGGTGGGAACGCTCCATTAGGCACAGCTGGCTCTGGTGGTAGTGGACGTATCCATATAGAATATTGCGAGTCTCTAAGTGGAACAACAACGCCAGCAGCAAATGCACAGAAGCTCAACTGCTACATTGCAGAACAAGGTGCAATTGCCAGCAACTTATTTGGCACGGGCAACGATGGCGATATCACCATCAACACAACGACTACCTTTAATGTGCCCCGTAGTGCGTTAGTCAGCACCGCGTCAGTTGGACAAACAACCGTCAATCTCGTTTCCAGTTCCGGCTTGTCGGCTGGTGATGAGGTCGTGATTATTCAAATCCAAGGGACAGGCACCGGCAATTATGAATTGGGCCGCATCTTGAGCGTTGCCGGCAGCACGCTGACCTTGGAAGCCGCGCTCCAACATACCTATACACAAGGCGGATCTTCAAAAGCGCAATTAGTGCGCGTGCCCAACTACGACAATGTCACGGTTACAGGTAGCGGCCGGTGGGAAGCGCCGGCATGGAATGGCAGCACGGGCGGTATCATTACCTTTAGAGCCAGCGGTGAAGTCACAATCGATGGCACGGTCATCGCCTCGCAAAAGGGCTTCCGTGGCGGTAGTGGCGGCACCGATGACAGTAATACACAGGGGGAAGGCTATCCCGGAACTGGCAGCCACACGAGCAATGCCAACGGCAATGGCGGTGGGGGTGGTCACGCCGCGCCAGGTGGTGGTGGCGGCTATGGAACAGCCGGCGCGGCATCGGTCGGTACCGGCGGATCTGCACAGGGTGGCAATACAGCCGGCGATGCGGAGCTTACCCAGCTCTTCTTCGGTGGCGGTGGGGGTGGCGGCGGTAGCAATGGCTGTGGCGGCACAGGCGGCGGCTATGGTGGTGGCATTATTCTCATGTATGCAAAGGCACTCACCGTAAACTCGCGACTAGATTCACGCGGGGGTCAAGGCGGTGATGCCTGTGAGCGCGCCGGTGGTGGTGGCGCTGGTGGCGCAATCAAGTTGATCGTCAAAGATGCAACGATTGGCACATCGAATCATGTCTTCGCCTCGGGCGAACGGGGCGGCTTTGGCAGTCCATCGCAAAATAACGGCGGTCAGGGCGGTAATGGTCGTGTGCGAATTGAATACTGTACATCACTGTCAGGAGTCTCTGTACCCGCCGCCAGTACCCAACAAATCGACTGCTATATCGCCCAACAAGGCGAAACGGGCACAGCCAGTTTCCTACTGCCCGAAGCGGTCCCATCCAGTGCAACCTACAATGTGCAATTTGGGCGCAAGTTGGATTATGCCGCGGCGGGTGAACAGATCTCGATTTTGCGGGTGCCAGCCGGGTTGCTACAAGAAACCTATCTCGATCTGTTGATTAGTGGTGTGGGCGTGGGCAGCGTGACCGCAAGCGTTGACATCGGCAACGATGGCAGCTGGGATTGGACGCAGAGTCCAACCGCGGATGGCGCGGTGGCGTTAACCAGCACCAATCTGGCCGCTGCCTTCAACGCCTATTGGGCCGGCCACGGTTCGCCAACGAGCGGGACGCTCGACATTCCACTGAAGGTTTCCCTCTCCAAGGGTGGGCAGGTGTTGCTGACCAATCTACAGACTTCGACCGCGGCCTCCGGGCTGCGCGCAGTGCAGATTCCGGCGGCGACCTATCAGAGCGTGCTGCTCGATCTGACGGCGGGCAGCAGTGGCGCAGGTACGTTGGGACTGGCGCTCGATGTGGGCGATAATGGCTCGATTGAGTGGAGCCATGTCGCTAATCATAGCTTCCCTGCCGCGCTGACCACTGCGAATCTGGCCGCGGCCTTTAACAGCTATCTGAGCGGTCACAGCGGCGTGGTCAACGTGCCGGTGCGCATCTATGGCGCGCCGCAGTTGCCGGTGGCGCTGCGTGAGTACAGCGCCGTCGTTGATGGGACGCTCGATCTGGTGGCGCAGTCGGTCAGTGCGCCGTCGCCAAGCGATGAAGGCGCGACGGTGACCTTACAGGCGACAGTCCGCAACAACGGCAACGCTGCCAGCGGGCCGTTGACCGCGGCCTTCTTCGCCACGCTGCCCGATTGGGGCGATTGGTATATCGGCAGTGCCTTCCTGGCCGATTTGGCCGCCAACGCCACCAACAATGTTGCGTTGAATTGGGAGACCACCGGCTTCCGCGGCGCTGTGCCGGTCAAGGTCGTTGTGACGCCCTACGATCCAACGCTGGAGACAACCACTAATAACAATCTGGCCACGGCCACCCTTGCCATTCAGGCGCGCCCCGATCTGCAGGTCACGGCGCTCACCCTCTCCGATGAGGAGCCGCTGGCCGGCGAAACGGTCAACGTGACGCTCGATCTGCAAAACCAGGGCGCGCAGAGCGCGGGCAGCCAAACCACGGCGATCTACAGCGGCAATCCCGATGATGGCGGGGTGGTGTTGGGTACGCAGAGCCAAGGCGCACTTGATGGCGGCAATTCAACCACCATCGGTTATCCGTGGACGCCGACCACGCCCGGTCTCTACCGCATCTTTGGCCGCGCCGACCGGGACAATGCCGTCAATGAGTATGATGAAGGCAACAACGACCGTTGGCGTGATCTCTATGTGGGGCTGGCCACGCCGATCTACCTTGACAGCGGCGCGGCGACCGATGTGGCCTACTCATCGGCCACGGGCTATGGCTATGTCGATGAGGGGCAGCCCGATGTGATCACCAACTGCGGCACGGAAAGTCACCAAACCTTCCGCCGCGACCCCGACGGTCGGGTGATCTACCGCTTTGATCATCTGCAACCGGGCCACTTCTACCACCTCAATCTCACGATGTTTGAATGTGTGGCGGCGGGTCGCAGCCAGAGTGTCTATGTCGATGACAATCTGGTGGCCGGACCGGAAGATCTCGGCGATGGGCAGATCCATCGCCTCTCAATCCGCCTCGACCCCGCGCTCTATGCCGACCGCAGCGTCACCATCAGTGTCGAGGATCCCAGCATTGACGGCGCCCTGGTCAGCGAGGTGGATCTGGTCGATGTCAACTATCGCTACGCCGATGCCGGTGGTCCCAACGACAGCGCCTACAGCGTGGAACGGGGCTATGGCTGGCTCGACGGCACGGCGAGCAGCGCCTGGGGCACTTTGCCTTACCAGAGCGTGCGCGTCGATCAGGCCGACAATGAACTGCGCTATCGCTTTGACAATCTGGCACCGGGCACCTCCTACAAACTTAATTTTACCTTTTGGCAACCCTCGGGCCAGGAACGGATCCAAAAGGTCTATGCCAATGGCATCGATATGGGGGTTGAGGTCGATACTGGTGACTATCAGATCCACCGCATCAGTGCGCCCGTGCCGTTGGGTGCCTACAGCGATGGCGATCACAGCATTGTCGTGAGTATCAAACGGCTCAACGGGTCGAGCGGGGCAATGGTCAACGAGATTGCGCTTGAAGCGGAAACCGTGACCGGCGTCGGTAGCTGTGCGCTACAACCAACTCCTTATCGCATGGATTCTTATGGCGCAGTTACAATTGATGGCCAACCCGCACCAAGTGGCACAACGGTGGAGGCGGTCGATCCACGGGGCAATGTGGTGGGCTGTTTTGTCGTCGAGCAGGCGGGGCAATATGGCTTTATGCCGATCTATGGTGAGGACACCTCCCGTACACCAGCAATTCCCGGCATGCGTGATGGGGAAATGATGCTCTTTAAGGTCAATGGCATTCCCAGCCTAGCCACCCCCAAAGCGACTTGGGCGGACGGAACATCGCAGCAGGTTGGCCTGAACGCGGGTGGCATCCTCGATCAATCGATTGCGCTGCGCGGTGGTTGGAATCTCTTCTCCTCGCATATCGAACCACTCTTACCGCCACTGCGTCAGGCCCTGGGCAGCATCGATAGCCGCTATGACCGTGTGCTCAGCGCCACCGAGATCTATGCCACGACGCTTGATGATGTATACAACACGCTGCATACGATCCAAAGTGGTGCCGGTTATTATCTACGTACTGTGGATAGCGGCACAACCTATCTGTTACTGCAAGGGGTACCACAAGCAGTTGACAGACCGCTGGCGTTGCAGGCCGGTTGGAACTGGATCGGCTATCTGCCCGAATCATCGCTCCCAACGGCAACCGCGCTGCAAAGCATTGACGGGCTTTACCAACGTGTGTTGAGCCTTGACAAGAGCTATGTGCCGAGCTTACCGAGCTTCAGCACACTTCAGAGTTTGGAGGCAGGGGAGGGTTATCTAATTTTCATGGATCAGGCGGCGACGCTTGTTTATCCGACAGGAGCGAACGCAGCTATTCAGAAGGAAGAGGTACAAAGCAATCGTAGTGCTGGTTGTGCTAATTTGCAACCAACGCCGGCAGCGACACTGCTCTATGGCTACCTGACAACTAATGGAAACCCGGCTCCGGTTGGTACCATTGTTGAAGTGATGACGCCACAACAAGAAGTTGCAGGCTGTTTCATTGTTGAAACTCCTGGCCAGTATGGTCTCATGCACGTCTATGGCCGCGATAATACAGCGAATCCACCAATCCCAGGCTTTGTGGAAGGCGAAAGCTTGTCGCTTCGCGTAAACGGAACCGCTGTCGCAACAGCAGCAGTGATTTGGTCCGACGACAAAGCGCCACACCAGCTTGATCTGGTAGCAGAGAATGTTTCGCTACATCAACTCTACTTGCCGGTGATTACGCGCTAACAGAGAAAGCGACAACGCGTGATAAGCAACGCAGCGGCATGGGTTATCATGCCGCTACGTTAGAGAACGATAGACAGTCTAGCAAATAAAGGATCGACATGATGGTATTGCGGTTTACCCGCTTAGGGTATGGAAGTATCATAACCATCCTTGCGATGGCTCTTCTTGGATTTTCGAATGAGTCAGCAAAGGCCACGACAAGTTCGGATCCTAGCGCCTTTCTAAAGATGATTAACGCGACCGATAATGGCTTATGTCCAGCGCTTCAAAGCACACTTTCATTTACCTTTGCCTATGGCGACATCACAGTGAATGGCCAGCCCGCGCCCATTGGAACCATCGTCAAAGCCTATTCACCGCGCGGCACATTGGTTGGCTGTACAGAAGTCACCACTGTAGGTCATTATGGCTCCATGTATATCTATGGCGAAGACAATTCAGTCACGCCGACATTACCGGGCATGCGTAGCGGCGAAACCGTTACCTTTCAGATCTTTGAGAACCAAGCAACGGCTGTCCCATCATTGAGTTGGAGTAATGACCGCGAGCCTCACCAGATCGCGCTCTCGGCGACGGTGACGGCACCGGTCGCGCCGCAGGTTGCCATTGCCGCGAATGGCACCGATGTTCACCTCACCTGGAATAGTGCGCCCTCCAATCTTTCCTTTGAGATTCATCGCCACAGTACACCTTTCTTTAGCCCAAGTGCGACAACCTTCCTTGCAACACTCTCGTCAAGCAGCACTACCTTCACCGATGTGGGTATTTTGGGAAATGTCAATCTCCAACACTATTATATCGTACGTGCCGTTGGCGATACAGAGCAATTAGCCGATTCTATACCGGTCGGTGCGATTGACTATGCAATCAACGCCGGCGGCAACCAATACAGCTTTATCGGTTTGCCATTCGAGATGGCCGATATTACCAATGCCGCCACATTAGCTACGCATATTGGCAATGTGCAAGCGCTCTTAAAGTGGAATGCTGCCACACAGACATTTCGCTTTTTTGTACCCCCTACCTCCGGCGACAACTTTCCAGTGCAAGCGGGTGATGCAATCTTTCTCCAGGTGAGTAGTGGTGGCCCTACGTTTACCACCATCGCTGGGACGGTCACCACGTCACAGATCCAATTAACGCCAGGTGCCTTTAATTTTCTGACCGTGCCGCCACAAAAGAGTGCACTTACCAATGCCACAGAGACTGCGCTGGATATTGGCGGTGTCACGGCGCTCTTGAGTTGGAATTCAAGCACACAATTATTTCGATTTTTTGCACCACCCAATTCGGGTGATCGTTTTTCCGTCAGTGTAGGAACGCCACTGGTCATCAATCTTGGCAGTGGCGGTCCTCTGCAATGGCAGTGAAAAAGTTATTACAATTACATTTCATGAAAAAAATTAGAATAGATCATCACCTCATTTTGCTCAATATCTTCCTGTTGTGTACGCTGCAAACATCAGGATTTTTCCTGCTCCAATCTACATCTGCGGCGGAGCAGAGTAGCGCGCTTGTTGCATCGGGCGACACCGTCATTGATCCCAACAATGCAACGACCACGTTGAACGAAAATCGCTTAGAGGTGGCGTATAGCAATTTTCCAACCTTTTCACCATCGGTTCGCACACTTCTACAGTTCAATCTTGCAACCTTAGCAACACCGCTCAGCAGCGCTGCGGTCGTTTTACATACGGTTGAGAACAACATACCTGTTGGTGGCAACGTTGAGCTTTCCCTTTACACAATGAGTGATAACTGGGAAGAAGGAAATGTTACTTATGAAACGGCTCCCACGCCAGGGAACCATTTACAGACAGTAACGATAGCGGGGCAAGCAATCGGTGAGGTTCGTTTCGCTAATAGCGCCATCACCGACTTCATCGAAGCAGAACGTGTAGGAGATCAGACCGCTTCCTTTTTCATCGAGCTAAGTAGCGGCAGTGGGACAATCGATTTTGGTGGCAATCTGCTCTTTGAAAACCGCGAAGGGATCACAAACGGGGTTAATGGTGATGAGCCGTTGATTGACTATGTAATATCTGGTGCCATCAAACCCATAGCGCCCAGCGCGCTTGCAGCTACCGGGATCTCAGAAACTCAGGTTGACCTCAGTTGGAGCGATAATAGCGATAATGAGAGTGGGTTTCAGATCATTCGCTCACCGACAAGTACCACCAATTGGAGCACCATCGCTACGCTTGGTGCCAATGTAACAACCTACACCAACACCGATGCGAGTCTGATTTGTGAGGAACCTTACCGTTATAGAGTACGCGCCTACAACAGCGCCGGCAACTCGCTCTATAGCACGACAGCGACTGCGCAGCTGGTTTGCCCTAATATACCACCGGTAGCACCAAGCGGAATGAACGCACAGGGCATTTCACTAACGCAAATCAGCCTGGGATGGGTTGATAATAGTAACAATGAAACAAGCTTTCAGATCATTCGTTCGCCGACAAGCACGACGGGTTGGATAAATATCGCTACACCAAGTGCAAATGTAACAACCTATATCGATACCGATCCGAGCCTAAGTTGCGGCGAAGGCTACCGGTATCGTCTTCGTGCCCATAATGACGCAGGAAACTCGCTCTATACCAATACGGCCACCGCACAGTTGCTCTGTACAACAGGCCCCATCTTCGCCGATGGCTTTGAAGGCTGTAGCCTCTCTTCATGGACGGCAATCCGCAATGTCGGTAGCATGAGTGCCACTGCTGGCGCAGCTTTGGTGGGCAACTGCGGCTTACAGATGGCGATAGACAATAACACAGCCACCTATTTGACGGATGATAGCCCCTACGCCGAAGTGCGCTATCGAATGCGCTTCTATCTCGATCCCAATAGCCTTGTCATGGCGCAGAAGAATATGTTTTTGCTCTTCTATGGCCATCAGGGCACTTCACCTGCGGTGTTACGAGTTGATCTTCGTCGTTATAATGACAACTATCAACTGCGCAGTGGCTTGTTGCTAGATAGCACAACGTGGAAATTGACTCCCTATTACACCATAAGCGACGCGCCACACAGCATTGAGATCGAGTGGCAAGCGGCGACCGCGGTGGGTGCCAACAACGGGAGCTTGGGCTTCTGGATCGATGGCGTGCTTAAGCGCACGCTAACCGGGATCGATAATGACACACGGCGCATCGACCGCGGCCGGTTGGGTGCCTTCAGCGTTGACACGGGTACTCGTGGCACCTTCTATATCGATGAGTTTGTCTCTGTGCGCGATACCTATGTCGGCCCTGTCGGTGCAGCGACGACCACCGCAAAAGAGGATATGACGGAAGCACGATCAACGATTCGCACTGTTATTACCGCAACCCTTGCGACAACTGGGTCGACCAACCTGAGCGCAGATTTGGACGGACCGGTGGCTACCGTGACGACAGCAGCCGATTCAACAACCACAGGTGACGTACTGAGGCTAACAACACTTGACGATGACACACTGCCCTATAACTATGCTCGTATCGGTGACGCCATTGACGTAGAATTTATTTCATCTCATAGCAACAGACAGGCAGAAATAGTTCGCACCTACACTGTTTCCATTGTCGACGACATGCTCGATTCGACTATATCATTGCAGACATGGAATGCATCTTTGGATAGCTGGGAAATCATACCGACCACACTCGATGTAGAAACCCACACACTGCGTGCAATTCTTCAACAATCGGCCCGCCTAGCCGTAATGCAACCAGAATCTTTCGAGGAGTATCAACTTCACCTACCGATTATTTTTCGATAGCACGGTACCCAAGTGCAGTTCATAATGCGTTACTCCGCCTTGGATTTGTCACTATTGCCAATAACCTTACGCCATTTTTCTGCTAGATTGAGCACAATTGTGTTTTGTATTATCGTTTGGTTCCATGTAACGTTTAGGAATGCCTATCAAACCCAACCGCTTGGAGAGCATAATGACCCGCAACGAAAGACCAATCTGTATTACTGTGATACTGGCGGTAATCGTAACGCTGCTGACGGCACTTCACTTGCATGCGCAAACGCCACTGGCCGATGACCAACCATTCACGCTTTTCCTTCCACAGATTAGTTTCGCCGCCGATCCGACCCTAAGCGCCTACGACCTAGACATGCTGTTTGCACCGGAAGAGGATGTTGAATTGCCGGATGCGCCATTGGTGGCGGCGGCAGCTCCGGTAGAAATCAACTCTATTAGCTATCGCACTCTACGTAGCAGCGACGGTGGGCAGCCAACCTCCGCGCTGGCGACACGCGAATTACCCAATACCAACAGTTCCGCCGACTAGGAAAAGTATATCGAATTTTATACGCCCAATACGAATTACATCGGCTACCGTATCTATAAATTACCTGCCAACCTTGATCCGTCGCGTATCAGCGCGCTCCAGGTGAAGGCAACCTACAAAGGGCCGGCACGCGCGGAGCAACGCTGGATTTGGCGAATCCTCGATTGGCAACAAAGCAAATGGATCTTGCTTGGTGATAACCAGACCGCGGCCTCCTGGCAACGGAGCGACCTGAGCTTTACCGCCGGCGGCACCCTGGCCAATTATGTGCACCTTACCACTCGCCAAATTCGTGTCCGTGTCCAATCGGCGAACACAACCGACGACATGGATCTCGATTACGAAGCGCTCTTTGTCACGGGCGGCGTCGCCCCACCAGCACCAACATGGTGGCAACCAACCCCCGATACCAGTTGGCAGATCCAACTGCAAGGGACGATCGATACCGCGTTCAATGTCCAACTCTATATCATTGACCTCTTTGATACGCCACAGGCAACAATCCAGCAGCTACACCAGCAGGGGCGCAAGATTGTCTGTTACTTTAGTGCCGGTTCGTTAGCGTCATCACCGCTCAACATCCTGTTACCGCTCTATATCTACCCCACTTGGTGGGATGCCACGACCTATCTCTGGGATGATGTCGCTGCTGCAAACAGTATTGCACCTATCACTGCGATCATCAACCCCCATAATGGCCCTAATGGTACCCCCCAACTGTTACTATGAATACGGACTCGACGATTTACGTGTTGCGGGCGTGACCATGCTTGGCTATATCTCTACTGACTACGGCAACCGCGCTAGCGCGCAGGTGAAAGCCGACATCGATCTCTATGCGGCCCATTATAATCTCAACGGAATCTTTTTGATGAGGTCGCGTCCGACACCGATATGCTCGCTTCCTATACAGAAATATATAACTACATTAACAGTAAATCGAGCTTGGCCAAAGTCATTTTGTACCCAGGAACCAAAATTGCATAGGTATATATCAGCCTACCAGCGGGTGATACCACGGTCACCTTTGAAAACGGTAGTGGCCGGCCAGCTTATACGCCGGATGCCTACGTAGCCAGCTATCTGCCAAATCGGTTTGCCATGTTGGCGTATGGGGTGACCGACGTGGCCACCATGCGCAGTTATGTGGGGATGGCGCGGGCACGCAACATCGCGTATGTCTATGTAACTGGTGGTGGCGGCAGCAATCAATGGGATACGCTACCCACCTACTGGACGGACCTTGCCATTCTGTAGCTCAGCCATAATGCCGCGGCTCATCAGACAAAATTGTGCAAACACGTAATTTAGCCTCCAGCGGAAATGGCGGTTTGCACAATTCGCTTAGAGGAGCGAATGCCACCTAGCACGCCGAAACGGGACCGACATCTTACAAAGCCGGTCCCGTTTGCTATTCTATCGGCTACGCACCACGCCCACAATAGCGCTTCGCAAATATTGTGATCTATCTACAACTTGCCTTCTGCTCTCTGGTCACTAAGAACGGAGTCCTGCTTCGCTTTGGCCCCCAATATGACAAAACTAAAAATTTGTGATACAATAGGGCAGCAATGAATAAATAATTGCTAATTTTTAGATGCAGATTGCGCCAGCTGGGAAACTCGGACTCGTGGACCCTTTGAGCATCTTGGTCATCGCAACAGTTGGTTTTCCACAATAGCGCGAAGAGTTGTACTTATCGTTGTACCTATAAAGGAGGACACATGGATTATGCCATCGGTCAAACTCTTGTTCACCCTGCCCACGGGGCCGGCAAAATTATTGATGTCGAAAAGATTAAATTCGACGATCACCCCCAGGAATATTACGTACTGCGCTTTGCCGGCAAACAGTTAACCGTACGGGTTCCCTTTAAACGGGCCGAAATCGTAGGGTTGCGCAACATTATGACCAAAGAAAAGGTCAAACAGGTGTTGTCTACCCTGCGCGCCGAACCGCAAGAGCTGCCCCAAGATCATAAAAAACGACAAAAGTTTTTAGAAGATCTGGTCTATTCCGGCTTCCCGGTGAAGATTGCTGAAGCAGTCCGCGAATTGACCTGGCGGCGACGCGATAAGAAACATTTAGGTATTGAAGATCAACGATTGCTCGATCATGGGCGCGAATTGCTGATTCAAGAAGTAGGCCTGGCCATGGATCACGCCGAGGTGGAAGCCTTACAGATTATCGATGGTGCCTTGGAAGAAGCTTGTCAGAGCATCTAGTTGGATCTCCGACGATGCCCATAGCAAAGCGTCTACCCTTCGTCGTTGGCTGGCTGCTGATCAATCTGGTCGGTGGTGCAGCCGCCGGCATTTTGGAAACTCGTCTAGAATTTATGGGCACCTTGCTTCTGGCCGGGTTTCCGGTGGCATTGGGCCAGGGATTCTATCTGCGCCATCATCTCCCTCACTCTTGGCGATGGACATTAATCCTGTTCAGCGGTTGGCCCTTAGCCCATCTTCTGTATATCAGCAGCCAACCCCTGTTAACGCCACTGGTCACATGGTTAAGCGCAAGCCCGTGGCTGTGGGAAGTTTTCTGGATCAATTTTGTCCGGCTGGGCTTCGTTCTGTGTCTAGTTGGCCTTGCGCAGTGGCTTATTGTTCTGCGTTCATATCCAGGCAGTTGGCAATGGCCACCGCTTAGCCTACTGGGCGGTGCGCTCCTTGGTGGCGCAGGTGCAACGATCTGCCGGCTTGGCTGTGATCAGCTGAGCAGCATCGGCGGTTCATGGCTGGTGGGCATGGTTTTGGGCGCGCTCGGCTGGGTTGCGTATGCCCTCTGCACTGCCCCCCTTTTACAGGATCTTTTGCGTCACACGGAAAGTCGGCACGCAACGTCAGCACCATAACATTACAACCATCCCTGCCCTGCCGAATCCTCTGAATCACACCCTATCTATGGCCGCGCTTCACCCTTATTCCTTATCTGTGCTAAACTAACGAAAAATCAGTACCTCTTTGACACGCCATTTTTCGCCACAGGAAAATAGACTTTCCAAAGAGAGACGCACGACGATGCAGGGTCTACACCCCGGCACTTTCTGGTTACACTGAATGATCCGGTTGTCCTACCTTACTTGGGTTTCTAGCCGTTGAGACGGCTTCTCACTGGTAGCAAGGGCTTTTAACCCCATTGCATAAGGTAGGCCAGCACTATCACTGGATGTAGGGATTCCCGCTATGCAACCATTTATCTCCCACTGGTCCTGCGCACGTTTGGTTCGCTCGAAAGCAGTAGTTTTGCTGCAAGGACACCGCCACCGACTGCGCTGGCTTTTGCCACCGCTACTGGCAGCACTCCTGTTGCTCCTGCTCATACGCACGGTCACCGCCCATGAGGTCTTCCCTGTACCGGCACCGCTATTGCCCGCCTGCTATCCTGCCGATCTGCGCTGCCTCGCGCCAAGCCCAACCCATACCTATGCTACCGTTGCCATCAATCCGGCCATCGCACTCACCGATACACGTCCGCTCGACGGTAAATGGCTCCAGCTCATGCCCGGCCTTGTCGACGCCGCCAATCACCCCATTGATGAACCGCAACCACTGTTCGATGTGCCTTGTATCAATGGCTTTGCCGATGCTTACCCGTGCAACAATGTCGACCTGCTCGCCTATCTCCCCATTACAGCGATTGGCGGGCAGACCAACAACGATAATTGGGGCTGGCGTGACCCCGTCGACGGAGACGAATACGCGCTTGTCGGAGCCAATGATGGTCTTGTGATTCTCGATATCAGTACGCCAACTGCGCCACTCTATCTGGGCAAATTGCCCAGCCACAGCACCAGCAGCAGTTGGCGCGACATCAAGGTCTATCAAAACTATGCCTTTGTCGTCGCCGACTATAACCCCAATCACGGTATGCAGGTCTTTGATCTCCAACAGTTGCGTACCATCGACCGCAGCACTATCCCCGTTGTCTTTCACGAGAGTGCGCACTATGGCGGTTTTGGTGATGCCCACAATCTTGTGATCAACGAAGAGAGCGGTTATGCCTACGCCGTCGGCACGCGCACCTGTGCCGGTGGTCTTCATATGGTCGATATCCGGTCACCCCTGAGCCCAACGCAGGCCGGCTGTTATGCCGAGGATGGCTATATCCACGACGCCGAATGTGTGATCTATCATGGCCCCGACCAGCGCTACCAAGGCCGCGAGCTCTGCTTCAACGCCAGTGTTTCAGCGGTCACCATTGTCGATGTAACTGACAAAAGCGCACCCGTTCGTCTGGCCGCGCTCCAGGATGATCAGAATTTCTATGTTCATCAAGGCTGGCTCACGCCGGATCAACGCTACTTTGTCATGAATGATGAGATGGATGAGTGGTTTGGTCAACATAACACGCGCAGCTATATCATCGACGTGCAGCAGATCGACAATCCACAACTCCTGGGGGACTATACCGCGGCGCTCGCTGCCATCGACCACAATCTTTACATCAGCGACACCTATATCTACGAAGCAAATTACACGTCTGGTCTGCGGCTGCTCGACGGCAAAGATCTGGCAGACGGGCAACTCAGCGAAGTTGCCAGCTTTGACACCTTTCCTGACCACGATGAGGCGGTCTTTTCTGGGGCGTGGACTGCGTACCCTTTCTTCCGCAATGGCACCGTGGTCGTCAGTACGCTCGATCGGGGTGTCTTTCTGCTCAAGCCCCATTTAGCAGCCGATGTATTGGTCGAAAGCAATCCAGCGGTGACGCTGCTCTGTCGCCCCGAACTGGCCAAAAACTCTTTCACTACTACCGTTGCGCTACAGCCAAGAAATCACTATACGCAGAGCGTTACGCTGGCGGTTGACCGAGCATCCTCAGAAATTAGCGCCACGTTTGCCCCGTCCGTGGTCGATCTGCAAGAGCGCATCGACAATACCAGCACGCTCACGACTGATCTGAGCCTGGCAGGGGACGGTTTCTATAGCATGACCGTGGCGGCAACATCACCCACGGCCGACCGATTGGATACAACGACGCTTTCGTTTCATCTGGCCACCACCGTCGCGCCTATGCCCACCGTCGCCACACCAACCCTATCGCTCACCGACGATTCCTACAGCAGCTTAACGTGGGAACCGTTGCCAACGGCGGCGCGCTACCGTGTCGAGATCGCCACTGATGATCACTTTACAGCGTCGATCGAAACGCGTGAGACGACGGCGACTACCTATCAATTTAACCAAGGGGCGGCCTTGAACCAGGGCACCTTCTGGCGTATCACCCCCCTCAATGGCTGTGGGGCGGGCATTGCAGCGGTTGGTCAGCTACCAACGATCAATGGTCTCTTTTTACCGCTGGTTCTGCGCTAATATACTGTAAAATAATTGTACCTATCCAGGTGCCTCTGAACGTAGCGCCGGTTGAGTCGCGAAGCGTATCGAAACCAAAGCGGCGACGATAAGTCGACCTGGACAGTTACAGAGAATTCACAAAAAGGCACGAAGTTTCTCGAAGAAAGCGCAAACCATTCATCTCTCTCGCACCAAAGAGGTCACTGCAATTAAGGCAAGGATTAGTGGTTTCCATGCGCCAGCGTCCAGCGGTTGTACTGGACGCTGGCGCGTTCCAGGGTGCATTTCACGCTGGAGCGTGGAACGAGTTTTCACTACCTTAATGGCAATGGGACCGGGGATACCAGCTTCGTGGATAGTTTAAATTTTGGATTAGTCTTACATCAACAGAAATCTATGAAGGAGTTTTAGAATGGCCTGGTATGATTATTTAGCAGAAAATAAGGATCGCTTTCTAGAAGAGCTGCTCGATTTTCTGCGGATTCCCAGCATCTCCAGCCTGCCGGAGAATGCCGCCGATGTGCGCAAAGCGGGCGAATGGGTGATGAAGCGGATGACGGCTGCCGGTATTGAACACATCGAGATGATGGAAACGGGCGGCCATCCCGTCGTCTATGGCGATTGGCTCCATGCCCCGGGCAAACCGACGATCCTGATCTATGGCCACTTCGACGTGCAGCCAGTCGATCCACTGGCGTTATGGGAAACGCCCCCCTTTGAGCCGGCCATTCGCGAGGGCCGTGTCTATGCCCGTGGGGCCAACGACGACAAGGGCAACATGTTGACACCGATCCTTGCCACCGAGGCGCTGCTACAAAGCGAAGGCAAATTGCCGGTCAATGTTAAGTTCTTCTTTGAAGGCCAAGAGGAGATTGGCAGCCCGACCCTGCCCCCCTTTGTGGCAGCCAACCAGGGGAAATTCGCCTGTGATATGGTTATCAGCTCCGACGGTGGCCAATATAGCGACACGCAGCCGGAGTTGGCGATTGGCTTGCGTGGCCTGGCCGCGCTGCAAATCGATGTACGCGGCCCCAATGTTGATCTCCATTCCGGTATGTACGGTGGCGCGATCAACAACCCAATCCACGCGCTCATCCAAATTTTGGCTTCGATGCGTTCACCGGCAGGCAAAATTCTGGTCGATGGCTTCTATGATCGAGTACGCGCCTTAACCGCAGAAGATCAGGCGCAGATCGCGGCCGTGCCCCACGACGATGGCGACTTCCAGGCCAAGATCGAAGTCGACGCCACCTATGGCGAGCCGGGCTTTAGTACCTTGGAACGCATCTGGACCCGCCCCACGTTGGAAGTGAACGGCATCTGGGGTGGCTTTCAAGGGCAAGGCACCAAAACAGTCTTGCCGAGCGCGGCCCACGCCAAGATCACCTGCCGCCTCGTCGCCGATCAGGATCCAGCTGAGATTGTGCAACTGCTCACGGCCCACATCAAAGCCAACACCCCGCCCGGTGTCGATGTCACGGTCAAGCCGGAGGCCAGCGCGGCCGAACCCTATCTGATGCCCGCCGACCATCCCGGCAACGCGGCGGCGCGGGATGTGCATCTGGAACTCTATGGGAAGGAGCCGCTCTATGTGCGATCCGGCGGCAGTATCCCCTTCTGTAGTCTTTTCCACAAAGTGTTGGGGGTCTACACCGTCAATTTTGCCTTTGCCCTGACCGATGAAAAACAGCATTCGCCCAACGAGTTCTTCCGACTACACAACTTTGAACGCGGACAACGGGCGTACTGCATGTTGCTCGAACGATTGGCGGAGTAGAGAGTAGGGCGTTTTGCGTTTTGCGTGAACGTTTAGCGAGTCAGTTTCCGCGTAACATAGCGCGTCAGATGCAATTTGATTTTTCCCTAAAGACAACCACCTAATTCGCGCAACAAGATCCCATAACAGTTCACGCAACACGCAACAGATTCATGAATCGAACGATGACCAAACACTACCAGACCCTCTTTCTCACCGATCGCAGTCCCCACCATCAAGAAGCGGCGCGCCGGGCGGCACCGTCGGTGCTTGATCTGACGATCATGCGCCGACCGCCAAGGGCCGAACTGTTGGCGCGTCTTGCCGATGTGGAGATCTTGATCAGCGAGCGCGCAGGTGTGATCGATCGTGCGATGGTAGAGGCCGCTCCCCAGCTGCAATTGATCCAGCGTCTCGGCTCACTTACCTATGATATTGATGTCGCGGCGGCCGAGCAACGGGGAATCATCGTCTGTGCTTGGCCGCTCAAAGGCTGTATTATGGTCGCCGAACATATACTCATGCAGATGTTGGCGCTGATCAAACGGCTACCAGAGGTACAGGCGATCGCCGAAGCGGCGGCGGATTGGGATCGTCCCGCACGCCGTACCGACGAAAATACCTTTGCGTACAACTGGTCACGACGCGCGGGTATCGAGGGGCTCTATGGGCAGAGGGTGGGGATTCTTGGCTTTGGCGAGATTGGGGCGGAGTTGGCGCGCCGCCTCCAACCCTTTGCGCCGGCGCAGACGCTCTATCACAAACGGCAACGGTTGCCGGCGTCGATAGAGCGTGAATTAGGGATTACCTATGCTGAGCCACAGGCGTTGATCGCACAGGTCGATTTTCTCTGCTCGCTCCTGCCCTTCACACCGGCAACGGAGCTGATGCTCAACGCCCAGACCTTTGCCGCAATGAAGCCAGGCTCGTTTGTGGTGAGTTGTGGCAGTGGGGGCATCATTGATGAACCGGCGCTGGCCGCCGCCTTGCAAACTGGCCAGCTTGCCGGGGCCGCGCTTGACACCTTTGAATGGGAGCCGCTGCGACCTGACAATCCGTTGCTGTCGCTGACGCGCCTGGCAAACATGAACCTTTTACTGACCCCCCACACCGCAGCCGGCGCGCCAACCAGCAACGCAGAAAAGGGCCGCAGCAGTGAATTTAGCAACATTGCACGCTTTTTGGCAGGAGAGCCCCTCTTACACAGAGTGGCAGTCTAGCAGACGGATTGCCATTTACACAGCGGTCGGCACAGCGCAAGAGTCAAACAGTAACGCCCCTATCAAACGACGTCTAAGGCATCGAGCAGACAATGGCACAACTCCCGAGCGGCCTAAACTTCATTCTATTAATCCTGGTGCTGGTTGCGTCCGTCATTACTATTCTACAGACGGCGCGCGACGCAATCTCCAATAGCCCCCGCTGGATCCCGATCTCGCTGGGGCTAATTTGTGGTGCGCTCTTGGCCGCGCTCGTCGTACCAACCATCGCCGGCTATCTGAGTGCCGCAATCTGGATCCTTGTGGCCATTGTGCCATCGATTGGCTTCCGTCTCTCGAATTACTATTTCTACCGGGGCCAATATCAACGCGCTTATCAACTCAAGCGTTGGCTTTGCTGGCTGCACCCACTCGCCGATTGGCCGTGGCAAGATATCGTCTTTCGGACGTATATTGCGCTGGATCAGGGCGACAAGGAACGAGCCACAGCATTGCTGCAAGAGGCAACCACAGCCGACGCTACCCCAGAACAACAGGCCTTCTCTTTTGCCATTACGCACAATTGGAGCGGGCTCTTAGCTTGGTGGCAATACCATCCACAGCAAGAAGAGCTGCACCATTCCCCTAGCACACTGCGTTATTATCTGCTAGCCTTAGGGGAGACCGGAGAACTTGATCGACTGGTCGAGCGCTTTATTCAAGCGCGCCCCACCCTCGAACAAGTACCGCTCGTCCTCGATTATGCCCTGCTCTATCTCTTTGCCTTTGGGGGCAAGGCCGACGAAACAGTAAATTTGCTCCACTCACGCTTTGCCGATAATCTCAACCGTGATATTGCCATTGTCTGGATCGCCACCGCCCATTACGCAGCAAGCCACCCGGAGTTGGGGCGCTCACTGCTACAGCCCCTGCAACGGACAAGCACGGATGGCGTGGTACAATTTGCCATCGCGTATCGCCTCGAGCAGCCAATCGCACCAGCCGCCTCCCGCTTGAATGCGGTTAATGCAAAAACCCTCGACGCTATTGCACAGGAATGGCTCGAGCGTGTACAGCTGTTGGCCCACTGGCGCTAACCCTCACCCTGGGACGATTGCCACACTTCCCCCCACTTCCCTACAACAAATGGCGCAACTAACTACAGCAATTACAGTAGTTTGACAAGGTATCTAAAAACATCTACAATAAATGAAGGACATCCCCCGATTGCGCATTGCACCCGATGGCGTAACAGTCCTATTGTCATTATAAGCATAGTGTATCACGTTGACCGCAATCCACTGACACGATGTTGATGAATGTGCGTCGATGCCTCTAATCTAATGAGTCTGATCGCTTTTCTTTAGGGTATCGTACCAAGTATATTCCGAAACATGGCGACTCCATTGAACCCTATTCCTATTCCACATGGTCAATGCGCTTGTGTCATGTGCCACACCTATGCACAACCCCGTATTGTTACTCATAAGGAGACAGAGTATGACGAAGATTTATCTTATCGTTAGCTTGGCACTATTGGCTGCGGTTCTCTTCGGCGCGACAATTTTCGCCGACGGAGGCTCGAAATTGGTGGATGTTTCGTGGAATAGCCTGCCGACGTTGCATTGGACGGCAGATGGTACTTGGAAGGGTTAAGTATCGATTCAAGATAACTTTACTGTTTAACCGATGGTTTTTGTTCGCTAAACACTACAAGTTATTTTGCAATGAATCGATGGATACTTAGCACTTGCGGTATCTATAGTAACTAGAATAAAAGATTGTAAGCAGCGTATGATGCCAAATCATCGCTGCTTTTTTATGGGTTGAAGATGTGCCCTTTCTATTGTCAAGAGACTGTTGGCGAATTCGGGGATTGAGCGTAGGCTGAGCTTGTCGAAGCCGCAGCGGCTCCGCCTTCGTCTATCGAAGTTGAACGATGATTTGGAGTACCAATATTGGCAAAACTACGACTTTTCATCCTTATTAGTCTGACTTGGTTTTTTATTGGGTGGTTTTCCCATAGTATACGCCAATCAATCAGCAATAAAATCTCAACGCAGTCGATAGAGCAACAGCGGATGCTCAAAGCCTATCAATTGCTAGTGGACCGACAGCTGTTATTAAATAAAACGAAAAACAGCACACCAATCTCATCGCAACTGGCGGATGCCGCAATTTCCGCAATGCTGATATGGAGTCAAGATAAATATGCCGATCTCTACGGGCCGCTTACAACAGAACGCTATCTTGCTGGATATGCAAGTGCAGTGGGCAATACGGATCTGAGGTTTGACATTGTTGATGGCAAGCGGATTGTAACAGAAGTACCGTCAGACAGTGCAGCGGAAATTGCTGGCGTTCAGGTGGGAGATAGTCTGTTAGGTATAGACGAATTTGACATTAGTCAATCTGTCGGTGGCTACGAGATAGCAACATTGTTACGAGGTCCTGTTAACTCTACGTACAAATTAACAGTTCAACGTGGGGATCAGATCTTAGAGTTGATAGTCACTCGGAAACCTTGGAACTATTTGTCTCATCAGATCATACATAGCAATATCGGCTATCTGAAAACAGAATACTTTTTTGCAGATCAACCAGAGGAAATGGTTTCAACGATCTTTGAAGAATTTTCACAGATCCCTATTCAAGCGTTGATTTGGGACTTGAGGAATAATAGTGGCGGATCACCCACCGTTGCCGAAAAAATATTAAGCTACTTTAGAGAGCCCGGGACACTTTTATACACGGTTGAGTTTAAAGATGGCACACGACGAGATTTTAAGGCATCTGGGAATGCAAGTTTTTCTGCAATTCCGATTGTTATAATAATCAATGAAGAAACCTGGTCGGCTGGTGAAATTGCGGCTGCGGCAATGGTGCAAAGAGCAAGCACAATACTAATAGGAAAAACAACTGCTGGCAAAGGGGTTGTTCAAGATACAGTATCTCTGGATGAAACGCATATGCTGCACTTTACCGTTGCAAAATGGCTCACACCGACAGGTGAATGGATCCAGGAAAAAGGTGTACACCCACAACTATCAATTGAAGATAATCCAATCACAAAGCAAGATGAAGTGATGGAAGCAGCGATCAACTATCTAGATAATTTGTTGATACAAAATGAGGAAATGGTTAAACCAAATTAGCGTTTGCCTTCTGCAAGTGAGATGAAATCATACTTTTTTTGACATAGCATCGATCATCCAAGGTCGATAAGGCACCTGTCTCTTCTAGCTCATGCGCGATTGCTGATGCCGAATTGACAAAAAATTCCTCACCATGTTTTTTGGTCACTGCCAAGAATGCTTCAACAACCTTAGGATCAAATTGTGTACCAGAGCAACGTTTGACCTCCATGATCACATCGGCTAGAGAACGCGTCGATTGATATGGGCGGTCCGAAAGCATCGCCTCTACACTATCCGCAACACACATGATACGAGCGCCCAATGTGTTTTCTTCACCTTTTAAGCCATCGGGGTAACCACGGCCATCCCAACGCTCATGGTGATTTCGAACCAAAGGCACTAATTCCTGAAATTGGGGCATTTGACTAACAATTTCTGCGCCGATAGTGGTGTGCAACTTCAGGGCATTATATTCTTCATCCGTCAATCGACCCTTCTTCCCAATAATAGCGTCAGTCACCCCAACTTTGCCTAAATCGTGGATAAGCCCACCGCGCAAAAGGCGGGCTTGTTCATTTTTACCCAAACCCATCGATTCGGCAATTGCGCATGCATAGCGTGCGACCTGGGTCGAATGCCCAAAAGTGTAAATATCATACGCATCAACCACTGCGCTTAAGGTCTGTAACAGCCCAAGATTGGCCTTTTCTAACTGGTTATTCGCATCTTCAAGCTGTTCAACATACACACGGCTACGGTTAATATAGAGATAAAATGCATAACCAGTTGCTATGACCGGAAACATGAAAATCCCTAGGCCAATCATACCTGTTGTTTTGTACGCATACGCAATCCCACTTCCACCTATCACCCCCCCAACAATTGTAATAGGTAAAGCCCACTGCCAATCTTGTTGCCAAATTACATGTAGTTTCCTACCTGTTTGCAAGTGAATAACAAGCATTAACAATAAAGTTCCAACAGCTTCATATACGATTACAAAACATGCTATTGGAAGAATACTCCATAGATCACTCCCTGATTTAAAAAGATATGTGATCCATAGATATACAACAGACCCGCTTGCTGCAGCAAGCGTACGCATGCCAACATTAAATGTTGCACGTCGCCCCCAACCTGCACGATTTTGGGCAGTCACATCTTTCGAAAACCACATACTCGTCGTTACAATCGTTGTCAAGCCACTGATCAAGCTTGTTAAAATAGCGCCCCACATTCCCAAGGTTGCTACTGAAGCAGTAGTGACGATTGTGCCAAGGGATATTGTACTTCGACTCGATGCAAACAATTCAACATTGGTTAACTGTGCAATGATCACTGCACCAGCAAAAAGCGCCAATCCTCCCCAATCTTTCTCATAGCGAACAATGGCATTAACAGTCACCACCAATCCACAGAGCGAGACCAAAGTCGTATAGTATGGCACCCATTGGGTACGGTCGCGCTCTTTGCGCAAAACGCCATTGATCATCGAAGCTGTTGACACAATCTTTCCTCTCTGCTATCCGCTGGTATGCCACTGGTGGGGCAACGGACACGTACCAACCCTCGTTCATCCTTGCTGATAAACGCAACAAAGCAAAATACACTTCGCTACCGATGGCAATCAACATCCCACGCCTGTAGCCGGCTCTTTCAGTTCAATCAATTCAGCCCATTTTCGACACATATATACAGACAATTCATACAAAATCATCAGTTAACTAACAAAATATTCATATAATCTTAAGCTACAAGAACAACTATAACATGTCGCTTAGACAAGATAGATGTCAGATAGCTGTCAAATTTTCCAGGATACGCAACGTTTGTTTACGCATTCTGGTCAATTAGAGTGCCCAGGATTCTTAACAGACCTCTCCAATTACAATAAAATTCGATTACTTGTAGCAATTCTAACAGGAGGTGAAGTTGTGGACATCAAGCAAATAGAGTATTTGGATAAGGTATAAAGTGGAAATTAATTGCCAAAATTGACGGAGATAGAGATGCGGTGTAATTGTTTGACTAAGTAGAAAGTTGGAGTGAAAAACGGCTGGCTCTCCAACTGTCAATGGCCCAATGAGAAAGTAGCCGCTGCAATGAATTGGTATCAGTTCATTGCAGCGGCCACTTGCCGACTGTATAACGCTATTGCGTAAAAAAACTAGGTTCTTGGCGAATTAGTGTGCTATAAAGCGAAGAGGGTAAGCGAACGCCGGTTGCGTTCTAGGCGCGAAACCAAGGCCGCGGGTCGCCCCGTTTGTTTTCGCTACGCGTGCAATGTGCCCTACTCTACGCAACCGGCACTTCCCACCCTAATTCGCCAAGAGCCATAAACTACAAGGGTTGCCGCTGCGGTGGTAAAACCGACCGATCGGTGCCTTCCTTTGCCGCTGTTACCGACTCCTGTTTCCAAATAATCCGTACAGATCGATCATAAGTCAAGTAATTCCAGGCCCAATTGATTAGCACATTGAGCCGATTGCGAAAGCCGAGTAACATCACCAGATGCAACCCCAGCCAAGCCAGCCACGCTAACCGTCCCGTGAGCGCAAAGCGGTTAAAGATCCAAGCGACCGCACGGCTGCGGCCAATCGTTGCCATCGTGCCCCGATCGCGATAGGTAAACGCTTCTCCCACTTCGCCGCGCAAATCAGCCAGAAGATTCTTGGCGGCCAATTCCCCTTGCTGCTGTGCGACAGGAATTAACATGGGGTAGGGTCGACCCTCTGGATCGGCCAAATGGGCAATATCACCCACGGCATAGATCCGTTCCAGCCCCACCACCGCCGTCGTCGCCTCAATCGGAATGCGCCCACTGCGCGCCGACTCTACACCGAGCAGTGCTGCAAACGGGGTCGCCTTCACCCCCGCCGCCCAGACGACCGTATAGGTAGGGATCACCTCATCCCCCTCCAGCCGAACGGCATCGCGATCGACCGCAAGCAACTTGCGCCCCAACAGCACTTCAACCCCAAGCGACTCTAACTGTTGCACCGCTGCCCGCTGCAATCGTTTGGGATAGGGTGCCAGTAACTGCTCCGCCTGCTCGACCAGGATCACACGGGTGTGCAGATCGCCATGCGGATATTCTTTGGCCAGCACATGGTTATAGAGTTCGTAGACCGCACCGGCCGTCTCGATGCCGGTGGGACCACCCCCCACCACGACAATTGTCAGCAAGGCATTGCAGATCGCGGCGTCTTCCTGCCAGACCGCCTGCTCAAAAAGGTTGAGCACATGGTTGCGTAGCCGAATTGAATCGTGCAACGTGCGCAATTCAAAGGCGTGCTCGCGAAAGCCATCATTGCCAAAATAATTGGGCACACTACCCGCGGCGACAATCAGGTAGTCATAGGGCTCGGTGACGGTGCGGTCGCCCGCCTCGATCGTCAACAGGCGCTGCGTCTGATCGACAGCGGTGACATTGCCCAGCAGAAAGCGCAAATTTGTGGCATCCCGAAAGATGGTACGCACTGGATAGGCGATCTCACTCGGATCCAACGCCGCCGTCGCCACCTGATAGAGCAATGGAGTAAAGGTATGATAATTATTCCGATCCACCAGCAACAGGTCAACATCTGCCTGTACCAGCTGGCGCGCCGCAAAGAGGCCACCAAAACCGGCACCGATAATTACAATTTTTGGTCTTGTTGTTGTCATTGCATTTGCCCCATTCAGTCGATTGACTCACTCACTCTTCAGCTACATTTGTGAATTATTGCACAAATAACAAGAAAGGTCAGTAGAGTACCTCACAAAGCAATACAATTACAACAGCTTAGCCAAAGACTATTTGGCGGCTTGTTTGTGTTTCATCTGGACCGTCTTGGTCACCGCCTTGGCAATCGTCCGGATCGTTAACATTACCCAGAAGATAGCCCACGCCGCCATGAGAATCCCAGCGATGGGAATCCGCGTCTCGTCAGTAATCGGCTCATAGGTGACACCGTCGGCGGTGATACGAATGTAGCCACAAGGCTTCGCTTTGCCACCGGCACCGCCACCGCTGCCACCTCCTTCTCCCTTGGTCGCTGGATCAGTGGTTTGAGCTTCATCACTGCGTCCATAGCCCCCCCCATAGCCAAAGCCATAGGTTACTTCGGCCACAGGAATCACCGTGTTCCCCTGCTCCGCGATCGCTTCGCCAAAAACCGTTTGAACGCCGATCTTGGACAACATCTGCTCGATTGGTTCGGTCGCCTTCTGCAGTTCAGGCTGCATCTCAGGTTGCATTGTTTGCTCCGTTTCATAGTATACAAGTGATTGGGATTGATATAATGCGTGTTGCGTATTGCGTGCGTTGTTGCTGCGTTTTTGGAATCCCTCCGAAAGGTTATCTGAACATCTATGGGTCACCGCTTTGGGCGCCGCGCGGCAAAGAGAGAAATTGCACCGCAGAAGAGGGCAATCGCAGCGGCGACACCGACGAACACGCGCAACGGTTGGTGTGTCGGATCCGCTATCTCAATGGTATAATCGGGCTGTCCGGCTTCTGTGACACGCACCGCAACCGGGCGCAAACGCACAAAGGCACCGCCACCGCCATTGCGCCCATCGCCCCCCTGTCTACGCCAACCACGCAGATGCGCGACTGACTGCAACGTCCGTTTGCCCACGGCAATAGGCTCGCCGCACACGGTGATATCGATCATGCCAGACCGAACTTGCGCTGTTGTCATTGTTTTCTCCTGCAAGTAGTACAACAACGTTAAATTAGACAAGATTCACAGAATTTACAGGGTTTCTACAGCAGCGGGAAAATCTTGTGTATCTTGTGAATCCTGTCCATTTTATAAAATGTAACGTTGTCGAAATAGGTACAAATATGCTTGTAAAGCGGCCGTGGTTACAGAGCTTGTACGGCCTCTGTAGAAACGCGTGTTTCGGCAGTGGTCACCGGTGCACCGTGACTACGCCCACGAATTGCCAGATATAAAGCACCGAGCCCGACCATTGTCACCAGTAAGCCAACTATTCCACCAACGCCAAATTGAACCGAGCGCAAGCCAATGTAAATGATCACGCCCAACACTAATGCAAATACAGCCGCTCCGCCAGCGACTGGTTCATCGCCGTTGACCAAGCGCCGGACCAAAAGCCGGCCACCAGTGTAGGCAACAACGATCTTCGTGATCATACCGGCGGTAAAGAAAAAGATGCCAATCGCAAAGAGCAATGTCACCAACCCCAATCCGACAATATCGCCAACCAAGTTGCCAAGCGTGAGCCAACCACCGATCACGGCCAGGGCGACCAGCAGACCAAGCGTCACCGGCACCGCCACCACAACAATAAAGATGATGAGCGACCCAATCCCCAAGCTGGCAAATAGATCATGTTGGACGGCATCACCGGCGTGTTGTAAAAAGGTCGGGCGCATGTAAAGAAAGAGTAGCCCGATGATCAACAGCGCCAACGCTTCGCCAATCGCCCAGCGCAGTTGCAAATTGGCCGGCGAATAGAAGGGGACAGCTGGCGCTTGGCTGGGCGCTGCCGTCTGCTCAATCGTGAGATCGCCACCAATCGCCGCCGCCTCGCTCACCCGTAGACCCGGGTCGGCCACAGTGACAGCATCCGCAAATTCGGGCATATAAAGAGCCGGCGACCCTTCTCCCGGGCTGCCGACCGAACCACGCACATCGCCACCAACAGTCCCATTCAACGCCAGGGCACCACTGCCGACCACAACATCATTCTCAATCACGCCGTCGAGCAAAAATTGGTAGCCGCCACCGTAGAGGCTACGCCCAATCGCGCTGTCGGCTGTTGTCGTCAGACTAAAACCACCAAAGTTCAAGTTGTGTGCGATCTGCGCGCCTTCGCCCACCGTGAGCGCGTAGCCACCAATATAGGCGCTGCCATCGATCGTGCCGTTGATCAACACCGTGCGACCACCCCCAAAGAGACTGCCTTCCACATGGCCATTGACCGTAACCGTCGCGCCTGACGCGAAGAGATTACCCTTCACAGTGCCGTTAATCGTCACTACATCCCCAGAGATAAAGAGATCGTCATTGATCACTTCATTCTCACCAATCGTGATCGTATCACCTCCACGAAACTCCGCGGCGTAAAGTGGGCGTACTGCTACTGCTGCCCAGAAGACACCGAAGAGCAAGCTCACTCCCAAAAGGTACCAAATTGAATGTTTGCGCTGTTGTACGGTAGCCATTGTCTCCTCCGTTTCTCATTTTCTTACAAAGATTTATTGACTCAACAGACCCTCAGGGGTTGGCCAATGATCACGAGTCAGCGGCGGCTGAGCTTGTCGAAGCCAAAGCGCCCCCACAGATCCCAAAGAACCACGCTAGTACAGTACGAGTACCATCTAAATTCGTTGCTGCCAGCGCATCAGCGGCGGCTGAGCTTGTCGAAGCCAAAGCGCCCCCACAGACTAAATTCGTTGCTGCCAGCGCATACGATAGCATACACCCACTGCTGACAATCTACACCCCCCACCGGATGAGCACCACACCTGGATAGTTGACGGGTTGCATGGTTGCGGCCTGGCTAGCAGAATAGAGATGTGCCGATCAAGAAACGACATCCTACTTGGACCTGTTGACATTTGCTAAAACGGCCAATAGAATTGGCCGTCTATACTGCGGTTGCAATCAAAACCGGAGTTTTTGCTTGAGGTAGAAACGCCGGTTTTGATTCAGAGCGGAGTATAATAGCGAGAAGCCGCCTCACTGTTAGCGCAGGATTAAAACCCTGCAAAACTGAGCCTCACGTTTAAATGGGTTGTCGATAAGCAGAGAAGGCACTTTGCAGCGACGGTCGACTCATTTATACTAAACGCGTCTTTCGCTGCACACTGTTGTGCGCAACCCATCTATCCATCTATTATGTGTAATCCCCTTCGTATGCACAATCCATAGTGCGCCACATTTTGTCGCACCTCGCTTTAACCAATCCGAAAAGGAGCACTGCGCTTTATGACCACCAATCCCTTCCTCGCGCTCGACCAGCAGATGGTCGGTGACATCTACAGTTCGTCGGAAAGCATGGACAACCTGACGATTCTCTGCGATGACTTTGGCTCGCGCTTTGGCGGCACTGCTGGTGAAAAGCAGGCGGCTGAATTCATCAAGGCCAAACTCGAAGCCTATGGGCTGCAAAATGTTCATCTCGAGCCGGTAGCGTACATGGGCTGGGTGCGTGGCGCGGTGACGCTGGAGATCCTCAGCCCCGTGCAGATGACGATGGATTGCATCACCTTGCCCCACTCGCCACCCGCCGACCTCGAAGCGGTGATCTATGATATCGGCGATGGCGGACCACTCGATTTTGAAGAGTATGGCGACCAGGTGGCCGGCAAGATTGCGATGGTCAACAGCAAGACGCAGCCGCGTGGCTCCAAACGCTGGGTCCATCGCATGGAGAAGTATGGGCGCAGCATCCTGGCCGGTGCCAAGGGCTTTATCTTTGTCAACCACTACCCCGCCTACGGCCCAGCCACCGGCGGTATCGGCGACAATGCCGAAGGGTTGATTCCCGGCATCTCCGTCTCCTATGAAGATGGTGCGTTTCTCGCCCGCCTGATCAAGCGCCACGGCGAAGTCAAGGTACGCCTCAAAAGCAGCGACCGCTGTGAGCCGATGACCTCCTGGAATGTAATCGGTGACCTGCCCGGCACAGCGGACAATCCAGCGATCGTTATGGTCGGCTGCCACTATGACGGCCACGATATTTCGCAGGGCGCGATCGACCCGGCGTCGGGCGCGGTGGCGGTGCTGGAAGCGGTGCGCGTGCTCGCCAGCCATGCCGGACGCCAACCGCACACGCTGCGGGTGGCCCTCTGGGGCGTCGAAGAGATCGGCCTGATCGGCTCCCACGCCTATGTCGACCAGCATGAGGCGGAACTTGACAATGTACGCTTCTATTTCAATATGGATGCCGCCGGCGGTGGTCGCTCCAAGGACATTGTGATCAACGAGTGGCCGGCGCTCGAAACCCTGGTGCGCGATTGGCAGAAGGCGATGGCGCTCGATTTTCTCGTCGGCAAATCGATCAGCGCGCACTCGGATCATTTCCCCTTCCTGTTGGCGGGGGTGCCGACCGGCGGCATGGAGCCGGTGCAGCGCGATCTCAGTGGTCGCGGCTATGGCCACACCCGCTACGACACCCTCGATAAAGCGCTGTTGCGCAATCTGCAAGACGCGGCCGCGCTGGCCGCCCGTTTTCTGCTGCGCGTTGCCAGTGCCGAAGAATGGCCGGTCAGCCGCCGCAGCAAAGAGGCAGTCGCCGCACTCTTTGACAAGCCTGAGTACAACGAAGAGCGTTCGATCATGGCCGAGATCGCCGCGTTTGTGGCAAAGGAGCGGGGGCAGTAGGAAGGGGGGGAGTTCTACCTTATAACAGGGTTAAAACCCTGCCCTAACAACGAGAAGCGCCCTCAGGCGCTAGGCCTGTTTTCCCAGCCGCTGAGGCGGCTTTTCGCTGTTAGCAAGGGGTTTTAACCCCATTGCATAAGGCAGGCAACAGTATCGCTAACAACGAGAAGCGCCCTCAGGCGCTAGGCCTGTTTTCCCAGCCGCTGAGGCGGCTTCTCGCTGTTACTAAGGGGTTTTAACCCCATTGCATAAGGCAGGCAACAGTATCCCTAACAACGAGAAGCGCCCTCAGGCGCTAGGCCTGTTTTCCCAGCCGCTGAGGCGGCTTCTCGCTGTTAGGAGGGGATTTTAATCCCATTGCTAGCCGGCAAACTGCGTGCGATACGCAGTGGCCGAGAGACCATAGTAACTCTTAAAGCAGCGCGCGAAATAGTTCTGTTCGTTAAAGCCCACATGATAGGCGATCCGCACGATCGGCCAGGTGGTATGTAGGAGCAAGTGAGCGGCCTGTTCCAAGCGTTGTTGATGCAGATAGGCCATAGGCGGCACCCCCATCTGCTGGCGGAAGAGGCGCGAGAGATGGGCCGCACTGACACCTGTCCGAATCGCCAACAGGGCCATCGTCCATTCTTCGGCGACATCCTGTGCCAAGAGCCGGACGGCTTCGAGCACAGCAGGGTGGGTGTTGCCGGCCATCTCATTGCTGGGCGTAATCGAACGCGCTAACTCCCCAAAAAAAAGCAGCAGCGAAGCGAGTGTCGTAATTCGGTCGGCGATGGTCGGCTGCTGTTCCAAGGCGCACAAGGTAAGCAACTGCCGTTCGCAATTTTCTACTGCTGCCCCATTGAGACGCGTGGATAAGATGCCATAGCGCCCGTGCGATAGGGGCCCCACGTGAAATAGATAGTTGAGACGGGTATCTTCTCCAAACCAGGCGAATTCATGGCCCAAGAGTTCGTAGCCAAAACAGCAATTATACAGCCGCAACGCCCGACAACCGACATAGGTGTGCCACGCCCCAGGGCGAATCACCAGCAGATCGCCCCGTTGCAGCGCAATCTCCCCTTCGCGCGAGCGGTGTACCCCTTCCCCCGCCATGATCAGGACCACTTCGACAAAGTCATGGCTGTGGGGTATGATCAGATCGTTGACCAGATACGCCCTGGTCATAGCAATGGCATCGCGCGCCCGAAAGAGATCACGGCGTAGATATTGTGGTAAGCTCATAGCAGAATTGTGCTAAGTTCATCAGAGAAATTTCCTAATCGACCGATGATTTTACTCTATAATGGAGAAATCCCATAAGAACAACTGATCCGTAGCAGTAGAGAGTATTGAGCAAAGGGGCTTCGTTTATGGCCGTCACCACCGCCGCGATGCTGACCGATCAGCAGATTGCTGACTATCAGACGCGCGGCTTTATCCACATTCCCAACATCATCAGCAAAGAAGAGGCCGCCCACTTTCGGCAGGCAGCGCTCGATGCCGCGGCGCGGCTGCAAGATCGCAACCAAGAGACCGCGAAAAAGGTCTTCTCCCAACATGTCAATGTCTGGCTGCACGATGAGACGATGAAAGGCTTGACCTTGCACCCCAATCTGGCTGCCATCGCCACCAAACTGGCCGGCGTGCCGCTGCGTCTCTGGCACGATCACATCCTGATCAAGCCACCACAAAATCAGGCCCCCACCCACTATCACCAGGATGGTCCCTTTTGGCCCCATGATCAGCGGCCCGGGGTCAGCCTCTCGGCATGGATCGCGCTCGTCGATGTGCCGGTCGAGCGGGGCTGCATGACCTTTATCCCCGGCCAACATACGATCAGCGATCTACGCCCACAAAATTTGCGCGATGAACATGATCTCATGGGCCTGGCACCGGCGATGCAATGGCAGGAGCGCATTACCGTCCCCTTACGTGCTGGCGACTGCACCTTCCACCATCAATTTACGCCGCACATGGCCAACGCCAACGTTACCGACGACCCGCGCGTGGCGCATGTGATCATCTACATGGCAGCCGACACCCGCTACACCGGCAAAGGCCACCCCGTGACCGACCCCATCACGCCGACCGTGGGTGAGGTGCTGGATCATGAGATTTTTCCACGGGTGTAAATAAACATTTTTTGTGGACACGGATTGTAGGAAGTACGGATGCTATTTGAACTTTATCCGTATTTCCTACAATCCGTGTCCACAACAGCTTTTCCGCTTGAAGTGTAGCTACACTAGTTTCTGTTGCGAAACAGGGCAAGTACTAGGCTAGTAGAATTCAGAGAAAAAACGAAAGAACAACGACATCATGAATACGGAACTAACCCAAGAGCAGATCAATTCGTACAGCGAAAATGGCTTCTTGATCGTTGAGGATTTTCTCAGCCCAGATGAGTTGGCGACGTGGCGCGACGCCGTCGATGAGGCAGTAACTGGTCGCGGCAAAACGAAGTTGGCTGGGCGCGAAGGGGAGGAACAGTGGCAGGCCGGCGACAGCTACTATGACTCAGTCTTTGTCCAGCGCATTAATCTCTGGCAAGACAACGCAAAGGTGCGCAAGTTGATGCTCGACCCGCAGCTTGGCAAAATGGTCGCCACCGTGGCCGGCGTTGAGGGCATCCGCATCTGGCATGACCAGGCGCTGATCAAACAGCCGTGGGCCAACCCGACCGGCTGGCACCTCGACAATCCTTACTGGTCCTTCCACTCGCGCGATGCCATCAGCCTTTGGGTGGCACTCGATGACGCCACGCTGCAAAATGGCTGTCTCTACTATCTGCCCGGCACCCACAAAAGCGCCACCTACGACAATGTCGGCATTGGCCAAAATATCGGCGATATCTTCCGCGTCTATCCCCAATGGGCCAAGATCATGCCCGTGCCCGCGGTAATGAAGGCCGGCTCCTGTGGCTTCCACAACGGTCTCGTGGCGCATGGGGCCGGTGCCAACATGAGCCCCGGCTGGCGGCGCGCCATGACCTGCGCCTATATGCCCGACGGCGCGACCTACAACGGCAAGCGCAATGTGCTACCGGAAGAGATCATCGCACAACTTAGCATCGGCGCTCCCATCGAAAATGACAGCCAGAATCCCCTGATCTATCACCCGACTAAGCCACTTGTGACGGCATAGCGTAAGTTTTTTAGTCTCTTTGGGAATTGGGGGTAGGTAGGGGCGTACCCTTGCGGTCGCCCTGGGCAAGCGCAAGGCCATGCCCCTATAAGACCCCTTGAGATCCTGTTGCGCCGTTTTTGTTTGTGGAAACGGATGGTGGGAAAGACGGATAAAAAGCAGAAGAAATCCGTCTTTCCCACCATCCGTTTCCACCAGTACCTTTTCAAACCCTGCGTCATTCCGCGAAGATCCGCGCCCTAATGCTTACCGCTTTGCGGCACGGCTTCGCTGAATTGTTCCCCCAATCACCACCCCAATGGGCCAACAACGAAAGGAGGGTAGCAACAGGAAAAATTTTAGCCAGCGTGTCCCAACTCCCCACCATTGCTTAATCCACTCCCCGGTACAAAGAGAGGAAACGAAGAGATGCAAATGCGGAGATTACTCCCCCTATTTTTTGTGTTAACGTTGCTCATGGCGGCCTGTGCCCAAGCGCCGGCCCCCAGCGAACCAGCCCCCAACGAACCAGCCGCGGCAGCACCCGCAGCCGCCGAGCCGGCCGCCGCAACAGACGTGGCCAGCGAAGCCCCCATGTTGGCCGAGATGGTCGCGGCCGGTGACCTGCCACCGCTGGAAGAGCGCCTACCCCAAGAGCCCTTTGTCGTCGGGCCGGGCGTGATTGTCAGCGAAGCCGATCTGCCCGATTGGAGCCCCGGCCGCTATGGCGGCACGCTCCACATGGCCCACGGCGACGCCGACTGGAATCCCGACATTTTCATCATGCTCAACGAGCAGATGTTGATGGCCCCCGGCATTGGTGTCGAGGGGATCCGCCCCAACGTGCTGAAAGCCTTTGAGGTCAATGACGCCAATACAGAATTCACCTTCCACATGCGCGAGGGACTGAAATGGTCCGACGGCGAACCGGTGACCACCGAAGATGTGCGTTTTATGGTCGAAGATGTCTATGGCAACGAGCAACTAACCCCGTCGTTCCCTGCCAAATTCCGCGCCGCGGGCAAACCGAATGGCGAGCCGATGACGCTGGAGATCATCGACGACTTTACCTTCCGCCTCACCTTTGCCGAGGCCTATGGCGGCTTCCTGCGCGAGTTGACGATCAAAGGCTGGCAGGGCTACACCGACCTGATGCAGCCGGCCCACTATCTCAAGCAATTTCACGCCGACTATGCCGAGCCGGACGCGCTCAATGCGCTCTTGACGGATGCGGGGTTGAAGGATGAGTGGTGGCAACTCTTTAGCACCAAAAATTGCCAGAATTGGGATCTGACCCGCACCCGCTGCATTGGGATGCCCTCCCTCTATCCGTGGATTAGCGAGGCCTCCAGCGAGACCGATGTGCTCAGCTTTGTGCGTAATCCCTACTACTTCAAGGTCGATACCGAAGGCAAACAACTGCCTTACATCGACCGCGTCGTCTCCGTCCTTTCGGGTGACTCTGATTCGGTCAACCTCAAAGTGCTGACCGGCGACATCGACCTACTACGCGAAGACACTGCCCTGGTTAAGATGCCGCTCTACAAAGAGAACGAAGCGCAGGCCGGCTTTACCGTGCAACTGCTCGACAACCACGTCGACCCCACCGCGCTCTACCTAAATCTGACCTTTGATGATCCGATCTGGCGGCAGGTGACCGGCGACCTGCGCTTCCGCCAGGCGCTCAACATGGCGATCGACCGCCAGGAGATCATCGACAGTGTCTACTTTGGATTGGCCGCGATGCCCGAAATGGTGCCAGCCGAGTTCAATCTGGAGAAAGCCAATGCCCTGCTCGATGAGATGGGCATGGATCAGCGCGATGCCGATGGCTTCCGCTTAGGGCCAGATGGCAACCCCTTTGTGCTGCCGATTGAAACCGCCAGCTACGCCCCCGATGTGCCCGTCGTCTCGGAGCTGCTGGTCGAACACTTCAAAGAGATTGGCATCAACACGACCTTCAAGCTGGTCGATTCCTCATTAGCTGGCCAACGGGTTACCGCCAATGAAGCGCAGGCCTCGGTGATCTGGTCTGTGCAGCCAATGTGGCGCAATGGCACCTGGACGGACTATCTGCCCAGTGGCCGTTGGGCACGCCAGTGGGAACTCTGGTACACCAGCAACGGTGCCGAAGGCGAAGAACCGCCGGCCCCCGTCCTCCGGCTCTACGAACTACACGAAGGGCGTATCGCCGTTGCCCCCGCCTCCGAAGAAGACAAGGCGCTGACCGACGAGATCTATCAGATCCACCACGACAACATCTACTTCTTCAACATTGCCGAACAGGTGCGCTACGCCCTGATCACCAACAGCAAGCTTGGCAACGTCCCGTCGGGGGGCCAGGCGATTGCAGCGAATAATAGTGGGGAGGAGTTCTTTTATCGGGAGTAGGGGATAGCGCATGAAGGCGTAGTACCAATAGGGCTTACGCAAGATGCTGGTTGAGTTGTCCTACCTTACGCAATGGGGTTAAAACCAAGACCATTCAAATAACGAGGAAGGAGCATTCTCTAATGCGGCTTGTCCTCGACTAGACGGCGTTAGAGAACGCCTACTCCACGTATTCATTCGTCTTATTTGAATGGTCTTAGGGTTAAAACCCCTTGCTAACAGTGAGAAGCCGCCTCAGCGGCTGGAAAGCACCTGCGGGTGCTTCTCGTTGTTAGGGCAGGGTTTTAACCCTGTTATAAGGTAGGGCAACCGTATCAGGAACTCATGAGCCCTCGCTTGGCAATTGGTAGAGGAGATCAACCTTATCGTATGATATACTGTAACTATTCACCCCACCCCCGGCCCCTCCCCGACATCAAGGAGGGGAGCAGTAGCTCCTCCCCTGCTCGCGGGGGAGGTTGGGAGGGGGTGCCTGAATAGTTACCGTATACTTACGCTACGTGTTGAGATTACAGGAGAAAAGAGGTACGACTTATGAGTGTTGCGACCATGGAACTTGCCCAATCGATGGGGATGACCGAACCAGAATTGATGCACCGTGCGCTAGCCACCTTTCTGCAGGAGCAACGCCGTACGATCATGCAGACTCGGTTGGAGCTTCTAGCGCGCTATGGCGTTGCAACTATAGCGGAATTGGAAACCAAAGTTACAGAGGGAGAGGTACCCGAACATCCGGCATGGGAAGATCTCATTGTTGTGGAAAACCTCGACGTCCGGCTGGAAGAGTTAAATGGCTATCGAAAGCACGATTAGTAGTCAACCAACTGAGGCTACACGTGAATTTTGCCGGTTTGTGTTGGCAACGCTAAAGGATGAGGCGAAGCGGTGAGAATCTGCGGCAGATTCTCACCCCATACGTGAGTCAGACAGCTTTTAAGAGCCGACGCTCTCCTTAAATCTGCGGATCAACGCCAAATGTTCCGCCGGCGTCGTACAGCCGGCCCGCATCGTGTTCACCGCTAGATGCGTCGCGCCGGCGGCTTGCCACGCCTCAGCCTGTGCCACCCACGTCGCCGGCTCGCTCTGCCCCACGGTGATCCACGGGTCGATGCCAAAGGTGGCGGGGTCCCGCCCCTCTTCTACCAGATAGCCCCGGATCGTCGCGATCATCGGCTTGGCCTTCTCCAGCGGCGTGCTCGCCGGGAACCAGCCGTCGCCATACTTGGCCATGCGCCGGAAGACCGGGTCAGCATAGCCGCCAAACCAGAGCGGGATCGGGCGCTGCACCGGCATCGGGTTCAGCCCCGCATCAGAAACTTTGTGATATTGGCCGTCAAAGGTGACCAGCTCCTCGGTCCACAACTTTTGCAAGAGCTGCACCTGCTCTTCCGAACGCTTGCCCCGGTTGCCAAATTCTTCATTCAACGCCTCATACTCGACCGCGTTCCAGCCGACGCCAACGCCCAGCCGCAGCCGCCCGCCCGAAAGCACGTCAACCTGCGCCGCCTGTTTGGCGACCAACGCCGTCTGCCGTTGGGGCAGAATCAGGATGCCGGTCACAAACTCAATCGTCTGGGTCAAGCCGGCCAGATAGCCAAAGAGCACAAAGGGTTCCTGAAAGGGATCGGTGTGGGTATACGGTC
Organism: Caldilineaceae bacterium; assembly: GCA_034432375.1. Lineage (GTDB taxonomy): Bacteria > Chloroflexota > Anaerolineae > Caldilineales > Caldilineaceae > JAHBVH01. The sequence goes on from DAOUCA010000025.1 coordinate 82,278, forward strand.
CGCTCCAGCCCCCCGGTCGATCTGGATTGGCCCCGAGCACATGGTCATAGACGAGAAAATAGTCATAGCCCAATCCCTCTGCGGTCTGGGCATAGTCGCGGATCAGGATCGGGTCCGAGGGGAATTCGATTTGTGGGAAAACAACGCCGAGTTTCATGGGTTTGGTCTCCTGTGGGTTAAGCTTAGCCGTATAGTGGCTTTCGTTTCTAAACATCTATCGTTCTATTGTACGGACATCGGTGGAAAGCACAACATCTTGGTCAGTAGGGGTTATCATTGCAACAGGGGCGGGCGCGTGGGGGACAGCGAATGGGGAAGGAACGATGGGTCATTCCGCACGGCAGTGCTTCGGCAATCACCATTGATAGTCATCACAGCGAAACGCAATGGTGGCCAATTACCCAGTGCGTTCATAAAACCAATCCGCACACTTATGTTAAAAACGGATGGTCGTTGTGCTTGGGGCCGCCTATTTGGTAGGATGGGTACTGGTTTGGCGAGGGATAGGGAGGTAAGTCGGAGGGCTATTTCTGCAATCGGTGAGGCGAAGCACTGGGCAAAGTTGGTCGCGTTGCGAGCTGGTAAATGACGTCGAATTACTTTCCAACAGACTGGCTCGATTGCTGTTATGCCGCGCGAAAAATATCCACCTTTGTCTCCAGACAGCGACGCAACGACAAATCGTTTGCCCCAATACCAAACCAGCTGTCGGGCTTTTGATAAAAATCCAACCCGCGACCAATTTTGATGACCCACCCATTATCGATCCGAATCTCTCGATCATGCAGATTGGGGTTGAGTTCCACTTCCAGCACGATATCCAATTCCAACAGGCTCTGCTCCAATTCCGCAAGTTTGTTCTGGAACTCCATCATTTGTAGGTTGTCATCATAGCTTGTGATCAGATGGATCTGTTTAACCGTCGGTTGTTTGACTACCGCTTCACAGAAACGGACGAAATTCTGGATTTGATGGGGCATTCGTACATAGGGATCTTCGATAGTGACTTTCTTGGCACCCGCAAGATAGGGGGCCATGATCGAGTCATAACTGTGGCCTGTCTCGCCATAAAGAATCGTAAAATGCTGTTCCTGTGGCGTGGTTTGTCTCATTGGTGCAGACGGCACAGCAACGGCAGGCTCAGCGAGCTTAGGATGCACAACTTGTTCGGGCGGCGCGTTTGTAATACTTGTTGTAACATTCGGGGCGTCGGAAGCAGGATGTCGATCCAAAGTCTTACGCAGCGGATCAACCGTGGCCTGTGCACCTCTGGATTCGGGACAGTAAACGATGATCTCTTGACCATTGGCTGCGATGTAAGAAAGATCGATCTTGGCAAACTCATCGTCGGGCTTGCGCTTATTCATCTGCTCTTTGATACGCCGGCGACACTCAATCGCATAGGCGACATACTCTTCAAGCTCGGCATCGCTGGCCGCACCATCTGGATGTAAGATCTTGAGAAAGGCACCGATGGTTTTTTTGATGCCGCGCTCATCACGCCCCTCGACAGCGCGGCCAAGGCGTACGCGCTGGTTGACCTCTTCGTAGCGGTTGCTATGGGCAAACTGGTAGTGAAAGGCTTCGGCCAGATAATCGGTGATGAAGCCATACTTCATCGTCAAATACTCACTGCTGTTCTTGACCATTTCCCAACCGGGCAGGTAACAGGCAAAGCGATCCATGATGGCCAGATCAAACTCTTTGGGCAACGGCAAGAAAAGATCATGCTCCGTAGAATTGACCAACTGGTCAATCGATTGGTCAATGTTACCAACGAAGGCCATGCTGGCATCGGCGATCACTTCGACCCCGCGCGAAAAGCGCCCATTGGCCATGTAATCTTTCATGATCTGCACGGCATCGGGATCTTTAATCGTAATGCCAGCGACCTCATCAAAGGCGACGGTATCCCAGAAGCCAATCAGCCCGATGCGATGGCGCGCATTGTTGTAAAAGAGAGTGGCTTTGGTCGCCTGTCCACCGCTGACTAAGGTAGAATAGGGCGAAAATTCGCTGTAGAAATAGGATTTGCCGGTGCCGCGCGGTCCCAACTCAATAAAGTTAAAGTTGGGTTCGGCCAGCGGCGCAAGGCGGGCGATAAAATGGAATTTTACCCGTTGCGTCAATTTGGTTGGCTCTAGCCCGACTGAACGCAGAACCGCATCCAGCCACTCATCGCGGGTGAAGGCTTTGCGGCCCTCTGCATAAGCTTCAAAGTCAAAACGGCTCAGTTGGATCGGACGCAGATCTTCAATATAGAAGGCATAATCCTCATCATCGATCTCGTTGTAGGCCAAGGTGACCTCGGCCCAAATACCCCCTTCCAGTAGCCGTTCGTTGTCGCGGTAGAAGCGCTCGGCAATAGCAATCCGTTGCGATGCAAAATTTTCCAACGCGGCCCAATGCTTGCGCTCCTTCTCCACATAGCGGACATGAACCTTATCGATAAAGCGATGTTTACCCTTGGTCGCCACTTTGGATTGGGCAGCATTGGCCTCGTCCGGGCGGACATAATTATCTTGGAGGGTGGCCAAAACCGCTTCCAGACCAGCTTGGATCTCCGCTGGATCATCACTGGCACAGTAACGGGCTAGTAAAAATTCCAAAACAAAGGTGGGCACGTTGGTGCCTTTTTTAATGCGGTGCAAGAGATCTTTGCGCACAACTTTGCCGTCAAAGATCTCTAAGAGTTTGCTATCGAGTGGGTCCATGTTTATACCGTGTAATCGGTCTCCAAGTCGAGTTTATGATAGGTCTTGAGGGTGGTGGGGTCTAACGCCTTGATCGTGAATTTGCCCTCAAACTCTAGATCCATTTTCAGGGTCACCCCAACGGTGGTGCCTGGATAAAGGGAGAGCAGCCGCGTCGCCGGGTTGACATGTTCACCGGGTTTAGCCTCACCGACAACGTGGCCTTGTTTGTCGTGGGCTTCCAACAGCAGATCAATGGCGGCATCCTGCGAAAAGAGATCGCCGGGTCCAATCGCCAGTTCAATGATAGGGAGCCGGGTGGTAATGCGCTTGGCCCCCCGTTTGTAGGCGAGGGTCACTGTTGGCTGTCTGCTGGTTGCACTCTCTGCCGCCGTCGCGAGGCGAATGGCAATCACCGGCACGACGGCTTCCTGTAACGAGGCCCCGCCATGAAAATAGGTAATGCCCCCCTGGTAGGCAATCAAGGCACGGGGGCAGCCCGCTTCGCTGAAATCGCCCCGAATGCCCAATTGGGCTGCCGGCAGAAGCAGATTGGCGGCATCGGTTGTCCCCGCCCCGAGCACGAAGCGATCGTGGAGCGTGACCCAGTTACCGGCCGGTTTGGTACATTTGTCCCCGGCTTCCACGGCGGTGTTGAGGTAGAAACCGTGATCGGTGGCAATGATGGCATCGTGAAAACCGAGGCCGCGCAACTTGTGCAGCGCGCTGCGGATCTGCTGAAAGGTACGGCTAATCAGGCTGGGCGCGGCTTCCGGGTTGCTCTCGAAGTGGCTGTCCATCTCATTGCTGCGGATCACCAACAGTTCGACCGTTTCCGGCAGTGCGCTTTTGCCCCGGACAAAATCATGTAACTTGATTTCGTCAAAGCGTTGGCCATAACGCTTGCGCAGCACCTCCATCCGTTGCGCAACGTTCGCTAACGGCTGATCGCCGAGCATAGGCAAGAGATTATTTTCTTTGCGCTGCAACGTGAGCCCCTGGCCGGCCCCCGGCAGCAGACTGGCCATACCCACCGCGGTAATCGTGGGCAGTTGGGCAAAGGCGGCCTGGAGCTCAACTTGCCCTTCGCTGTGCAGTTGCTGTTGCAGTGCCACCCCCAGTTCATAACGCAGGGCATCTACCAGCAAGAGCGCCACGCGCCGGCCACTCTCTTGGAGTTTGGGCGCAACGACTTTGTCAAAGAGATCGGCATTGGCCAAGCGGCCCGTCGGGGGCCAGCCGGCTTTCTCCAAGTGACGCATAAAAAGCTCGTGGACCCGGTCGGTTAGCCGCCGATAGACGCGGCGGGCCTGCTGCTTTACCTTGGCAATCTGCTCCTCGCTCTCACCATAGTGGTCGGCGGCGGCTTGTTCAAATTCCCGCTGTAGCCGGTCAACTTCGCGCAGGCTACTGACGTAAAAGTCGAGCAGGCTATCCTGGCTGCGGCTGTAGTCGGGCAACTGGCGGTCCGCATCTTCACAGCTTTGCACCAAGAGCGTAGCTGTACGCAGCAACTGCCATTGACTGCGGCTTTCCCCGCGGCCACTCCAGACCGACTTTTCGCGACCGTTGAGGATCTGACGCACTTTGTCCACATTATCGCGCTGGAACGCGTCAACGGCCTGGGCAAAGACCGTCCGTTCTTCAAAGGGGAAGGTCTCGCGTTTACCTAGCTCGGCCAGACCCGCACAGGCCACCGGCAGATTTAATTCCTCTTTCCCCTCTAGCCGCTCGGCCCGTTCAATGTAGAGCGGTTGGGTGCGCTGATCATTGCGCAGCAGGTCGCACAGATATTCGACCAGCGGCTGGGCTTCCGGTTGGGCATGGGGGATGGTGGTTAGCAGATCGGGCAGCGTCCCTGGCGGCAGATCAAAGACAAATTCGCTAAAGAGCAGAAAGCGCCACAACTCATCCGCGATGGTACTCCAACTCTTGCCACGGGTCAGCAGCTTCAAGCCCAGCGCACTGGTAAAGAGCGTTTTGGCTTCGGTTACCCAACTGCCGCTGGTATCGGCTTGGAGCGCTGCTTTCTGCTGGTCAGCAGGGGCGAGCAGGGCAAAAAGAATCTCGCGCGCCGACTCGACCTGGAGCAGCGCTTGCAGCACCGGCCACCCAACGCCCCCGCCCACAGCATCAATGACGGCAAAGCTGGGATTGGGGTTTTCGGCAAAGATGCGCCGCAGATCGGTTGTGTAATCGGGTTTCGCCATGAGGCAGAGGGGCAGATATTCATCGCTGTCCTGGTTGGGATTCGGGAAGATGGCCCCGCATTCACCATAAATCGCGAAGGGGTCAACTTGTTTCTCTTCATCGGTCAGCGGGGCCTTGGCCGGTACATAGACCAACAACTGATTGCCCTGCCCCAACTGTTGCAGGGCGATGAGCGCCGCTTCCCGGCTTTCGATGCTGCTTTCGCTGGCGTCAACGACAATACGGTCAGTGTTGGCCAGTTCCAGACAGAGATCGTGATAGCGATGATTGGGATCGTAGATGACGAGCACATCATTGTGTTGTAACCGTGGCAGTAAGATTTCGGTTTGAATAAACGTTTTAATCGACATCAAATGATTCCTCAATTATCAGGGGCGCTACATCATCCACGCTCTATCGCCACTGCGGATTGCGCATTCTCTAATGCGCAACTTGTTGGTATAGCGTCCGGCGTTAGAGAACGCCTCCTCCACGGGTATGGTTCCCACGACCCATCGCCGCCGCGGATTGCGCATTCTCTCATGCGCAACTTGTTGGTACAGCGTCCGGCGTTAGAGAACGCCTCCTCCACGGTGGCGGGCTTCTACATTCCCATCGTCACTGCGGATTGCGCATTCTCTAATGCGCAACTTGTTGGTACAGCCTCCGGCGTTAGAGAACGCCTCTTCCACGGATATGGGCTTCTACATTCCCGTCGCCGCCGCGGATTGCGCATTCTCTAATGCGCAACTTGTTGGTATATCGTCCGGCGTTAGAGAACGCCTCCTCCACGGTGGCGGGCTTTTACATTCTCATCGCCGCCGTGGATTGCGCATTCTCTAATGCGCAGCTTGTTGGTATATCGTCCAGCGTTAGAGAACGCCTCCTCCTCGGGTATGGTTCTCACGACCCGTCGCCGCCGCGGATTGCGCATTCTCTAATGCGCAACTTGTTGGTACAGCGTCCGGCGTTAGAGAACGCCTCCTCCACGGTGGCGGGCTTTTACAGCCTCATCGCCGCCGTGGATTGCGCATTCTCTAATGCGCAGCTTGTTGGTACAGCCTCCGGCGTTAGAGAACGCCTCCTCCACGGTGGCGGGCTTTTACATTCTCATCGCCACCGTGGATTGCGCATTCTCTCATGCGCAGCTTACTGTGTCCACCCCATGTCAATCTCAATCAACGTGTTATCTTGGGCCACGTAATTTCGATAGCTCGAATAAGGATAGTCGCCGGCGTCTTTGACCAAATCGGCCCGCACTGGATTGCGATGGATATAGTTCAGCTTCTGCCGCAAAAAACGCTCAGTAAAGATATTCTTGTCCCAGTAGCTATCCTGCCACACCTTGTGCTCCCCGCGATTCGTCTCATCCCCCGCGGCCTCGAAAGCCTGCACCCACTCCTCACGCCCTTCGACTTTCGCCTGACGTACGATCCGCCCAGACGTAAAGCGCTTGTAGTCGCGCATAAACTCATCCAACTTCGACTCGCCAATCGGGAAGAGCAACAAATGCAGATGATCCGGCATGATGACATAGCCCAGCAACTTGCACTGATGCTGAAAACGGTAGTAGTTCAAGCTATCGATCAACGGAATGATAAACGATGGCCGCGTGAAAACCGGTAACCGCTGATAGACATTGGTCGTCACGTAGTAAATATGACCTTCTGGTTGATAATGTTGAAGTGGCATTGTCCCAAATCCTCAGATGACATGCTGCTTTGATAACTCAGCTTGCTTGCACATTATGTGAACGAACCCACAACTGCGGAGCAGGCATTCTCTAATGCCACTCCAGACAAATAAATGTACGTCAATCGCGGAGGAGGCGTTCTCTAACGCCGGTTGTATCGGACTGGTACCGCATTAGAGAATGCGGCCTCCGCGTATGCTTATTTCCTTAGAATGGCCTAATGCCATTTCTCCTTCAATATATGTCCCAACACTTCCACCAATCCCTGATGGCCATCCACGTGTGTCCAACGCATGATGTGCTTCGCTTTCTTGTCCATCAATTGCCGCTTTGGTAGTTGCGAAAGTTCTTGCCACCCCCCACGAATCATATACTTAGCATGACCATAATAAGGATTTTCCAGCACCGCCAACGAGTGTGTTGGGAGCACAAAGACAAAGACCACATAGCCATCAAATTCATTATCCCCAATATAAATTTCATCGGGGTCTAATTCAGAGAACGCCCGCAGCCGTTGTTCTTCATAGCGCGCTTGGTTACGACGTGAGTCCTCATTAAAATGGCGTTGAAGCCATTGAAATCCATCTTTCCCTGGTGGAAGGATTCGCCAAGGCACACGTTTCACTTCTTCAAATGTTAGCTCTCCCAATTCGAAATCAGCATCATCATCTGACACAGACTGTGGGGAAGTAGAGTGAACTATGCGAATGTGCGCCTGCAAATTATCGGCGCGTACCAATTGATTACATGTTGGACACTTTTTCAGGTGATGCTTCTCCAGGCAGCGCTCAAAATGGTTGCTATCATAAATAGGATCAATCAACTTGCGACAAATACGACAACGACCCTCGTTTAACTTCTTACGCAGATCTCGCTTTTTCATAGCACTCCACAACACCCAGCATTCCCACCCGCGGGGGCGGCGTTCTCTTACGCCGCGCCATCCGCATTAGAGAATGCGGATTCCACAGGTTACCACTTCACCCGCGGGGCGGCGTTCTCTTTCGCCGCTCGGTCCGCATTAGAGAATGCGGATTCCACATGGTTATCATTTCACCCGTGGGGACGGCGTTCTCTTACGCCGCTCGGTCCGCATTAGAGAATGCGGATTCCACAGGTTACCACTTCACCCGTGGGGGCGGCGTTCTCTTACGCCGCACCGTCCGCATTAAAGAATGCGGACTCCACAGGTTTATCACTTCATCCGTGGGGGCGGCGTTCTCTTACGCCGCACCGTCCGCATTAAAGAATGCGGACTCCACAGGTTTATCACTTCATCCGTGGGGGCGGCGTTCTCTTACGCCGCACCGTCCGCATTAGAGAATGCGGACTCCACAGGTT
>DAOUCA010000026.1:0-95655 GCA_034432375.1 Caldilineaceae bacterium
CATGATTGCGATTGGCTGAGCAAACCGTAGCATTGTGTAGGGGCACGGGGTTGGCGGCACCCTGTGTATCAAGGTAAGGATGTCAGGGACACTACAGCGGATTTTGGAAGCAAGGGATAGGCAACTCGGTTGACGAAGCCTTTGGCACCCTACAAACTTGTCGGTTTAAAGTGCCAGTTGTCCTTGAAAGTCTGGATACGCTGTGGCAAATCCGCTGTTTCCTTCATCTGCTGTAGTGTTGGTTATCGCCCTTATTCCTTAGCTTGATACACATGACAGCAACAGATCCCATGCGCCTGTGTATCAAGGTAAGGATGTCAGGAACACTACAGCGGATTTTGGAAGCAAGGGATAGGCAATCCGGTTGTTGACGAAGCCTTTGGCACCCTACAAACTTATCGGTTTAAAGTGCCAGTTGCCCTTGAAAGTCTGGATACGCTGTGGCAAATCCGCTGTTTCCTTCATCTGTTGTAGTGTTGGTTACGGCCCTTATTCCTTACCTTGATACACATGACAGCAACAGATCCCATGCGCCTGTGTATCAAGGTAAGGGTGTCAGGAACACTACAGCGGATTTTGGAAGCAAGGGATAGGCAACTCGGTTGACGAAACCTTTAACACCCTACAAACTTATCGGTTTAAAGTGCCAGTTGCCCTTGAAAGTCTGGATACGCTGTGGCAAATCCGCTGTTTCCTTCATCTGCTGTAGTGTTGGTTACGGCCCTTATTCCTTAGCTTGATACATATGACAGCAACAGATCCCATGCCCCGACGCGCTACTGTTCCGCAACTTGTAAATGAAATGTTAACCCATGAATCAATACTCAGTAGAGACCAACCTGCTCGAAACCGAAGTCCTCATCATCGGCAGTGGGATTGCCGGCTGCACCACGGCGCTTACGCTTGCTGATGCAGGCATTCCCGTCACTGTGGTCACGCGTGCCAGCGCGCCGGAAGATTCCAATACCTATTGGGCACAAGGAGGGATCATCTATGCCGGGGTCGATGATAGTCCTGCAAAATTGGTGATGGATATCATGAAAGCGGGGGGCAATCATTGTTACGAACCGGCCGTACGCATCTTAGCCACGGAAGGGCCATCGGCGGTGCGCCGTGTGCTATTGGAACGGGTGGGAGTAGGCTTTGACCCTAACAGCGACGGTAGCCTTTCGCTGGCCCTTGAAGGGGGGCATACGATCCCACGCATCATCCATGCTGCCGATGCCACGGGCAAAGTGATCGAGTTGGCGCTGCTCAACGCGCTGCGTACCCATCCCAATATCACGCTGCTCACTGAACATACGGCCGTTGATCTTTTGACGCCCGCGCACCACGCCTCCAACCGACAGGCGCTCTATGCGCCAAACTCCTGTGTTGGTGCCTATCTCTTCGATCAACGCCAGCAGCAGGTGATCCGTTGCCTGGCTAAGAAGACGGTGCTGGCGACCGGCGGGGTTGGCCAGCTCTTCCTGCGCACTACCAATCCGACCGGGGCGCGCGGGGACGGGCTTGCGATGGCCAATCGCGCCGGGGTGCGGGTGATCAACGCCGAGTTTGTGCAATTCCACCCCACCGCCTTCTATCAAGAGGGCGCGCCCAGCTTTCTCATCTCCGAGGCGGTGCGCGGGGCCGGGGCGCGGCTGGTCGACCGCAATGGCACGCCCTTTATGCAGAAGTACGACCCACAGTGGCTCGATCTCGCGCCGCGCGATCTGGTCGCGCGCAGCATTCACCGCGAGATGATGGAAAATGACCTCACTCACGTCTACCTTGATCTGCGCTCGTATGTGCCCCAGGCCGAGATCCGTAGCCATTTCCCAACAATTGGTGAACGGTGCCTGGCATATGGCGTTGACATCACGCAAGATCTCGTGCCGGTCGTCCCGGCGGCACATTACTTCTGTGGTGGCATTTGGGTTGATGCCTATGGCCAGACCGACCATGCGCATTTCTATGCGGTTGGTGAAGTCGCCTGTACCGGTGTGCATGGGGCCAATCGTTTGGCCAGTACCTCGCTGCTGGAGGGATTGGTCTGGGGCGAGCGCGCAGCGCAGCAGATCCTGCAAGCATTGCCCACGACGCCCCAGCCAGTCGCAGCGGATATGCCTCCTTGGCGCGATGAAGGCATTGAGTGTGCCGACCCGACATTGATCAGCCAGGATATGCGCTCGATTCAACAGCTGATGTGGAACTATGTGGGGCTGGTGCGTACAACGCCGCGCCTTGCCCGCGCGCTGCGCGATCTCGGTGGATTGGAGATCGAGATCGAACAGTTCTATCGCAAAACTCGCCTGAGCGATGAATTGCTCGGCCTACGCAATGCCGTACGCGCGGCGCTAATCGTGACCAACGCGGCGTGGCGAAACAAGGCGAGCATGGGGTGCCATTGGCGGGAGTAGCGGGGTAGAGAATGCGCGTAACCGTTCAGCCCCACCTTTGGTTTCGATGCGCTTCGCACGCAATCGGCGAAGGGACGGGTGCGTCCTATTTTGGGGGATTACAGAGAAGGACTACTTTAATCGTCCCGTGTAATCCCCCAAATGTGGTACGCCTCCAGAGGGACTAAGTGGTTGCCTTGCACTCACGCTTTACGCCCGCGCACCGTCACCCGGTCGCGAAAACGATAAACGCACTCCACATCGACAAAGCCGGCACGCCAGAACTCTTCGAGCAGCTCCGGCAAGCGCAGCCGCCGTACGGGATCGCTCAACGTGCCATCGACCCAAGGCAAGGCCAGTGTCTCCAGGTCATAAAACCAGCCACCGGGCGCGACCAGGGCATTGGCATCGCCAAGCACGTACCGCAGCCAGGCCAAGCCATCGGCGAGGGTACCGCCACTTAGCTCCATCGTGGGCATGAGCACGCTGCCCATTGTAACCAGGGTGGCGTTGAGCGTTGGCAGTGGCTGATTAGTCCCCAAACTAAGGGCAACGGTGGTAATTGGGGCATCCGGCAGCGCCGCGTGCAGCCGCGCCTCTGCCCGTTCCAATTTGGTGGCATTGGGGTCGATGAGGGTCACTTGGCCCAGCCGTGGGTAGCCCTTGGCGATGAGATGGGCTAGTTTGCCCGTCCCTGCGCCCAAATCGATCAGATGATCGGCCTGATCAAGCGGTGGCAGCGCGATGACAAATTCGCGGTAATGTTCCGGCTCCCGTTCAGAACCAGCCGTGTGCGCCGTGTCATGCAGGTCATACCAATCGGGATGTTCCCACGGCTGGCGGTGGATATCCATATCGATCGTCATAGGTGCTCCTTTATGTTTCAACCCGTCTAGTCGTCAACAAAGTCTCACAGCCACTAGACCAAAGCCGGTGAGTGAACGCGGCCATTTCGGCGGCGCTATAGGGCATATCGTTGCGCACCCACCAGTGGATCAAGGCGTAGAGCGAGCCAGCAATGTGCTGTGAAAGAATGGTAACCGGAAAGGTTGCTTCTTGGTCAGCGGGCAGCGATGCGCGAATTGTCTGCTCGTTAAAATTGGCAATATAGCCAATGATGGCGTGGATCACCAACCCCAAATTCGGGTCATCTAACAGCGCTTTATAGATGGACGCATGGCTGGCCACATGCTCAAAGACCCACAGATCGATCTCCGGCGCTTCCCAGATTGTACGCTCCTGTGAGATCTCCCCGAAGTTGCTCACCAACTCATCAAAGCGCTCAACCAGCGCCGCCAATAACAACTCTTCTTTGCTCTGAAAATGCAGATAAAAGGTCGACCGATTCATATCGGCCTCATCGGTGATCTCTTGGATCGAGATATCACTAAACTGTTTCTGCGTTACCAGCGTCAGCAAGGCGTCGGCTAACAAGCGGCGCGAACGGCGAACGCGGCGATCTACTTTTTCACTCATCAAATCATTTCTCACTGGACTGTAACTACCAAGCCACCCCCTCCCAACCTCCCCCGCGAGCAAGGGAGGAGCCATCATCCCTCCTTGATGTCGGGGAGGGGCCGGGGGTGGGGTTAGTCGTTACACTAGATTAATTATTCACAGTCGACTAATCAACACTTTGTCGTTTAATCGATTTTATAGCGGAAACTGCCTCTTGACAAATAGCCAACTCGATCATATATTATCATCATGAATAATAAGCAACATGATGTTGACTAACATTCGCTGTGATGAAAAATAACTTATCCAACGAAAGTAGTGCCACGTAAAGGCAACCTATTTTTGAGACACTGTTATCGGAGCAAACAATGGCAAACAAATCAATTCCCTATGCAAAAGGCTACCCCCTCTTAGGCAAAATGCCGCACATTGCGCGTGATCCGCTTGATTTTATGCGTTCAATGGCAAAAGCATATGGCCCGATTGTCCGCTTTGATCTGACCGGCAATCCGTATGTATTGATCTCTGAACCGGCATATATACGCGAAGTGTTGGTTACGCAAGCAGAGCATTTTCCCAAAGCGGATCGCGATTTGGCGATCATGGGGCCATTGCTCGGGTATGGTCTCTTAACCACCAACGGTGCGCAACATCGCACCTATCGCAAATTGGCCCAACCAGCCTTCCATGCCAAACGCATCGTCACCTATGCCGATGCCATGACCCAATATGCCACGGCCACCGCAGACCGTTGGCGTGATGGCACAACCCTGGACATCAGCACCGAGATGTTGCGCACGACGATGTATATTGTCGCCAAGACGCTCTTCAACACCGATGCCACCACCATGGGGGCGGAGGCAGATGCGATTGGTGCCGCCATTCATCGCGGGCAAGAGATTGCCGACTATGATTTTACGTGGATGGATCTGATTCCACAATGGGTGCCTACACGTGCCAACCGCATGCGTAAAACAGCGCGCCGGGAAATGGATCAATTAATTGAAGGGTTAATCGCCGAACGGCGTGCTACGGCGGTCGATGGCGAAGTGCAAGACCAGGGAGATCTGCTATCGATGTTGCTGCTCTCCGAGGATGAAGATGGTCGCCGCTTAAACGATACCGAGGTACGCGACGAAGCACTCAACCTTTTTGTCGCCGGCCACGAGACAACCTCCAATGCACTGACGTGGACCTGGTATCTGCTCTCACAGCATCCCCAAAGCGTCAGCAAACTTCATGCCGAGTTAGATAGTGTATTGACTGGACGCACACCAACGTTGGAGGATCTGCGGCAACTTCCCTATACAGCCCAAGTGGTCAAAGAGGCCATGCGTCTCTATCCACCAGCGTGGGTGCTTAACACACGCCAAGCGAACGTGGATGTGGAATTTGATGGCTATAAGCTACCGGCAGGCACCAAAGTCTTTATTTCGCCTTACGTGATGCACCGACTGCCCCAATATTTTGACGACCCCGATCAATTCCGCCCCGAACGCTTTACTCCAACGTTCGAGGAAGAGCTGCCGCGCTTTGCCTATATGCCCTTTGGGGGTGGTCCACGCATCTGCATCGGCAATTCGTTTGCCATGATGGAGGCACAATTGGTATTGGCCACAATCGCGCAGCGCTATGCAGTGCATCTTGCACCGGAAGCAAAAGTCGCGCCACAGCCGATGATTACACTGACAGCGAAGCATGGGATGATGATGCAGGTGGAGGAGCGAGACAGCGGCAGGCAACAACCAATGCCCACTGTCTCGGTTGGCGAGCAGAACAATGAGCTAATACTAGCAATGGCCTGATGATTGGGTCACAGATGTCACTCGGCTTCCGACCAAAAACTTTCATCGAGGATCTGTTCAGCCGAATAGGGTAATTGGACAGGAAAGGTTGTGACTACCAATCCTGTCTGTTTTACAGCGTCGCGAATTGCGCGTGGATAAGCATAATGGATAAATTCAATAAGATGCGTGCGCAATTCTATTCCGCCCACGGCAAAAAGCGCACCTTAATCGCCTGCTTAGCCCGCAACAGTTCTACCCCCTCCGCATAGCGCGCCAGCGGTAGGCTGTGGGTTGCCAGGGCTGCCAGATCCAATTGCCCTTGACCGACCAACGCCAAAGCCTGTTCGGCTGCAGCACGGTTGTGACGCTCGTAGCCCAACAGCTTGAGTCCACGCCGCCAATCGGCCCAACCAAAGCGGACTTCATCACGCAGCACGCCAAAGAGGGCGACCGTCTCGGCGGTGCGGCTCATGAGTAGTTCGATCGGCCCACTGAGACCGGTACAATCCAATGCTGTGTCCAGCGCATAGTCACTCTCCGGCGGTGCGGACCGGAACGTGTCGTCGGGGGCCAGGGCGAGATCGGCACCCAGTTGCGTCGCCAGGGTACGTCGCGCCGGCACGGGGTCAATCGCAATGACTTGCGCTGCGCCATAGGCACGCGCCATCTGTAAGGCCACCAACCCAGCCGGCCCCAAGCCGTTGATGCCAACTCGTTTGCCTTGCACCCCCTGCACCATTGCCAGTTGGGTAAACGAGACCTGCACACACATCGCCAACTCAAGCGAAGTCACCTTTTCGAGTGCAAGATCGGGGGAGATCTTTAACAAATTCTCAGTTTGGAACGGCACATATTGGGCATAACAACCTTGTCGTTGCGCCCCGACATCGCGCCACGCTGCCACGCGGTCGCCAATCACAAATTCAGTCACCCCTTCCCCCAACGCAACGACTTCGCCTGCCATCTCATGTCCTGGCTGCCCCAAAGGATAGGGATAGGGCAACGGCACCCCCGGAAACATCGATTCACCGGACATGAGATGTAAATCCCAATGGGGACAGGTGGTGATGGCGGCGACTCTCACCAACACTTCGCCCGCCGCCGGTGCGGGCAGCGGCGCGTCACGCCATTCCACCACACCCGGCTCCACAATTTGCAGTGCCTTCATCGCATTGTTCGTCATCAATTTTGCCTTATTTTTGCTTTTTCTTCGTGTCTCTTCGTGAAAATTCGTGAATAATTATCTCTTTGGTTAGTGCTCCCATTCGAGGATCACCCCGAGCACCCCTTCCTCCTTCTGTTGAATCAATCGCCAGGCTTCGGCGGCCTGTTGGACAGGGAAGCGGTGGGTAATCAGGGGCAACGTTTGCAGATCGCCCGAGGCAATTAGCGCCAGCGTGGCATCCATACGATCCTTCGACCAGCCCGAGACCATGTCGAGCGAGAGTTCACGGTTGCGCAAGGGCTGGAGCGCGATCTGATCGGCCGTGCCATAGAAACCGGCTGAGACAATATGGCCATAGCGGCGCATGACTCCCATTAGTTGCTCGACCACTGTCGTCGAGCCAACGGTATCGACAGCGATCTGCACGCCAGTTGGGTACCGGTCGCGGACAATCGTCAACCAATCTTCCTCGCGCATATTCACCGTGTTACACCGTGGATCCGTTGGAAACTTTTGCAGACGATCGGCATGACGGCCCACCAACAGCACATCAGCTCCCCGCCAGGCCAAGGTCTGCGCCGCCCACTGCCCCACCATACCATCACCGATCACCACAGCTTTCGTCTCCGCCGGTTCAGCCTCAGCAACCAATGGCGCACGCATCCCACAGTTATAGCCAACCTGCGTCAGCACCAAACCGGCACAGGCGAGTGGTTCCACACCAGGGGGCAGCTTCCAAATTTGGGCACGCGGACTCACCGATTGTGAAACCTGGCCAGCCCACGGTGAAAAAAGTCCTTCTACTTTACCCAACGCCGCAAAGACGATTTCCCCCACGGCAATATCGTTGATCTCTGCGCCCACCCATTCGACAATGCCAATCTTCTGGTAGCCGGCCACGATGGGAAAGGGCCACGGATCGCCAGGGTAGTAGGGGGTGTCGCCAGCAATGCGCTCCCCGCGCAGAAAAGAGCCTTCTGTGCCATTGCTGATCCACGAAAAGGTGGTGCGTACAACCACATCCCCCGGCCCAGGATCGGGGCAGGTGATAGTTTGATAATCGACAACATTGGGGGCAGTAAAGACAACCGCTTCTGCGTTCATGGACAAGGGCCTCATCTCATTGACTGGCATCAAATAAAATTGCATGAACAAATTTGGGGCCATGTACCCCTAAAGTCAGATTCATCTCAATATCGGCGGATTTGCTGGGGCCGCTGATCATGGTCAGATTGGCCTGGTTGCGATAGAAATCAACCAACTCACCCGCATCACGCCGTTCCGCTAGCCAACCTTCGATGGTCGGAAAGATCCGATCAAAAGGAATGAGCGCGATGTGGCGAAAAGGCAAGAGACTGGCGACGCGGTTATGCTGAGGACCGGTTCTCAGCATCATCGAGCCGGTGGCGGCAAAAGCGGCATCGACCCCCGTCAGCCCAATTCGGATAAAACGTACACGATTGCGTGCTTCGTCGGTAGTCAGCTCGGTTGGGGTGACAAGTTGAATCTTCATATCGACCAACGCATCACGTAGCGCGGGTACGGGAAGCAGCGTAGGATCCCAACTGAGCACCATGCGTTCTTGCCCACTATCATGGTGCATACCTTTACGCGCTTGTGTTTCTTCGTCAAGCCACAGCAGGATCTTACTGATCAAGGCCAAGCGCGCTTCGGGGACCGATTCAACAATCTGGTAGCTGCCATGCAATTTCGTCAATTCTGCGCCAAAACGTTCGGCCAAAGCTCGTTGATCACCGATGGCGCGAGTGACGGTGAGACGGGTTGCAGCGGTCAATGGTGGTGGATTCGGCGGTGGAAAGCGCAGATCCGACCGCGCCAATGTGCTCCGCAGATTGGCTAGAATATCGTCACGTGCGGTCATTTGCAATTCTCAATTCAGTTGATGGGCAAAGGTAACACAACCCGAAATTCTTCGCCACTTTCAATAAATTTAACCCGTTGCCCCAACTTCTCCACCTCCTGCCAGACCATGGGTAAGCCGCGGCCCAATTTATCCATATAGCCTAAATTTTCCATTAAGCGTACCAGAACAGGGTTGCGCGCAAAGCTAGTCCCAATCGGCAACTTCTCTACTGTGACTGTATTGGGCAGACGACCGGGGCTAATCACTTCTAAACGATCATCAAAGATAAAAATACGAATCGTTGCTCCTGCAATACTGTAATTACGGTGAATGCATGCATTGACAATTAGCTCACGGAAGACTCGGTCGGGATAGCTAGGTGCCTCGACCCGTTTTGCGCCAACAATGGTGGATGGTGTGCGCAGATTGGTTTTGATGGCGGCCAATGCGCCTTCTACCTGACGGGGTAACGGACCAAAAATATTCTGCTTATCAAGCAGATCGGAGGTCAATTCCATGCCAGCAAAATGCGCAAAGCTAATACCGCTTTGGGGCACTAGCCGTTCTGGTGCCAGCCCAAAGACCAGCAATCCGGCTACGGTTGGCTGTGTATGTTCGCCCAGCAAGTCGGTATGGGTCATAAGACGTATCCGCTCTTCTTGCGGTTTGTCAGAGAAGGAGAGATGGTAGCGTGTAAAATATTCACCTATTTGGCTAAAATCGAGATCAGTTAACCGTGCTCGATCCACTTCCGTCGTATCATAATGAATTGCGCCGGAAGCCTGAAAGAGACGGATTAATTCTTCGCGCGAAGCAATCCGCTTCGTACTGCCAACGCGTACGTAATAACGATTGCGGCTAGAATAGTAAGACTTATCCTTGTCACTCTCAATCATAAGCCGACCTATTCGCTTGCCATCAATGAGCAACTCTTCATAAATGGGCCGCAATGGTGAAATGCAAGATGTGCGGCAGATATTCATGACATCTTTTTCATAAGCGCGCGATAGGCCGGAAATTGTGCCATCATCTTCTATACCCAGCCAGATTTCACCACCTTCACTATTGGCAAAGGCAATCACCTCCTCAGCTAGGTCTGTCGCATGGACGCGTTCCGATTTAAATTCAATATACCGATTTTCACCCCGTGGAATCAAGTCTGACATCTTCTGCTATGCTCCTCGAATATAATGACGACGCCCCTTGCGCTCGCGCCAGAGTTCGCGGAAACTTTTCGCGGCGAAGGGCGGGAAGTCGCGGCTGGCCGTCCAGCCGGAGAAGGGTGGGGGCATCAACTTGATATTCCCACCACTCATGCCCGCCAACAGATTGCTGCCGATACTCGCCAGCTTGCCGGCATTTTCGTAGCGACTGCGACTCTTCATCGTCTGCACAAAGCCCCGCATGGCGACGCGATCAAAGAATGGATCTTCACTCCCTTCAACCTGGTCACCGCGCAGATCGAGCAGCAGGCGCGGCAGATCAATTTTGACGGGGCAAGCCTCGCGGCAGGCACCACAGAGGGTGCTCGCGTGGGGCAGTTTGTTGGCGTTGGTGACATGAAGGGGCAGCAGCGGGCTGATCACCGCGCCAATGGGGCCGCTGTAGGTGCTGCCATAGGCGTGTCCGCCCACTTCGCGATAGACAGGACAGACATTGAGGCAGGCACCACAGCGGATACACATTAACGCTTCGCCATAGCCTTCGGCCAGCATTTGGCTGCGTCCATTATCGAGCAGCACGACGTGAAATTCTTGGGGGCCGTCCACGTCGCCAGCTTTGCGTGGCCCGCTGGTCATCGATAAATAGACCGACGTCTGCTGCCCGGAAGCACTACGGCAGAGTGCCTGGTATTGCAGGAAGGCATCTTCCACCGTCGGCACGATCTTTTCGATGCCCATCACCGCCACATAGAGACGCGGCATGGTCGACGTCAGGCGCCCATTGCCTTCATTGGTGACAATACAGACTGTGCCGGTTTCGGCGATGGCAAAGTTGCAGCCGCTGACCCCCATATCGGCGGTGAGAAATTCCTGACGCAATTTAGCACGTGCCAAGGCACACATCGCTTCTGGATCGAGAGTCGGTGGCATATCGAGCTTTTGCTGCATAATCTCAGCAATATCTTCAATGCGGCGGTGAATGACGGGGGCCACAATATGGCTGGGGGGCTCATTGTTGAGTTGAATAATGTATTCACCCAAATCGCTCTCAATCGCCGCAATGCCAGCCTCTTCCAACGCGGCATTGAGATGGATCTCCTCAGTGACCATCGACTTGGCTTTTACCACTTTTTTCACATTGGCCCGCCGCGCCAGATCGAGGATGATGGCATTGGCTTCGGCTGCATCGCGCGCCCAGTGCACCCTCGCACCATTTTCGGTTAGCTGTGCCTCCAATTGCTCGAGCAGATCCGGCAGGTGACGAAGGACAGACTCTTTCATCTGCCGCATTTGGTTACGCAACGTCTCGCCATCAACCGCAGCCATTGCGGCTGTACGTTGTGCCGTCATGCGCGCCGTTGCTCGGCTCAAGGCGCTCTTCAAATATTTGTCATTGAGCGCCACATCAACGCGCTCCTGAAAGGGTCGGTGTAGATCAATTACAGCGGTTGGCATAGGGGTTTGTCATTCGTCATTGGTCATTGGTCCTTTGTCATTCGGCAAATTCACCGATCTTGCCAGCGGCGTGGGGCAGTGGGCGGCTCCGCTTTTTCTGTACGGCTCGGCCGCGCCCCGACATCGACCTGATTGTTGAGGATCTCGGCAATATGGATGGCACGGCAGCGTTGCGCCTGGCGTTGGAGTAGGCCATTGATGTGGGTCATGCAGCTAACATCGCACATCGCAACCAGATCGGCATCGCTGTCGGCGATATTTCGGGTCTTGCGTTGGCCCATTGCGGTACTGATGCCAGCATTTTTAATCGCAAAGAGACCACCAAAGCCACAGCACTCTTCGGCACCGGCCAATGGCACGATCTCGGCGTCCTCAACATGATCGAGCAGCGTCCGGGGTTGCGTATCAATGGTGAGTTCACGCAACAGATGACAGCAGGCGTGATAGGTAATCTTGCCCTTAAGCTGTGCGCCCAACGCCTCGATATGTAGCACATCAACCAGAAACTCGGTCAGCTCAAAGGTGACGGACGCCACGGCCTGGGCACGCTTGTAGAGCGGTGATGTTGGGGCATCATCGTAAAGCGCTGGATAGAAATGGGTTGTCATCGTCGTGCAACTACCGCTAGGTGCAACGATGGCGTCGACCTGGCCACTAAGCAGCAGTGGCTCAAAAATATCCAAAAACCGCTCAGCCAATCCCCGCGCTTCCGCTCGATAGCCAGCATTAAAGGCTGGCTGACCACAGCAGGTCTGCTCTTCGGGGAAGATCACTTCGACACCGTGACGTTCCAGCAACTCGACGGTTGCCATGCCCACCCCCGGGTAGAGCATATCGACCATGCAAGTGACAAAGAGGGCAACACGCCGCGGCGGGGTTAAAAAGTGCTTTTTGATATTCATCCGACCAATCTCGATTTATCCAGATAGCTTATAGAGTGGTATTATCGCATGATTTAGAGACTTCGTCCAGCAGTAGGCATATTTCACAACAACAGATAACGAAAAATCCACAAAGAACAGATGTTCGTCGCCGGCATTTTATTGACAGATTCACGCATTCACAGTAAAATAGTTGGATGAAATTTACAGGGAAATAAGTAGCGAGAGGGGAAAGTATGTATCAGCAGATCACACTCATTGGGAATTTGGGAACAGACCCGGAGATGCGCTATACGCCCAGCGGCGTTCCCGTTGCCAGCTTTAGCTTGGCGGTCAATCGTTCTTGGACAGGGCAAGATGGCCAAAAACAGGACAAAACCACCTGGTTTCGGATTTCAGTCTGGAACAAACAAGCTGAAATCGTTAGCCAATATCTCACCAAAGGACGGCAAGTATTGGTTGTCGGCGAGATGGAAGACGCTCGTGCGTTTACAGACCGTGATGGCAATATGCGTGCGTCTCTAGAAGTACGTGCCAATAGTGTACGCTTTCTTGGCCAGCGGGGCGACAATATGGGCAGCAGTGATGGCGGCAGCAGCTACGGCAGTAGCCAAGCATCTTCCCCCTCTTCCTCCGCCGGGCAAGATGTTCAAGATGAAGACATTCCCTTCTAAAAGCGGATATTGATTACGCATTATATCCAAAGCTCATCAGCCGAAAGTGTGAGTTGCACGCCTAAAGGGTACGCAATTTTCTCTGAGAACTCACACTTTTCACCGATGAGCCTATATCCAAAGCGTAAGATAGTACACCATCTTGGGACAGGCAAGAAAAACCAATCAAAAATGGGGTAGCCACGGGAGCCGTGGCTACCCCATTTTTTATGTAGATCACGCAGCATTTGTTTATTTTTGGGCAAAACAATTGATACACTTGCCAGTGATGGACGACAAGGAAGCAGCAGATGAGGGAGAATAATTCAGCGGATAGGTTAAAGACCCACGATATCTGCGACAAACAGACGATGTATCTCTGCCCCAAAAAGCGTAAGATTAAATAACTGTCACCTGAATCCCAGGATGACAGTTACCGCAACGACTTTTTTCAGGAGCTATGTCTAATGTTACACCCTCGCAAAACATGTTCGCAATTAACCCGAGATGTTGATCGATCCTCAAAGGAAGGCCCAGATCGCGTGGCAGAACGACTACAAAGTCCACTATTGATTAGGAGATTTAGCGTAATCGTTCTCTCATTGCTCTGCCTTCTTTTATGGACTGGTTGTGCAAAGAGCACAGAGTTTGCCAAAGTCTACACAATTGTCAAAGAGGGAACGTTGCAGCCAGGCGCGACAATTCCCCAGCCCGAGGACGATCCAATTTTAACCGTCAGTGGGAAAATCAGCACGACCAATGCAGACGGGGCAATCCTCATGGATCGCCCTACGATCGAATCAGTAGGGTTGGTCGAATATCACGTCCAGGATCCCTTTGCCAATCACGATGTACTCTATCGTGGGGTGCTTATGCGTGATCTTCTAAAGCTCTGGCAGAAGGACAATACTGTCAAGACGGTCCGCCTCATTGCGCTCAATGATTACCAAATTGATATCCCCATTGAAGACTTCTCGACCTACCCGATCCTCTTTGCTCTGCAAGCAGACGGGGTCTATATGGAGCCAGATTATCAAGGGCCGGCGATGTTAGTTTATCCCCTTGACAACTATGATTTTGATCTGATTACTATCAAACGGCGTTGGATCTGGCAGATCAAAAAGATCGAGTTGGAATAGGTGCAACAAGCATTAAGCTAACAGTATCCCATGAGACGACTACGACCTTTGCATATGCGGCGGCGCAATTCCCAGTGGACAACTTGGAGCGTTATCTCACTCCCCAAATTGATCCTCTTAATTGCGCCGCTGACTGTCGCAATGTTGGGTATTCTGGTTCTAGCCTTTCAACTAAATCGGCAACTGGCTGATCAGCAACAAGTGATCGTCAATCGGTTGGCGCATGCAGCTGTGCGCCACGCAGGGCAGCTGCAGCGCGAGCATTTGCGCCTTTACGCGCTTATCGCAGCGACTACCGATACAGTGGATCCAGAAGCGTTTCAATTACAATGGGATCTCGTGGAGAGTCAAATTCGCGTGTTGAGAAACACATTGGATTTAGTGGTGCCGCCGCCCAAAGTAGAAGATCTCTATCAAGAGTACCTGGAACATTGGCAGGCGATTCAGCCAGAGCTCGATCTGTGGAAAACTGATCCACAAAATCGTGCGCGCAAAAACCAAATCTTGACAGAGATGACGAAGTTTGAACGCTCTGTCAATCTAATGACTACCGATCTTCAACTTCTCTTTGAAGATCGCATGCAAAGTTGGGCGGATAAGTCGCATTCGCTCAATCGACTATTGACAGCGGGCAACTTTAGTTTCGTCATCATCATTCTAATGATGACCTATATCATCTATCTCTTTTTTCAAAATCAGGAGTTCAACGAAAAAATTCTGCGCATCAGTGAACGGCGACTGCGTGTCATCCTGGAGACAATCCCGGATGCGGTCTACCGGATTAGTAGCAGTGGGATTTACACCGATTACAAACCGCCCACCACCGAAGCAGATCTTGGCACGACAGATACGGTTCACGGGAAGCACCTCGGCGATCTTTTGCCGGCAGAGATTGCCGCTATGATCCAGGAGGGCATTCAATCGGTCGTCGTCAGTGGCGAACAGCTTCTATTAGAATATCCATTGCTCGATCCAGTTACCAAGATTACGCACCGCTATGAGGCTCGTTTGTTGCCAAGCAGTAACGAAGAAGTACAGCTCATTGTGCGCGACATCACTGATGTTAAACTCCAAGAAGAGGCTGCGCTACAAGCACAAAAGTTAGAAAGTTTGGGGGTACTGGCCGGCGGCATCGCCCATGATTTCAACAATTTGTTGACGGGTATGCTAGGCCAAGCTTCGCTGGCAGCCGCCAAATTGAACCGTGGCCTGCCTGCGCTCGACCACATCCAAAAAGTTGTCCTCTCCGCAGAGCGAGCGGCCGATCTAACGCGCCAACTTTTGGCCTATACAGGCAAAGGTAAATTCCAGATCGATCCGCTCAATCTCAATCAGCTCATACGCGATACAGCAGCATTGATGGGGACGGTGCTCCCCAATCAGACCAAACTGGTCATGGCGTTGCAAGAAGAGTTACCACTGGTTCACGTTGATCGTGGTCAAATTCAACAGGTCGTGATGAATCTCTTTATCAACGCCATTGAGGCGCTGGCAGAGGGCGAAGGCACGATTACAATTACAACGGGAACAGAAGTGATCGACGGCACAGTTGCACCCAGCCAACCCGCTAGCAATGGGCACTCAGCAACCCGCAGCGAACTACTGCCAGGAACATATGTCGTTCTGCACGTTAGTGACAGCGGCATCGGCATGGAGCAGAGCACACTGAGTCGCATTTTTGATCCCTTCTTCTCGACCAAACCCAAAGGGCATGGCCTCGGCCTTTCGGCAACCATGGGGATTGTCCGCACCCACAAAGGTGTGCTACAAGTGAAGAGCCAACTCGGTCTTGGCACCACCTTTACCATGTTGTTGCCGGCCTACACCATGGAAGCGAAGGAACAAGAAGTAGCGCCAACAGCACTAGCCCAGGTTGCGACGAAAAACATACAGACCGTCTTAATTATCGATGATGAAGCACCTGTACGCGAAGTGGCGACTGATATACTCGCTGGGCAAGGCTTTCGCGTGGCCACCGCGACCAATGGTCTTGAGGGGATCAATCTCTACCGTAACTGTTTTCAGAACATTGACCTCATTCTACTGGATATGAAGATGCCAGGGATCAATGGCAAAGAAACCTATCAAGAGTTAGCGCAAATTCACCCAATGCTCAAGGTGATCTTCACCTCTGGTTACAGCGAAACCGAGATTAGCGCCCAGATTAGCCAATCCTCACGGGTCACCTTCCTCCCCAAACCCTACAGCGCTGAGTTGCTAACGCACCAGGTTCATAAAATGTTGGCGTTGTAGGGGAGCGGCTGCGCCTGCGTTGGGGACTTCTCAAAGATAAAGATGATAATCAGCAAAATCCAGCCGGCGAGCGCAGCGAGCAAACCGATTCGCCAACTATCTGGGGAAAATTTGAGCTGCACTGAACTTTTGCCTGTCGGCACACTAACGCCGCGCAGGGCACTATTGGTACGCAGCAGCGGCACAGCTTCACCATTCCGTGTTGCACGCCAACCGGGATACCACAGTTCGCTCAACACCAGCAGACCAGGGCTAGTGGCTTCTACGGCAATGGTCAGAGAATTTGTCCCATGCTCTACCACCTCTACAATTTCTGCACCGGTTGCTGGGGCATTGAGGTCCGACAGCTCTTCCATCCCCTGTACAATCGCCCGGGATTGGGGATCAAAATCGGGGGCTTGTAGTGCGGCCAAAGCAGCAGCGTTACTATCAACCGATACTACCTCATGGACCACCCAGGCACGGGGCAAAGCCTCTGCGTTACGATAAACCGCCAACTCCCCAGGAGCGTCGAATACGAGGGCAAATTTTCCCTCTGGCAGTGGCGTCCCATCGCGCACAATCAAATGGGTCACATTCAACATATCGTAGAGGCGGCTCTGCCGTCCGCCTAATGCTTCCCACAGTTGGTGCCAATCGGCCAACATCAATGGGTTGGCAATCCCTCCAACATCTTCAAAGCCATAGAGCGCGGCGCTATCCGGCTGCCAAAGCTCTTGGATATCCGTCAGCGTGTCAATGCGCCCCAATCCTGGCACAGTACGCAGAAAGTCGACCAGGGCGGCATGTTCATAACCACCCGTAGGGGCGGTGGGGCTAATATCCGTATAGGCACCCGTCGCTGACAGATCAAAAAAGAGCAATCCAATCAGCAGAGTCCCCACCACAAGAGAAGAGAGCCAACCCGCCTGCCGCATAGCAATTAATGCCCAGGTCGATATCCAGAAAAACGCGGCCAGCGTCAGCGCGATCGCCGCCACTGACACACGCAAAAAAACAGTCTCATTCTCCTGCGTCAAAAGCAAGGCAAAGTAGCTCAGAGGAAGAGCGATACCCATCAAGCCTACGCTGCCCCAGCGTAGGATCTGGGTAAAAAGCGTTTTCCCAGCGATAGCTTGAGTATCACCAAGGAGATCATGACTGGAAAATGTTGAACGTTGGCGACGCACGGCATCTACCCCAAAGGCGGCCAACACAGAGAGCGCAAAGGTCCACAGCACGAGGGTACGAGCCGGCGCACGGAACTGAGCAAACGCAGGGACGAGATAGGTCAGCCAACCGTGGACGATGGCGTAGATGCCTAGCGCAGTCGTGAAGCCGACCAGCGCAATCGCCACCCAGATCCAGAGCCGGCGACGGTTTGCTGGCGTTGCCAACAGTAGCGCGGCAAGCGCGAGGATCAACGTTGCCACGCCCGCATACGGCGTCTCGACGCGCGACCAGAGGCTCCAGTGGAGCGCGGGACCACGCCCAAAGAACGAGGGCGTCAAAAGCCCAATCGCCTGCGTTGGTGCCAAGGAAAAGGCGACCGTATCCTGGTAGGTAAAGCTCTCGCGCTCAGTCAACCGTGCCAATTCCCAAGCCGGTAACAGAATGGGCGCGGTCAGCAGGATTGTCAATGCCGCCGTAATCAGCGGATACTGAAGCACGGCAATGATGCGGGGCAGCGTAATCGAATAGGATGTGCGTGTGGCGCGCCATTCGCCAGCTTTGACGATCCAATAGCCTAGTGTATAAAGCGCTAGCGCCAGCCCTAGATAGAAGGTGCTTTGGGCGTGGCCGGCAAAATTGGCAAACGCAAAGAGAAACCCAGCGCCAGCAGCCCAGCGTAGGCTGTGCCGATAGAGCGCCTGATGATAGGCCGCCAGCACCCAAGGCAGCCAACTCAGGACTGCGATCAGATTCAGGTTACCAAGGTGGAGCAACAGAGGATCGCTCAGGGCAAAAGCAACCGCACCAAAGAGGGCAGCCGCCCGCGAAAGGGGCGGCTCCGTTGGCGCACCACGCCAGGCGCGCAATAAAACATACATGCCCAACGCAGCCCAATACAGATGCCCAATCGCCAGCCACTGCAGGAGGCGGTAGTCAAAAGTTGGCCAAAGCCAGAAGAGAATGAGATTGGGAATGTAGAGAAAGCCGGCTTGGATATCACCGATAAAGGGTGCACCACCATAAAGGGTTGGATTCCAGAGCGGCAGTGAGCCTTGGTGGAGTTGGGCTGCGGCAAAGCGATAGGTTGGGAAGAGAAAGCTGACGAGATCGCCCCCGTCAGCTGGTTGATAGACATCACCGCTCAAGGTACGCCAAAAAAAACCGCTAATCAGCCCACACAGTAGCCCGCCCGCCAGCAGATCCGGCGCATACCCCTGCCACACGTCCCGCCGATCGTGCCAGAGCAACCAAGCGATGAGCCCTATCCAGATGAAACCGACGAGTACCAAGATCATAAGGTGCCTTTGCAGTGCATTGTCGCTGAGTATACAATGATTAATCCGACTTACACTGTGTCACTATGCGTAACCTGTTGAAGTTATGTGGCCAGGATGTGCGTCAGAATTGTCGCACCACTGCCACCGATATTCTGCGCCATGCCGATCTGCGCATTGGGTACCTGATTCGCCCCCGCGCGTCCCGTGAGTTGCTCCACCACTTCCACAATCTGGTAGACCCCCGTTGCGCCCACGGGGTGACCGCGACTCTTAAGCCCACCCATTGTGCTCAGCGGCAGTTGCCCGTGAATGCCAATGGCCTCTTCCTGCGCCATGCGCCACCCTTCGCCGCGTTTGGCAAAGCCGGTCGCTTCTAAGCTTAGCGCACTCATGATCGTAAAGGCATCGTGCACTTCAAAAAGGTCAAGCTCGGTGGGTGCTACGTTGGCCATCTGAAACGCTTTTTGACTGCTCAAATAGGCAGCTTGTAACCAGAGCGGATCGCGCCGATCGTGGACGGCGAGCGTGTCGGTGGCGGCACCACTGCCCAGGATGCGCACAGCCCCCCGATGATGGCCACGCGTAAATTCATGGGCGCGCTCGGTGGCGACCAAGACCACGGCGGCGGCCCCATCACAGACGGGGCTACTGTCCATGATATTAATCGGCGTGGCAATGATCGGTGCTCTCAGATAATCATCGAGCGTGATCGGCTCCTGGAACATCGCATTGGGATTGTTGGCACCGTTGCGATGGGCGTTGATACTAAATTCCGCAAAGGCATCGATTGGCACCTTATGTTCATACATGTACCGCTGCATCAACAGCGCATTTAGCCCAACAAAGCTGACCCCATGCAGCGCCTCATATTCAGCATCGGCTGCCGTTGCCAACCCAGCCGTCGTGTCCTTGCCGACGGTATCGGTCATCTTCTCCAGCCCAGCGACAATCACAACCTCGTGAAAACCGCTCGCAATCGCCATCATACCAATGCGCAGCGCCGCCGAACCACTGCCACAAGCGGCCTCGATCTTGGCCGCCTCCACGCCGGTCAGCCCACAATAATCAGCCACCAAGGTCGCCAGATGTTCTTGGTCGAGCAAGCTGCCGCTTAACATGTTGCCAAGATAGAGCGCATCGGCCGTTTCGATATTCGCCTCGCGCATGGCCGCCGAAATCGCGTCAAAGGCAATCTGCCGCGCCGATCGACTCCACAACTCGCCCACCGGTGATTGGCCAACACCAACGATAGAAACATTTCTCATAGATGACTCCTAAAAAAACTGGTACGTAGCACGTATTGCGTGAACGTTTACTGCTATATTGGTGCGCGTCCGAAACATTGATAAAGAGGATGCGCAAAGAATTATTTCCCAAAGCACATCCAGCTCCAGTTACAGTCCACGCAAAACGCAACACGCTCCACAATTAATTATTTCCGCAAACAGATGCAGATCCGGTCACAGTTCACGCTTTACGTTTCACGCCCCATCCTTCATTTCAAAATATAGTAGGTCGCCCGCTTACTCCCAATACGGATCAGTAGATTCTTATCGACCAGATCAGAGAGATCGCGCCGGATCGTCTCGGCGCTGACATCGGGCGAGAGCGCCTGGTAGTCGCTGTTGGTGATCTTGCCTTGTTGACGAATATGGGCCAGTGCGCGTTCCTGCCGTTCATTCAAAAAGTCGTGTGGCCAACGTTCCGTCTCAGGCTCCGGGCTGACGAGATCCTCACTTTGCGAAGAGAGCGTTACCCGAAAGCCGGCGGCGGTCTCTTCAAAGATTGGTTCCGGTAAGCCGGCCTCGTGCATGGTGGCGATCATGCGGTCAATGCCATAGCCCAGCCGCTCGATGTAGCCGAGATCACTCAACACCGCAACAATCGCTTCGTTGCGGCTGTAGCGCTCATCCTTGAGATTTTCCAGGGTAACATGACCGGGCAACCGACCGGGGCTGTAGATCTCCATGCGGTCGCCATACATGAGCAGACGAATGCCCTCGCCACGAATGCTGTAGTCGCGGTGGGCGATGGCGTTGACAATTGCCTCGCGCACGACGGCCAGGGGGTATTCCGTCGTCTCTTCGCGCGTAAAGCCACGAATGCGCATGCCCCGGCGCATATTGCTGACAACAAAGGCTTCGGCCTGGCGCGCCTGTTCGGCCAAGGTTCCGCCCAGATCCTGGCGCACAAACTCATCGCTCATCGTCGAGCCGGCATAGCGGACACAGATAAATTCGGCGTTACGCAAGAAGCGCTGCGGCAACCGTCCAAAGAGCAGAATGCCGGCGTTGGTCGGTACGAGGCTCTGCGCTGCGCCGGCGGTAACACAGCCGCGCAACTGGAGCAGATCGAGTAACTCTTCCTGCGGCGCAACGGCAATGCGGTCGACATAGCGCTGGATCTGCTGCTGATCGAGGTCGGACAAGGTAGCCTCGGTCACAGGCATACTTTCAAAGCCGGCGTCGCTCCGTTCTAGGAGCAGACGGCGCAACTCTGGCGTGGTCAAGGGACGATTTTGGCCGGCGGTGCGGGTGATAAAGCGGCCTTGCAAACTGTAGAGGTGGGGCAAACCTGGCGGCACCTGGACAATCACCACATCACCCTTTTCCGAGGCAGCAACCTGGGGCGCGGGTAAGATCAGTGGCGGATCGGTCAACAGCCCCGCTTCCACGACCGATTCGCGCAGGCTGGTTGTGTCGCTCTGTTTCTGGGGCGCGCCTTTGGCCGTCACACCGAGCAGCACAATGCCCCCATTTGCATTGGCCATCGCCGCCAATGTTTCGGCGATTTGGTCATGCTTGGCGGCTGCGGTGAGAAATGCAACATGATCACGCTGCCCACCGTTGAGGTAGGCTGTGATCTCGCTCACGGACATCGAGGAATAACGTCGTCTAATACTCATCTTTCACCCTTCTAACCAGTGCCTACAGTCTACTGCAACTCCCGTTTCTGGCACAGGAAGCACCTCTACATTTGTCAGATAGAGCTGGTCCGGAGTCGCTGGCTCGCGGTGTGGTTGCTCATGGCGCAGCGTGAAGAGCAGCCAGCGTCGGCTGTAAAGCGGCTGCCCGGCTTCGTCTGTTGGGGGTGCACCACTAGATGTTGCATCAGCCATGACATCTGATAAAGCTACCTTTGGCGTATTGGCATCGGCGAACTCTGCTGGCAAGAGGAGCTGCGCACAGACTGTCGTATGCGCCGCCGTTACTAGAGCACCGCCCCCCGCCGTCGTTCCCGTTCCAGGAATTGTTTTGTAGCTGGCGAGGTCGTCAATACGCAAAATCGCTGTGCGCGCGACCAATGTTTCAAAGCGCGCGATTGTGGTTGCGTCGAGCGCCTGTTGATCCCAAAGCGTTGCTGCGCCATTGAGCAAGTAGGTAAGCACCACAGCCTCGGGATAAAAGGGGGTGGCGGGGGCACCATTGCAAAAATTTAGACCGAGGTCAACCGCTCGATATTCAATGCGGTCAAAGGAGGTGCCGGCGGCGAGCGCTGCCTCTGTTGGCGCGACGAGTAGGTGGCGTTGGCGCCGGCAGAGCAGGCTGCGGTCGTGGAGCGGATAGACGGCGATGATATCGCGAATGGGTGTAGGCGCGGCCTGCCATGTCTCCCAATCAAATGGTTGAAAGAGCGCCGCTTCAAAATTACCAGCTGAATAGAGTTGTGTCACCCCATAGCTATCCTGCTGCGCTTGCCACCAGACCCACGTTAAATAGTTGTTCCCACCGAGAATGGCTAGTGCATCGGCGGGGAGTGAGGCTTGCTCCGCCGGATTGGTTGCCCCTGCACGTTGAAATGTAACTGGATAGACACCAATTGCATTGCGCTGACCTGGTTCGGCAATAAAGCCTTGGCCAGTGCCAGGACGATAACTGGGCAGGATCGAATAGGGAATAAAAGAGGTTGAGAGCCGGCTGCTGGCATTTTCGCTGTCGGTGCTACTATCTGCCGTCTCCGTATTATAGATTACCGCGCCAACAGGACCATTGTTGCTATCATAGGTAAAGAAGAGTAGATATTCGGTGGGCGCATCGCCATCAATATTGATTCCCTGTACATCGCCAAGCGGTGTCCAAGAGGTTGGCAGATTTTCGTTGAGCGGCAGGGCAGCCGTTACCGGTTCATCTGCCGTTCGCAGACAGGCGCTCATCAATAGGGCGATCCCTGCCAGGCAGAGTAGCACCAAGCCACGGCCACGCAACCGTAGCGCGCAGAGAAGTGCCTGGCTCACCCAAGCCCCGCCAACAAACACAAATTCTGAGGGAATGACTGGCGCTCTGCGCTGCACTGTCTGACGCATAAGAACTTGCCGCACGCTTTTATAGACCTTAAAATATAATTGAGTATTTAAGCTGTATCGCACGAATTTACAGAAGAGTCTAGTTCGATTGTAACGTAGAGTCCCTGGGAAGTAAAACAGATGCCAGAGGCGTAATCATCCAAGCAAGTTGCCGACGGGAGCCAGATGATCGAACAATCCAACCTACAAGCAAACATGACTGCGGGAAACCAAGTGCCTGCGCCAATGCGTCACCCACGCATTGTGGCAATTGGCGGTGGCACTGGCATGCCACAATTGTTGCGTGGTCTGCGCGTTTACACCGATAACATCACTGCCATCGTCACCGTGGCTGACGATGGCGGCAGCAGTGGGCGTCTACGCAATCAAATGGGCGTGCTGCCACCGGGGGACTTTCGCAACAACATCGCCGCGCTCAGCGATGCCGAAGAGTTGATGACCCGCCTCTTCCAATATCGCTTTCCCAAGCAAGATTTTAGCGGTGGTAACAGCGAGCTGGCTGGTCACAGCTTTGGCAACCTCTTCATTGCCACGATGGCCGCGATTACCGGCAGCTTTGAGAAGGGGTTGGCCGAATGTGCGCGTGTGCTGGCGGTGCGCGGGCGCGTCTTGCCCAGCACATTGGAACACCTCACCCTCTGCGCCGAGATCGCCTATCGCAACACCGATGGCACTGAACATTGGCGGGTGGTCGAAGGCGAGAGCAACCTGCCCAATGCAGGTGGTCAGATCCAGCGCGTCTTTCTCAAGCCCGACGCGCCACGCGCCTATCCAGAGGTGATCCGCTCGATTTTGCAGGCCGACCTGATTGTTGCCGGGCCGGGCAGCTTCTTTACCAGCGTAATGCCCAACTTGCTCGTGCCGGCGATTCGCGATGCAATTTGTGCCACGACTGTGCCGCGAATCTATCTTTGCAATGTGGCCACACAGCCGGGCGAGACCGACGGTTATAGCGTGACCGACCACATGCAAAAGTTGCACCAACACGCACCGGGCGCGTTTCCCATGGTCCTGGCCAATGCCAACTATGATCCAACCCGCCCACCCTATACCATTGGCGAATGGGTGACCTTACCCACCAAGGATCCGCTCGACTATCAACTCTTTACTGGTGATTTAGTCGATGCGCAACGACCCTGGCACCATAGCCCCGAAAAGTTAGCGGCGCGCCTTTGGGCGCTCTATCATGAGTTGACGGGAACACCGCCCTTTGATGAGCAGTAATTTAGTGTAGGCTGAGCTTGTCGAAGCCGCAGCGACTCCGGCTTCGACAAGCTCAGCCTACGCTCAGGTTTTTGCGCCTGGGGGCACTCGCTCAGGATGAAGCGCAGCCTACGCTAGATTCCCCGAGTGTTTTCTAACCATTATCAATGCGCCGCCGCCCAGGTTCGCGATTACCCTATAGATTGTGTGGTTTTGACTATAAGTATGATAAAATGGTGCTAAGATGGGTTATCGGCCTGTCGAAAATATGCGTACGACACTGATGTCGTATCTGAGAAATTGTGGCTGTTATTTTAACTTATTGATAGTTTTGGCAAAATAGTACAAGAGTAACACGCGGAGGAGAAACGCACAATGGCAACGAAAATCGCGATTAATGGCTTCGGCCGCATTGGCCGCCAAATGACCAAGGCGCTCTTTGAAAAATACCGTGGTGAGTTTGATCTGGTAGCCGTCAATGATCTAAGCAATGTCGCTACCAATGCTCACCTCTTTAAATATGATAGTAATTACGGCATTTTCAAAGGCGATGTCTCGGTCGATGGTGGCGACATCATCATTGATGGCGACCGTGTGAAGGTATTGAGCGAACGCGACCCCAGCAAATTGCCGTGGGGCGATATGGGCGTCGATATTGTGATTGAAAGCACCGGCATCTTTACGGACCGCGAGAAAGCCGCGCTGCACCTGAGTGCTGGTGCCAAAAAGGTGATCATCAGTGCGCCGGCTAAGGGCGAAGACATCACCATCTGCATGGGTGTCAACAACGAGAAGTATGACCCCGCCAGCCACCATGTGATCAGCAATGCCAGTTGCACCACCAACTGTCTTGCTCCGGCGGCCAAGGTCGTCAATGATACCTTTGGCATTGAACAAGGGGTGATGACCACTGTCCACTCCTATACCAACGATCAACAGATTCTCGATCTGATGCACAAAGATCTACGCCGTGCGCGTGCCGCCGGCTTGAGCATTATCCCCACCACTACCGGGGCGGCCAAAGCTGTCGCCTTGGTGGTGCCGGAGCTCAAGGGCAAATTTGATGGCATGGCGATGCGCGTACCGACGCCAACGGTTAGCGTTGTTGATTTCGTGGCTAAGGTGAGCAAACCAGGCAGCACGGAAGATCTATTGGCCGCCTTCGACGCTGCCGCCGCCGGCCCCATGCAGGGAATCCTCGCCGTCAGTCGCGAGCCGCTCGTTAGCGTCGACTACAAGGGCAATGCCTTTAGCAGCACGATTGACGCGGAATTCACCGCCTTCTATGGTGACCTCGTCAAAGTTATCACCTGGTATGACAACGAATGGGCCTACAGCGTACGCGTCACCGACTTAGCCAAATATATTGCCGACAAGGGCTTTTAATAATTTTTGTACCTACGAAGGCTTTCGAGGGTTGAGCTTATCGAAGCCCGCCTCTGCCTTCGACCCTTGGGCGTCGCTCAGGACGTCGCAAGCTCAGGCGACGGCTACGTAGTTGTTAATTTTTGTCGTCCCGCAGGGAAGGTTGAATTTAGAAGCAAGAAATTCCGTTCCCTAAATTCAACCTTCCCTAATGGAGACGAAGAACTAATCAAAATCACGTTACAGTGTACCATTATTTACAGTGTGCCATTAAGTGGATACATCCTATGAACAAAAAAACGATCCGTGACATCGACTGGCAAGGCAAGAAAGCATTGGTTCGGGTTGATTTTAATGTGCCGCTAAGTGATGGGCACATTACCGATGACAATCGTATCCAAGCAGCACTGCCTACCATCAACTACTTGCTCGACCATGGGGCGGCGGTCATTCTGATGAGCCACCTTGGGCGACCTAAGGGTGGCCCCGACCCCAAATATAGTATGAAAGTAACTGCCGATTATCTTGGCACATTGCTCGACGCACCTGTGAATTTCGTTGGCGCAACCGTTGGCAGCGAGGCGGAAGAGGCTGCCGCTGCCTTGCAAGCAGGTGAAGTACTCGTCCTGGAGAATACCCGCTTCGACAAGCGCGAAGAGCAGAATGACGCTGGCATGGCCGCTGAACTGGCCAAATTGGGCGATGTTTTTGTCAACGACGCCTTTGGTAGCGCCCATCGCGCCCATGCCAGCACTGCGGGTGTGGCGGATCATCTGCCCGCCGTTGCCGGCTTTCTCATGGAAAAAGAGTTGGAATATCTGGGCGGTGCCTTGGAGAATCCCGAAGTACCTTTTGTGGCGATCATGGGTGGGGCCAAGATTAGCGATAAGATCGCAGTCATCGAAACGCTGCTTACCAAAGTTGATGCCATCTTGATCGGTGGCGGCATGGCCAACACTTTTCTTGCGGCCGAAGGGTACGAAATGGGCAAGAGCTTGGTGGAAGACGATGTACTCGACCAGGCGATTGACCTGATGCGCCAAGGAGCCAGTATCATTCAACTGCCGGTTGATCTGCGCGTGGCCACCGAATTTGCCGCCGACGCCGAAAATCAAGTCGTGAGCGTCGAAGATGTGCCGGCGAACTGGATGGCACTCGATATTGGTCCGGCGACCATTGCCCACTACAGCAACCGCCTGGCTGGTGCCAAGACGATCGTCTGGAATGGGCCAATGGGCGTCTTTGAATTCCCCATCTTTGCGCAGGGCACCGTGGCCATCGCCGAAATTCTCGCCGGCCTCTCTGGGGCCACCACGATTATCGGCGGTGGTGACAGCGCAGCGGCCGTCGCCCAAGCCGGCCTCGAAGGCAAGATGTCCCATGTCAGCACCGGTGGCGGGGCCAGCCTGGAATTTTTAGAAGGCAAGACGTTGCCCGGCGTGGCGGCGTTGCAGGATAAGTAGACAGAAAGACAAGGTGACAAGGTGACGATAGTGTCTCGTGTCTCCCATTCCCCCGCTTGCGTTTAGGACAAAGGTATGAATATTTTTCAACGCATTGCCAGTCTATTCACCGGCGGTGGTGGTGGCAGTACCAGCAACCGCTTCTATCCAATCTATGTGCTCAGTCGGCGCTGCAATGAGCCGATTACCGGTCAGCTTGATCTGTTGAATGAGCTGAGCCGCGATGAAGATGACGCCTACTATGGGCGCAAAGTGCTTCACACCACCGGGGAACGGCGCTGCTTTGATCAGGTCGAAATCATGCTCTGGTTTGATCGCAACAAGCAACTGCTGCGCCAGGAAGTGCAAGGGGGGCGCTGGCTGGAGGCGGAGGAGTATGAGCGCGAGTTGGCGCGCTTTAACGCGCCACCGGAGGAAGAGACAGAAACCTCAACAGAATCTTCTCCTTGAGTTAAGCTTACATGTTGCCTTTCGAGTTCATTATTGAAGGTCCTCCCATTTCTCAGCAAACGCGTCATGCGGAGCGGCTTCATGCGTGGCGAGCTGCTGTCCGGACTACTGCCAGCAAGTTGTGGCCTAAGCAGACATCACCTGTAACAGAACAATTAAAATTTACTGTTACATATTATCATGATGGCGTTATGGTAAGGATCGATAATGATAACATGGTCAAACCCTTGCAAGATGCATTAAACGGGCTAGTTTATGAAGATGATCGCCAGATTACCGATACGCAAATTCGCAAGACGGATATCAATGGTAGCTTTCGGGTTCGTGGTATGTCCTCAATCCTTGCAGAAGGGTTTTGTCGGGGAAATGAATTCTTGCATATTCGCATTGAGTTGGCTCCCAGTCACGAGGAGTTGATATGATGAATGCTACACTAGAAGAGCGTAAGCGACAACGGATCGCTAAAGTTGCCCAAGAATACCGTAAACAAGGCTATGAAGTTATCGTTGCACCACAATCTGAGCAACTTCCACGTTTTCTGGCCATGTTTCCCATTGATATAATTGCTCGCAATAACAAAGAAAATGTCGTTATTGAAGTGAGAACACGTCCTTCTCTCTCCAAAGCGCCCGCTTTGGACGAAATCGCACAGGCGTTAGAAGGCAGAACAAATTGGCGATTTGAACTCGTTGTAACTAACCCCAAAGATTATGACCCATTGCTTGCAAATTCAGCACTGCTTGAACAGTCTGATGTCGCTTATCGTTTAAATGAAGCACGTCAACTGGCCACGCAAGAATATGGCGAAGCGGCGATTCTCATGACTTGGTCAGCTCTAGAAGCTATATTACGGCACACGGCACAAGCTGAGGAACTTCCAAGTATACAGAAAGATCCAAGTTATCTTCTTAAAAGTCTGTATACTTATGGCTTATTGAGCAAAGATCAGTTTCAAATTCTACAAGATGGTCTCCATGCTCGCAATGTCATTGCACATGGATACAAATCACGAGAACAACTTGCTGGGCTACTCGACAATTTGTTTCGAGTAGCCGATCAGCTATCAGCGACATCTGTTACTGTTTGATAGCTCATTCTATTTCTTCTAGTGCAACCTTGGCATGAAATCTGTAGAAATGGGGTTTGCCCATTCACAGAGTAATGATCGGCAGCAACATTAAATAGAACTTATCAATGAAATTCCAGAATGAGGAGAGTTACTAATGCGTAAGCCGATGATGGCCGGCAACTGGAAAATGAATAAGACGCCCGACGAGGCGGTAGCCCTTGCCCAAGCGATTGTTTCTGCGGTTAGCGTCCAAAACGTCGTCGACTGTGTGATCTGCCCCCCATTTGTGGCGCTTTCGGCCGTCAAGGCGAGGTTGGCAGGCAGCAGTGTCGCCCTGGGTGCGCAGAATATGCACTGGGAAACGAGCGGTTCCTATACCGGCGAAATCAGCGCGCCAATGTTGCAGGGGCTGGTCAGCCATGTAATTATCGGTCACAGCGAACGCCGCCAATACTTTGCTGAAAGCGATGAGACGGTTAATAAGAAGGTGAAAGCGGTCCTCGCCCACGCGCTGATCCCGATTCTCTGCGTTGGTGAATCGTTGGCACAAAACCGCGCCGGCGAAACAGAGATGATCGTCAGCACCCAGGTTGAAGCGGCACTAGAAGGATTGAGCGCCGAGCAGGTCGCCACCGTCGTTATCGCCTATGAGCCGATCTGGGCGATTGGCACTGGGCTGGCCGCCACGGCCGACGAAGCGGGTAGTACTTGCGGTGTCATCCGCAAGGTTGTGGCCCAACTTTATGGCCAAGAGACAGCCGACGCAACGCGCATTCTCTATGGGGGCAGCACCAACGACAAGAACATTGGTGAGATTATGCAGCAACCGGAGATCGATGGCGCGCTGATCGGTGGCGCGGCACTAAAGGCTGATAGCTACAGTGCCATGGTCCAAACCACGAGCGATCTGTACGCTTAGTACACGATGGCTTAAATAAACGAATCTATTGGGAGCAGCTCAGAAACCGAGTTTTTTACAAAAACTCGGTTTCTCGAACCCTTGGCTTATTTTTGCCCAACGGTAGTCGTGCAGCGTTACGGTCTACCCATCTATTTGAGTGAGTATCCAGCAATAGAACCTCCATGTTATAGCAGCTCCCCCAGAGTCACTTTTCCTCAATTGCTACCATTACCGACCAAGCACCTATGAAAATCACCAAAGTTGAAACCCTAATCGTCAAGCCGCGGTGGGTCTTTCTCAAGTTACACACCGACGAAGGACTGATCGGCCTTGGCGAACCGACCCTGGAAAATCGCGCCTACACCATTGTTCAAGCGATTGCCGAATTAGAGCCCTATCTGTTGGGGCAAGATCCAACACGCGTCGTCCACCACTGGCAGGCGATGTATAAACATGCCTTCTATCGCGGCGGACCGGTGCTCACCAGCGCACTCTCCGGCGTCGAACATGCGCTCTGGGATTTGGCCGGCAAGGCGGCGGGCGTGCCTGTCTATCAACTGCTTGGTGGGCCGGTACGCGATCGCATTCGTGTCTATGGTCACTGCCGTGGCGAGACAGACGAAGCGTTGGCCACGCATGGCCGAGAGCTGGTAGCACAAGGGTTTCATACCTTAAAAACCGGCATCCGTGGCGGACGACCGGCGCGGATGATCGAGACACCTGGCTTTGTGGAGCGGGTGGCTGAACGGATCGCCGGGCTACGCACCGCGGTGGGCCGCGAGGTCGACATTGCGATCGATTTTCATGGGGCCATCAGTCCACAAACCGCCGCTCTGTTGATCAAAGCGCTCGAACCGTACCAGCCAATGTTTTACGAAGAGGTGGTGCAGTGCCAGAATGTCGACGTGATGGCGGAACTGGCGCGCAAGACGCACATCCCACTGGCTACCGGCGAGCGGCTCTTTACTAAATGGGCCTTTCGCGAGTTGCTCGAAAAAGGGGCCGCATCCATTCTGCAGCCGGATCTTTCGCACGCCGGCGGCATTTTCGAAGGACGCTTGATCGCCGGCATGGCTGAAGCGCACTACGCCGCGATCGCGCCCCATTGCCCGCTGGGGCCGATCTCGTTGGCCGCCTGTCTACAACTCGATGCTGCCACGCCCAACTTTCTGGCGCAGGAGCAGGTGAACCTCGGTGTCGGCTATCTGCGTGAGCCCTTTGTGGTGCGCGATGGCTACATTGACTTGCCCACCAAACCCGGTCTTGGCATTGAACTCGACGAGGAAGCGCTGGCGGCCCAGATTGGGGAACCGTGGCGTCACCCCGGTCTCTTTCATCCCGATGATGGCGCGGCGATCGACCATTAGGCCATTCACATAAAACGATCCACGAAGAGACACGAAGGCACACGAAGAAATACAAAAATCTTCTGACAAATTTTACTAACTGGACATTTCATTTGAGTTGAGGCATTCGGATGACTTCTAATCTACCACAAATTGCTGTACCCCGCGTCGCAGCGACCTGGGCCGCAGGCGCGGATCCCTTTCAATGGGAGTGGGCACAAGGGGTTGCGCTCCCCTCGTTGATTCTTGCCAATGGCAGCGGACTGGCCATCCAACAGACGGTGACCCGGCTCTGTTACAATGACGACGCGCTCTTTGTTCATTTTAACTGTGACGACGCCGACATCTGGGGTACCTATACGCAACGGAACGATCCGATTTACGATGAAGAAGTGGTCGAAATTTTTATCGGTCCTGGCGCAGAGACGCCGGTCGATTATTATGAATTTGAAGTGAGCCCCAACGGTGTGCTGCTCGATGTCAAGGTGCACAATCCGAGCGGCGATCGGGCAGATATTGTCCTCGACTTTGGCTGGAACTGCCCCGGTCTGCGCTGGGGTGCCCAACGCGATGATGACCACCAGCGCTGGCAAGCCTTCTACGCGATTCCCTGGTCCTCGATTGGCGCGCCCGAAATCCTGCCCACGGTCTGGCGCGCCAACTTCTATCGTATCGACCGCCCGCGCAAGGGCACGCCGGAATTTAGCTGCTGGTCCCCCACCCGGACCGAGCCAGCCGACTTTCACAAACCGCTACATTTTGGTATCCTACAACTGGGGTGATCTCTGTCAGCGCCCCCTCGTTAACAATTAACGGTTATGCTGCGTTTAGAATGAGAACCGGAGTTTTGCGGCCCAACGGGATCGCGTGCGTCGCACTGACCGTCAACTGCTTCCAGTCCGCTAGATGCTTCCGTCAGTGCGACGCACGCTGGCCGAAACTAGGGGTTTCATTCTGATTTGAGTATAGCAATTGATTATTGATTATTTATGGAGGTACTTGTGGCCCCATCGATTATCCCTGCCGGCGCGCAACTAGAACGCGTCTATCAAGGTTCCGCCTTTGCCGAAGGACCGGCCGCCGACGCCGACGGCAATGTCTACTTTTCTGACTGTCCGAATAACCGCATCCTACTTTATCAACCAGCGACCGGCGAAACATCGGTCTGGCAAGAGCCAAGTGGTCGCGCCAATGGCATGAACTTTGACCACCAGGGGCGGCTGGTTGTCTGTTGCGACGGCAAAGATGGTGGTGCGCGTGCCGTGCGTCGTTACGAAGCTGATGGCAGCATCACGACGCTGGCCAGCCACTACAATGGCAAGCTGCTCAACGCGCCCAATGATCTCTGTTTTGACAACGAAGGACGCATCTACTTTACCGACCCGCGCTATGGCTATACCCACGATCTGGAGCAGGAGTGTATGGCCGTTTACCGCATTGAGCATGACGGCTCACTCACCCGTGTGATTGACGATGCCGAGACGCCCAATGGTATTCTGATCACCCCCGATAACAAAACCATCTATCTCGTCGATCACAACCCAAAGCTGGGCGGCGCGCGCACCTTGCTGGCCTATGATCGCGATCCCCAAGGCCAATGGCAGCGCCGCGGTGTGCTCCACGATTTTGTGACCGGCCATGGCGGCGACGGCATGGTGCTCGATATCGAGGGCAACATCTATCTAACCGCTGGCGAGGCAGAGAAGGCGGGCATCTACCTCTTTGCGCCCGACGGCCAGCAAATCGGCTTTATCCCCACCGGTGAGATTCCCGGCAACTGCACCTTTGGTGGGCCAGATCTGCGGACGCTTTATATTGCCGCCAGCTCGTCGCTCTATCGGATTGAACTGGCGATTCCTGGGTATGTGGCTTATCCAATGCTCTGATCTAGAGTTGACGATCTTCAAGAGTTGCGGTAAAGTGTAGCCACAAAGGTGGCCACCTTTGTGGCTACACTTAAGGAGGATAAATATGCACAGCATCGGTATTCGTGACTTAAAGAACCAAACGACAGAAGTTTTGCGCACTGTCCGTGAAGAACGGGCTGAGTATGTCATAACGCACTATGGCAAACCCGTTGCCATGCTAGTGCCAATCGATCAGTATGAGCAAAAAGTGGTGAAACGCAAAGCTGATGCGGCCACAGGATTAAATGAACGTGTTGCCACCGAATGGGATCTTCTCCGCGCTGAAATTGGCCGTGCCTGGTTGACAGATCGAACTGCGGCAGAGGCAGTTGCTGAGCAGCGGCGATAGTAGGAGAATTTATGTACGTTGTTGATGCAAGTGTGTTTGTCTCGGATGCACAACCCTTGGAGCAGTTTCACGTAGATTCCTCAGCATTGCTCGAACGGATTGCTGCTGAAGCGTGGATGATCTATGTTCCAGCAATCATGTTTGCCGAAGTATCAGCGAGCGTTGCGCGCAATACGGGCAATGAACAGCTTGCTCAGCGCTTAGTCTCCCTTTTATATCGCCTACCACATCTGCAAATTGTCGCAATCGATGAAACATTCGCACTGGCCGCCGCCAATCTTGCAGCCCAACAGCGTATTCGTGGCTGCGATGCCATGTATGTCACCACTGCCCAAATGATGAGGGCTCGCCTAATCACCTTGGACAAAGAACAGTTGCATCGATCGCCACCGCAGATCATCGTAAAAACACCTACACAAGAATTACTTGACCTTGCGACTTCAAGCGGGTCTTAGCCAATGATGGTGCCTACGAAAATCCAACCAGGAGAACCCAATGAAAACCAAAGCCGCCGTCGTGCGGGCCACCAACCAACTGACGATTGAGCAGGTCAACCTTGATCCACCCAAGCCCTATGAGATTCTCGTGCGCATGGCCGCCGCCGGCATCTGCCACTCGGATCTGCACACCTACCGCGGCGAGTTGCGCGCCCAACCGCCATTGGTGCTTGGTCACGAAGGTGCGGGTATTGTTGAGCAGGTCGGTGCCGAGGTAACGAATGTCAAGCCAGGCGACCGCATCCTTGTCAACTGGCTGCCGTCGTGCAATCACTGTCCAGCCTGCCTGCGTGGGCAGAACAACCTTTGCAGCCGCTTGCCCGGCACGACCTTGCAGGCACTCTTGCCGGATGGGACGACCCGTCTCTCCACCGAAGATGGTCTCACCCTCAAACATTATCTGAGCGCGGCGACGATGGCCGAGTATGCGGTGGTCGATCAAGCTAGCGCGATTCTCCTGCCCGATGATGTGCCTTTTGAAGTGGCGTCGATCATTGGCTGTGCGGTGTTGACGGGCACGGGGGCGGTGCTCAACACTGCGCAGGTGACTCCCGGCAGTTCCGCCGCGGTGATTGGCTGCGGCGGCGTCGGCTTGAGCGCGATTATGGGGGCACGCTTGGCCGGCTGTTACCCGATCATTGCCGTCGATGTGATGGAGAGCAAGTTCGCCTTTGCCAAAGAGTTGGGGGCCACACACACGATTAATTCGCGGGAGACGGATGCCGTCGAAGCATTACGCGGATTGACCGGCGGTGGCCCCGACTACATCTTTGACAGCGTTGGCGCTGCGGTGACAATCAACCAGGCGCTGATGGGTGTGCGCCCCGGTGGCACGGCAGTGATCATGGGGATGCATTCGATGAAGGAGAATGTGCCAATTTCGCCGGCGGCGCTGATTGCCCAGAACAAGCGTTTGCTCGGCTCCTTTGCCGGCTCGGCGCGGCCCCACCTCGATCTGCCCCACTTTCTCGATCTCTATCGCAGTGGCCGTTTACCGGTCGACAAGCTGGTCAGCCAACGCTATGCCTTGGAAGAATTGCCGCAGGCCTTTGCCGATATGGAAGGCGGCAAGGTGGCGCGTGGGGTGATCTTGTTTGATGGATAAGGTCGGCTCAGCGTGGGTACGGTCAGCGTGCCGGGGACGGCCCACACCGATCATAGTAATCAAAATTGCGAACGGGCCATCCCCGGCACGCTGATCACTCATACGCCAGCACCTCGCGCACGGTGACACGCGACGCACTGCGCGCCGGCAAGAAGCTGGCAAGCGCCGCGATGAGCAGGATCACCACGAGCCAGACGCCGGCCCCGCCGGTCGAAAAGCGATAGCTGAGTTCGGCTTGGATAAAGCCAACCCCCACGGCATCGCTCAAGACCTTGCTCAGCGGCAGCGCGACCAAGGTGCCCAAAAGCCAACTGAGCGCACCGATGATCATCCCCTCGACAATGACAATGCGCAAGATGGAACCGTTGGCGGCACCGATGGCGCGCATCACCCCGATCTCGCGCCGCCGCTCCAACACGTTGATGCTCATTGTACCCATCAGCCCCAATCCACCAACGACGGCCAACAACATTGCCATCACACTCAAGATGATAATGATCACATTGAATTGGGTGATCACCTGTTCGCGCGCTTGGCTTGTTGTCTCGGCGGAGTTGATGGTAATGCCCAAAGCGGCAAAGTGTTGGTCAAGCGCCTTGGCCACGGCTTCTTGTCCTGCCGCACCGTGCGCTTCGGTGATGATTTGTAAGGTGCCGGCGCGGCCCACGGTGCGCGTCGCTTTGGCAAAATAGGGGTAATTTACATAGAGAAAAGGGCCCGAGAGGACGCCACGCACCACACCAATCACCGTCCAGCTTTCTGCGCGTCCTGCGATGTCGAGCACAAGTTTGCTGCCCACGCGTAGATCAGTCTCATCTCTGGTGACATCTGTATTGATGACAACGGCATTTTCATCGTCCGGCAGCAGCCAACGCCCTTCGAGGATCACCGGCTCGATCATCTGCGAATTGGGCTGCGGCGCGATAAGTAGCAGGTCGTTGCTGTTGGTATCG
This sequence comes from Caldilineaceae bacterium, assembly GCA_034432375.1. Taxonomy (GTDB): domain Bacteria; phylum Chloroflexota; class Anaerolineae; order Caldilineales; family Caldilineaceae; genus JAHBVH01. The sequence goes on from DAOUCA010000026.1 coordinate 35,537, forward strand.
TCGGGGCGGATGCGATGGGTGCCCCAGAAGCCCCAACTTTCGGCCGCCAGCACTCCCGGCACGGCCAAGGCTTCGCGCTCGACATAGTCGACGCGGTAGGGGCGATTAAGGTTGAGCGAAATGTCATAGTTCCAGTAGCTGAGGGCATCATCGAGCGTGAGCAGCAGCGATGCGCGCACACTAAAGACGGCAATAAAAATTGCGCTGGCCAGCGTCAACGTCGTCAACGTCAGTGCCAGGCGGCCTTTGCGACGAAAGGTGTTGCGCAACGAAATCAGCATTGGCCGTGAAACGCCGCGAACGTGTTCCAACAGCCGGTCGAGCCAATTTTCGCCAAAGTGACCTTTGCCCAAGCCATACGCGCTGATCGCCTCGCGCACCGTAATGCGCGTGCCACGTAGGATTGGGTAAAGCGCGGCCAGCAGTGGCACCACCAACCCGATACCAATTTCCAGCGCCAATACTTGTGGTGGAATGCCAGTGGTCACCACATCAAAATTCATCAACCCACTCATAAAGCTCGTGTTGGCACGCTGACCCAGCCAACCCAACGGGATCGCAACGAGCAGTGCCAATAGACTAAAGCCAAGGGTTGTCACCAGATACATGCGCACGATCTGGCCGCTGCGTGCACCAAGCGTTTTCATCACACCGATCTGGCGCGTCTGTTGGGCCAAGATCGCGGAGATAATATTGACCACCAGAAAGCAACTGAGGAAGAGCGAGAGCACGCCCAGCACACCAAAGATCAGCAGCATGGGTGTCAAAAATTGTTCCATCTCATGTTGACCCGGCTCCGGCACATAATTGCCATAGACGGTGTAGCCACTGCGCGCCAGCCGCTTCTCGACCTTGTCAATGACAGCCTGGATATGTACTTTGTTGGCAGTGTCGTCGGCCACGGTAATGTAGAGTCGGCCAAAATCGCGGCCAAAGCCGAGCCACTCTTGGGTATCTCTACTCATGTAGGCAAAGGGCACGCCGGTAAATTCAGCGGAGATCTCCGTGAGATCATGGGCCAAGCCGGCAATCTGCACCTGCTTCTCCACACCATCACGTAGTTTGAGCGTGAGCATATCGCCGACCGCAGCATGGAGCACAGAGAGGGACGAGCGCTCTACGAGGATCGTGCGTTTGGGTGGGGGCCAGGCACCGGCAGTGGGGCGGATCTGGTTAATGCGAATGTTACTGAAATCGGCCAGGGCAAAGATGCCCATATCCTGCCACTGATCAGGAGCAACCTGAACCTGAACGCCCACCCGAGTTTTACCCTCCGCTTCTGCCACTTCGGGCATGCGGGCAATCGACTGGACCAAATGCTCATCAAAGCTGGAAAGAGTAATCAGGCCATGCATGGGGTTGATGCGGGCATAGGCGATTGGCACATCATGCGACATGACGACATGAGAGCCGGTCACCATGCCAATCGCGGCGATGCCTACCGCAATCGAGAGCACGACTAAGAGCGTTCGCGTTTTGTTGCTGAAAATATCGCGCGCTACTTTTTGCCAGCGTGGGCTGAGCATCATCATGGCTCCTCTTGGGCAGCAGCGGTTGCGTCTTCAAGCAGCACACAAATAGAGAGCCCTCCCTTGTGGATCTATCTATTTTGCCAATGTGAGTAGACCGCTTGTGCTACGGGGGGTTGGATATAGGTCATCTGTCGAAACTATTTCTACGGGTTGTGGCGCTGCATCTGCACCTGTATCGCTTTGTGCCACGGCAGACGCTTCTACAGTACGCTGATCATGCTTATCATCGCTCGTCACCATGCCGTCGGCGATCACCACCGTTCGGGTAACACGGTGGGCCAGATCCTCGTCGTGGGTTACCATGAGGATCGTTTTGCCTTCGTCGATCAAGGTGGCAAAGAGTTGAAAGACGGCATCGGCGGTCTTAGAGTCAAGATTGCCGGTCGGCTCATCGGCGACAATGATTTGTGGGTCGTTGGCCAGCGCTCGTGCAATGGCGACGCGCTGTTGCTGGCCACCGGAAATGGCGGTTGGCAACTTGTCCGCCTGATCGATCATCTCGACTTGGTCAAGCAGATGGAGCGCCCGTTCGCGCCGTTGCCGCCCCGGATAAAGGTCGCAAAAGTCCATGGGCAGCATCACATTTTCCGCCACCGTGAGCGTGGGCAACAGTTGAAAAAACTGAAAGACAACGCCAACATTGCGTCCACGCCATTCGGCAATCTGGTTCTCGTTGAGCGTGTGGACCGCGGCGTTACCGACTAACACTTCGCCATGCGTCGGCTTATCGATGCCGGTGATCATGTTGATCAGTGTCGATTTGCCGCTGCCGGATTTGCCGATCACCGCGACAAATTCACGCTTGTCCACATTCAGATCGATCCGTCGCAGCGCCACAAAGGGACCAGCGGCCGTCTCATACTCCTTGACAACCCCGCGCAGTTCGATCAGATGTTGGTTGCCGTGGCGGTAGAGGCTGTTGCTCTCCGCTTGTTTTGAACCGTTGCCAAACCAGTTACGAAACATAGTGCCCCTCGTTTGTGCCACGCTCCCTACCCCTGGTGCGATTTGCCCCAGCGAATCGGGCGTGGCATAGTCTATAAGTAGTACGTACAACCAACGAAATGGTTGCAGCTGTAGCATATCATCAATTTGCGATTGGTTAAAGGGTGTAGACCTCCAAAAATGAATCTTGACAATCTTCGCGCCGAACTCAGCGCATGGCAGCGCCAGTCAGACTTGTACGACGAAACTAGTTTAGCGGCACGCGCTGCGGCACTCGACTTTCTAGATTTCGTCCGCACGGTTGTGGCCCAATCCCATGCACCAAGTGCCGCGCTCGCTGAATTGGTTGCCGATGCAGCGCAACTGGCCAATGCGCTAACCGCGGTCAATCAAGCGCTCTTTCAGGAAGTGCGCACCGCCATTCGACAGCAGCGCCTCACCGGTGCTGCGTTTCATAGCTACTGCAATCACTTTATGGGCCACCCCGTTCGGGCCATTGATGACGGGCTACAGAGTAACTACGACGGCCTTGACGTATTGATCGACGGCCTCTTTGCGCTGGCCGAAGCCCCCGCGCCAACACACCCACTCATCGCCGAAATGGTCCACTGTGAAGAGACCCCCGCACGTGTGATTTTCGATCTTGTCGACCAAATTGCCTTTGGCCCTATGGATCGTTTCTATGACCTGGGCTGCGGGCTGGGGCAGGTCGTGATGCTGGTCAACCTGCTGCGTGGTGTACCGGCGTATGGGATCGAAATCGAACCGGCCTTTGTCACCTTTGCCCGGCAACAGGCCACCGCGCTTGCGTTGGAGACTGTGTACTTTATCAACGCCGATGTACAAGTCGCTGACTATCAGGAGGGAACGGTCTTTTTTCTCTTTACGCCCTTTCGTGGCCAGATGATGCAGCAGGTGTTGGCGCGCCTACAGACGATTGCGGGCGTGCACCCTATTTGCGTCTGCACCTTTGGCCCTTGCACACCGATCATGGCGCAGGAACGCTGGTTGCAAACGCGTCATCCTACGCCACTGCATGAATACAAATTAGCAATCTTTGACAGTCTGTAAGTGTGCCCAATCTCCTCCTTTTGTTTGCCCGCTCACTTTCTTTCTATACGCAAAAGGGCTATAATGTGGGTGTACTGTCCTCTTCCCCGCTAGTCGATCTAAAACGCCATTTGCCGCGGCGCTGTGCATTGTCGAGATAAATCGCTCATCAGCCGAAAGTGTGAGTTGCACGCCCAAAGGGTGCGCAATTCTCTCGGAGAACTCACACTTTTCACAGATGAGCCAAGATAAATTTATACCGTGTTGTCCATCAAGTAATGGTTCACCACGGATAACCCATGATACACTAATTGTAAGATTGTGTAGATACCTTTTCGTTAGGAGAACCGTATGAATCGCATGAAACAACTGTATGACGAAGTCGGCCAAAGTATTTGGCTCGACTATATTGAACGCACGATGGTCCACAATGGTGGCATGAAAGCCTTTGTCGACAGTGGTGTGCGCGGCGTCACGTCCAATCCCACCATCTTTCAGCAGGCGATCGCCAAAAGCGATGCCTATCAAGCGGATCTGGCCAAGTTGGCACAGAGCGGTAAATCGAGCAAAGAGATCTTTGAAGCGTTGGCTGTGGCCGATATTCAGGCTGCGACCGATCTGCTCGCACCGGTCTACAAGGAGAGCGGTGGCAAGGATGGCTTTGTGAGCATTGAAGTGGCCCCCGACCTCGCTTATGAAACGGAGGCGACGATTGAGGAAGCGCGTCGACTGCACAAATCGGTCAACCGCCCCAATGTGATGGTCAAGGTACCGGCAACCGAGCCCGGTATCGAAGCAATTCGCCAGTTGATTTCCGATGGGATCAACATCAACGTTACCTTAATCTTTGGGCTGGAACGCTATGCCAAAGTGAAAGAGGCCTATTTCCAAGGGTTGGAGGAGCGCGTCAGTAAGGGGCAATCGATTCAGGATATCGCCTCCGTGGCCAGCTTCTTTGTCAGCCGCGTTGATTCCAATGTTGATGAGAAGCTGAAAGCGGCCAAGGGCAGCAATGGCACCGATCCCAAGGCACTGATGGGCAAGACGGCGCTGGCCAATGCGAAGCTTGCCTATGCCCAATTTGAAGAGAAGTTCAGTGGCGAACGCTGGGATAAGCTCGCTGCCAAAGGGGCGCAACTTCAGCGTCCACTCTGGGCCAGCACTAGCGTCAAGAACCCGGACTACCCCGATCTGCTCTATGTCGAACCGCTGATGGGGCCGCACACCGTCAACACGATGCCGCAGAACACCCTGGATGCCTTCAAGGATCATGGGGAGATTGCTTCACGCGTGCGCGACGGCATCGAAGAAGCGGAAGTGCTCTTTACCCAGTTGGCGGCGCTTGGCATCTCCATCGACCAAGTGACCGAGGAACTGGAGAAGGAAGGGGTCAAAAAATTTGCCGACTCCTATGACGAACTGTTGGCGACGATTGAGAAGCAGGGTCAAAAAGTCGCGGCTTGATTGATAGAAATTGCGTAATTTGTTCCCGTAGGGTCACAATCTATCGTGGCCCTACGGGAACAAATTACGCAATACTCCATTTTAGACTTCATCCTACTTTCTCTTAAGCAAACAAGTGCGGCAACACCGTTGCGGCAAAGAGCCAAGTGCCTTCTGGCCGCGGGGCATCGCAGAAGTGGAGCGTGATACGTTGCGCGCCTTGGTCAATCGCTTCCAACAGCCGTTCGGTGATCTGTGTAGGTGTGCCGGCGATGTCACCGGTGCCCACGGGACGAAAGCCGGGCTGCTCCTGTAGCCGTTTTAACTCGGCCTCGCTCTCGGCAATCATGATTCCGGCGTGGATCACCTGCTTGATCTCCCCATAGTCGCGTCCAACCACTTGGCAATGTTCTTTGAGGATCTCCTGCTTGTGGATATACGTTGGGCGATCAATGTAGATATAATTCCACCAATCCGCATATTGGGCCACCACGCGCAAGGTAAATTTCTCACCGGCACCCCCCACCATAATCGGCGGCACGATCGCTGGCCGCGGCTCACAGTAGGCGTCAGTCACCTGATAGTGCTCACCCTGAAAATTGACCGGCGCTTCGGTCCACATCTTACGCAGGATTTGCACTGATTCAGCCAACTGCGCGATCCGTACTTTAGGCTTGGGATAGGGCCAGCCATAGGCATTGTACTCCTCCTCATTCCAGCCCGCACCAATCCCAATCACCACACGCCCTTCAGAGATGACCTGCATCGTGGCCGCCATCTTAGCGAGGTGTGCCGGGTTGCGAAAGCTATTGCAGAGGACATCGTGGCCGCAGAGCTTATCCGGGTAGCGCGCCAGGGCATAGGCGAGCAAACTCCACCCTTCGCCCACCTTGTTATCCCCATATTGCACATGATCGGGAAACCAGAGCGAATCAAAGGGGGTGGCAACTTGGTCGAGATAGGGAAAGGTCTGCTCGACCAAGCGGGACCAGACGTTGACACCGACAGGTTTTGTCATGGGTTTTCTCCTTGGTTATGGAATGTGTTACGTAACCGCGGCGCAGTAGCTTGCGGGTGTTACGTATTGCGTGTACTGATTAGGTGAATTTTCACGCATTGGCTCAATCAATGTGGTGCGTAGACAGATACACACGTAGCTGCCCTATACTGTAATGCGTTTAGGCGGATGTGGCAAGCGTGGATTTTTATGACCGTTGGCAAGCAGAGGGATAATTTCAAGAAAATACTAACCCGTTGCCCAAAATGTTTCTAAGGCCACCCCCAAACCATCGGCCAGGCGGTTGACATAGGCATAATAGCCAGTCACTTGGTTGATGTCGAGGATCTCGGCGTCGCTAAACCCCGCATCACGCAGTGCGATCACATCGGCCTCGACCATTTCCCAGGGGCGCAAAGTAAGTTTTTCGGTATAGGTGAGCATGGCGCGATCGGCATCGTCAATCGCTGCTTGCCGCCATTCCTCTGACAATTGGGCAACCAAGGCCTCATCGTTGGTCAATTTACGGAGACCCGCTCCGTGATGGGTCAGTCAGTAACGGCAACGGTTGGCCGCCGATGCGACCACTGCAATCATCTCGCGCTGAATGCGGCTCAACCCGGAACGTCCGCGCATCAGCGTCTTGTAAATCTGAAAGTGGGCATCGAGTGAAGGCACATTCAGGCTGTGGATCTTCATAATGTTATCGACCCCACCCCACGGCTCTACCAGCTTTGCATAGAGCTCTTGCAACCGGCCGGTTGCTTCTTCTTCTGAGATCACCTTGATCCAAGCCATTTGATTCTCCTTATCTGTCCGTTCGATAGCGCGCAACCAACGCCTCATCCAGCGTCACCCCCAGGCCGGGCCCAATGGGCGGATCGGCGCGGCCGGCCCGGATCGGCAGCGGCTCGGTCAGCAGATCGCTTTCGTAGTAAAAGGGGCTGAGGATATCGCAAGGGAAGCGCTCGGCGTCGATGGCGGCCGTGGCCATGCCGAGGTGGATCATGGCGGCGTTGGCGATGCCCAATTCCAAGTTGCTCCCAATTGTGCAGACAAGTCCGGCCGCCTCGGCCACCGCGGCCGTGGCGCGTGCCGGGCTGATCCCCCCTTTCCCCACATAGAGCGAAAGCACATCGGCGGCGTTGGCCCGCGCAATCGCAAAGGCATCCTGCGCGTTGTAGACACTTTCATCGGCCATGACGGGAATCGGAATGTTGCGGCGCACATCGGCCAGCCAGTTAATATCTAAATCGGCGACGGGCTGTTCAGCGAAGTAAATATCATAGTCGAGCAAGCGCTGGATCGTCCCGATGGCGATCTGCGGCGTCCAGCCGCCGTTGGCATCAACGCCCAGGCGGACATCCGGCCCGACCGCGTCGCGCACAGCGCGCACGCGCGCGACGTCGCCATCGGGGTCCAACCCCACTTTGACCTTCATCGTACGAAAGCCTTGGTCGACGGCCCATGCGGCAATTTCGGCAGCTTGTGCCGGCTCGACCCCAGAGACGGAAAACTTGGTGGTCACATAGTCGCGCACGGCCCCGCCGAGCAACTGATAGAGTGGTAAGCCGGCGACTTTGCCGAGAATATCCCACAGCGCCATCTCCAACGCAGCTTTGGTAAAGGGATTGCCGGCCAGGCACTTGTTGATGCGCGGCAACAGGGCATTGATCTGCGTTGGGTCGCTGCCGATCAGTAATGGACTAAAGAAGTTTTTGATAAAGTGGGCGGCGGTCACCTGATCTTCGCCGCTCCAGACTGGCGTGCAGGAGACTTCGCCCAGACCGACAAGCCCTTCGTCGGTCTGGATCTTTACAAGCAAAAAGGGGGAGACGGTATGGCTGCCCCGTCCACCGCGGATGGCGCGTCGGGGATGGATCGGGACTTGGACGGGGATCGTTTCAATGGCGCGAATCTTCATGGTTCTCTCATTTGTGGTGCGAACTGTAGGCAGACAGTAACAATTCAGATATTCCCTTCCAACCGCCCCCGCGCCCAGAGGCGGGTGCCCTTTAGGCGCGAGGGGCGGCGCTACTGCTCCCCTCCTTGATGTCGGGAGGGGCCGGGGGCGGGGTGAATCGTAAGCAGGCGAATTCATTCGCCTGCTGATAGGCAAAACAGGTTAAAACGTGTTGGCGCTGTAGAGCGTTTATGAAGGTTCAGAAATAAGTTTGGTAAACACCGGCAGTGGCTGAAGCCACCGCCTGCTAGAGGAAGCTGCGCTAAAGCGCACTGGATCTAGCCCGCTTGAGCGGAGCTTCCTCCAGCAGCCACAGGGCTTCAGCCTGTGGCGTGGATTACTTTGTATAACAGGCAAGGCTTTCAACCTGTGCTAATCACCGATAGCCGATAAGGCAGATCGGCGGCCAGATTGTGAATCGTGACAGTCTGGTAGACGCGCCCCCAGCGCTGTTGTTCGCTAACGGTGTGAGTTGGGCCATTACCGAGTTCATTGAATGCTGTTGCCGACTGTATCTTCAACGCTGTGGGGAGCAACAGGCTCAGCGATGCCACCGCCGTTGGCGACGTGACCGTGAAGCCACTTTCGTCCAGTGTGAGGCGGATCTGCTCGCGTACTTCCGTCCAAGCCAGCCACTCATCCGCAGAGAGAATGACCATGCCGGCGGCCGAGGCCGTATCCCAGTTGCCTTCGATTAGCGGGCTCGAATAGGTCGCAAAGCTGACCGGGTGGGAGTTGAGCGCAATTGGCGTGTAGAATTCAGCCGCGGCTCGTTGAATCAGCGAAGCGGTTTCGGCCACCGCCTTCTCGACCGTCCACTTGAAGCTAAAGACAAAGTCGGGATGGATCAGACATTCCTCGGTCCAGTGGGTAGGCTGCTGAAAACAGTCGATGAGCTCGCCGTCAGTGCCGACAAAGCGCAGCGGCCGTCCCGAGCCACAGAGATGGCCCAGATAGGGCGAGACGGCAATATAGTTCAGATCCATGCGGATGCCCAGGTCGGCCTCAACTTGGGCGGCATCGACATAGCCAAGCCAACGCACCGCATGTTGGCGGATTGTGCGCGGCGTCCGTTGAAACTGCGCGGCGTGGCGGCTGATGTTGGCTTCGAGCATCGGCTGCACCAGCCGGCTCTGCGGCTCATCAACGGTGAGGCCACGCACCGTATCCGCTTCGAGCGCCGGGTGGACGCTAAAGGTGTGGCCCGCCGCTTCCCACTGGTCGATCAACGCCGGGGTGAGTTTGGTTTTGGGGACCACGTAAAAGGTACAGTGGGCCTCCCGTTCCGCCAGCCCAGCCAGCAGCGTATCAAATTGATCAAGTGTCGACCAATCGTCGTCGCTGGTCATGATCAGCACGCTCTGCTGCTCCGCTTGGGGATAGTACCAGAGGCGCGGCGTGGGAGCCAATTCTTCGACGACGCGGGCGAGCAGCGCCGTGTGGATATCGGCTTGAGGCAAGTGCATCTGCGCCACCGGCAGTTGGTTGACAAAGAGTTCACTCGGGCGGTAGATGCCGTCGAGACCGGCGTAACAGAGATCGACATGCTCCGGGTTGCCCTGGCGCAGGCGGGCCACGCTCTGGGGCAGGTCATAGGCAAAGAGCGCGGCCGCGCCAGCACCAACCTGACACCGGACCACGCCAGGCGCACTTGCCGCGGTCGATTGGGTATCCTGTTGTACATGGGCCAAGACCGTCGTTGTAGCTGGATCCGTCACCTGCCAACTGACGGCTGGCACAATGATCTGCACTGGTTCGGTACAGAGACCCGCCACTGGTGATTGGCTGCCGTCGATCTGCAGATAGCCACCATCTAGCGCACGGTATTGGGGTTTGAGCCCCAGCCGTGCCACAAAGTGGGCGTCGGGCAGCAGCGCCAACAAGCGCCCGCCATTGTGCAGATAGCCGAGCAGGTGGCTCATCTGCCCTTCGCTGAGCGCCACGCGCGGCAAAATCAGCAGATCTTCGGCGCTTAGGTCGCGGTCGACCAAGGTCGCAAGATCCGTTTCGGTAAAGTGAATAATCCCTTCGCTGCGCAAAATTTCGGCCAGATAGTGACTATAGCGGCTGCGGCGGTCGCTGGGATCGTGGAAGAGGAGCATAGATAGTCCCTTGTCATTGGTTGGAAGAGTGCTGAATTCGTAGAGGCACGGCATACCGCGTCCCTACGAATTCGACGCTGGGCTAATCAAACGTTGGAATCTGCACCACGCCACCCCCCTGTTGCGCCGATTGGAGGGCACAGATGCCGGCGGCAATCGAACGGGCGGCTTCGCGCGGGCCAAGCGCCGGCTCCTCGTCCTGTTGAATCGCATGGAGGAAGCCAATGGCTTGTTCGATCTCCATGGTGCCGTGGCCGAGCGTATGTTGGCGTTGGAGCCGTGGGTTGTTCCAGTTGGGCACGGTAACGGGCATCATGCGCCGCGCACCGGGGAGTTTGCTGTGATAGAGATAGTTGGTCGTCTCCTGGGTGGCGCCGCCCTGGTCGCGCGTTCGTTCAAAGGAGCCCTCGGTGCCGTAGACCGAATAGTAGAGACAGTAAGGCCTGACCATGCCATAGGAGACGGTCACTTTGGCAACCGCGCCATTCTCCGCCTTGAAGAGTGCGGCTGTCGTGTGCAGCGTCTGCCATTTGCTCTGAAAGTCAGCGTGATAGGCTTGCACCTCGACAAAGCGCACGCCCATGAGCCAGCGCAACGTGTCGATGGCGTGGGGGCCGCCGCCGAGCAGCGTCGTCTGTGGCTCCGCTGGCTGGATGCGCCAGTGATCGGCGGGACGGTGGTTGACGATGTCGCCCATTTCGTGGAGATATTCGCCCTCGGCATAGAAGATCTCACCCAGATCGCCCGTCGCAATCAGCCGTTGGATATCTTGCAGACAAAAGGCATAGCGCACCTGATTACCCATCTGGTATTTGAGGCCGCTGCGATCGGTGATCTCAATGATCGCCTGGCATTCCTCTAGCGTCGTCGCCATCGGAATTTCTGAGAGCACATGTTTACCGGCGTTGAGCGCCTGGATCACATGCCGACCATGTAAGTGGTCGGGCGTGGCGACCACGACGAGATCGACTTCCTTGTTTTCCAGCAGCGCTTCATAGTCATCACAGATCAGATCGACGCCATTGGCCTGGGCCACCCGCGCCGCCAAGGCCCGATCCTTATCACAGACCGCGACGACGCGGCTACCCTCAATCATTTGAAAGGCGCGCAGGTGAGACGTTCCTTGCCCCAGCCCCAGCACGCCGATACGTAAGTCTGACATAGTGGGTTCTGACATAGTGGTTCCTTTGGTATAGTGCGTTTTGCGTTTTGCGTTTTGCGTGAACTGAAACCGTTGCTTTTTGCTCACACAACCGTCCTACGGATCGCGGTGCACTGCTCCTCGCATAAGCAGTAAGATGCCAGAGGTGCAGAAAGGATCGGTCACAGTTCACGCAAAACGCAACACGCATCAACTGAAATTACTGCTTTACCCCAGTAAAAACAATCCCCTGAATAAAGTAGCGCTGCGCAATTGCGTAGAGCAGGATACAGGGAAGGGTGATCATCACGCTGGCGGCCATGAGCAGATTCCATTGGGTGGTCTGGTAGCCACGGAAGAGGTTGATGCCCAGGGCGAGCGTATATTTGTCGGTGCTGCTCAGGTAGATGAGTGGATTGAAAAAGTCGTTCCAATGGTTGAGAAACGAGAAGACCGCCACCACGCCGAGTGCCGGCACCGATTGGGGCAGGATCACGTGCCAGTAGATGCCCCAGCGGCTGGCCCCATCGATGCGTGCGGCGTCATCAAGATCCAAAGGCAGACGCATGTAGAATTGGCGCAATAGAAAGATAAAGAAGGCCCCTCCGCCCAGCCAATAGGGCACAATCAGTGGCGCGTAGGTGTCGAGCCAGCCGAGCATGCGAAAGAGGATAAAGGTGGGAATCAAAGTGACGTGGTAGGGCAACATGATCGTGGCGATCAGAATAATAAAGAGTGTGTTGCGCCCTGGAAAATCAATGCGTGCAAAGCCAAAGGCGACGAGGCTGGCCGAGATCAATTGCCCAGTCAGCGCCAGCACGGTGACAAAGATCGTATTCCAGGCAAATCGTACAAAGGGAATCGCCACTAAGACCGCCGGATAATTCTCTGGTCGCCAGGGGTTGGGAATGATTTCGGGCGGATAGACAAAGATGCGGCCACTGTCCTTGAAGCTGGATGAGAGCAGCCAGATCAACGGGATCAACATGACCACGGCACCGGCAAAAAGCAGCGGATAGATGGTCAGTTGTTGGACACGCGCGCGGCCGCGTTTGCTCTGCAAGATGGTTGTCATCAAGGGGATACTCATCGGCGGCGTACTTCTCCTTCATAGTAGACCCAGCCCGCGGACGAGCGAAAGATCAGGACCGTCAGAACGAGGATGATCGCAAAGAGCGCCCACGCCAACGCTGAGGCATAGCCCATGCGAAAAAATTTAAAGGCATTTTGGTAGAGATAGAGCACATAGAAGAGCGTGGCGTAGCGTGGGCCGCCTTGGGTCATGATAAAGGGTTGCACAAAGACTTGGAATGCGCCGATCATATTGATGACGAGGTTGAAGAAGATCACCGGCGTCATCATTGGGATTGTCACGCTGCGGAATTTAGCCCAGACCCCTGCGCCATCCATGTCGGCCGCTTCATAGAGGTCGGTCGGCACCCCTTGCAGGCCGGCCAGATAGATCAACATCGGTGCGCCCACGGTCCACAAACTCATGATGATCAGCGAGGCCAGCGCCCATTGGCTGTGCCCCAACCAGAGCGGCCCTTCGATGCCAATCAAGCGCAACGCCATGTTAAAGAGACCAAATTGCGGATTAAAGATCCAGAGCCAGAGCATGGTGCTGGCAATCACCGGGACGAGCGTGGGAATATAGTAGATCGTACGCCAGAGGCCAATCCAACGCACCTTTTGGTTCATCAGCAGCGCCACCGAAAAAGAGAAGATCAGCCCGAGCGGTACGCTGACAAAGACATAGATGCTGGAGACCTTGATCGCTTGCCAAAAGAGGCGGTCAGCCAGGAGCAGTTCAAAGTTGCGTAGACCCGTAAAGACCGGGGCGCGCACAATCTCATAATCCGTGAAGCTGAGGTAGAGCGAGACACAGATCGGCCCGAGCACAAAGATCAGAAAACCGAGCAGCCAGGGCATGATAAAGAGATAGCCAGCTAGCGCATCTTGGCGGCGGCGCGTGGACATCTGCCAGAAGAAAGTGCTTTGGTGCATGAGGATGCTTTCGGTTGGACAGTGGGAAGTGGGACAGTGGGACAAGATGCACCTATTGGCCTACCTTAGGGCAGGGTTAAAACCCCGCCCTAATAACGACAAGCTCCCTCAGGAGCTTCCCAGCCGCTGAGGCGGCTTCTCGCTGTCAGCAAGGGATTTCAATCCCATTGCGTAAGGTAGGCCAACAGTGTCATCCTGTCATCTTGTCTTTTTGTCCTACTGCCCCCACTCCGCCGGGCGGCGGGCAAAGATTTCGTCGACGGCGGCGCAGGCCCGTTCGGTCGCTTCGGCGACGGTCGCTTCGCCGGACCAGATGGCGGAGAGCTCTTGGCCAACGGCGTTCCACCATTCGCCGGTGTCGGGGGTGGGGTAGTAGTCATGGCCGTAGTTGGCAAAATCACCGGTTACGATGCTGATGTTCTGCGGCTGGTGCAACGCTTGATAGTCGGGGCTTTCTACGACCGCGGTCAGGCCGGGCACACCACTGGCCATCATGCCCCGTTGGCCCCCTTCGCCCATGAGAAACTTGACGAGTTGCCACGCCTCGTTGGGGTGCGCCGAGGTGCCGAGGATCGACCAGGCGTTGGAGCCCATCTGTACGCTGCGGATGCCTGTATCCGAATTGACAGGCATTGGCGCAAAGTCCCAATCAAAGCCGGCACTGCGAATTTCACTCTCCTGCCAGGTGCCACCAAAGAGCATCCCCACTTTGCCGGTGACAAAGGGATTGGCCTGTCCTTCCAACGTCACGGGTGCGGGCATGACTTTCTCTTGAAAGATCAGGTCGGCAATAAATTGCAGCCCAGCCTGCGCTTCGGGTGCGGTAAGTGTACATTGATCTTTGGCGTCGTTGAGCACCGTGCCGCCAGCCCCATGAACGAACGAGGCGCCCCAGTAAGGCGGATTGACTGGGCTGATGTAGATGCCCCATTGATCGGCGTCGGCGTTCGTCATTGCCTGGGCATAGGCGAGCATGTCATCCCACGTCCAGCCATCGGTTGGCATCTCAAGACCGGCGGCGGCGAGCAGATCCTTGTTGATGTAGAGCGCCTGTCCACCGGCATAGAGCAGCCCGCCATAGAGACCACCTTGCCAGCCCCACTCGGGGGTCATGTCATAGAAATAGGCGCTCATATCGACCTGATCCTGCTCGATAAAGGGCATGAGGTCAACAAACATCCCGCGTGCCGCCCCTGGAATCACCCAATCCATCTGGTTGATCGTGACATCGGGCGCGGTGCCCGCGGCGAATTCGGTTTGGAGCTTGTCCCAATAGGCATCGATCGGGCGGAACTCAATCTCAACGGCAAGCTCTGGGTGCTCGGCTGTAAAGCCATCGACCGTCGCTTGTAGTTGCGCATTCCACGCATCACCCAGCCCATAAGAGGCGAGGCGCAAGGTGACCACCCCCTCTTCCCCTGCGGCTGCACCCTCTTCACTTGGCGCGGCGGCTGGTGTCACAGGGGTACAACTGCTCAAGAGGACGAAGGCGATCGTCATGAGCCCAAAGAGCGAAAAACGGAAAAAACGACTATGCTGTTGCATCTGTTCTTCTCCTGTACTGTGAATGGTTGGATAACGATGTTGTGCATTCTGGTACATAGCGGCATAAATGGCGCAGTGAGACAGTGGGACAGTGGGACGGTGAGACAGTGGGGTACACAGACTGACCGTCCTACCGTCCTACCGTCCTACCGTCTCACCGTCCTACTGCGGGTTCGTTTACGCCGTTATGGACTACTGTGCCGCGTAATATTGGCGGATGAGGTCGGCCTCCTGCGCCTGATGTTCGTCAAAGACGGCCAAGGCTTGGGCAAGATCGCCATCAATGATCGCGGCGGTCAAACGCGTGTGGATCGAAAGCTCATGTTGGAGCGCGTCGTAGTCACCTGCCACATGATCATCGTCCTCTTGTCCTGCCATCAGCCCATAGTTGCGGACCGCCGCGGGCAGTGCTTCCAAGAGCGTCTGGAGCACACGGGCCAGCAATGGATTGCCGGTCATGTGTGCCATCGTCATGTGGATCTGATCATGGAGCGGCAACTGCACATCCGTTGGCGTGCAGGCCGCCAGCCACTGCGCTGTCACCTGCTGTAGCTCCTGCTGTTGTGCCGTAGAAGCGTTGGCGATGGCCAACTCAATGATGCCCTTCTCCACGACGGTGCGCGCCTCAAGCAGATAGATCCGATCCTGGCGCTGCGCATCGCGGGCGATCTTTTGTAGCTCCATCTCCAGCGCCAGGTGGGGCTTAAGGATCTTGATAAAGGTGCCATCACCGACACGCGCTTCGATGATGCCCATGCCGGTTAACGTTTGCAACGCTTCGCGTACCGAGGCGCGGCTAACGTTTAACATCTCCATGAGTTGACGTTCGGTTGGCAAGCGGTCGCCAGCTTGCAAGGCGCCGTTCTGAATCTGGTCCAGCATCTGTTGCACAATGTCAAAGACAATCGTTGTCTTTTGTGGGGGGGTTAGTGAGAAAGGGGCCATTGCCTTGTGATTTCGTGTTGCTTTTGTGTATCGTTGTCGCTGATTGCCGTTGATTGCCGTTGATTGGCATGTAAATTATCTGATGGTCGAATGGTCTGACCAATGTGGCGAGATTTTATCATAGGTTGGTACAAGTGCCAAATCCACAAAATGCTTTTTCTTTTTTCTATTCTGTAATAGGGATAACAACATCAAGGCCACTTATCGGCTAAAATTGACATGAATTGTACAGTATTTGTCGAATATTTGTACGTACTGTGTTCATTTGTCGTAATGGTGCAACGAGCTTCGTCTCAAATCAAGCGCTTTTGTGAACACGGATAGTAGGAAACACAGATTTTCAAAACAATTCATCCGTGTTTCTATCCATCCGTGTCGACAAAGAAAAACTTGCTCTGTTTGTAAAGATATTTAGTTACCAAATGGTTCAGCCTCTCTCTTGTGGATCGGCATGTCACGCTGTAAGCGTCTTCACGTTCGGCAAGTTGAAGACGCTTACAGCGTGACAAGTTCCAGATGGTTGTGAAGTTTCCTTTGCCCTCTATTCTTTATCTTGATGATACGCTCTTATAACAGCGAGGTTATCCAATGCTGATCAGTCCACGTTGGCGCAAAATCATCCGTGACTTGAGTTCCAACCGCGCACGTACCATTCTTGTGGTGGCGTCGATTGCAGTCGGCATCTTTGCCGTGGGCACGGTGCAACATCTGCGAACCGTCATTTTGGTCGAGATGCAGGCGATTTATAATCAGAGTGGCTCCGCACAGGCGACCTTGATTGTGCCCGGGGTTGACAGCATAACCCTCGATGCCATCCGTCGCATGCCCGAAGTGGCAGCAGTCGAAGGGCGCAACTCGCTTGGTCTCAACGTAGCGGTGGCTCCCAATGAGTGGAAACCGCTGAGTGTCACCGTGATCGATGACTTCGCGGCCAACACGGTTAACTATCTGCTGCCGGCCGGCTCACTGGCCGATCATCCCACTTTTGGGGTGGCAAAAAGTCGCTGGCCCGAGAAAGATGAGATTGTCCTCGAACGCGCTTCGCTCGATGCCGCCGATGCGCTGCCGGTTGGGTTAAATGTAGGGGATACGCTACTGGTCGAAAACGATGCGGGGCGACAGCGAGCGCTCGCCGTCACCGGCGCGGTCTATGATCCCAATGGCTTTCCCGCCGCCTTTACTGGCAGTGCCAGCGGCTATGTCAACCGCGAGACCTTTGAGCGGTTGGGCGGACTAGCCACCTATTCACAAGTGATTGTGCGCTTTACCGGCACCCCGCAGCAGCTGCTCGACATCGATTATGTCACCGCGATGGCCAACCGCGTGCAAGATAAACTCGAGCGCGGCGGCTTTACGGTACAAGATCTTTTTGTGCCGGAGCCAGGTGAGCTGCTTTTTCAGAATATCTTCGATTCAATTGCCCTGCTGTTGACACCGCTGGGGTTGCTGGCGCTTTTCCTCAGCGGCTTCCTCGTCATCAACACCATCTCGGCGCTGATGGCACAACAGGTTCGCCAGATTGGTGTCATGAAGACGGTCGGCGCCCGTCGCCGGCAGATCATTCGCATGTATCTGGGCGCAGTCCTGATCTACAGCATGTTGGCGCTGCTCGTGGCGATCCCATTGACGATCCTGGTAACCGGTGCCGTCTTGCAATTTGCCGGCTCTTATCTCAACATCACCTTTCCCGCCATCTCTCTGCCCCTTTCCGTCTTTTTTCTGCAACTGGCCGTTGGCGTGCTGATTCCCCTGCTGGCCGCGCTTTGGCCCGTCTTGCGTGGCGCGGCGGTAACTGTGCGCGAGGCGCTGGCCGACACGGGCGTCGGCACCTCTTCGAGTGATCTGCTCGATCGCATTCTCGCGCATATCCGCGGTCTCTCGCGCCCCATGCAACTCTCGCTGCGCAACACCTTTCGCCGCCGCGCCCGCCTGATCCTCACGCTGATCATGCTCGTCTTGGGGGGGATGCTCTTTATGACGATCGGCAGCGTGCGCGCCTCGCTGACCAGCCTGATCGAAGCAGGGTTGAGCTATAACAACTACGACATTCAGATTGGCTTCAACGGCACCTATCGCATCAACCGCATTGAACAGACGCTGTTGGCGGTGCCTGGCGTGGCGTCGGTAGAGACGTGGACGCAAAGCTTGGGCATCCGCAAACGGCCCGATGGCAGTGAAAGTGGCACGATCACCGCGATTGGGTTGCCCGCTGAGAGTGAGATGGTCAAACCGACGCTCGCAGCCGGCCGCTGGCTGCTGCCCGATGACAAAAACGCCATTGTCATCAGCACCCGCCTGTTGACCGATAGCGCCGATGCCGATGTCAAGGTGGGTGATACCCTAGAGCTGGAATTTGGTGGGTTGAAGGGGCCGTGGGTCGTCGTGGGGATTGTGCAAGTGCTGAGTGGCCCGCCCAACTTTGTGCCGATCTATGTCAACTACCCCTACTTCTCGCGCTACACCGGCAATGTGCAGCGCGGGGACAGCACCCAAGTCAAGATTGTGCAGAATAGTGGCTACACCCCAGAAAACGTCGCCACCGCCATCCAAGATACGCTTGACGCCGAAGGGTACAACGTGGGGCAGGTCTTTACAATCAACCTGATCCGGCGCATCTCTGGGGGCATCTTTGACATCATCGTCTATCTGCTCTCGGCGATGGGTGTGCTGATCGCCACCGTGGGCGCACTCGGCCTCACCGGCACCATGAGCACCAACGTCCTCGAGCGCACGCGCGAGATCGGCGTCATGCGTGCCATTGGCGCCACCGACGGCGCGATCCAACGGATTGTGATTGTCGAAGGGGTGCTGATTGGGCTGATCAGTTGGCTGATCGGTGCGGCGTTGGCCTATCCCGCCGGCGCGGCAATTAGTTCTGGCGTCGGCCAAATCCTCTTTAGCGCCGACCTGCCCTATACCTTCTCCGGCACCGGTGTGGTGACCTGGTTCTTTATTGTGTCCATCTTGGCGACCTTAGCCAGCTTTCTGCCGGCGCGCAACGCGTCGAAATTGACGGTGCGCGAGGTGTTGGCGTATGAGTAAATGTGGCATGATAGCGCGTATCTAGTTCGTCAATATTGTACCAGTCATTGCCCCATAAACAAAGCTGGTTGGCTTAGCCAACCAGCTTTGTCCTCCGTAAATTTACGCCTCTAACGCTTCAATTGCGGTGAAGGTCAACTCGTCGCCGACGGCGTCAACCAGCAGATGTTCGCCACTGAAGACCTTGCCTTCCAGGATCTGCAACGCCAGCGGGTCGGCGATGCGGTGCTGGATCACTCGTTTGAGCGGGCGAGCCCCAAAGGCGGGGTCATACCCTTCCTGCACGAGCAATTCTTTGGCCTTGTCGGTCAGCGCCAGCGTAACATTGCGCTCCTTCAACAGCTTGCGCAGCCGTTCGAGCTGGATCTCAATGATTGCCTTCAGTTGCTCTTTGTGTAGTGCATGGAAGACGACGATCTCATCGACCCGGTTCAAGAACTCGGGACGGAAATGTTCGCGTAACACTTGGCGTACGCGACGCTCAACCTCGTTGTCAACATCGGCGACATCCAGAATATACTGGCTGCCCAGGTTGCTCGTCATGATGATCACCGTGTTGCGGAAATCGACCGTGCGCCCCTGGCCATCGGTCAAGCGGCCATCGTCGAGCACCTGCAAGAGCACGTTGAAGACCTCGGGATGTGCCTTCTCGATCTCATCAAAGAGCACCACCGAGTAAGGACGACGGCGCACCGCTTCGGTCAACTGCCCCCCTTCGTCGTAGCCCACGTAGCCGGGAGGCGCTCCGATCAGGCGTGAAACGGTATGGCGCTCTTGATATTCGCTCATGTCGATGCGCACAATGTTCTGATCGTCATCGAACAAGAACTCGGCCACCGTGCGGGCCAACTCGGTTTTGCCAACGCCGGTGGGCCCCAGGAAGATAAAGCTGCCAATCGGCCGGTTCGGATCTTGCAGACCAGCCCGGCTGCGACGGATCGCCGCGGCAACAACCTTGACCGCCTCTTCTTGGCCGATAACCCGGTTGTGCAGCACGCTCTCCATGCGCACCAGCTTTTCGCGCTCGCCCTCCAGCAACTTGGCAACGGGAATCCCGGTCCACTTGCTGATGATCGCCGCGATCTCTTCGCCGTCGACCTCTTCCTTGAGCAGCGCGCCGCGCTCCTGCAACTGCTGCACCCGTTCCTGTGCATGAGTCAGATCGCTCTCCAACTGGCGCATCTTGCCATAGCGCAATTCGGCGGCCTTTTGCAGATCATAGTTGCGTTCGGCCTGCTCGATCTGCGTGCGGAGGGTCTCCGCTTCCTCTTTGAGCTGGCGCACCTCGGCAATCGCCTCACGCTCGGTCTCCCAGCGGCTGGTCAACTCGGCGCTCTGCTCCTTAAGATTGGCCAATTCCCCTTCCAACGCCGCCAAACGGTCACGGCTGGCCTGGTCACTTTCCTTCTTCAGCGCCTCGCGCTCAATTTCCAACTGCATCACATCGCGGTCGATCTCGTCTAGCGCCTGCGGCTTGGAATCGATCTGCATACGCAGCCGGCTCGCTGCCTCGTCGATCAGGTCAATCGCCTTATCGGGGAGGAAGCGGTCGGCAATGTAGCGGTGGCTTAAGGTTGCTGCGGCAATGACGGCCGGGTCGGTAATGCGCACACCGTGATGGACCTCGTAACGCTCCTTTAGCCCACGCAGAATGCTGACGGTATCCTCGACGCTCGGCTGGCCGACAAAGACCGGCTGGAAGCGCCGCTCCAACGCAGCATCTTTCTCGATGTACTTGCGATATTCGTTGAGCGTCGTGGCACCAATCGCGTGTAACTCACCACGCGCCAAGAGTGGCTTGAGCATGTTGCTGGCATCCATCGATCCCTCGGCGGCACCGGCACCAACGAGCGTATGCATCTCATCGATAAAGAGGATGATCTGCCCTTCGCTGCTCTGAATCTCCTGTAGAACGGCCTTGAGTCGCTCCTCAAATTCACCGCGGTATTTGGCTCCGGCGACTAGGGATCCCAAATCGAGCGCGACCAATTGTTTGTCACGCAGGCTGGTTGGCACATCGCCATTGACAATGCGCTGCGCCAATCCCTCGGCGATCGCTGTCTTACCAACACCCGGTTCGCCAATCAACACCGGATTGTTCTTGGTGCGACGGCTCAGGATCTGGATCACACGGCGGATCTCTTCATCGCGCCCAATCACCGGGTCGAGCTTGCCTTTGCGCGCATCCGCAGTCAGGTCGCGGCCATATTTGGCGAGCGCTTCGTATTGCCCTTCCGGGTTGTCGGTTGTCACCCGTTGGTTGCCGCGCACGCTCGCCAACGCCTGCAAAATCGCGTTGTAGTCGACGCCGTGACGGTTAAGTAGTTCCTTCACCTTGGCATGGCTGGAAGCCATTGCCATCAACAGATGTTCCGCCGAAACATACTCATCTTTCATGTTGCCGGCGATCCCTTCGGCATCGCGCACGATGGTCGTCAGCTCTTTGCCAAAGCCAACCTGCATCGACGAGCCGGAGGCGCGGCCTTTGCTGTTGAGTACCCCTTCCACGGCGCGCTCCAGCACGCTAATGTCCGCACCAATACGGTTGATGACCGCCGGCACCACGCCCCCCTCTTGTTGCAGCAGCGCCAACAGCAGATGTTCCGGGTCTACGGTCGCATGACCAGCTTGTTCGGCCCGGCTCTGCGCATCGAGCAGCGCAGCTTGGGCCTTTTGGGTATATTTATCTAGTCGCATATCATCTTCTCCATTTGAACGGTTTCTTCTATTTGAGATCAGTATACTGCGCGTTTATATGATGGATACTTGCAATGCGTTAGTGAATTGTATGCTTGATTGCATTGTTGTTGCGCTTGAATTCAAGCTGGATGGCAGCGCGGAAAGGCCCTTGGCGCAGATAAAAACGCATCAATAGGCAACAAAATAGGGCTCTTCGCGAAGTAGGGTGGGGAAGTGTCGGTCGAGTAGCGTGCGGCACTTTGCACGCGTAGCGAAACCAACCGAGGCGACCCGCTGCCTTGGTTTCGCTACAGCAAACAACCGCCTACCGGGTACCCCCAGGGCGCGGCGTTCGCTTACCATCTTAGGGTTACACCACACTACTTCGCCAAGAACCCAAAATATTGGGGGCGCGGCAAAGCGGTCCATCTGGTTGGCGTCAATTTTGCGGCGGAGACGGGGGAAGTACAGGAGTGGTTGGAGGAAATAGCTAGCGCATGACGCCTACTCTTCCTCTTCAACCCTAAGCAGGGGTTGGAGAAAGAGCAGGAGAAAGAGCAAGAGCAGGAGTAGAAGTAGGAGCGCTACTCGTAGCGCAATGCCTCAATCGGATCGAGGCGAGTGGCCTGCCAGGCGGGATAAAGGCCAAAGATAAAGCCGCTGGCCGAGCTAACCCCAATCGCTAAAGCCAGCGCCCACGCTTCGATGACGACCGGGAAGGGCATAAACGACAACTGGCTGAGGCCAAAGGCAATGCCATAGCTGATACCAATCCCAATCAAGCCGCCGAGCACGCAGAGGACCAGCGCTTCGATCAGGAATTGGAGCAGAATGTCGCTGTTGTGTGCGCCCACGGCCTTGCGCAGCCCGATTTCGCGCGTCCGTTCGGTGACGGAGACCAACATAATATTCATAATACCAATCCCACCGACGAGCAGACTAATACCACCAATGCTCCCCAGCAAAATCGTGAGCGTGCCGGTGACCGTGCTGAGAGTTGCCAATTGGTCGGCTTGGTTCGAGATGGTAAAATCGTTGCGACTATCGGTGCTCAGATTGTGGCGCATGCGTAGGATCTGTTCGATATGAATTTCGGCGTCGTCCATGCCTTCTGCCGTGGCAACGCGGGTACTAACCGTCGAGACAGCGTACGCCCCGCGGTAGCGAGTGGCATTAAAGAGCCGCCCTTGGGCGACCTGGATCGGCACATAAGTGCGCGAGTCATTGCTGCCAAAGCCCGCCCCGCCACTCTCTTTGAGCACGCCAATAATTTCAAAATTATTGTTGTTGATGCGCACACTTTGGCCAACGGCATCCGCTGTATCAAAGAGTTCTGTTGCTACCGTATGGCCCACCACAATCACGCTGGCATTACTTTCAACCTGTTTGGCGCTAAAGAATTCGCCATACTCGATATCGAGATCGGTTACAATCGCATAGTCAGCTGTGGTCCCAACGACTTGATAACTGCCCTCATCACTGCCGCTGACAAAGGTTGCATTCGAGGAATATTGTGGTGCCACATAGACGAGTTCGGGGAAGATCGCGGGATCAGCAAGCGTCGCCACATCGGCCATATTGAGTGCCGAAGTCGTGTTACCACGCCCAGAGCCAGCACTGACGGTCAATAGATTGATCCCGCCGCTCTGAATGCTGTCGGTAATGCTGACCGCGGCCCCACTGCCAAAGCCGGTTGTCGTCAGCACCGCTGCCACCCCAATGATAATTCCCAACATCGTCAGCCCGGCGCGCAATTTGTGTGAGACAATGCTGCCAATCGCCACACCAAAATATCTAAAGATCTTCATGAAGCAATTCTCCAGCTACAACTTCTGTCGCTTGTGGTTGATCCGCCAACCGGGCTGGCATAGCAGGCACTGCGCTCGCCATCGTACCATCGGTTGGCATCATTTGCATGCTAGGTTGGGGTTGGTTGCTGGCATAGCTCTCATTGCGGACATCACTGATGATCAAGCCGTCGCGCAACGTAACAATGCGCTGCGCCTGCTCGGCGATCTCATTGTCGTGGGTGACGACGATCAAGGTCATCCCCTGTTGGTGGAGTTCCTCGAAGAGCGCCATCACCTCTTCGCCGGTTTTGGTATCAAGCGCACCGGTTGGCTCGTCGGCCAGCAGAATACTGGGCCGGTTGACTAATGCCCGTGCAATCGCCACGCGCTGCTGTTGTCCACCGGAAAGCTCGTCAGGACGGTGGTGGGTGCGTTCGCCAAGACCAACTCGTTCGAGCGCGGCAACTGCCATTTTTGACGCCTGCCCAGCAGCTACCCCGGCATAGAAGAGCGGCAACTCCACCTGGCGACGTGCATTAGTACGGGCCAGCAAGTTAAAGCGTTGGAAGACAAAGCCAATCTCTTTGTTGCGCATATCGGCCATACGGTTTTGCGATAGCTGGCTTGTCTCCGCACCACGAATGCGGTAATTACCCGCGGTCGGCTTATCGAGCAGGCCGATCATATTCATCAGGGTACTCTTGCCCGAACCACTCGTCCCGATAATCGCCACATACTCACCTTCATGGATCGTCAGCGAAACACCACGCAAGGCGTGGACTTCGGTTTCACCCATTTGATAGGTTTTGGTTAGATTCTCAATATCAATCACGGACGTTCTATTCACAGGATCGACTGCCGTCGGTTCCGGTCGGCCCGCTCCATTGTGGTTCATTATCGCTCCTCTATCGCTTTTTGACATATGTTATGGTACCTGTGGCAGTACACAGTCGCAACACCCATAACTACGGTGCCATTGCTCTTTTTTGTCATTATACCATCTAATTGTGTGGAAATTCTGAAGAGAATGATAGCGGATTGTGAAAAAAGTTTTGGGGGGTGCTTTGGGGTGATTTGCTTTTCCTCATGAAAATAGTACACAATATGCGGACAGATCCCATTCACACAGAAAGAATTACGAGAAAGAAGTATGGAAAAGATAAAGATTCTAGCAATCCCAGGCAGTCTCAGAAAGGCGTCCCTCACGCGACAGTTGGTCAGATCGTTGCAGTCTATCGCCGCCGATGACGTTGTTATTACGATCTTTTATCTCGATGAGATTCCTATTTATAATCAAGATGTTGAATTGGCAGATGGCTTTCCACCTGCTGTGCAGGAGATGCGCAATCAAATTGAGGCGGCTGACGGCCTGATTATTGCCACACCGGAATATAATGGAGCTATGCCTGGGGCGCTAAAAAACGCGATCGATTGGGCGTCGCGCGGTGGTATCATGGCACAGAAACCGGTGGCACCGATTAGTGGCTCGCCCGGGGCATTGGGCGCAACCAAGGCGCAGGAAAGTTTGCGCTCGGTTTTGAATCACTTGGGGATGCATGTACTGTCACGCCCAGCCGTTGCGATTCCTCAAATGAATGAAAAGCTGGCGAATGATACGATCGTCGACGAAACAACCCGCAAATTTGTGGGCGATTGGCTCAACACGTTCCGGAATTGGGTTGTCCAGTTGAACAAATAAGGTAGCCCCATCACCTAAACAGTTCACTCATGTTACGCACGACGCGAGTCGGAAGAGAGCCTACTCGTCTACTCCGCATCCCCAGATGCGGGTCAACCCGCATCTGGGGATGCGGAGTACACGAGACCGCGATGATTACTGCGTAACATGAGCAGTTCAGTAGACCAAGCAAGCGTATCCGATAATTGACGCTATGGAGATGCCGTCAACAACCGCTCAGCCTGCTTGGTCATCTCATTTAAGGCATTGGCAAGTGTCTGGAAATATTTCTCGTCCAGCACAGCCTTTTTTGCCAATTGAATGGGCTGACCAAAGACATGAACTACGGTAGCGCCCGGCAACGGCAACACCATCCGATCCCAACGGGGCAATGCTAGCGCTGGTTTGGCCGCGATCCCCACCGGAACGATCGGGCAGCCGGTCAAGCGGGAAAGCCACAGGGCACCCGGACGCACTTGCTTGGCCGGACCACTCGGACCATCGACGGCAATCACAACATCGTAGCCTTCCCGTAAGGCAGCAGCCATCGCACGCAATGCGCTATAGGGATTCCCACTCTTGATCGGCAGCGGTGTCGGTAACAGCCCGCCACACTCCACATAGCCACGCACCACTTCCCCAACCAGACCAGGCGCAATAAAAGTCCGACACGACCGTTCCCAGCCAAATTGTTGATAGGAGATGACACCGAGCAGTTGGGTCGCGTGCCAACTCACAAAGATGGCTGGCCCATCGGGGCGACCACCTTCCGTAACAATCCGACTGGACGGTATAGTAAATTGATAATAGTGACCCAGGATCTGTCCCCAGGCGTAGGCCAGCACTTTGAGCATAAAATTCGCAAGGATCGATAGATGTTGATTGATTCCTGCTATCGTACTACTTTTTCCGCTAGAAAGCGAAAACAGTCAAGCGATGAAACGTATGGAAGCCATCGCTTAAAATGGCCAGAGAATCAGTGCTTCCTCGTCAAAAGTGATTGATAGATTTGGAGATCCGCGTGTGAAAAGCAGCAGAAGATGACCTCAGCTAATGAGGTTGGGAGGGTGAGAAAATCGTGCACTGTGGCGATAGCAATTTCCGACGCTCGTTGAACTGGATACCCAAAGATGCCAGTGCTAATGCTAGGGAAGGCAATGGTATGAAGCTTATAGTCAGCAGCAATTTCCAGTGAACGGCGGTAGCAGGATGCAAGCAGCGTCGCTTCCTTGTTATTGCCGCCGCGCCAAACCGGGCCAACCGTATGGATCACATATCGCGCCGACAGACGGTACCCTTTGGTGAGTTTGGCCTCACCGGTTGGGCAACCGTGTAGCAGGCGGCATTCGGCCAGCAGTTCCGGTCCAGCGGCGCGGTGAATCGCCCCATCAACACCACCACCACCCAACAGTGACGAGTTGGCCGCGTTGACGATGGCGTCGACGGCGAGGGTGGTGATGTCGGCTTGGATGGCAGTTAGGGTGGCAGTTAGGGTGGTCATAGGTTAAAAGAAAATACTCGGTGAAACACCGAATCGTTGTGACAATGCTTGAATTTGTCGCACATTCAATGTGCGCTTACCGGATAAAACCTCAGAGACGATTCCTTGTGAATCAATTTCCGGTAGCTCGGATTGCTTCATCCCGTGTTCATCGATCAGGTAACGCAGTACATCCACTCCGTTAACCGGCGGCATCCGGTAATAGTCTTCTTCATAGGCATGGACCAACGTACCGAGTGTATCTAGTAGATCATAGAGCGGATGCGTTTCGTTCGTCACCACCTTATCCACTAACTGATTCATTTGCGCAATCGCCTGATCATATTCATCATCGCTATAAATCGTTATATGATACACATTCCACCACTACCTTCAAAACCCTTTGCGCAACGCTACGGAAAACTTGACCTACAAACTAAATGGTGGCATATTCGCAACCATTTAGTTTGGCATCAATGTGATGCGACCAGGTAAATTTTTGGCTGAAATTGGAGCTATTTCATGACAACCCTAACTGTACGATTGCCGGATAGTCTGCACAAAGAAATCAAGCAGCTCGCAAAAACCGATGGGGTATCGATCAATCAGTTTTTAACCTTGGCCGCAGCCGAAAAGGTGAGTGCGCTGCGTACAATTGATCACTTACGAGCAGAAGCCGCAAAGGCCGTCGCAATGATTTTGACGCATTCCTCGCGGTGGTGCCGGATGTTGACCCCGTGGAGGGTGATGAACTATCGCAACCGGAACTCCACAATCCATAGGTGCTCATATTCCGTCGGGACGGTTGCGTTGAGGAGAAGCCACTGATGGCACCAATTCTAAACACAACCGTCTCGATCGGACGCGCTGATCTTTTATGCACGTTGCGCTAAGTTCAACCGCTCCGGCGGTACCTCCTTACCGCGCTACCACCGGCAAATACAACGTACTTACCACCACCAACCCACCAACCTCCAGCGCCCCAATATCACACTTGGGGCCAACCGGCCGCTCAACGCCCCGCTGATCGGTAGCCAATTCGCACGAACCAGCGTCAACCGCCCGACTGCTGTCGAAGGGCATGTGCGAAAAGGTCTCAGTTTCATTGGCGCTGAGGAGATCCAACCCGGCGTCGTCAACAATGATATTGCTGGCCGTCTCGCCGAAGATCGAACAGTCAGCGAGGTCACCAAGCAGATTGTGGCCGGTGGAACGCACGCCGGAGCCGCAGTTGGCACCGATGCTCGCCTGATTGCCGGCGAGGATCGTATTGTTGATCGTCAGCGCGGTGCCATTGCTGTTGATGCCGCCCCCTGCGCCACTGGCACTGTTGCTGTAAAGCGTCACATTGGTCAGCGTGGCGTTGCTGCCTTGGGCGAGGATGCCACCGCCGCTACCGGCGCTGTTGCCGCTGATCGTCACATTTTCGAGGATGAGCTCGGCCTCGTTGCTAATGCCGCCACCGCCGCCCCCTTCGATCGTGCTGTTGCCGGTGATCGAACTGCCGACAATGCGCATCGACCCACCGTGGTTGGCAATGCCGCCACCGGTACCCGCAAAATTATCATTGATCGAGACCCGATCCAGCAACACCGTGCCGCCATTGTTGTACAACCCGCCGCCGGGGCCATTGTCGATGGCACTGCCGCCGGTGAGACCGAGGTCGCGCAGGGTGAGGGTTGCACCATTGAGCACTTCGATGACGCGGTCGCCGCCGTTGGCGTGGATCACACTCTCTTCGGCGCTGAGGCCCACTATTTCCAGATTGTCAGTAATATCCAGATCGCCACTGACCGCGCCATCTTCCGCGGTCGCCGTTTGGGCATTCCCAGCCAAGGCCGCAAGAACGGTCGTTTCCTCAAAGTTGAGCATATAGAGACTACGCGTCAGGGCAAGCACCTGCTTGCCGGGCAACGCATTGGCCTCTTGCACCGCAGCGCGTAGGGTGCAGGTCCCAGCGCTGGTGGCGCAGAAGCCATCGCCCGGATTGGCATCGGTGCCCTCTTCAAAGCTGTCAACCAGGAAGTCGGCCACCGGCAACATCGTCACGCGTGCACCGACGATGTTGTTGTCGGGAATTGGGTCCGGCTCATTGAGGGTGACTGCCGCTTCGGTCGTGATCTCCTTGCCCACGTCAAGCGCGGGATTGGCGTCGGCGACCACACGGATCTTGACGGTCGCACCGGGTGCCAGGGAACCCAAGTTACAACGTAATTGCGTACCACTCGGCGTACAACTGCCACTGTCCGGCGCGGCCAGCCGATAGGTCAAGCCATTGCCCAGCGTCTCTTGCACCGTGACGTTGGTCGCCGCGATGCCGCCACCGCTCGTTGGCGTGCGGTTTGTAACCACCAGGTCATAGGCGAGATTGGCGCGGTTGGCGGCAACGACGGTGCTCCCATTGCGTTCAATGGAGAGGTCGGCCATGGCGCTAATCGTGATTTGCGTGGTCGCTTCGCCGGTGGCACCGCTTTGATCGGTCATCGTCGCTTTGACGGTAAAGGTGCCGCCGCCGCTATAGGTGTGATAAGCCAGCAGCGTGCGTGTGATGCCGCCACTGCCGGTGATGACCGGGCCGCTGAGCGAACCGTCATTCATGATTTGGCCGTTACTTTGCACAGTGCCGTCGCCCCAGTCGACGGTGGCACTGTGCGTGTCTTCGATCTCTGAGTCGAGCACGGTGGCGGCGAGCGTGACGGGAAAGCCGATGCCGCTCTGCAAACTGGCCGGGGCATGGACCGTGGGCGCATCGTTGACGGGGGTAACTCCCACAATGAACTCCTCTGGCGCAGAGGTAAATTGGCCGTCGCTCACGGTGAAGAAGAAGCTATCTTCGCCGTTGAAATCCCGGCGCGGGGTATAGGTGAGATTGGCACCGGAGCCGCTGAGCGTCCCTTCCGGCTGGCCGGAAATGTTGAAGATTAACGTGTCGCGCACGGTGCCGAAGTTGTCGAGATCCTGCCCGGCGAGCATAAGGCCAACCGCGGTGTCCTCGGTGGTGCTGATGGTGAGGCCGGCGGTGGCAATTGGTGGGCGGTGGTTGCGGCTGACGTTGATGGACACGGTGGCCGGTGCACTCTTGAGGATTTCCAACTCACCGGTAACCGCATCCGGCTTGCGAAAGCCGTCGGTGGCGGCAAAGGTGAACTGATCCACCCCGACATAGTTGGTATTCGACTGGTATTCGACCCACGCCGATTTTTCGTCGATACCGTGGATGACCGCGGCATCAAAGACGTGGACAATCTCGCGAAAAGTGTCGACAATGTAGAAGCTACGGCTGTTGACCGCAATATTGCCAACACCGGCAAAGTCACCGAGCACAAAGCCGCTGCCGTCGCCCGTCGAGCGTGCCTCCCCCGCAAAGAGACCGTCGCTACTAAAGCGTTGGATTCGTTTATTGCCGCCATCGCCGACATAGAGTACATCATTGCGGTCAAAGGCGAGCGACGCAATGCCGTCAAATTGCCCTGGGCGGTCGCCGGTCTCCTTTGTCGGATCGTCCAGAACACAGGTGGCTTCGGTGCAGAGAAAGCCGATGCTACGCCCGTGAATGTAATCACAGTTGGGGCCGCTGTCGCATTTGCCCATCCACCCCAACAATGCACCTAGTTCGATCGAGCCATCAGCGGCGACGGTGGGGGCGGCAAACTTGTAGATCCGACTCCAGCCACGTCCGTTGTTGGCGCTGATATAGACCGCGCCCTGGCTGTCCAATGCGATGTCGTTGATCTGTTGGAGCTGCATGGCATCGATGCCGATACCGGGGAAATCATTCCATTTGGTGCTTTGGATAATAGGCAGCGAGTAGACCTGGACCCCCAGCAGATCGAGACACGCCTCGGGCCCCTCTTCGGGGCGACCATCACAGGACGCAGTCTTGAAAGCGGCCAACCCTGTAAAATTGTGGGTGCCGATCAAGTAGAGAATACCGCGTTCGTTGTCGAGCGCCGCGGCACGGGCATTTTTGTATTCAGGACGACGGGATGTTTGTGAAGTGCCGACGGTGATGTCGTTGACAGCGTTGTGGAGGCCATAGACTTGAACAGTCTCCACCGGCTGCGTTGTGTTTTGGGGTTGAATTCGCGAGATGTCGACAAGGCTGGTGCCGGTAGTGCTGCCGTCGCTTTTGACCGAGATGATCGTGCCGCGCGCCACGTTGAATTTGACACTGTGCAACGGGTAGCCGCCGCTGTCGCGCGTCTGCTGACCGATAAAGTTGCCATGCTGATCCCAAACCGAGATGCGGGGAGCGGTGTCAGGCGAATCGTTGCTGCCACCGCCATGATCGCACCTGTCGTAAAATGAATCATAGATATACGTGTAGTTATCTTCATCCACGGCGAAATACTCGAAGTTGTTAACAAAGTCCTTGGGCAGATCGGCGTCGGGCACACCCTGCAGGCAAATCGACTTGATATAGTCCCGCAGACTGCTGGTATTCTGGGCGATCTGCCAGGCGAACTCTTCCCCTTCCTGCGCCGCAATCTGTGGGCTGTAGCGGGCGGTCATGCGGTAGTCGTTGATAAAATAGGGGTAGAGCGGCGCGATAAAGAAGCCATGTTGCGGCTGGTTTTCAATCGAGAACCAGAGTGGATCCGGTGTGGCGTCACCATCCTGGCCGCGCACGGTAATCTTGAGCGGTTCATCGGCGATGGCTTGCACTGCGCTTCCACCGGTTTGCGGGAAGGCGGTGGGCAACTGGTTCGTGCCCGGCTGCTTGATATTGACAATCTGGGTCGTGTCCTTGGTCTGCGCGGAGACGTTGCCGGAAAAGTCGGTCGCAGTCCAGTCGATGTGGTAGATGCCTTGCGTAAATTGCGCTGGCGCGTTGTTGGTAATCGTCGGGCGCAGATCGGCGACATCAAAGGTTTGGGGCGTTCCTAACGGTACATCAAGCGCGCTACCCGTCGCCTCCATGATGACCGGCGGCGGCGCGACCAGGATCGGCGGCTTGGTGTCGATGACGGTAACCTGCTGCGTAACTTGCGTCTCGTTGCGCCCACCATTGACATCGGCCGCACCGTTGTCCTGCGCCGTCCAGGTGATCTCCGACGAAATGGAGCTGCCATCGGCCTGCAAGCTCAGCGGCCAGAACGCGGGTGTCGTCGCGAACAAGGTGGGGTCGAGGTCGCAGTCGTCAGAGACGGTGATGTTGTTGCGCAATGCGGCCAGGTGATTGGCAGAACTGACGCCACCCGGTTCAAGCGCTTCAACGGTGACCGGTGTACTGCCGCTGATCGTCGGTGCGTTGTGGTCGATGATGATGATACGCTGCGTGTCAACTGTCGTCACGCCGTGGGAATAGCTGCTGAGGAAGTATTCATCGAGCACATAGCCCACCGAATCCTTCGCCGCCTTCTTCGCCAACTGTTTCTTGCCCAACGCCTTGAGCTTGGCCTTGGTCTTTTTGGCCTGATTCTTGGCGATGTCGGTGTAGACATCTTTGGCGGCGTCCTTGGCCTGGCGGATCCAGCGTTTGAGGGTCTGTTTCCAACCCTCTTTGACCGCTTCCTTTTTGGCTTTCTCCTCGGTTGGTCCCAGGTTGGAAAGATCGGGAATCCAGACAAGATCGGCACCGGAGATCAGCGTATCGGCGCTCCAAGTTAAGGTGTGGACACCAGGGCGGAAGGTGACCGTATTGGCGTCGACCCGTTCGCCGGGCTGATAGAGCTTCACCTGTACATCTGATTGATAGTGATAGATCTCCGGCGCGCCGACATCGCCCCAATGCGAGGGATAGATGGCGGTCGAGATGCCAGGTAGGACAATCGCGAAAATATTTGAGTATTCGCCGGTGGTTTCGTGGGCAAATTGACCGTAGGGTTCATTGAGCGTATCGCGGAGCGCCTGCTCGACATTGGGGGGTAAATCGAGATCGGGATCGTTGAGCACCAACTCCATAATCTGGCTGTCGAGCACAATCTGTTCTAACGCATCGCGCGTAATGGGAATGCGCACGCTGACAACACAACTACCGGTTGGATTGGTGTAGAGCTTATCGGGCGGCGCTTTGAAGTCGGGTACACAATATTTTAACCCCACCTGTGCCACATGTGCAGCAAGATCGGCCACGGTGCCCCACGCTTTCAGGGGCGAAAAGCCAAGGGCAAAGGAGAGCGCAGTCATGGCAAGGTGGGTTGCTTTGAGCGGATCAATACAGTCGCGCGGGCCGTCAGTGGCCGCGGGAGCACTTTCCTCTGCCGCGGGGAGGGCTGTCGGCGCGGCCATGATCGCGGTGGTTTGGGTAAAGAGCAACGTGACGATGAATAAACAAAGTAGCAGCGGCGATAGATGAAATCGTCGAATCATCGATTTTCCTCCTTTGGGGGACCAATCATTTCATTTAGAAAGTTGATGAGCGCGATGAGATCAGCAAAGTGTTGTTCGTGGTCAGTGCCTGCTTCATGCAATGTAATCACCCACTGCGGATGGCCGCCATTGTCGACGTGGCGCAGGCGCAGCAGATAGGCAAAGTAGTCTTGGGATCGCATGGTTCCAGATTCGTTTCGTGACCGGCATTGATAAGGCTTAGTATATCGGCCAATCGTGACTGGAACGTGACTGAACCCTTTCAATTTGCGTAAGTGTGGCAGAAAAGCGTATACGGAGAATTCCTGTTAACCGGAATAACCGATTCCATCAGCGTGTAGAATAGGCTATAATAGCCCCATGAACCCACAGATCATGCTCAAGCTCTTGGGCCAATTTCAACTTATGGTTGACGGGACGCTGATTGCTGGCCTAACGTCGGAGAAGATCCAGGCGTTGGTGGCCTATGTTGCGGTGGAACAAGAACGCGTTCACAGCCGCGACTTTCTGGCCGAATTGCTCTGGCCGGATCGCCCCGATGGGGTGGCGCGCCAAAATTTGCGCCAGGCGCTCTCTCGGTTACAACGGGCGCTGCCCACCGCTGATGAACCACCGTTAAAGATTACACGCAGCGAGGTGCGCTTCAATGGCTCCAGCGACGCGCAGATTGATGTCGTCCAATTTACCCGCGCGCTAGATCTAGTGCGTAACCATGCGCATGTTGATGTCAGTGGCTGTGTCCCTTGTTGTCAACAATTGGCCAGCGCCGTCGCCACCTATCAGGGTGACTTTCTGGTTGACCTCTTTTGTGACAGTCCCGTCTTCGATGAGTGGCAGCTGCTCAAAGCGGAGTGGCTACGGCGCGAAGCCATCCAAGCGCTTGATACGCTCGTGCGCCACCATGAAGCCAACCAACGTTGGTCCGCTGTCTATCACTTTGCCTGGCGCAGCGTTGAGATCGACCCGTTGCGCGAAGTAGCCCATCAACAGGTCATGCGCGCATTGGCCCACAGCGGACGACGCAAAGCGGCGCTCGATCAATTTGCGACCTTAACCCAACTCTTGCGCACAGAGTTGGGCGTGGCACCGGCCACCGCGTCGATTGACCTTTTCGAAGCAATCCGCGATGGACAGATTGGCCCAGCCAACAGATCGGCGCTCCCCAGGAGCACGGCGACAATCGCCAAGCCTGCATGCCCACACAACCTCCCCATTCAACAGTCCACCTTTATTGGTCGCCAACAAGAGTTGCAATGGATCGCAGCGCGGCTAGCCAAGCCGGAATGCCACCTGCTTACCCTTGTTGGGCCGGGGGGAGCCGGCAAAACGCGCCTGGCGTTGGAGGTTGCGGCGCAGGCTTTACAACAGCCACAGTGCGAGTATACCGACGGTATTTACTTTGTGGCGCTGGCGGCGGTTGACGATGATGAGCAGATCTTGAGTGCTGTGGCCGCGACAATTGGGTATCACTTCCCCGATGATGCGCGTGGTATGCGCGAACGCCAACGCGCGTTGCTGCACCATTTGCAGACCAAACGGCTGTTGCTGTTGTTGGACAACTATGAACAAATAGCCGAATCGACCGCCTTGATTCGCGCCATGCTTGCGGAAGCGCCTGGGGTACAACTGCTGGTGACCTCACGCGTGCCGCTCCATTTGCGGGCAGAGTGGTTGATCGACATTCTCGGGCTGACGCATCCCGATGCTGCCGATCTGCTGCTGGAAGAGCGGCAAACGGCCCAAGCTAGCTCAGGTCGACGCGCGATCACAACCTTTGAAGCAGTTCATTTTTTTACCAATGCCGCACAACGATTGTTGGCCGATTTTACCCTTTCCAATCAGACGCTGACCACGGTTGGGCACCTTTGCCTGCTGACAGAGGGACTCCCCTTGGCGCTCGAATTGGCTGCGGCGCAAATCCGCACCGTGCCTTTGCCGGTGCTTGTCGAAGCGGTACAGCGCAATTTGGACACGCTGGCGACCACCATGCATGATGTACCTGCCCGGCATCGCAGCTTGCGGGCTGTCTTTGACCATTCTTGGCTCTTGCTGATGCCGCCATTGCAGCAATTGTTCAGTCAGTTGGCGCTTTTTCTTGGTCATTTCGACGCAGAAGCGGCCACGGCAGTAACAGGTTGCGCAAAGAGTGATCTCGACCAACTCTGTGCCTACTCCCTGTTGCGAGCGCTCAACGATCGTGCGTCAGCGCCGCTGTATGCGATGCATGAGGTCTTACGCCAATATGCATTGGAAAAGTTGCAACGCGATCCAACTGCAGAAGAGCACATGCGCCAGCTCCACAGTCGACATTTCCTTGGCTTGGCTGCCGCCACGGAAGCGCTTATCAATGGCAGCGATGCCGCGCAAGGGGTTGCCCTGATCCAGGGAGAATTTGATAACATTCGTGCCGGTTGGCTGTGGGCGGCGACAACCGGTGACATTTCAGCTTTGCAGCGGAGCATTCCTGCCTTACTGCGCTTTTTTGTGCTGACTGGGCGCGCAGAGGAGGGCGGGATTTTTGCAGAGCGTGCGCTTCACGAAGTGGAGAGTCAGTTCAACATCCCTGGCCAAGGAGGGCGTGACGCAGCAGAAGTAGAAGTAGAAGAAGCGCAAACGCTCTCTGCCGATCTCCATGCCATGCGGGCGCGCATGTTTTTCAAGCAGGCACGTTACGCCGAGGGGATCGCACATGCCGCAGAAGCGTTGACCATGGCCGAAGCGTGCAATGCATTGCAAACCATGGCCGTGGCCAATTTATATTGGGGGATCTGCGCGTTGAACCAGGGTGAGTATGCCGTAGCGCAAGCTAAGTTTGTCGCTGCACTAGCGCACGCGCGCGCGATTGGGTGGCGCAAGCTGGAAAGTGATGCGCTGCGGGCTTTGGGTTCCCTAGCCCATATGCAAGAGGATCTGCTTGGGGCACGTCGCTACTATGAAGCGTCGTTGCCCATCTCGCAGGAGTTGGATGATCCCCGTGGGCTCAGCGCAACGTTGGGCAATGTGGGTAGTATCTGTCGACAGCAAGGGGACTTTGCCGTCGCGCACCAATGGTTAACACAATCGTTAGCAATCCACCGTCGCATTGGTGATCGGTCTAGTGAAGGGCGCACTTACGCCATGTTGGGAGAATTGAGCACTGATTTAGAAGAGTATAGCGAGGCCGAGCGCTACTTTGGCGAGGCGCTCCAGATTTTACAGGGCCTTGGCGAAGCGCATTATGTGGCCGATGCGCTGGTCGCTTTGGGCAAGGTCTACCATGCGCAAGAACGCACCGCGTTGGCAGTTTCTTGTTGGCAAGAAGCCGCAGCGACCTATGAAGCGGCGCATGAAACACCAATGTTGGCGGAGGTGCAACACTATTTACAACAAGTACAAGGCGCAACCGAGAGCGCAGCCCAAGCTTCAGCCATTGCTAAAGGTCTCCATCGGCTATAGTATCTGTCCGTAAATTCTCTGTGTTCATCTGCGCGATTCGATCAAAAGCAGGGCACCCTAACCGAATTTGCGGATAGGCTCATAGATTGATAGTGTCATAGATTCACTCGGTGACGCGTGGCAAGGCAGCTAATCGTTTGCGCCAACTCGCTTTGACGCTCCTCTTCGCTCCACCCCAATGCCTCGCCAATCATTCTGCTCAATTCTTCGAGCAACGGCTTTGTCACCATACCTAACATCGCAAGTGATGAGCGGCGTAAAACAAAATCTTCCAAATGGACAACTTTTTCAGTTTGGACGAGATAGCTGACTTCCCCGCGCAGATAGGAGGGTTCATGCTGTAAAGGCTGATCGGCCCCCGATGCACGATTTTCGGCAATCGCGGCAGCAATCGCCGCCGCCAGGGTGCCATAGCGCTGGAAGAGTTGGTCGACTTGGGCACTGCTAAGGTCGCTTGCTTGGTGTTCCCGTTCGATCCAGGCTGCACGCTCCGCTGCCGTTTGTGGATAGCCCTTACCGCCGCCAATGGCAATCTTCTCTGTCGTTGCCCAGCGCTTTTTGCCCAGACGTGCCAAAACGCGGTCGGTTGTCTGTTCGGCAAAGGCACGGAAGGTGGTCCATTTGCCGCCGACCAAATTTAGTATGGGAAAGTCCAGCTGCTCGTCCGGCTCGATCACCTCAATACTGTGATCGCGACTGATCTGACCGGTGCTTTTGGCGTTGACGGCCGGTAGCGGCCGTACACCAGAAAAGGTAAAGACGATCTGCGAACGCTCCACCTTGATACCAGGGAAGACGCGATCGATCATGCCCAAAAAGTAGTCGATCTCTTCCTCAGTGCAGACCGCCTCATCGGGGTCAGTAATACGGATATCCGAGGTACCCACCAAAACCCGCTGATCTAGCGGGCAGATCAAAACAATGCGGCCATCGCTGTTCTCAAAGAAAAATTCATGCTCCCCGATTGCAGCGCGCAGTTCTGGGTGATCAAGTACAAGGTGGGAGCCTTTGGTACCACCAATCAGGGTTGTCGCTTGCCCCATGGCGCGGTTGGCAAAGTCAATCCAGGGACCGGCCGCATTGATCACCACCTGTGGTTGAAGATCAAAGGTTTCGCCGCTAAGCGCATCTTGCAGCCGTACCTGGTTGCCTGCTGCGCCGATGACACTCATATAGTTCAGCGCGTGCGCAGCTGGAAAAGCGGCTTCGGCATCGGCAATCAACTCAATACAAAGGCGTTCCGGTGCACGGATCAAGCCATCGTAATATTCGGCAATACTGACAATTTCTGGGTTGAGCTGCGGATAGCGCGTGAGTGCCGCCTCGCGCAGCAGAAACTCGTGGCGGGGCACGGTTCGTTCATTGCCGGTGTAGGCATCATACAGCAGCAGCCCCATTTTGATAATCGCCGCGCCACGCTCAGAGGGTTTGTTGAGCAGCCCTAGAAACTTAAAGGGCGCATTGAAGATACCGGATACCCAATGAAAGATTGGGATCACTGTTGGCAATGGGCTCACATACTGCGGGGCATTTTTAATAAGACGGTTACGCTCTTGTACCGCTTCGCGCACGAGGCGAAACTCACCATTTTCTAAGTAGCGAATGCCGCCGTGGGCCATGTGGGAGGACGCGGCACTGGCACCAGTACAGAAATCGGCACGATCAACCAATAAAACATCGACGCCTTGCAACGCCAAATCGCGAAAAGTGGCGATGCCATTGACCCCAGCACCAATAATTAACACGGAACGCTTGGGCTTTTGGCTGATCTGCTGTAATAATGCGTGCCGGGCTTCAACTCGATCTTTGAATGGGTTGTCCATGAATATAGCGTTTCCCCGGAGAAGAGTGTAAAGGGATGATTTTTAAATATAGCTTATCAGTAGAGTGTAACAGTATAGGGTTAGTCTCTCCGATCATGCGGGGCAGGTCACACGTATGCCACACACGATTGCGCTCTCTGATAATGGCTACACTTATGATCATCTCACACGATCCAATTGATCTACAAATTTTATTAGAGTCGTGATTTTGTTTTGTGAACGTTAAACGTTTTGTGAACGAATTCTTGCAAATTAACGCGATATTTCGAGTTCCCTTACCTAATAGTAGGGTTCATAGAATCGTATGTTTACAAATATCGTCAATAGTTTATTGAATTCAGATAAACCTATTGATATAATGATCAAATAGTAAACACTACTCAAAAATTTGTTATGCGGTCCCATTGAAAGTTTCATTGGAGCTTCGAAAGTGAAATCATTTTGGGTATAATTATTTGTCAAAGCGTAACATTCCCATAGTTTCTGACTTCACTTTTCGGGTAATAGGATCTTCTTATGAAGATCATTGCTATAACGATTTACTTTGGTATCTAAACGTTTACATCGATGACCACTGCTGATAGACCTTCAATAAGTTTCGATGGTCAGTACAAACTTAGTAATCGTCCAGAAATACGTTCACGGTTGTAGGGACACGGTATACCGTGTCCCTACGGTTACAAATCTACAAGTTATTTCTGGACAGCCCCTTAGTGACTTCCCTGACATACTTTGTGTCCACCGATCCTGTAGGTGAGATGGCTTTGGCCACAACCGAATTTCAGGATGGCTTCTTAAGCCCAAATGGTTCAACCGGATCTTCCAATGAACCAAAAAAGTTCACTTAACAACCTGCCGATCATTTATCTTAAGGAACTCCTCATGTCCAACCCATTGTCACAAATCTTAGTTGTTGACGATAATCCTGATGCTTTAAATCTTATTGCCATGCAACTGCGCCGTAACAATTACATTGTGCTGGAGGCAGAAACTGGCGAGAATTGCCTTACCCTTTTAAAACAGATCAAGCCAGATTTAATTCTAATGGATATAGTTATGCCAGGTATTAGCGGCTTTGAAACCTGTCAACGGATCAAAACCATCCCTACTCTCGCAGACATTCCCGTGATCTTTTTAACTTCGTTGGGGGAAGTAGAAGATAAGGTGGCTGGATTTAATGCAGGCGGAGTTGACTTCATTGTAAAACCGCCACAAAAACTGGAGTTAATTGCGCGCCTTGAGAACCACCTAGCGCTCAAACGGAGCAAAATGGCGGTCATGGAGCTCAACCGTCAGTTAGAAGAACATATGCAAAAACGGCTAGTCGAGCTTCACAACGAGTCGTTGTGGCGGCGTCAATATGAGCAAGAAGTTGCAAAATTGCTAGAGACAGTTCGTCACCAAGGGCAACAATTAGGCACATTGATGCAATATTGCATTGACGGCGCAGGCGTAGATAAGTTTGATATGGCTAGGATGCTGATGGGGTTGCCGCGTGCCTATTTTAACTTGTTGCGCGAACATCTGAGTCTGTCCCATGTGCATGCCGAAGCCAGCCATGACAAAACAGCTAGCCTCCTCGTCACAGAACATCTTTCCGCAGGGCTCGAGTTGCTTAATTCATTGGAGGAACAATTAGAGCATGCCGCAGAAAAGCAATTCCGCGATTTGGATGAAACTCCCAAGACGCAAAATGCAATTGCCAAGCTCTCCTCGCGTGAACAAGAGATCCTGCGCTTGATTGCCGATGGCAGTTCAAACAGTGAAATTGCCCAGTTACTTACGCTTGCTGAGCCGACAGTCCGTGTCTATCGTAGCCGGATCATGGGGAAATTACAGCTTGATGATGCCACCGCGCTCATCAAGTTTGCGATTAAGCATAACCTCACCACTGTTAATTAGCGACTCACAAGCCCCTGTGGTTGACGATCAACCGCTTGCAGTCTCGCATCAATTTTACGCAAAAGCAACGGCCATCACAACAGTGATGGCCGCTTATCTTTCAACAATTCAGAGATAGCTCCCCGTTTAGGTATTGCTATTGGTCGATGTTCCCTGGGAGTCATCACTACTGTTGGGTTGCGTATCCGGTTGGGTCGGTTCATTCTGTGAATTAGGTGCGCTCATACCAGGGCCACGCATCCCTCCTTCACGCGGGCCACGGAACCCGTCCAACCCGCCAGGCCCCATGCGACCGTCACCACTCAACAATAGATCGGCCTGGGCTTGGGTAATCGCGCCAGCGTCTACGGCATTCTGAATCAACACTGCCATCGTCTCTTGTGGGCGTGTATCGGGATAGGTCGCCCGCAGATAGTCTTGGAAGGCTTGCTGCGCCGTCATTCGGTCCGCTTGCTCTTGCGTAATCGTGCCATCGGCGACGGCGGCAGCGATCGCTGCGTCATGCGCAGCAGTTTGTGCTGCATCTAATTCTTCAACCGTAATCCCCAAAGCTCCTGCCAAGAGCGCTTCTCGATCAACATTGTCCATCTCTGGTCCACCGGGCATATGTAAGCCGGGAATGCGTTCGCCTGCTTTGAGCTGATCCGCCTGTTCCTGCGTAATCGTACCATCCGTCACCGCCTGATCGATGATATCGTTGCGCACAGTCTCCTGGGCAGACTGCAATTGCTCCGTGGAGATTCCCAAGGCATCCGCCAAGTATTGCTGCTGATCACCAGGGAGGAAACCAGCAGGGCCACCTTGACCCATTTCACCGCGCCCCATTTCACCGCGCCCCATTTCACCGTGCCCCATTTCACCGTGCCCCATTTCACCGCGCCCCATTTCACCGGGCCCTGGGCCACGCATCCCTTTACCACCGTCTGGGCCCGTCAACATGGGGCTAGCCGACAACAGATCCGCCTGAGTTTGTGTAATTGCACCGGCAGTCAACGCCTCTTGAATCTGTTCGGCCCTTGTTCCCTCGGGACGGGCATCCGCATAGGTTGTGCGTAAGTACGTCTGCAGCGCCTGTTGGGCTTGAACCGCATCAAATTGTTCCTGAGTGATCGTCCCATCTGCCAACGCGGCACTCAACCCCGCTTCGCGGGCACTACTCTGCGCAGCCTCTAGCTGATCGACAGTAATCCCCAGCGCATCGGCCAAATACTGGCGCTGATCGCCAAAGAGGGCACCATCGGGTCCACCACCTGGACCATGGGGGCCGCCGCGCCCGGCGAATTGTTGCACCTGTTGCGACAGCGTACTCACCCATCCTGTGGTCGGCGAAGCGGCTGAAACGTTATCCACTGCCCAAAACGTGCCGGCGGTTAACGTTAAGGCGGCTACGCCACCAATGGCTAGCCGCTTCCACTGATTCTGTATGTTCATCTTGTATCTCTCCTTGAAAATAACGCTGCGATAGCCTTTGATTGGCTCTCCCGCATTGCTCGGGATAGCTCTAGGATAGCAGGGCGATGTTGAGAAATTGTTAGTAGAGTATGGAGAGGTTATGGAATTTGGCGCAAACAGCTATAATCAAGCAAAGATATCAGCGCGAGCAAACGAGTAGCCTACCAAACCGCGAGAAAGGAACGCATTTCCATGACAACCGCAAGCAGTGCCACGGTCAATCCACAGCGTGTGATCGACGACCTTCAGGAACTCCGAGCCTTGACTGGCGACGAAGATGGTGCCCAGCGCGTGGCCTGGACCTCAACTTGGGTCGAGGCGCGCCGGTGGCTGCGCGCAAAGTTGGCAGAATTGCCCGTGGAAATTGAGCAAGACGCAGCGGGCAATCTGTGGACAACGCTGCGCGGTCAATCCGAGGGTACGCTACTCATCGGCGGGCATATCGATTCGGTGCCCAACGGCGGTTGGCTGGATGGATGCCTGAATCTGCTGGCTGGGGTGGAGATCTTGCGCCGGCTAGTGGCCGAGATGGCGATGGGTAAGCCGCTGCCGATTACCGTGCGTCTCGTTGATTGGGCCGATGAAGAAGGGGCGCGCTTTGGCCACAGTCTGCTGGGATCCAGTGCGGCCTCTGGCGCGCTCAATGTCGCTGAAGCCGCTGAACTGCGCGACCGCGATGGGTTACGGTTGCAAGATGTATTGCAAGCGCATGGGGTCGATATCGATCGCGCCAAAGAAGCGGGGCGCGAACTAAGCAATATTGCCGCGTCACTCGAACTACATATCGAACAGGGTCCCGTCTTGGAAAAGCTCGGATTACCATTGGGCGCGGTGATCAGCACCTTTGGTGTCGAGCGGCATAGTATTCAGTTTGTCGGCCAAGCCGCCCATGCTGGCTCGACGCCGATGGACCAGCGGCGCGATGCGCTTGGCGCGGCAGCCAAACTTGCGCTGGAAATCCGCGAAATCGGCAAGCGCAATGGCGGTGTTTGCACCTGTGGCAGCGTCCGTGTGGTGCCAAATATTCCCACCGCAGTGGTAGGGGAATGTCATCTTACGCTCGATCAGCGTCACGTTGACGCCGCCGGTCTCGCCACCATGTTAGCCGAAGCAAAAGCAGCCAGCGAACGGTTCGCCGCCGAGGAGGGGGTCGAGATGACATGGCGTCACATCTGGCGCATCGCACCCATTCCCTTCCACCCCACACTGGTCGATCTCTGTGAAGCCGCGATCCGCGAAACGTGTGGCCAAAGCCATCGTCTGCCAAGTGGTCCGCTCCACGATGCCGCCGAAGTCGCCCGGACCGGCATTCCCACGGTGATGATGTTTGTGCAAAGTCTGCGCGGCCTTTCCCACGCCAAAGAGGAAGATACGAAGCTCGAACATATTGCCCAGAGCGTGATTGCCTTTGATAAGCTGGCTACTAAAACCATCGAGTGGATTGTCGATCATGAACCCACCATCGTTTAATTTCCCCTTAGAGACCATCTCCGTCCCGATTGGTGAGCGATGTTGGCAGATCCGTTGCCTGCGTAGCCGCGACATGTTCTTGGCGGCCAGCGCAACGATGCAGCGCGATCTCTACGGCTTTGTGCTGTGGGAGTCGGCGATTGGCTTGAGCGAGCGGCTGGTGGCAGAAGCAGAGTTGGTCCGAGGGAAACGTA
Organism: Caldilineaceae bacterium; assembly: GCA_034432375.1. GTDB lineage: Bacteria > Chloroflexota > Anaerolineae > Caldilineales > Caldilineaceae > JAHBVH01. The sequence goes on from DAOUCA010000026.1 coordinate 78,464, forward strand.
TCTTGGAATTGGGGACCGGTGTCGGTTTGCCGGGGCAGGTGGCTGCTGGGTTGGGCGGGCAGGTGGCACAGACCGATTATCAGGTCGATTCGTTGACCCTTTGCCAATGGAATGCGACGCAGAATGGCGTTGCGCCGACGATCTTCCAGGCGGATTGGCGCCAATGGCAACACAGCGCACGCTACGATCTGATCATCGCTGCCGATATTCTCTACGAAGAAGCGCTTCACTTCTACATTGAGCGCATTTTTCACCGTAACCTTGCCCCTGGTGGTCGGCTACTACTGGCCGACCCTGGTCGACCGCAAGCCCTGGCCTTCATGGTCCACTTGGAAGAGCACGGCTGGCAGATTGTCATCGAGACGCATCATGTCGTGCCACAGTTGAGTGGTGATGCCAATCCTCTTACGCCCAGCCATGAAGGAACGGTGGAGGTGACACTCTACTTGGCACAACGTGAGATCCGCTAAGGCCATTGCAAAAAACATCGATTCAACGCTCGTATTGCGTGTTAAAATCCATCCTGAATTCGGTTGTAGCCCAGAGGAACAGAGAATTTCAGGATAGATATTAAGGGTACTGTCACCGAACCTTAGCGCGTAAATGGATAATTGTTTATCGGGAATATTCTAATGATCCTGGTCGATGAATCGCTGGCTATGGTATACTGCGGCTTGGTATAGGTGGAAATCAAACCGATAATCAACCCGATCTCTAGAAAGAACCATTTCATGTCTCAAAGCGCAGTTGAACCCAAACGTGTCCTCGTCACCGGCTCTACCGGTGCGATTGGTCTGCCCGTCTGTGAACATCTCCTGGCCCGTGGCCACTATGTGCGCGGCTTTGCCCGCCGCCCCACGCCAGGGCTGGCCGATTACGTCGAGGGCGATCTCAATGAGCGGGATAAAGTCTATCAGGCCGTCGAAGGGATGGATACAATCATCCACCTGGGTGCCTATCCCAATCCGGCAGACTTTATTGATGTGCTGCTCCAGCCCAATGTCGTCGGCACCTATTACATTTGCGAAGCCGCCAAAGACCTGGGCGTCAAACGGGTGATCCTTGCGAGCACGCTGCAAACGGTCACCGGCCACAGCAACCCTGATCACCCCATTACCGTAGAAGATGGCCCGAAGCCGGTCAATCACTACGCACTCACCAAAGTCTGGAATGAGGCAATGGGCGACATGTACGCGCGCGTCCACAACCTGTCGGTGATCAGCGTACGCATCGGCTGGCTGCCCCGCAACCGGGGCGAGGCCGAACGGCTGGCGCAGAGCCCCATGGGCAAGAATGTCTTCTTGAGCCACGAGGATGCCAAACGCTTTCACGAACGCTGTGTCGAAGCGCCAAATCCGGCAGCGGGCGAGTCGGTGATCCTCTTCGCGACGAGCATTCCCGCCGAGAAAGTGCGCCTCGATCTGGAGCTGGCGCGTGCGGTCATCGGTTATGAGCCGCAAGATGTCTGGCCGGCGGGGTTACCTTATTCAGTTGAGGGGCTGGTCTAAACCACGCCATGCGAGTCGTCATCGTCAGCAAGGCGCTGGTGGTTGGGGCCTATCAACGCAAAGCCGAAGCATTGGCACGGCTGGGGGGAAGCCACGGGTTGGAGCTTACCGTTTTGATCCCACCAAGCTGGCAAGATCAACGGGGTCTACAGCGGGCAGAACGGCGGCATACGGCCGGCTACTCGCTGCAGATTATCCCCCTGCGCTTGAATGGTAACTTTCACCTGCACTACTACCCCACCCTGGCGCGCGAGTTGGCCACTCTCCAACCGCATGTGGTCCACATGGATGAAGAGCCCTATAATCTCGCCACCTGGCTGGGGTTGCGCGCGGCGGAACGGATTGGCGCTGTTGGCACATTTTTTACGTGGCAGAATCTCTATCGCCGCTATCCGCTGCCCTTTCGTTGGCTAGAGCAGCAGAATTATCGCCGTGCCCCCGTTGCCATCGCAGGCAATCGGGATGCGGCGGCGGTCCTACAGCGCAAGGGTTACCGGGGGAAACTCTGTGTGATTCCCCAATTTGGGGTGGATCCGGTGCTCTTTTCGCCCAATACAGCCGCGCAGCCGATCAAGGGCAGTTGTCACATCGGCTATGCAGGGGGGCTACTTGCGGAGAAAGGGGTGGATCTGCTCTTGCAGGCCTGTGCAGGGCTAACGGGGTCGTGGCAGCTTTCGCTTGCCGGGGAAGGCTCCGAATTTGCCACCTTCCAAGCGCTCGCCACGACATTGGGTATCGCCGACCGCGTCCAGTGGCTCGGTCGGATCGATAGCGAGGGCATGGCCGACTTCTATCGGTCACTCGATCTTTTTGTCTTGCCAAGCCGTACGCGACCGAATTGGAAAGAACAATTTGGGCGCGTGCTGATTGAAGCGATGGCCACGGCTGTCTGTGTGGTGGGCAGCGACAGTGGTGAAATTCCCCATGTGATTGGCGAAGCCGGGGTGATCTTTCCGGAAGGGGATGCGGTGGCATTGCGACAGCAGTTGCAACAGTTGCTCGATCACCCCGCACGCCGCCACGCACTGGGAGCCGCCGGACGTACCCGCGTCTTGCATACCTACACAATGGCCGCGGTCGCCGAAGAGACGGTCGCACTTTATGAAGAGTTAGCGGCCCTATGCACGTAGCACTCAATGCACAGTTGCTAAGTACAGAGGAGAGCTATCGCGGGGCAGGGGTCAGCAACTATAGCCGTCATCTGTTAACCGCGATGGGCACCGCTGCCCAGGAAGATCCGACTCTAGACCTCAGCGCCTTTGTCAACGGCACAGATCTGCGCACGGCGGGGGTACGCATGATCCGGAGCAGGCTGCCCCTCCAACAGCCGCTACTGCGGATTGCCTGGGAACAAAGTCTGTTGCCGCTTCTCCTACGCAAGGAAAAGGTGGATCTGCTTCACGGCCTCGTCAATGTACTCCCATTGGCGAACACCATTCCCGGCATTGTAACGGTCCACGATCTCAGTTTTATCCGTATGCCAGAGAAGCTACGGCCGGCCAAACGTTGGTATTTGACCCAACTCTGTCGCGCCAGCGTCGAGAAGGCAAAACGGGTGATCGCTGTCAGCCGTCAGACCGCAGATGATCTCATCCAGTTGTTTGATCTGCCAGCGGCGCGGATCAGCGTGATCCACAATGGCGTCGCAGATCACTTTGTGCCCCAAGCAGCGGCTGCTGTGGCCACTTTTCGACAACAACAGCAGTTGCCGGCACGCTTTTTACTCTATCTGGGGACGCTGGAGCCGCGCAAAAATTTGCCCTTGCTCATTCGTGCTTATGCTCGATGGCGCAAAGAGGCCGCAGCTGCGGAGCAGGATATAGATCTGGTATTGGCCGGTGGCAAAGGCTGGTTCTATGAAGAGATTTTTCAGTTGGTGCAGGCGCTTGGTCTTACCGAGAGGGTACACTTCCCTGGTTTTATCCCCGATGAGGACTTGCCTTTGTGGTACAATGCCGCCGAAGTCTTTATCTATCCCAGCCTGTTTGAAGGGTTTGGTCTACCGGTAGTAGAGGCGATGGCTTGTGGCACGCCGGTGGTCTGCAGCGACATTGCCAGCCTACGCGAAGTGGTTGGTGATAGTGCGCTCACCTTTGCCGCCGCAGATGAGCGTGCACTGAGTGCGCTCATCGAGGAAGCGATCAGCCAGCCGGCATTGCGTGCCGACCTGCGTGCACGTGGTCAGCAGCAGGCCAAGCAATTCTCTTGGCAAGAGACGGCCGCCGCAACCTGCGCGCTCTATCGCAGCATCTAACCTCGCTATCTATAAATATGTACTGCTATTCTATCCTTACAGCTTCACGATTGTAACGAGATATGATAGACTATTCATCATCCTCCTATAGGAGTTGACTTACAACAGTTGGGCAATGTAGCCGTGATATATACCGGTGTTGGACACACTGCGGCTGGCCATAGATGATATTAAAATCGACTCAACTACACAGGGAGCAGTGCCCAGGGAGCAGTGCCCAGGGAGCAGTGCCCAGGGAGCAACCTGTCATCTATCCAAAAAGCCAAGTATCGATGGAGCGATAGATCGCCTTATGACATCAATCAACAATATGGACTTAACTCGGGTAGCGGTAGGTCGACAGAACCACAGGTGTCGACAACAGAGTCGATTGGCGATCTTTGTGCGGCAAGTGCCCAAAGAATGGTGGCCTTACCTGCTGTTAATAACCGATGCACTTTTGATTGTGGCCGCCTTTGCCACAGCCTACTATGTGCGCTACGAATTGCAATTGGGTTGGCTGGTGGACCCAGCGAACCGCGTGGGGATCCTGGCGTACGGCCCTTTTGCGGCCTTACTCGTCATTGTCTCCTTGCTCTCCTACCGCTTCTCGGCCATCTATCCCTACAAACCTGGGCGCAGCTTGGTGGAAGAGACCTATACGATTGGCACGGCAACCACATTGGCCGTGGTGATTTTGAGCGGTATCAACTTAATCTATGAACCACTCTCCTATAGCCGTTTGCTCTTTCTCTATACGGCGGTCTTTGTTACGCTCTATTTGGGGACAAGTCGCTTTTTAATCGGGCAGTTGCGCAGCTATTTGCGCAGCTATGGCATTGGCGTACGTCAAGTATTGCTAGTGGGGGCTGGGGATGTAGGCCGCATGGTGATGCGCACGGCCGTGGCCCGTCCAGAATTGGGCTATCAGGTCGTCGGCTTTCTTGATGACAACCCGGTGCGTGGCCAGACTGACATTGGCCCTTATCGAGCGTTGGGGCCGACCGCCAATTTTCAGCAGGTGATCGAGCAAGAAATAATCGACAATGTGATTATCTGCTTGCCCTGGGAGAGCCACGAAATTATCCAACAACTGGTCTACACCTGCGAACAGAAGCAGATACGCGCCCAGATCGTGCCCGATTATTTTCATTTAACGAAGAATCAGGTGCAGGTCGAAGATTTCAACGGCATCCCACTGTTGAGCACGCGCGATCTCTCGATTCAAGGGTGGAATTATATTGTGAAGCGGACGGTAGATATTTTGCTCTCCGCACTGACGGTGCTGCTCGCTTGGCCGGTGATGGCCGCCATTGCCCTGGCCATTCGGCTCGATTCCCCAGGCGCGATTATCTACCAGCAGACGCGCATCGGGAAGAATGGCAAACCGTTTGCCTGCTACAAGTTTCGCTCGATGGTGGCCGATGCCGATGCACGTCGCCATGAAATTGATAGCTTTAACGAAGCAAGTGGCCCCCTCTTTAAGATGCGCAACGATCCCCGTCAGACGCGCGTCGGTCGCTTGATTCGTCGGCTTAGCCTTGATGAATTGCCCCAGATCTACAATGTGATGCGCGGCGAGATGAGCATCGTGGGCCCACGGCCGAATTTACCCAGCGAAGTCGATGCCTATGAAGAGTGGCACAAGAAACGCCTGGCGGCCAGCCCAGGGATTACCGGCCTTTGGCAGGTGAGCGGTCGCAGCGACCTGACCTTTGATGAGATGGTGCTGCTTGATATTTATTATGTTGAAAATTGGAGTCTAGCCCTCGACCTGCATATTTTGCTGCGCTCGGTGCCTGCGGTACTGCGGGCACGGGGCGCGTATTGATGTGCAAGAGATCCGTATGGCTATTCAGCTACCCCCTCCCAACCTCCCCCGCGAGCAAGGGAGGAGCGTCACTCCCCTCCTTGATGTCGGCTTACCTTTACCCATAAGTTCGCGCGTGGAGCAGCGTTCCGGGGACGGCCCACACGTAATTTCGTTAACCAGCGTTTCTCTGGGCCGTCCCCGGAACGCGAGCCACCGCTGGTCCACGGCGATGTGGGTAAAGGTAAGTTGATGTCGGGGAGGGGCCCAGAGGGCACCCCGGGGTGAATAGTTTACATCTTTAGCCGATCAATAAAATAACCAGGTAAACGAAGCTCAGCCTCTGCTCGTTTACCTGGTTTAATTTCTTAACTTGCTAAAATCTTTACTACGCTTAGTTAACTCTCCTCACAACCCTGTGCTGCCATCACTGCGCGCAGCGCCTCAACCGCCCGCTTCATCCCCTCCGGGCCACTAAAGCCACTGCTGTGGCCGGCGACGGTAAGATGTGGTTCCAACGCCAACATGCCTTGGTAGCCGCTGGCGCGTAGGTTGGCCAGCAACGCCGGCACTTCGCCGTCCCCCTCACCAGCGGGACGCACGCCGCCATCCAACAGCGCGTCTTTGATGTGGACATAGCCAATGTACGGCTGCAATTGGGGCCAGCCACGCGTGGTCACCTGCGCCTCGCCAACTTGCACAAAATTTGCTGGGTCCCAGGCAAAGAGCAACGCTGGATGATTTACCCCGCTTAAGAGCGCGTGACAGCGGGTCACCGTATCCCCGACAATGCCCTTTTCATTTTCCAATAGCAGCGTCACGCCGGCGGCGTCGGCAACTTCGGCCAAGGCGCGCAGACGCTCGACCGCTTCCGCAACATAGCGATCGGCGTCGGGCGCTTCTGTCGGTGGATAGAAGGAGAAGACGCGCACAAGGCTGGCGCCGACGATCTTGCCAATCGCAATAATGCGTTCCAGGTTGGCAACTTCATCGGCAAGTGGCGCCGCAATCGGTGATTTGCCAATGGGGCTGCCAATGGCGCTAATGCCAATCCCATAGTGTGCAGAGAGTTCCTGGACACGCTGGGCTTCGTCATCCGTTAGGTGTAGTACATTTTTGCCCCACGCGCCGCGCAGTTCCAGATAGCGGATCTGTAGATCGCGTAGAACGATGAGTTGTTCCGCCAGATCATCAGCGATCTCATCGCCAAAAGCACTAATCGTAAAGCTTGCGTTATTCATAAAATTATCCTCGTTTTCCTTGCTGTAGATCGCGCAAGAGGGTGGCATATCCATCGCGATCGAGGGGCAGTGTGACCTCACTGCCGGTGTAGCTTGAATAGATGATGGCGTTCGCCAATTCCAAGGACATTAACCCTTCGCGGCCATCGGCGCGCACGGGGCTACCGGTGGTAATCGCCTGCTGCAGATCTTGATAGACCTCGATATGTTTGCCTAGACCGCTGCCCAGGGGAACAGCTTCTTCAACGAGATCGGGCGCAGCAAAGCGCTCGGGCGAGTGCAGGATATGTTCGACAAGATTGGGTTCATACCGCTGGAAGGTGAGCTTGCCCCCTTCACTGATATTGAGGATCCCACCCGTGCCGACGATCTCCATACGCCGCGTGCCAGCTTCCGCCGTACTGAAGAAGATACTGCCGAGCGCGCCATTTTCCCATTCCAACATCGCCATTGACGTATCTTCGACCTCGATGCTGTGGCGCAGCGTGCGGTTCCAGGCGACAACCCGTTTGGGCATGCCGGCCAGATAGCAGAGCAGATCGAGGCTGTGGGGCGCCTGGTTCATGAGTACGCCTCCCCCTTCACCTTGCCAGGTGCCACGCCAGCCGGCGCTCTTATAGTAGGCGACGGTGCGCAGCCACGGTTCGACTTGGGTCACACGTTGAATTTCACCAAGTTGGCCGCTTTGAATCAGCTGGCGTGCCGCAACGACCTCGGGGCGGAAACGCTGCTGAAAATTGACGGCGATCAGGCGGTCATTCTTGGCCGCGGCGGCGATCATTGCATCGGCTTCGGCCACCTGAACAGCCATTGGCTTCTCCACCAACACATGGCTGCCGGCATTGAGCGCATCGATGGCGATGGCGGCATGGAAGGGATGGGGTGTCAGAATTACCGTGATATCCGGTCTCGTCTCCGCGAGCAACTGATGATGGTCAGTAAAAAAGGGGCAATCGAGCTCATCGGCGCGCAGTTGGCCTGTAGCCGCACTCACGTCGGCCCCCCCGACGATGACAATGTGATCAAGCGCTTGAAAGGCCGGCATGTGCGCCGAGACAATGCCGGCACCAATGCCAACGATCGCATAACGCAGAGGAGATTGTGAGGAATGAGCTTGCTTCGGTTGCTGCTTAAATTGTTGTGTATTTGAATCCATTGGATCCTCCCGTTGATGGATATTGCTCATCAGTCGACGTAGGGTGATAGGCTGATCTCATTGCTAGAGAAAGCAGCCTGTTTTCCACGTTTCACAGATGAGCCGATGGATATTGTTGTACTGCCCGCACAATTGCGCGGTGAGGATAGCTATTTTTCAAGAAGGTTTTGCGAATTTCGGGATTCTGGATAGCGTCAGCCTGCCGCATCAATGCCCGATATCCTTCGCGCAAGACGGCATGAACGCGGTCGTCATTCGTCTCTGATAGCACAAAATAACAGCTGATCACGACCCACATGGCCTCTGTGGCATTATCCGTCAGAATGTGGGGAAGCATGGGGAGAACTTCTTCGACACAGGCCCGAGCTCGGTCGATAAGGCCAAGACGCAACGCGCTGTAGCCACAGCCGGCCAAGACAGAGCCAATTTCCAAATGGTTGTCCATGGCCCGCCAAAGTGCAATAGACTCATCGTAACAAGCCATGGCCCGCTGTATCTCATCCAATGCCATGAGATTGTGCGCCAGAAATGCCAGCGCCGCCGGCTTCAGGCTCAAAAACTGATATTCATCAATCAGTGTCAATGCTTCTTCGGCATATTTAACGGCAATGCGAGCATGGCCGCTGTGAAACCCAGTGAGGGCTAGAAACTGTAAAATATAGACTTCCGATAGCCGGTGGCGCACCGTGCGAGCGATATGAAGACCTTGCAGCAGATTTTGGCGCGCCTGCTCATATAGACCAAGCGCATCGAGCAGCAGGGCATAGTTCATCAGGGCGTATGTCTGTTTTGTTGGGTTACCGGACTCTTCGCTGAGCAACAGGTTGCGTTGCAGATAGGCATTCGCCTCTTCCCAGTTACCGGCGGAGAGAGCTACAATACCAAGATTATTGACCAGTAGCCGTTCTTGAAACCGATCTTCACTTTCGATTGCCAATGGAAGCGCCCGCTTGTAGCTTGCGATGGCCGCGCCATGGCGTCCTTGCATATCATGCAAGATGCCTTGTAAATTGAGCGCTGTAATCTGCAATTCAACCAGCTGATGCGCTTCCGCCAGTTGAGCGGTGCGTTCGATCCAATCTGTGGCGTCTGCAAACTGCCCGCGCTGCTGGGCCTGGAGCGCCAATAGATAGCAACTGCGTGCTTCAATGGCCGGGTCATCAAGTTCTTGGCCCAAGGCAAGGGCGAGCGTAGCGGCACGTTGCGTACCTGCCAAATCTCCCATCATTTCACTAATCATCCCGGCACAAAGATAAAGCTCCGCTAACAGCTCTTTTACTTGCACGATCTGTTCATTAGTTGCGGATAGCTTTGCCAAATAGCGTTGTATGGTTGCAATTCCATCGGTAATACAGTGGGAAGCTTCCATCAACTGCCCCATGCGTTCATAGGTGTAACAGAGCCCTTCTTTGCTCTTTCGTAAGAGTTCGAATTGGGGTTGTTGAAGCGCCCATTGCCAGGCCGCACGTAGGTTCGCCAGTTCACGCGAGAGCAAATGGAAATTCTCTACCGTATTGTATTTGCGACGCCCCTTGGTATCGAGGAGTGCCGCAAAGTAGGCGGCATGACGCGCCGCTGCCTGCTCCACCAAGAGGGCGGCGTCAGCATTATTATAAATAAAGGTACGCACAAATTCATGGACAACATAGCGCTTGTCATCGCGTACATGCAAAAGCGACCGACCGACAAGCTCGCGTAGATCCTTTTCACTCACCTGCGCAACCGCGACGGCGGCTTCCGCGCTAAAGCTTTCCTCAAAGACAGCACAAGTCGCAAGCAACAAAGAAAGAGGTGGAGAGAGTGCTCGCCAAGAATGGGTCAAAACCGCGTGCAGGCTCCGTTGATGTTTCGGGAGATCGGCCGCCGCAGACGTTAGCACCGCAAGGTCACTTTGCACACGAGTGGCTACCTCCACAATCGAGAAATCTGCCAATTGTGCCGCAGCCAGCTTGATCCCCAGCGGTAATCCATCAAGGTAGCGACAGAGCCAGAGCATTGCGGTGCGGTTGGCTGGTGTAAATTCAAAAGAACCTGTAACGCGTTTGGCCTGTTCGACAAAGAGTTGAGTGGCAGGGTAACGGAGCAATTCGGCCTCAGGCAACAGATCACTATTCTCATGTGGTGGCAGGGTCAAGCCCGGCAAGCGATGAAGCACCTGGACAAAGAGATCAAGACGATAACGGGAGGTGATCAATAGTTTGACCGCAGGCGCGGCCTGCAAGAGGGCCACGAGAAAGTCAACTTCATCGCGCAGGTGCTCAAAATTGTCGAAGATGAGAAGCAAGTTGCGGTCGCGTAGATATTCAAAGAGTTGCTGTTGGGGGGAGGCATTGGGGGCAAAGGGTAGATCCAGTGTACCGGCGATTGCCGTGATCAGTAATTCGGTTGCCCTCGTATCGGCTGGCAGAGCAGACAAAGGAATAAACCAGATCCCATCTTCAAAGATCTGGGACTGATGTGGTTGGCGGGCTATCGATGGGGTCAAGCCCGCCAGCAACCGCGCAACCTCCAATGCAACCGATGTTTTGCCAATGCCACCCTCCCCCCAAATCGTAACTACGCGTATATTGGCATCGAGTAATTGTTCAAAGAGCAGTTCCACATCTTCCGCGCGACCGCAGAGGGTGGCTAGAGAGCCGGGAAGATTGTGAGCGAGCTGTTCGACTGTGGATATAATTCTTTTTTCGATAGCCCCTAAGGAGCGCAAGGAAAATTGTTTTTCGCCATCGATCCCCGTGGCACCATAAATATTTAAACCTCGATAAAGCCCAGGCGACCAATAGGTATTGGCATGATGCCATTGGTCATCCTGATTTTCCCACAAATGAATCGTTTCATCGTCGCCACAACTATACAGATGCCGACCTTCTTGGGTAAAGATTAACTTATGTATGACGCCCCGGTGCTTGACAAGCGTATGGATCTGCTCGGCTGTTTCAAGATTCCAAAGCGTGATCACATGTGCGCCACCGCCGGATGCCAGTTGTTGGCCATCTGGACTAAAGGCAAGTGCAAAGGTGGACGAGATGGTCGGAAAGCATTGCAGGCGTTCAAGTTCCGTTAACTGCCAAAGCTCTATGGCTGGATTACTCCCACCAACCGCTAAGAATTGCCCATCGGAGCTAATTGCTACGGCCAGAATGCCATCCGTTTCGCTCTGTAAACGCCGATAAGGCTGTTGCACTTGCTTAGTGTCGCAGAGATGGGGCAAAAACTCATCGAAAGCCCATAGGGCCAGTTCGCCATCGGCATAACCACTCACCAGGTAACGTTTGTCTGGCGTAAAGTTGAGCGTTGTGACAGCCTGGGATGTGGCGACCTGACTATCATCAAAAAGAATGTGCGTGTAACGCCGACTGGGGAGGTGCCAAAGTGCGATTTTTGCAGTTGTCCCGCCGGCGGCCAACCACTCACCATCCGGGCTAAAGGCAACCGATAGCAGTGGCCCAATGTCACTTCTTAATTCATCGAGATAGCGCGCTTTCTCTTCAATACGCCACAGACGAATCATCCCATTTTGACTAACACTTGCCAAACGCCCTCCATCTGGATGAAAGGCCAAGTCATGAATGATGCTGCGATGACTGTCAGGAATTGTCAATGCTTTTCGCACACTCGTTGTCGATTCACCTGGTGCCACAGCTGCCGATACCAGCGCGTGGAAGGTTTTTTCATGCGGGGAGCCTGCACCTGGGGACATTGTAACGGACAAATCGAGCTGCCAGAAAGAGAGCGAGCGGTCAATATTAGCACTGGCCAACCAGCGCTCACCGGGATGAAGTGCAAGCGCTTTAATAGAATTGCGATAGCCGGAATAGGTGCGGAATGATTGCCCTTTGTGCAAATCCCACAGACGGATCGATTGATCAAAGCTACCACTGGCCAATGTATATCTATCCCCTGCCAAAGCCAATTCGTTAATAGCTTCATCATGACCAGAAAGGGTGAGGGTTAATTTGCCTGTGTGGATATTCCAGACGTAAATCTTCCCATCATCGCCGGCTGCGGCTACAATTGTTTCTGTACTCACAATCGAGTGGATCGCACTGTGGGCATCATTGAAAACGTGTTGGACTTTGCCAGTAGCCAACTCCCACAGACGCACCGTATGGTCATAACTAGCGGAGAGTAGATGACTACCATCCGGATGAAATATGACTGATGAGACCCGATCTGTGTGGCCGACAAAGTGTTGAATGGTTGCCGCGGTACAACCATTCCAAAGCCGAATAGAGCCATCGCGCCCGGCACTGGCTAGATTTAGCCCACAACCATCCGCACCGCTCTGCACTTTTAGGGGATCGAAGGCCAAGGAAAAAATGGCTGCGCTATGACCCAAAAGTGTTTTGATAAATGCGCCATCGTGGGTATGCCACAAACGGATGGTTGCATCGCCACTGCCACTGGCAATCAACGAACCATCGGGGCTAAACGCGACCGCGAACACAGCATCTGTGTGCCCCGCCAAGGCCTTAAACATGACTGCGGCAAGCAGAAAATCGCTGTCCGTTGTGTAGATATCACTAAGATTCCAGAGTCGAATTAACGTATCGGCACATCCACTGGCCAATATATGACCATCTGGGCTAAAGGCCAACGACCAGACCCAACGACCGTTGCCGCGGCAGATACCAGCTAGACGGCCATCGCTGGTCCGCCACAAACGAATATCGCCATCCGTCGTTGCAGCCGCAAGCAAAAGATTATCGGGGCTAAAGGCAAGTGCCGTCACGCCACCAAAGGATTCAGCAAAAGCACTATCCTTTAAATCCGCATTGGCGAAATTAACATCTGGTAAATGGGTATGGCGAAAATCTGCTTGCCAGATCGAAAGATTGGAGAAATCTTTGCCCTGGAGGTCGATCCCAAGCTCAATCATCAGATGTAGCAAGTTTGTTGCAGCGTAGCCTGGTGTCCGGCCAAAACACTTTTTTAAATACTCTAGCAGATGGAGAAGACGCCGTTCAACCCATGGCACACCCCACTCTGTCGTTAAGCGGCGAAGCAGTGGTTGAAGGATCAGACGTTTCTGTGTCTGGCGAATATAGTCTGCGGCTTGTGCTTTGACTAATAGATACCGTTGAAAGATCTCGACCTCTTCCTGGTCTAGCTCCTTGGCAATTGCATTGATCAGGAACTCAGTGATGTATTCCATCACCATCGCCTGCAAGGTCAAGTGTACAGCGAGCTGACTCGTAAATCGCTTCGGGTACTCCTCAGTTTCAATCAAAAATCGACGTTGCAAAGAGCGCAATGCTTCATAAAAAAGATTGCGTGGTGGGGGCTGCACCAGGTTATTCCAAATCTGTTGGGGCGTTACCGCTTCGCGCTCAATGGCCAACCAGAGCATAATTTCAACTTCCAGTGAAGAGAGGCGTGCAACCTGCTGGTCAAGCAGATGACGGATATCATCAACAATTAAGGTCTCTTCGGCTAAGAATGCAGGCAAATTGCCAGTAAAGAGTTCGTGAATTGTTTCTGCAACAATCTTCAAGGCAAGTGGGTTGCCAGAATATCGGGAAGTGAGCAGATTGAGCTCTTCCTGTTCACCATTGAGTTGGCACTGATGCAAGAGCATCGTCGCATCTTCGGTGACCATTCCTTTGAGTTCGATTGTAGCGACAGTGGGGTTATTGGCCAGGCGTACCAAACTAAGGGGTTGCTCACGGCTGGTAAGGATCAGTGTTCCCCGATGCGATGAAGAGCTAAACCGTTCTAGAAGATGTTCGATCTCCAAATGGTGAGGTTGATAGGCACCTGCTTTTGTCTCTCCCCCTAAAAAGCTCTCAAAATTATCAAGAATGAATAGGACCGATTCGCGTTGCAGATGGTTAAACAGTAACGTGAACAACTGCTCTGGGCGGAGCGAGTCGACAGAGGGAATCGGGATCGAAAGTTGCTGTAGCCAATAGCGCAGGATCTCGCTCAAAGAAGGTGCATTGTGACAAGCAAACCAGAGAATCCGCTGAAAGGGCAGTTGCTTGGATGTATCTTTCGCCACGCTATTGTTCTGTAAAATAGGTCGACCAAGTTGTAACGCAAAGTTTGCTACTAGAGTGGTCTTACCTTGCCCGCCCAGCCCAAAAACTGTTACCAACCGTTTGTGCTCTGTGACCGTGGTCGTTTCCAACTGGCGTAACTCGCTTTTGCGACCGACAAAAGTAGCGAGTTGTGGGATCATGCCTAAATCGCTCTGAAGTGCCTTTCTATCATCAACGGCGAGCGATAGATGTTGCGAGATGGGGAAGCTTTTGCTTGGTGGTTGATCGTGAGATAAGGGGAGCAGGGTTTTTCCAGATTGAATGGCCTGATAGAGGGTTTGCGTTTCGTAGGTAGGTTCAACCCCAAACTCGTCGAACAGAATCTGTCGGCAGCGCTCATATTGGGCAAGTGCGGCACCACGTTGGCCACTTCCGACGAGCAGACGCATCTGTTGGCGATGTGCAGCTTCATCCCAACTTTCCATCGCCAGCAGCCGTTGGGTCAGTTGAAGGCCCTCATTCCACTCTTCCACATCAAGATAATGGGCAACCAACCGGTGCATCGCATGAGCGATGGTTGTTCGCAACTGTTCACGCTCAATACGAAACCACTCCTCAAAACCCTCCGCATCGCGCAAAGAAAACCCTTCTAGCAGTTCTCCTTGACTGACAGCAACTCCCTCTTGTAATTCTTGCAGCGTGCGCTCTTCGAGCGGGGCCTGCAACCTTGACCGAATATAAACAACATCAATTTGGCTGGGTGCGGAATGATTGAGACCCATTGTGTGTCGAGTAATTGTCAAATATTCGCCAAAGAGTTTTCGTAAGTTAAAGATAATGTCACGTAAATTTTTGAGCGCGACAGTATCAGGAACGTCCGGCCAAAAAAGTGCAGCCAACGCCGTGCGAGCGTGCGTCCGTTTTGTAAGGGCAAGATAATAGAGTAATGCTTCGGCCTTACTCGTGATAAATCCAGTCACTTGGACACCGTCAAGCTTCACAGTTGGTGTTCCCAGCAACGTCAGATCAAGCCCTTTTTCTAATTTATGCATACAAATTAAATCTCGACGTTTTTTCGACGAATTATTGATAAACTATAAATTCAGAAATACCATATTATACTATTGTCATGCTTTTCATGAACCAATACTGGCTCCTGTGGTGAGTGTGGCAATCTTCAAACAGAAACGATAATGACCTGTTCCCGATGATTTCCAAATCCACTCGCTCCAAACGACGCTATACTTTGATGCGCCAAGAGATTATCCAAGCTGCGCGTCAAATTATCCTTGATCAAGGCATTGATGCGCTTTCAATGCGTACGATAGCACGCTTGGTCCAAACAAGTCCAGCCAATCTGTATGAATATTTTTTGAATAAAGAAGAGATTGTTTTTTCTGTTTACAGCGATACCCTGTCCAATCTGCTCACATCGCTACAGCTTGTCTGCCCTGATGATACGGGGCAAGCTCAGCTGGTACTACTCTGCACCAGATATATTAATTTTGTCGATCAAGATCCGACACAACGTCAAATTGCTAGGCATCTCTTGCAAATTGAACCCCTAATGCAGCCATCGCGCATGACAAAACCCACCATCCCACCAAGGAATGCCTCTACCACCACAGATCCTTCTGTGCAATCGTCGAAAACCGACCGGGCTGAGCAGCTAGGTGATGCATACTATGGAAACCCAACCACAAACGTGTATATAACACAGCTCGAAGAGATCTTTGCGCTTTTTCTCAAGGCCGTAAAGCAATGTAGAGAAGAGGGAACAATCTCTTCGGCCGCTTTAACTGATCAGGAAATTACCCATATTGTTTGGGCATTTATTCATGGCCTGGTTACGTTGCGTATACAAGAGATATCGACCATTGACCGCGAGATTATGTGCACTGCCATTGTCAATTTCATCGATAGTTTGACCACTATTTAACAGATTTACATCTATGCTGTAGAGTGATGAAGTGCCCCAAAGTATGCTCTGGTACTAAGGATAATGGCTCAACGTCGCGAAACGTCAATTGTTGAACCATCTATATAGATAAAATCCTTAAAAGTCATACAGCCTCTTTCGTGTAAAAGTAACGCTACTGTAGATGACTTTTACATGATTAGTCTATAAGGATTATCCAAAGCTTCTGTTGTGGTGCAGCGGGAACAAAGAATCCTGAGATAGTACCTCAATGGATCGGAGCAAATGAGTGCAACACGCTCCTATTATCGCATATAGTAAAATATTTTGTAAACGAATGATCTGCAATTTTTAAAAAAGCGCTTATGTGTGCTTTGAATTCACCCCACCTGGACCTTATGGCTACAATCTCATCTATCCCATCAGTGCAATTTTATCCACAAAAAAACAGTACAACAATCTTAATTGTAGAAGATGACCCCGACTTACGCGGCCTATTAGCACAATGTTTGTATAAAGGGAACTATCAAGTCGTTATGATTTCTAGCGAAAGTGAGGTGCTTCGAACGTTGGCAGAGCAGCAGATCGACTTGGTCCTGCTCGATCCCCTCCTATCTATTATGGTTTCGCATACGGGTCGATTGAGCATTTGCCAATCAATACGCCAGCAATACGCGGGCGCAATTGTTGTTTTGGGAGATTTTAATCCTTTCAATGCAAAAGTATATGCCCAACAATTAGGGGCAGATGCCTATCTCAGCAAGCCAATGCGTCTCGCCGAATTGCACGACTGTATTCAGTCGTTGCTGCCACCTTGCAAAGGTTGCTCCTCTCTTCAAGAGTGATCCTCTCCGAATAGACAAGCAAATGGAGATGGCACGGTAACTGTGCGTAGGGCACAATGCGTAGGGGCGCACCCTTGCGGTTGCCCACGCATTGGTGCAAACAGGGCACCGGCAGGCAAGTGCCTTTTCAAGTGTGCTCCTTAGATTTGTCTTCTCTATTAAGAATGCTCGTGCGGAAATCGCATCCAATCACATCCAATGGTACAATCCTTTCCATACTAAACTCCTATTTCCAAAGAAACCGTAGTATAACAGGTAAATCTGCTCAAAGTTGCAAGACAAATCTATGGGGCAGCCTTGCGAATTTGCCCTCGTTTGCCTAGGGTCTGTTGAGATGTGCCAAAACGACCAAACAATTGGCCGGCTATACTGCGTTCAGAATGAGAACCGGAGTTTTGCGGACCAACGGGATCGCGTGCGTCGCACTGACCGCCAACTGCTTCCAGTCCGCTAGATGCTTCCGTCAGTGCGACGCACGCTGGCCGAAACTAGGGGTTTCA